>NZ_ABCQ01000063.1 GCF_000170855.1 Moritella sp. PE36 | reverse complement strand
CACTGGTATTCCTTCAGATCTCTACGCATTTCACCGCTACACCTGAAATTCTACCACCCTCTCAAGAACTCTAGTTTGCCAGTTCGAAATGCAGTTCCCAGGTTGAGCCCGGGGCTTTCACATCTCGCTTAACAAACCGCCTGCATGCGCTTTACGCCCAGTAATTCCGATTAACGCTTGCACCCTCCGTATTACCGCGGCTGCTGGCACGGAGTTAGCCGGTGCTTCTTCTGCGAGTAACGTCACAGTAGCAAAGTATTAATTTACCACCTTTCCTCCTCGCTGAAAGTACTTTACAACCCTAAGGCCTTCTTCATACACGCGGTATGGCTGCATCAGAGTTTCCTCCATTGTGCAATATTCCCCACTGCTGCCTCCCGTAGGAGTCTGGACCGTGTCTCAGTTCCAGTGTGGCTGATCATCCTCTCAGACCAGCTAGGGATCGTCGCCTTGGTGAGCTCTTACCTCACCAACAAGCTAATCCCACTTGGGCTCATCTAGTCGCGAGAGCTTTCAAGAAGAGGCCCCCTTTCACCCGTAGGTCGTATGCGGTATTAGCAGTCGTTTCCAACTGTTGTCCCCCTCGACTAGGCAGATTCCCAAGCATTACTCACCCGTCCGCCGCTCGACGCCAGAATAGCAAGCTATTCTTCGTTTCCGCTCGACTTGCATGTGTTAAGCCTACCGCCAGCGTTCAATCTGAGCCATGATCAAACTCTTCAATTAAAAGTTTTTGACTAATTGCCTAAGCAATTAAGTCGGCTCAATGAATTCTGTACTTCAACAACAAACCGAAGTTTGTTGTTTATAAAACCAAACCTTTCGATTTAATTTAATGTTCACAATTACATTGATATAATATTTGGTCATTATATCTCTGCAAGTGCTCACACAGATTGCTTGAATAAATTGTTAAAGAGCATACTGAACGGCTGTTGCCGTGTCAGTGGGATGGATTATAGAGAATTCGATCACATAGGCAAGCGTTATTAGTAAATAACCTCACAAACAACAAGCTCTGTATGGATTTAGTACAGAACCGTTTTTTTTCACTCTTAATCGTATGTAAATACCCCAACATAGCGGTTCAGCTCATTTAAAAGTCAGTATTTACGATGCTAGGTAACTAGTAATGTCCATTTATCGCGATACAATAACCTTAACCAAGGAGATAGACCCATGACTGAACTTAAAAAACAAATTATCGCAGAGATGAAAGTTAAACCAAGTATCGATATCGCCGATGAGATCCGTAGTCGCATTAACTTTATCAAGCAGCAATTAACTAACTCAGGATTAAAAAGTTTAGTATTAGGTATAAGTGGTGGTGTTGATTCATCAACTTGTGGCCGACTATGCCAACTGGCGATTGAAGAGCTTAATACTGAACACAGTAATGATGATTATAATTTTATTGCCGTGCGCTTACCTTACTCAGTACAGGCGGATGAAGATGATGCTCAAAAAGCACTGCACTTTATTAATCCGAAAACATCCGTCACAGTCAATATTCAGTCAGGAGCAGATAGTATTCATGCCGAGGTACTCAAATCCGTGAAGGCCGCAGGATTACCAGAAAGCACCGCCTTCAACCAAGATTTTAATAAAGGTAATGTAAAAGCAAGAATGCGCATGATTGCACAATATGAAATTGCAGGGTTATATCGTGGTTTAGTACCGGGAACCGATCATAGTGCAGAGAATATTTCCGGCTTCTTTACTAAGCACGGTGATGGGGCTTGTGATTTAGCGCCACTATTTGGTTTGAATAAACGTCAAGTTAGAGCGCTAGCCGAATCTTTGGGGGCTCCGCAAGAGGTTTATCAAAAAATACCCACCGCAGATTTAGAAGAAGATCGCCCACAACTTGAAGATGAAGTGGCACTCGGTGTGACTTACGATCAGATTGATGATTTCTTAGAAGGGAAAGACATCGATGTTAAAGCTGAAACTAAAATTATCGATACCTATAAAAAAACGACTCATAAGCGTAATCCGATTCCAACACCAGTGTAATGCGTAGTTAATGACGAATACAAAAAAAGCAGAGATAAATCTCTGCTTTTTATAGCGACAATTACATTAACGCTTACTTTACAATTTTAGTTGGTTTTGGCCAATTTTTGATATGACGTTGTTTTACTCGCGTGATCACCAGTTCATCAGCAGCGACATCTCTAGCAATAGTAGAGCCGGCACCAATAGTGGCATTTTTACCAATAGTAACAGGCGCGATCAATTGACTATCTGAACCAATGAATGCGCCATCTTCAATAACCGTCTGGAATTTATTTACCCCATCATAGTTACAAGTAATCGTACCCGCACCAATATTTACGTTTTCACCAATAATGCTATCACCAAGATAAGCAAGGTGACCGGCTTTAGAACCTTTACCTAACGTTGTTTTTTTCAGTTCAACGAAGTTACCTACATGTGCATCGTCTTCCAATATTGTATTAGGACGTAAACGTGCAAATGGGCCAACACTGCAATCAGCACCGATTGTCGCTGATTCGATAATTGAATTTGGTTTAATCTCAGAGTTATCACCAATATAACAATCTTTTAAAATACAGTTAGCACCGATAGTGACACCACGACCAATCGTTACTTTACCTTCGATGATCACATTAATATCAAAGGTAACATCGTTACCAACAATCACTTCACCGCGTAAATCAAAGCGGCGTGGATCAAGCATAGTCACGCCTTGTTCCATGAGTTTATATGCTTGTAATTGTTGGTATGCGCGTTCTAATTCCGCCAACTGCATACGGTTATTCACACCTTCAACTTCGATATTTGCAATCGGGTGAACCGCGTTAATGGTGCGGCCGGCTTTATACGCAAGTGCAATCACATCCGTTAAGTAATATTCACCTTGCGCATTATTATTATCTAACAGAGATAACCAGTGCTGAAAATCTGCCCCATTAGCAACGAGAATACCGGAGTTAACTTCATTAATTTTAAGTTGTTCTGCTGATGCATCTTTCTGCTCAACAATACCGACAACCGTGTCACCATCACGGACAATGCGACCATAACCCATCGGATTATCTAATTTCACAGTAAGTAAGCCAATACCACCTTCAGGCTGAGATTGGCATAAATGTGTTAGCGTTTCTTGGCTAATTAATGGCACATCGCCATACAATATCAATATCTGTTCATCTGCTTTAAATTGATCTGCAGCCTGCTGTACTGCATGCCCTGTACCTAATTGCTCGGCTTGCAGCACCCAATCTAATTTGTCATCTTTGATCCGCGATTTGAGTAATTCTGCACCATGGCCATAGACTAAGTGGATATCGTTAACATCTAACTGTTTGACGGTATCAATAACATGTTGAACCATTGGTTTTTTAGCGATAGGGTGAAGAACTTTAGGGAGATCTGAACGCATACGCGTTCCTTTACCAGCGGCAAGAATAACAACACTAATAGGCATAATGGGCTCTTATCTGAATGATGACATTGAAAATATAAATAGTATGCTCAGGTTATAGGGAATTATTAAATTTAACAATATGCAGTGTGTATTAAAGACATAAAAAAAAGCGACCCTAAGGTCGCTTTTTGACAACTGAACGTGTTCAATTAAAAATTCAAACTAATTGAATTTTTTAACCAATTTAAGCACGCGAAGTTGAGCAATAGCATCAGCCAGCTGAACAGCTACTTGAACATAATCTACATCTTGATTAGTTGCAGAATTGTTAAGCAGTTCTTCAGCTTGTCTTTTGGCTTCTTGCGCTTTGGCTAAATCTAGATCTTCTGCACGAATTGCAGTATCAGCCAGAACGGTAACTTCACCCGGTTGTACTTCACAAGTACCACCAGATACGAAGATAATTTCTTCTTCACCGTGTTGTTTAACCAAGCGCACCATGCCAGGTACTATACCAGTAAGTAGTGGAGTGTGACCGGCTAAAATACCGAACTCTCCACCAGAACCGGTAATTTGAACGCTTTCAGCACGGCCGGAAAATAACACTCCTTCTGCGCTTACTACATTCAAATCAAAAGTCATAGCCATAGTGCCCTCGCTTAGTTACATTTTCTTCGCAGCTTCAACAGCATCGTCGATTGAACCACAATACATGAACGCTTGCTCAGGAAGATCATCGTAATCACCTGCTAGTAGGCCTTTAAAGCCACGTAGAGTTTCTTTCAATGATACTAGAACACCTGGGTCACCCGTAAATACTTCTGCAACATGATACGGTTGAGTCAAGAAACGTTGGATCTTACGAGCACGAGATACGATTTGCTTATCTTCTTCAGATAGCTCATCCATACCTAGGATCGCAATGATGTCTTTTAACTCAGTATAACGCTGTAGTACACCTTGAACGCCACGAGCGATGTCGTAATGTTCTTGACCAACTACTAGCGGATCTAACTGACGAGAAGTAGAATCTAGTGGGTCGATCGCAGGGTACATACCCATTGAAGCAATATTACGGTTCAGTACAACGGTTGCATCTAAGTGAGCAAATGTTGTTGCTGGAGATGGATCCGTTAAATCATCCGCAGGTACGTATACCGCTTGGATAGATGTAATTGAACCACTCTTAGTTGAAGTAATACGCTCTTGTAGGATACCCATTTCTTCAGCAAGTGTAGGCTGGTAGCCTACTGCTGATGGCATACGACCTAACAATGCAGATACTTCAGTTCCCGCAAGTGTATAACGATAGATATTATCGATGAATAATAATACATCTTTACCTTCGTCACGGAAGCGCTCAGCCATAGATAAACCAGTCAAAGCAACACGTAAACGGTTACCTGGAGGCTCATTCATTTGGCCGTAAACCATGGCTACTTTATCAAGTACGCCGGCTTCTTCCATCTCGTAGTAAAAGTCGTTACCTTCACGAGTACGCTCACCAACACCAGCAAACACAGATAAACCTGAGTGAGCTTTAGCGATGTTGTTGATCAGTTCCATCATATTTACGGTTTTACCAACACCGGCACCACCGAATAGACCGACTTTACCACCTTTAGCAAATGGGCAAATCAGATCGATAACTTTAACACCCGTTTCTAACAATTCGTTAGAAAGTGACTGCTCTTCATAAGAAGGGGCTGCACGGTGAATTTCATAACGCACATCTGTAGGGATAGCGCCTTTACCGTCAATAGGGTTACCAAGTACGTTTACAATACGACCAAGACATGCGTCACCAACAGGCACGCTAATCGCGCTACCAGTGTTAGTTACTTTAAGGCCTCGACGTAAACCGTCACTTGAACCCATAACGATACAACGAACAACACCACCACCAATTTGTTGCTGAACTTCCAGCACCAATTCAGATAGGTCAGTGTCGTCAAATGTCAGTGCATCGTACACTTGAGGTACGGATTGCTGTGGAAACTCAACGTCCACAACTGCACCGATGATCTGGACAATAATACCAGTACTCATTTTAAATCCTCTAAACTTTACAAGTTTGCCTAAACCGCTGAAGCACCAGCACAAATTTCAGAAATCTCTTGTGTAATGGCAGATTGACGGGCTTTGTTAAAAATTAACTGCAGCTCATCAATAATGTCACCAGCATTGTCAGTTGCATTTTTCATTGCAAACATACGCGCTGCTTGTTCTGATGCAGCGTTTTCGACAACACCTTGATACACTTGAGATTCAATAAATCTAACTAATAATTTAGTTAAAAGCTCAGCAGGTTCACCTTCATATAGGTAATCCCAGCCATGCTTCGGTAATGCTTCATTTTCTTCCGATGCAGGCAACGGCAGTAGTTGATCGATAGTTGGTTCTTGCGTCATTGTATTAACAAATTTGTTATATACAACGAATAAGCGATCCAACTTCCCATTATCGTATGCTTCTAGCATAACTCGAACAGAACCAATCAAATCGTCTAGTGCAGGTTCTTCACCGAGGTTAGCAACATTAGCCACCACGTTTCCGCCTACACTACCAAAAAATGAACCGGCTTTAGCACCTATTAGGCCTAAATCGATATCTACTTTTTTGTCAGACCATCCCTTCATATCAGAGATAGTTTTTTTGAAAAGGTTAATGTTCAAGCCACCGCATAGACCACGGTCAGTTGAAATCACAATATAACCAACACGTTTCACTTCACGCTCTTCTAGGTACGGATGAGAGTACTCTAGAGAACCTTCGGCGAGATGACCGATCACTCTGCGCATTGTGTTAGCGTATGGGCGACTAGCTGCCATGCGATCTTGTGCTTTACGCATTTTACTCGCGGCAACCATCTCCATTGCGCTGGTGATCTTCTGAGTATTAGTAATACTCCCGATCTTGTTTTTAATTTCTTTAGCGCCGGCCATTTGCTTCTCCTATTAAGCTAACTGTGGCAGCAAAGGCTGCCACCGCTCTTACCAGGTTTGTGTAGACTTAAAGCTTTCAAGTAAGCTTGATAGCTTAGCTTGAACATCTTTGTCGTACGCGCCTGTTTCATTAATAGAAGCAAGTAAATCAGCGTGTTCTGCTTTAGCATAAGCTTGTAGAGACGCTTCGAAGCTAACAATTTTGTTAACTGCGACATCTTCTAATGCGCCAGTTTCTGCCGCATATAAAGATAGAGCCTGCTCAGCAACCGTCATTGGAGCATATTGGCCTTGCTTCATTAGCTCAGTAACTTTTGCGCCATGATCAAGCTGCTTACGCGTTGCATCATCAAGGTCAGAAGAGAATTGAGCAAATGCTGCTAATTCACGATACTGTGCTAGTGCGGTACGAATACCACCAGATAGTTTCTTAATGATCTTCGTTTGTGCAGCACCACCAACACGCGATACAGAGATACCTGGATCAACAGCAGGACGAGTGCCTGAGTTAAACAGCTCTGTAGTCAAGAAGATCTGACCATCGGTAATAGAAATTACATTCGTTGGTACGAACGCAGATACGTCACCACCTTGGGTTTCAATGATAGGTAGCGCAGTTAAAGAACCTGTCTTACCTTTCACTTCACCTTTAGTGAATGCTTCTACGTATTCAGCGTTTACACGAGCAGCACGCTCTAGTAGACGTGAATGCAGATAGAAAACGTCACCTGGGTAAGCTTCACGGCCTGGCGGACGACGTAATAGTAATGAAATCTGACGGTAAGCAACGGCTTGCTTAGACAGATCATCATATACTATCAGCGCATCTTCACCACGGTCACGGAAGTATTCACCCATGGCACAACCAGCGTATGGTGCTAGATATTGTAGTGCCGCAGCTTCAGAAGCCGTTGCAACAACAAAAATAGTGTTTTCCATTGCGCCATGTTCTTCAAGCTTACGTACTACACTAGCGACGGTAGAAGCTTTCTGACCGATTGCTACGTATATACATTTGATGCCTGAGTCTTTTTGGTTAATGATTGCATCGATAGCGATAGCACTCTTACCAACCTGACGGTCACCAATAATAAGCTCACGTTGACCACGACCGATTGGGATCATAGAGTCAATCGCTTTGATACCGATCTGGATAGGTTGATCAACCGATTTACGTTCCATTACACCCGGTGCAATTACTTCAACTGGAGAGAAACCATCGTTGTCGATAGGTCCTTTACCGTCGATAGGCTCACCAAGTGTGTTTACAACACGACCTAATAAGTTGCGACCTACTGGCACTTCAAAAATACGTCCAGTTGAACGTACTTTTTGGCCTTCTGCAAGACCCATGTAAGAACCCATTACTACCGCACCAACAGAGTCACGCTCTAGGTTAAGTGCGATACCAAAACGGTTGCCAGGTAATTCAATCATTTCGCCTTGCATACAGTCTGCAAGGCCATGAATACGAATAATACCATCGCTTACTGAAACGATAGTACCTTCATTTCTTGCTTCACTAACAACGCTGAATTTTTCAATACGCTGTTTGATCAGATCACTGATTTCTGTAGAATTCAGTTGCATGCTATTCCCCAATTACGATTGTAGCGCTTCCGCAAGTTTATTTAACTTACCGCGTACAGAGCCATCAATAACTAAATCACCAGTCTGAATAATCAAACCACCGATTAACGTGTTATCAACGTTGCAATTTAACTTAACTTTGCGTGCTAAACGTTTTTCCAACGCGATTACAATGTTTGCTTCTTGCTCTGCCGTTAATGGCATTGCAGAAGTAACGTCAGCTTCAACAGATTTCTCATGTTCCGCTTTGTAGTATGCAAATAAAGTAACAATGTTTGGTAATGCGCTTAAACGAGCGTTCTCAGCCAATACTTTAATAAAGTTTTGACCCGATTCGTTAAGTTGCTCATCAGCTACCTTGATAAAAATATCAGCAATAGAGTGAGCACTTACAGCACCATTTAATAATGTAGAAATATCTTTATTTACCGCGATTTCCGCCGTAAACGCTAACATTTCTTGCCATTTATCAATAGCCTGTTCCTTAACGGCAAAATCAAATGCAGCTTTAGCATATGGACGAGCAATAGTAGTCAAATCAGACATAAGCCCCCCAGTTGTTAAAGTTCTGCAACGATTTTGTCAACGATGTCACTGTTAGCAGCGGCATCAATAGAACGTTCGATAATTTTTTCAGCACCGGCAATAGCTAAACCAGCTACTTGTTTGCGTAATTCTTCTTTTAGACGATTACGTTCAGCTTCAACTTCAGCTTCTGCTTGAGCAAGAATTTTAGCTCGCTCTGCATTTGCTTCTTCTTTAGCTTCATCGACAATTTGAGATTTACGCTTGTTTGCTGCATCAATGATAACTGCCGCTTGCGCTTTAGCATCTTTCAATTGATCTGTAGCTTTAGCTTCCGCTAGCTTCAAATCTTTAGCAGCTTTATCCGCACTTGCAAGACCATCGGCGATTTTCTGTTGACGTTCTTCGATAGCCGCAATCAGTGGTGGCCATACATATTTCATACAAAATAGTACGAATAACGTAAACGAAATCGCTTGGCCTAAAAGAGTTGCGTTGATATTCACAACGAACCTCCTTGGTTAGTAGTGGACCAAAAGCTGATTAAGCGATGAATGGGTTCGCGAATAATAGGAATAATGCGATACCAACTGCAATCATAGAGATCGCATCAAGAAGACCAGCAACGATAAACATTTTAGTTTGTAATGCTGGCGCCATCTCTGGTTGACGAGCAGAAGACTCTAGGAATTTGCCACCTAAGATAGCGAAACCGATTGCTGTACCGAATGCAGCAAAACCTAGTAAGATAGCAACAGCAAAGATAGTAGCTGATACAATTTCCATTTTATTCTCCAAATAAGATAAAAAATTTTAATTAAAATTTGTGTTTATAAATTAATGATCTTCACATGCACTGCTTAGATAAACCATAGACAGCATCATGAAGATAAACCCTTGTAGAACGATTACCAAAATATGGAAAATCGCCCATGGCACACTTAGTCCCCACTGAAGGTACCAAGGCATAAGCGCGATCAAAATAAAGATCAGCTCACCTGCGTACATGTTACCAAACAAACGAAGCGCTAATGAAATAGGCTTAGCCAGTAAAGTAACCATTTCCAGTGCAAAGTTAAAAGGAATAAATAACCAGTGGTTAAATGGGTTCATAGTCAGTTCGCGAGCGAACCCTTTGACACCTTTAACCTTGATGCTGAAACCAACAATAAGAAGAAAAATACTAATCGACATAGCGAAGGTAGTATTTAAATCCGTTGTTGGAACAACTTTCATGTAGTCAATTCCTATTGCTTTTGCGGCTTCAGGAATGAAATCCACAGGAACCAAATCCATTGTATTCATCAGAATAACCATCATGAAGATAGTTAATGACAACGGTGCGATTAACGCATTACGACCATGAAAAGATTCTTTCACGATATTGTCAACGAACTCGATACACATTTCAACAAAACATTGAAATTTGCCTGGTACGCCCGTAGTCGCTTTCTGACCAACTCGATAGAATGTCCCTAAGAATAAAATCCCTAAAGCAAGGGTTACGAAAAGTGTGTCTAGGTGCCAAGTCCAAAATCCTTCACCAACCGCTAAATTAGTTAAGTGATGTTGGATATATTGGGTCGACGTTAGTGCTTCACCTGTTACAGACATTTTTCATCCCAGTTTTTTGTTCATAAAATAAGGAGCAAATAATTGTGAGCCGATTGCTAATGAGAACGTCACGTAAAGAGGAAGATAATTCACCTTAACGAAACCTAATACCACAATAAAGAACACAACTGTCAGTACCAATTTTAACGTTTCACCTAATGCAAATGATGCTACAACATCTTGAATCTGTCTGGCGCCCATAAACCGGAAAGCCAAACGGGTAAAGATGTAATTTGGTAAGACATAAATAATGCCACCAAAGATTGCAGAACGAGCTGAAAGCTCACCATCAATAAGCAAAAAGGTTAACGCGCAAACGGCCACTAATAGCACCTGAAACACAATCAATTTAATAGCTTGATTGAACGCATTCATTGCTAATTTGTTTGACACAATAAACCCCTAAAACAATCTTTTTGAAGCATTCAAAAAAAATATACAAAAACGCTTCTAAAAGCAGGATAAATTATACGTTGAAGTGGTGCTAATGCAACTCATTGCAAGCCAGATAAGGAAAGCTAAGTAGAATATTCTGAAATATGCGATATGACAGGCGTTACCCACTAATGAGTACCGCCCTTATAATATTAAATTCTAAACAACGCGGTTATTATGAAATAAAGTTATTTTGACATCAGATGAAATCTAAACCTTTGATATTTCAAGTGAAGATAATTGTGAAGAAAAGCGTATCTTATTGAGCTAAGTATATTTATTGACTCATAACTGCACTTTTAAAAATATTAACTTAATTTGATCTTTATCATCTGGAGGTTAAAGTTTAACCCAAAGTTGCAACTATATCATCCAATTCAGCAAGGCTAGTATAGTCAATTGTTAGCTTCCCACAGCCATTTGCACCTTGTTTGATGATAACTTTGGCTTTTAATCGTTCAGATAAGCGATATTCTAGGTTAACAACATCGGGATCTTTTACCTTTATTGGGCTTATTTCAGCTTTCGGTTCCAGTAGCTTTCTCACCAATTTTTCGGTATCGCGAACAGTTAAACCACGTTGAGCAATATTGCTTGCAGCTTGTGATTGCAGCTCACCTTCAAGTGCCAATAATGCACGGGCATGACCCATCTCAATGTCGCCATGTTCAAGCAACGTTTTCACGTCATTATTGAGACTATTTAAGCGTAATAAATTCGATACCGAGGCGCGTGATTTACCTACAGCATCAGCGACTTGTTGATGCGTTAATGAAAACTCTTCAATTAAACGCAGTAATGCGGTTGATTCTTCCATTGCATTTAAGTCTTCACGTTGAATATTTTCAATCAGAGACATCGCCATCACCGCTTCGTCAGCCACATCTTTGACGATACAAGGGACTTTACTTAACCCCGCTAATTGTGCAGCACGCCAACGACGTTCCCCAGCTATAATTTCAAACTGTTGTGGATTTAATTCGCGAACAACAATAGGTTGGATAATGCCTTGTGCGGTAATAGAGGCGGCTAACTCATCTAAGGCATCTCTAGCCATATCTTTACGTGGCTGATACTTGCCTGGATATAACCACTCAATCGGTAATTTTTTGAATTCATTCTCAACCGTTACTATCGGTTGCGCTAGATCATCCGCGGTTTGTTCTTTGGTTCTTGCCATGGCACTGGTACCGAGCAAAGCATCCAGACCTTTACCTAACCCTCGTTTTTTCACGTTCATGCTTGTTCCTTTGTCTGTTCGCTCTGTTCATGGGCTAATTCTTGACGACGAATAATTTCACCCGCGAGCGCTAAATACGCTTTAGCCCCGTTAGATGATTTATCATAATACATGGCTGGCGCACCAAAGCTCGGCGCTTCAGCTAAACGGACATTTCGCGGGATCACAGTACGATAGACTTTATCCCCAAAATGTTGCTTCAGTTGTTCGGACACGTCTGAAGCTAAACGATTACGCGGGTCATACATGGTGCGTAATATGCCTTCAATTTTCAAATTAGGATTAACAGCGGCGGCTAATTTACTGGTGGTATCCATTAATGCGGTAAGGCCTTCGAGTGCATAATACTCACATTGCATTGGCACAATAATAGAGTCCGCAGCAGCCATGGCATTAATGGTTAATAAGTTTAATGATGGCGGACAATCAATAAAAATATAATCGTAATAATCTTTTACTGCGGCAAGTGCATTTTTCAGCCGTAACTCACGGGCAAAAAATGCCATTAACTTGATTTCAGCCGCAGTGACATCTTGATTTGCTGCGATCAGATGATATTTACCCGACGTTTCAGTAATAACAACCTCTTTTACAGGCTTTTCATCAACCAATAAATCATAAGCAGAATACTCGACGTTATACTTATCGATACCACTGCCCATGGTTGCGTTACCTTGTGGATCAAGATCAATCAGCAATACCTTACGTTTAGTCGCCGACATGGAGGCTGCTAAATTGACACAAGTAGTTGTTTTTCCTACGCCACCTTTCTGGTTAGCTATTGCTATGATTTTGCCCACAAATATTCCCTATTATTTAATCTCAGACATGACGATTAGATGACGTTCGCCCTCTAACTCTGGCACTGTTAGTTTATGTGCAACTTCCAGTTTGAATTTAGCATTTAATGTTTTAATTTCACCCGTTGGTTTCACCCCTTTCAACGCATAAAACAATCCATCTGGTTTTGGTAGATGCTTACACCAATGTAACATATCTTCAAGTGAAGCAAACGCACGACTTAATACCCCATCAAATTTAATTTCTGGGTGATACTCTTCGACACGAGATTGCACAGGCGTGACGTTAGTTAATTTTAATTCGTGCACCGCTTGAGTGACAAAACGAATACGTTTACCTAAACTATCCAGCAGTACAAATTCTTTATCTGGATTCATGATCGCTAACGGTAAACCCGGTAAGCCAGGTCCAGTACCCACATCAATAAAACGTTCACCTTCTAAATATGGGCTCACGACAAGACTGTCCATAATATGTTTTATTAACATATTTTCTGGATCACGTACCGAAGTCAGGTTATATGCCTTATTCCACTTATGTAACAAATTCACTAATGCCACTAATTGCTGCTTTTGGGTATCAGTCACAACCAAAGATGTTTGGGCTAATAATGCGTCGAGACGGTTGATCATAGGGTGATTTACTCCGGTAAAACGTGATTATCTAAGTTAATATTAAATCGTAGAAAAAAAAGAACAAGACAACCTACAGATTAAGGTAAAGGTACCTTAACTAAATAGTAGCATTGCAAATTAGGGAATGATGTCAAAAATGAGGTTATATAGCCACCGATAAATGTATTAACGGTGGCTGTTGTACTAATTATTTATTTGCTGAGTAGGTTTTGCTTTTTCAAATAAATTAACAAAATTGAAATTGCAGCAGGTGTGATGCCTGAAATACGCGATGCCATCCCAATTGTTTGTGGTTTAACGTCGACTAACTTAGCAATCACTTCATTAGAAAGGCCTTTAATTTTGGCGTAATCTAAATCCGTTGGCAATAAGGTATTTTCATGACGCAGTTGCTTTTCAATCTCCGCTTTCTGACGGTTGATGTAACCTTCGTACTTAATGGTGATCTCAACTTGTTCTGCAGCCGACTCATGCTCTAGCTTCGGACCCAGCTCTTCAATTGTCATCAAGGCGTTGTAGGTTACTTCAGGACGACGCAGAAGATCTTCTAAGGTATGTTCACGTGATAGCGGTTTAGCCAGTATTGCATTGATCTTATCCGCGAATGCTTTATTCGGATTGATCCAAGTAGAACGTAAACGTTGTTGTTCCAGTTCAATGGCTTCCATTTTCTCGTTAAACACCTGCCAGCGATGATCATCAACTAAACCGAGTTCACGGCCTTGCTCTGTTAAACGCGCATCCGCGTTATCTTCACGCAGTATTAAGCGGTATTCAGCACGACTGGTAAACATACGGTACGGTTCTTTGGTCCCTAATGTGGCCAGATCGTCGACTAACACACCCAAGTAAGCCTGATCACGGCGTGGGTGCCATGTATCTTCTTCTCGTGCTGTGCGTGCGGCATTTAAACCAGCAAGTAGACCTTGTGCCGCCGCTTCTTCGTAACCCGTGGTCCCGTTAATTTGACCCGCGAGGAACAAGCCTTCGATAAATTTACTTTCTAACGTCAACTTAAGATCACGGGGATCGAAGTAATCATACTCGATCGCATAACCAGGACGAGTAATGTGAGCATTCTCTAAACCGCGGATCGAACGAACAAGATCAACTTGTACATCATAAGGCAAGCTTGTTGAGATGCCGTTAGGGTAAACTTCATGCGTTGTTAAGCCTTCTGGCTCGATAAAAATCTGATGTGATTCTTTATCTGCAAACCGAGTGATCTTATCTTCGATCGATGGGCAGTAACGTGGGCCAATGCCTTCGATCACACCGGTGTACATTGGGCTACGATCCATACCACTGCGGATCACATCATGAGTTTTATTATTGGTATGAGTGATGTAACAAGGTATCTGTTGGGGATGATCTTTACGGCTGCCAATGAAAGAAAATACCGGTGTTGGTTTATCACCGTGTTGCTCTTCCATGACAGAAAAATCAATAGTGCGACCATCAATACGCGGCGGAGTACCGGTTTTTAAACGACCTGTACGAATGGGTAACTCACGTAGACGTGCAGCCAATGATACCGAGGCAGGATCACCCGCGCGACCACCTGGATAGTTTTGCAAGCCAATGTGAATAAGTCCGTCAAGGAAAGTACCGACGGTTAATACCACTGATTTAGCTCTAAACGATAAACCGGCTTGAGTCATCACCCCCACGACACGATCATTTTCAATAATAAGATCATCAACTGATTGTTGGAATATCGTTAGGTTTTGTTGATTTTCAAGTTTTTGACGTACCGCTGATTTATATAACAAACGATCCGCTTGGGCACGCGTTGCACGCACAGCAGGGCCTTTACTTGAATTTAATGTTCTAAATTGAATTCCGCCGAGGTCAGTTGCTTGACCCATGATGCCGCCAAGTGCGTCAATTTCTTTAACCAGATGGCCTTTACCGATACCACCGATTGCTGGGTTACAGGACATATGTCCTAGCGTATCGATGTTATGGGTTAATAATAATGTCTTTCGTCCCATACGAGCAGCAGCGGCAGCGGCTTCTGTGCCTGCATGTCCGCCACCTACGACGATAACTTCAAATTGTTCATGGTATGCCATGTATCACCTCGGTTTTATTTGGCGGATATATTCAGAGCGGCACAGTCTACGGTTTTATCCCACAGATGCAAATGATCTTAATTATATTTTTATTTAGATCCAACTGTTGATCTTAAAGATCTTAAAAGAGATCTTATTAGATCTATTATTAGGATCGCCTTGATCTGTTGATAACTCACTTTGATCTAGGAAGATCATGTGTTTAACGTCGATCACTTACTGTTAGTAAGGCTTGGGCTTGTTACGTATAAGCTGGGTGTAAATAGCCGAGTTATACACAGGGTCTCGGTTACTGTATTTATTCTACATGGATAACTATAGGTTCTTCACAAGAAAGATCTATAGTTATCCACAGAAAATAAAAATAAAAAAACATGATCATGGTTATATTATAGCCAATTATTCGACCATTCAGGGAACCAGTCGTCGATCGCATCTTCAGGGATCGGCGTTTCTAGCGTGCATATTTCGAGTGTTTTAGAGACCTTTTTGGCGTTTAATTTAGCCAGTTGACGATCGATCATATGACCTGCATTACAGAATTGATCATAAGATTTTGAGCCCAGGGCGATCACTGCATATTTCACGCTGCTTAAATTAGGTTTCGTTTGTTGCAGTTGTAGCGCAAGCGGTGCGATGTTATCAGGGTAGTCACCTGCGCCATGCGTGGCTGTGCAAATGATCCAGGGGTGGTTATTGTCGATCGGTAGGTTGGCTAAATTAGGATCGAGGTGAATATTGACTTTGAAACCTTGATCAATCAGTTTTTCTGCTAAATGATCCGCGACATATTCTGCCGATCCCAATGTTGTTCCTACAATTATTTCGAATGTGTACATGGTTTCCTCTTATTTAAACGATGCTTTCACTGTTTTTTCTGTAAAATGAAGTTTATTACAATATTATTCATACCTATTAAGGCACTTATGGCTTCATTGTTTCAACGTTTTCTGACTGTATTTGGTCGTTCTCTACGGGCTAAAAAGACACCGAATGCGCCACCTAAACCGATTATTAATAAGGTAGCGACGACAACAGTGAGTATACCTGATGTCGCTGTAGCGGATGAGATAATTGACACGAGTTCATTATTTTATGATTTGCTGTTTAATAATAAGTATGTGGTAACAGAAGCGAGTGCAGGATTAAACCCGTTAGAAAAAAGCATCCTGCTTAAAGTTGAAGCGGGGGTCGGCCGACCTGAAAGTATCGCGTTAAACGTGGTGCGACTACCTGAAGTATTACATAAGGTATCGGCGCTAATTGACCGTGGTGATTATACCGCAGAACAATTAGCGGCATTGATTACTCAGGATCCGGTATTGGCCGCTGATGTGATCAAGTTAGTGAACTCGGCAGGTTATCAATTAGGGTCTCTGGAAGTCACTAGTTTACAAGCGGCTGTTGTTCGTTTAGGCGGTTTACAGATTAAATCGATTGTATTGACGATCGTGATGCAAAATATTACCGAGATAAAGCCGATTTATTTTAAGTTATTTGGTCAGCATTTATGGCAGCATTCACTCACGACTGCCTTGTGGGCAAAAAAGTTAGCTAAGAGTAGGGGGGAGGATCCTGACTTAGCCTATTTCTTAGGTTTGATTCACGATGTGGGTAAAATTGCGCTGTTTAAATTAATCGTCGATGAAATGAATATCAGTGACCCCCAATTTAGACCCAGTTCCAAGTTATTCCGTCAAATGATGACCAAGCATTCATTACGCTTGTCGGCGTTAATCGCTCAGGCTTGGCTGTTACCGGGTCCTGTGGTGAAAGCCTTGTATGAACAGTCGGAAAGTAGCGCTGTTCTGCAGCATACGGGGCCTGGTAAGTTATTGGTACAAGCTAATTTATACAGTGAGATACACTTATTGTTAGAACAAGGTTATATCTCCCAGCTGCAAGCGACAGAATTTTGCCGTGATAATCAACTCGATATTCAAGCGTGTATCGCGGGAGTATAAAGCCATAATTAGACTTGCATATCGGGGTTTATTTGCTAAGAAACGAGTGTTAATTACTGGTTTATCCACACCTACTTAGCGGTGCTTAAAGTTATCATTTATCAGGGTTAACTTGTGGGTAACTCTGTGGATGGGTTTGTAACATTGATGGTATTGGATCGTTGCCGAAGTGTTTTAAATGTGGAGGTTATGATCTTTAGTGACCGTGTTTAAACTGAGAGGTAAATAAAGTGACGATCCCCGTTAGGATCGTCCTGGTTATTCTCTGTGGCTTATTTACCGATGCAGAATGAAGTAAAGATACGACCAAGAAGATCGTCAGAGCTGAACTCGCCGGTAATTTCAGACAGTTGCTGTTGGGCTAAGCGTAGCTCTTCTGCAAGCAGCTCTCCCGCCTTATAAACTTCAAGCTGCTGCTTGCCTATCTGCAAGTGCTCATCGGCCTTCTCAAGAGCGTCTAAGTGACGACGGCGGGCAATGAAACCACCTTCTGTATTGCTTTTGTAGCCCATACATTGTTTTAAATGATCCTTAAGCTCATCTAAGCCAAGGTTCTCTTTTGCTGATATTTTAAATACCGGATGGCTTTGATCGTCACTCACAGTGAGTGTTTCACCAGTAAGATCCACTTTATTTCTGATCACGGTTAGTCCG
The DNA here is from genome assembly GCF_000170855.1 of Moritella sp. PE36. Taxonomy (GTDB): domain Bacteria; phylum Pseudomonadota; class Gammaproteobacteria; order Enterobacterales; family Moritellaceae; genus Moritella. Next base: position 4,118 of record NZ_ABCQ01000063.1, on the reverse strand, counting down.
ATCGAGCTTGGCAGGCGATCAATGAAGTCAGGCCAAATTTCGGCAGGATCCGTGGCATCTGTTGTGGTGCCATCAACCATGAAGAGTACTTGATCCGCGTTATTGATCTCTTGCCAAGCGCGTTCAATACCAATTTGTTCTACACGATCAGGGCTGTCGCGCAAACCTGCGGTATCAATAATATGCAGTGGCATACCATCAATGTGGATATGTTCACGTAGAACATCACGCGTTGTGCCGGCGATGTCGGTCACAATCGCCGATTCTTTACCTGCTAGCGCGTTGAGCAAACTTGATTTACCAGCGTTAGGACGGCCTGCAATCACTACCTTCATACCTTCGCGGATAATGGCCCCTTGCTTGGCTTCTTTTTGCACTGCGGAGAGGTTATCCATGATGTTATACAGTGCTTGAGCAATTTTACCGTCGGCAAGAAAATCAACTTCTTCTTCTGGAAAATCAATCGCCGCTTCAACATAAATACGTAGGTGAATTAAACTTTCGGTCAGGGTATTAATTTTTTTCGAGAATTCACCTTGCAGGGAGTTCATGGCTGATTTAGCCGCGCGTTCTGAGGTGGCATCGATCAGATCGGCAATGGCTTCGGCTTGGGTTAAATCCATTTTGTCATTGAGAAATGCACGCTCTGAGAATTCACCCGGACGGGCCATTCTGATGCCGTCTATTTTAAGAATACGACGCATCAGCATATCCATGATCACGGGACCACCATGACCTTGTAACTCTAAAACATCTTCACCGGTAAATGAATTTGGTGCTTTGAACAAGATGGCAATACCTTGGTCAATTGTTTGCTGGTCTTCATCCAAGAAAGATAAGTAATCGGCTTTACGCACGGCTGGAATTTTATTTAAAATTGTCTGCGCAACTAACTCTGTTTTTGCGCCAGAGATACGAATAATTCCCACACCACCTCGTCCTGGCGGTGTGGCTTGTGCAATGATAGTTTCATTAGTTAGCATGTGATTACCCGAAGATAGTAGATTTTTTAGATGAAAAAAGGCGGCACAAGGGCCGCCTTGATAAGATTAGCAAGCTTATTTCTTGCTATGCAAACCTTGTTTTTCCAGTGAGCGGAAAATAATAGTTTGTTGGATAATTGTAACCACGTTACTCATTAACCAGTATAGAACTAGTCCTGCTGGGAACCACAAGAAGAAGAAAGTAAACATCACAGGCATGAACTGCATGACCTTCTGCTGCATTGGATCCTGCACTTGTGTCGGCGACATTTTCTGGATCATGTACATAGTAACACCCATTAATAGCGGTAATACGTAGTACGGGTCTTGTGCTGATAAATCATTAATCCACAATGCGAATGGCGCGTGACGTAATTCCACACTTTCCATTAAGGCCCAGTATAGTGAGATGAAAATAGGCATTTGGATGATCATTGGGAAACAACCACCTAATGGATTTACTTTCTCTTCTTTATACAATGCCATCATTGATTGCGACATTTTTTGTTTGTCGTCGCCACATTTTTCACGTAATGCGGTTAATTTAGGTTGTAGTAAGCGCATTTTAGCCATTGACGTATATTGCGCCTTGGTTAGCGGATACATTGCACCACGTACGGTGAATGTGATCATGATGACCGCAATACCCCAGTTACCCACTAAACCGTGGAAGAACTGTAACAGTTGGAATAATGGTTGTGCGATGAACCATAACCAGCTGTAGTCTACTGTTAGGTCAAGACCTTCAACTAATTCGCCCATCTGATCTTGTAATTTAGGACCAAGCCAAAGTTTTGCTGAGATCGTTGTTTCGCTGTTCGCGGCAATGGCTTCAACAGGTTGTTTGAAACCGATAATCGCTTGACCTTGAGTAAAATCAGTACGACCAATGTTCAAAGTGTAGAAATGATTTTGGCTGTTGCCAGGGATCCATGCTGATACAAAGTAATGCTGTAACATGCCAACCCAACCCGCAGTCGTCGTGCGACTTAGGTTTGCATCGCTGATATCATCGAAATCGTATTTTTCATAACGTTTATCAGTCGTACCCAGTGCGGCACCACGGTAAGCTTGCATCATCATGCTGCTACCAGTGTCTTCAGACAGATCAATGTTTTGTTTTAATTGACCGTACATTTGCACCGAAATCGCGTTAGCAGATTGGTTATTAATTTTGTAGCTCACGTCAACGTCATAGTTGCCACGAGTTAGGGTAAATATTTTGGTAAATTCAACCCCATTCGCATCTGTATAAGACAGTGGAATACTTAATGTATCGCCTGAAATCGTGAAGCTGGTCGCGGTAGTACTGTATTGTGGACGACCATTTACGTTTGCATCTGGACCGTTGGCGCCAATAAGACCACTTTGTGCAACATAAACATTGGTTGCATCATTTTGTAATAAGGTGAAACGTTCTTCAGCATCTAACTCTGTCGCATGCTCAAGTAAGTCTGCACGAACAATATCACCACCTAAGGTATCGATAGTCAGTTCAAGTACATCTGAGCTGATGGTGATCAGATTGTTTGATTGTTTGCTGTTTGGCGCATCAGTTGATGAGTCACTGCCTGCTGGTACATCGCCAGTTAAACCATTGGTGAACGCTTGAGTCGTTGTTGGTACTGCAACCGGGTTGTCTTTATTTTGCCATTCGGTAAATAGCAAAAAGCTGACAAACAATAATCCGATGACAAGTAAATTACGTTGGGATTCCATAATCTAATTAATCTCTTTGTTTGGGGTCAGGAACAGGATCGTAACCATGTTTATTACTAAAAGGATGACATATTAATAGACGTTTGGCTGTGAGCCAACAACCTTTTGTAAATCCGTGGAGTTTTATTGATTCTATCGCGTATTGAGAACACGTTGGAGTGAAGCGACAGCGAGGCCCAATTATTGGACTAATGAATAATTGGTACCCTCGTATTAATTTGGTGCCTAACCATTGCAGCGGCGACAAAGTTTGCGCCATAACTTCTCCAATAATGCATCGATTTCTGCATTTTCCAAGTTTGCAATACCTGATTTAGCGATAACCACGATATCAACATTAGGAAAATCATGTTGGCGTGTCCGAAAACTTTCTCTAATTAGACGCTTAACTCGGTTACGGCCGACAGCAAGTTTAATCGCTTTTTTAGGTACCGCTAAACCAAGACGAGGATGTCCAAGTGAGTTATTTTTGGCAAGTATAGTTATATGAGGTGAGGCAGATCGCACAGGGTCTGCGAATACGTTTTTGAAGTGTTCGGGAGTTAACAAACGTAACTCCCGAGGAAAGCTCTTATCTATCACGTCTGATAATTAAGCGCTTAAAGTCTTACGACCTTTTGCACGGCGACGTGCAAGAACCTTACGGCCACCTACAGTTGCTTTACGTGCGCGGAAACCGTGTGAACGTTTACGCTTAAGGTTACTTGGTTGAAAAGTACGTTTCATAGCTTTATCCGTTATAAAATTAACTGTACAGTTATGTTGAGTTAGCCAAGAAATAATGACCGGTCGTCAACTTGACTAACACAAAAAGAGGCGGAATTTTAATCATTGTTGTAATACAAGTCAATAATTAATCAATACTCGCCTCGTGAAAATAGCAATATCTCACTTAAATTCGATATTCTCGGCCGATTATTATGCGATTGGATACATGAAATAATAGGCTAAATTCCTATCCATATAGATAAAAATTATAATTTGGTTTAATAATTGCTGTTATTCCAATCTGATCACAGGGATCAAGCGGGGAATTATACAGGCTATTTACTAACTAACAAGTCAGCACTGCTAATTTATCCACTTTATAGTGTCGGATTATTGATTTACTCGCTGTAAAAATGTACGAGTACGAGGATCTTGCGGGTTATTAAAGATCATATCCGCGGATCCTTGTTCAACAATCTGGCCTTGATCCATGAAAATCACCCGGTCTGCGATCTCTTTTGCAAATTGCATTTCGTGCGTCACAATCAGCATGGTTTGCTTTTGTTTGGCTAATTGACGCATTAACGTGAGTACTTCACCCACCCATTCTGGGTCTAACGCCGAGGTTGGTTCATCAAACAAGATCACTTTGCTTTGTGCCGCCATTGCTCGCGCTATGCCGATACGTTGTTGTTGTCCCCCTGACAA
>NZ_ABCQ01000064.1 GCF_000170855.1 Moritella sp. PE36 | reverse complement strand
TCAGCGTTGTCTGCGACGATCCGATTTGGGTTTGGTGCTATAGCAGGGTTAATTATCAGCATCTTACATGATGGAACACCATTGCCTATGATCATGGTGATTAGTGGTTGTGGAATATTATCTTTCCTCAGCTATTTTATACTTACGGACAGAGCAAGTAAGGACAGTTAATGCGAATTGAGTTTATTAGTACTGGCGATGAAGTATTATCAGGTCAAATTGTCGATACCAATGCGGCATGGATATCACAACACTTTTTCCATCAAGGTCGTCAATTCACCCGGCGCCATACGGTGGCTGATGATTTAGACTCGCTTATCGATATCATTACTGAAACCAGCCATCGTGCTGACGTAGTGATCATGAATGGTGGGTTAGGACCAACATCGGATGATTTAAGTGCTGAAGCAGCAGCCAAAGCGATGGGCGTGCCATTAACGCGTTCACAAGCATGGTATGACCATTTAGTTGCTAAATACGCTAAATCCAATCGCAGTTTATCAGTGAGTAATGAAAAACAAGCTTGGCTACCACAAGGTAGTGAGGTTGTTGATAACCCGGTCGGCACGGCTTGTGGTTTTAGTTTTCAATTTAACCGCGCACGTTTTTACTTTACTCCGGGTGTACCAAGTGAATTTAAACACATGGTTACTGAACAAATATTACCGGATATTCAACAGCGATTTACGCCTGTTACCATACCGACTTTAATCAAAATTAAAACCTTTGGTATTTCTGAATCGACGTTAAACGAGCAGCTCTGCGCGTTAAATTTACCTGATACTATCACTTTAGGTTTTCGCGTTGACTTTCCGACAGTGGAGGTCAAGTTATTATCGACACATGCCGCTGATTTACAGAAGGCTAGGTTACAAGTACTTGCTGAGTTAGATAAGTTTGTGCTAATGGACGGTGATGGATCTTTTGCGCAATATTTACAGAAGCTGATGCTGGAAAGAGGCCATACCTTGTCTCTAGCCGAGTCGTGTACAGGTGGCTTGATTGCCAGTGAGTTAATTGCCGTGGCGGGGAGTTCTGGTTACCTTGATTCCAGTCATGTGACTTACAGTAACGAATCTAAGTGTCGTTTAGTCAATGTCGATAAAGCGACGCTAGACAAGCATGGTGCGGTATCAATTGAGGTTGCAGCAGAGATGGCTGAAGGCGCCATGTCGAATGCCGGTGTGGATTTTGGTATTGCTGTGTCGGGGATTGCCGGACCTGGTGGCGGTAGCGAAGCAAAGCCGGTCGGCACTGTTGCTTTTGCGCTTGCGAGCAAGACACATACTTACAGTCAGTTGCTATTTATCCCGCGATGGAGCCGTCAAGGCATCAGAACGGTGGCGCTATATGTTGCCTTAGATATGTTAAGAAGAGAATTACTGGGACTCGATTTAGCGGCAGAATTTGGTTCACTAGAGCGTCGAGCTGAACAGGATAGTGTAAAAGGCTAGTCTTGATTCGTACCGTAATGGCGTTGTGATGGCTAAACGATTTAGCGATCACAACGTGCTTTTTATTCAATTATTTATTCAATTATTTATTCAATTCTTGTTACCATTTCTGTTTTGGTTGGAATAACAAATCAAGTTCATTCTTCTCGTCTTCTTTTTCTTGGCGCTCTTTTAAGTCATCTGATGATGCTTGAGTGAGTTGCTCATTCACTTCATTAAGCAATGATATCAATGTTTGGTGTTTACTGAGAAGGGATTCATTTTTATCATTAATATTATTTAATGTATCAATGCCTTTACGTAGCAATTGTTTACAAGAGCCAAATTGACGCGTTGCTCGTGCTTCGTAAGCGCGTTTCAATAAATTATCAATGTTGACGTTCAGTTGCATCAATTCAAGTTTACGATCTTCAATAACGAAGGTTTGGGTATTTAATTTACTTTTGGCATGCTCTGCACGTAATACCGCGCGAATTTTTTTGATTTGTTGCAGTAATACTATCGCTTCACGATCTGAGTTCGGAGAACGGAAAATTTTATCTTCTAAGTGAACGGAGCTTTCTCTTAATTGCGCCATTTGCGCTTTGACATTGGTTAAGCGTTGACGTACTTGCGGCAGGCTCGGGTCCATTTGTAATGTGGCTGCAAGTGAGTCATGCATGCGACTGTGTATGACCAGCGTCAGTATTTTACTGTAAGGTAATGATGTCGAGTTCAGTAATAATTCTTCAGCTTCTTCAATGACTTGCCTGTGCTTTATGATTATCTGACGCTTTTCTGTTTCCGCTTTTCGCTTGTATTGTAAGATGATGTTATAACCGATCACCAAAAATAATAGAACAGCAATCGCGATGATCATAAGAGTGAGCTTCATTGTATAATAAACCTAATTTTGCTGCGGTATTAAGATATTACTATAAATACCTTACTTAAGGTAGTATTAAGGTGAAGATACCACCACCAAGTTCGCCCCCATTACTTAGCAATATATGTCCTGTTTTCCCTTTAATTATATGTGCGTCAGCAATTAATCGAGCAAAATATAAACCTAAACCAGTGCGTCCCTGCTTACTGCTTAACTCCGCCATTGAGTCGTGCTGAGCTTGTAACATGCTATCTGGGTAGCCTGCACCGTTGTCGGCAATCTCTATTACCAGCTGCTTATTAACGATGTTTGCGGTAACGAGGATCTTGCCTTTGCTATAACGAAGGGCATTGATAAACACGTCGGATAATAAGTAGCTAATTAAATTGTGATCGCAGTACCAAGCCAGGTCGGGATCAATGTTAATATTAATAGCTATGTTGTTGCTGTCGCTGTACAGCTGATTTTTGATGCAAAATTCAGTGAAATAATCAGCAATAAAACATTCAGCAATATTTAATGGTAGCTGATCTTTGTCATTGCGGTACAGGGAAAGTACTTGGATTAAGCCGCTGTTAAGGCGTAATACTTCATAGTGTAAATCCGCGAGTTTAGCGCCGTGTTTCCGGTCATCTTGCGAAGGGTTAATATCTGCAGACATCGATTCAATTGATTGTAATAACAGGCACAATGAATTTTTCATATCATGTACCGCAGATGTTAGGATCAACGCATAATCAACTGTGTCTTTGCTTGGTTTAATGTTATCGTCTAAAGGTGTCATCATATCTTTGGTCGGCATAAAAGTAATGATCCTTAGGATATCTTATTAATAAGAAATAACAGTATTCTGCTATTGTTTTGTTAGAATACAATTAATTATTTGGAATATAGAGCATATCACGAATGAAGTTACAGCAATTTAGATACATAGTCGAAGTCCTCAATCACAATTTGAATGTGTCAGCGACAGCAGAAAGTCTTTATACTTCGCAACCAGGCATCAGTAAGCAAGTGCGTATGTTAGAAGATGAACTTGGTGTGCAGATCTTTGAGCGTAGTGGTAAACATCTCACTAAAGTGACGCCAGCTGGTAAAGATATTATTCGTATTGCTGCTGATATTCTAGGCAAGGTTGAAAGTATTAAAGCGGTGGCGAGTCAGCACACCCATCCTTCTAAAGGCACGTTAAATATTTCGACAACGCATACTCAAGCGCGTTATGCACTGCCGAAAGTGATTAAAGGTTTTATTGAACGTTATCCTGATGTGTCACTCAACATGCACCAAGGTACGCCAGCACAGATCAGTGATTCGGTTTCTAAGGGGACTGCTGATTTTGCGATTGCGACTGAAGCATTGCATTTATACAGTGACTTGGTGATGTTACCTTGTTATCACTGGAATCGTTCTATTATCGTCAAACCGGGTCACCCATTAACGAAAGTAGGTAAGATCACGGTTGAAGATATTGCCAAATACTCGCTTGTTACTTACGTATTTGGTTTTACCGGCCGTTCAGAATTAGATTGTGCGTTTGATGCAGCCGGACTAGAACCTAAAATTGTGTTTACCGCAACGGATGCCGACGTGATCAAAACCTACGTTAAATTAGGTATTGGTGTGGGTGTTTTAGCCACCATGGCATTTGACGATGAAACCGATGATGATTTAGTGCGCATTGATGCAAGTCACTTATTTACGTCGAGCACGACTAAAATTGGTTTCCGTAAAGGCACCTTCTTACGGACTTACATGTATGATTTTATGGAACGCTTTGCCCCTCATTTAACGCGAGATGTTGTTGATAAAGCGATTATGCTAAAAACAGCAGAAGAGATTGATGAAATGTTTAAAGAGATCCCGCTACCAACAAGGTAACGAGATTGTATTCACTCGGCTAACTCTTTGTGTTTAGCCGAGAATATCTTGAGTTTAGTCGAGAATATCTTCAGCCTGCTCTGTTTCTTTAACTGCCTGCCTTTTTATCCTTTTCTGTTTGTCTTTCTGCACTGGTACTGGTGTGTTCAATGTGACGGTTGAACAAGCATTATCGTTAATGACACCAATCAATTCCTGCATACTATTTGATAATCCATTATCCTGGGTAAGCTGTGCGATTTGTTCACTGACAATATCGATTGCACTATTCATGACTACTTGTTCTAATTCGGAGAATGCATCTTCAATGTAAGTTGATATTTTCGTCAGATCGGGTAGGTTCGTTCGACATGCAATTAAGCCGACATTGAGATGATCCATATAACTGTATAAGGTGATATTCAGTGACATCCCCGGTGGCAGCGCCGAGAGCGGGAAACACTCCAGCATTTTTGCTCCCATCATATACATAGGCTTACGTGGACCGGGCACATTAGAGATAAGTACATTTCCGACCGGTGGTAATACATCGTCGAGTTTCAGTAATTCACTTATTACGGCTAGACCTTGGCTGGCGAGTGTGTAGCTTGTTAGCACCTCATCGGATAATAAGCTGGCTTCTTGTTTTAATTTGTCACAAGCATCTTTGATGGCCATCAGACGGGTCAGCGGAGTTGCGTTGCTATGACCTAATTCAACCATAGTGATGGCAATACGATTATTCGATGTTATATCGTTAGGATCGCGTAGACTCACCGGTATTTGTGCCGTGAGAGGCTGATTTAGCTGATAATCTAGATCAGCTAAATAACGGTGTAAAGCGATGTCACAAATACATACCACGACATCATTTATCGTGGTTCCCGCTATTTTTCCTATGTTCCTTATACGTGCCAGCGGCAGCAGGCTAGTTGCCGCTCGGCGTGCTCGTTTTGGGCTCACTGAAAACGGTGTTTTAGGCGATGTAAAAGGGGTTGGAAAGTTGGCTTTATAAACATTTACGCCTTGTAAGATTAACTTAGATCCTAGTCCTATAATTGACGGTATTGCGCGTACTTGTTTGCTTATAATGGCACTGTTTTGTTTTAATTTATCGACCAAACCCGCTTTTATTTTAGGTTCACTCTGCTTACTCTCAAATCCCTTATTGCTCCAAAATGCTTGTAATGGCCCATCGGCTTGTGGCGATAAATAGCTAAGGATTATTTTGTTCGCTTTAGCACCGTCAGTAAAGGCATGATGCAATTTAAGGTAGATGGCGAATTGATTGTTAGCCAGCCCTGAAATTAAATGCATCTCCCATAATGGACGGCTACGGTCCATTAAATTTGAGTGTGAATGCTCTACGTATTCAATGAGTTGCTCTCGAGCTCCTGGTTGGGGTAATTGCACGCGGCGAATGTGATAATCAAGATCAACGTTCTCATCTTCTTGCCAGTGCATCATCCCCGAATAAGCGGTATGTAATTTATAATTAAATGGTTTTTCTATTTGTGTAAATTGCATCAGTTGTTGATACAAATCTTCACCATAATCGCCTTGGTAGTCGGTTGGTATATCAAAAATTTGCATTGCAGCTACATGGTTTGGACGTGATACCGTTTCGCAATATAGGAACCCCATGTCGGGTAGAGTGAGTGCTTTCATTGAATTTTTCCCTCATGTTTGCAGAGCGGACAGCTGGTTACGTCGTGCGATAAAAATAGAATAAGTGACCTAATGAGGAGTAAAGAATAATTCGCCGCTAAAGTCATTAGTCTCTGACCTATTCACTGCTATTTACACCTGAAAGTATGAGGTTTTTTCTCATGGGGTACTGAGCATTTAGATAAATCAGTAATCAAAGGGGTGAGGGGCGGGTAATACCTGTTATGGGGTAGTCTAAGTGCGGGTTTTACGGATAAAAAAGCCAGAATAGTGACGAGCACATTCTGGCTTTTTTCGAGCTTCACCTAAATAATGTATGTTTATTTAGGTTTGAGTCAGATTAAGTACAGGTGTGGGCTTTTTTGATATCGCCGACATTAAGTACTTTAATTGCTAATCCACCCAGTGACGTTTCACGGTATTTAGCATTCATGTCTTTACCTGTTGCGTACATAGTTTCGATAACCTTATCTAACGATACACAAGGCTCGCTCGTACGACGCATTGCCATACGTGAAGCATTGATTGCTTTTACTGCGGCAATCGCGTTACGTTCAATACAAGGTACTTGTACTTGACCACCGATAGGATCACAAGTTAGACCTAGGTTATGCTCCATGCCGATTTCAGCCGCGATACAAACTTGTGAAGGACTCGCACCCATTAATTCAGCAAGACCAGCCGCTGCCATTGAGCATGATACGCCCACTTCACCTTGACAACCTACTTCTGCGCCCGAGATAGATGCATTCGTTTTGTATAGGATACCGATAGCACCCGAAGCAAGGTAAAATTTAGTCTGTTCTTCACGCGTTAGCGGACGAATAAACTTATTGTAATAAGCTAATACGGCAGGGATGATACCCGCTGCGCCATTGGTTGGTGCTGTTACTACTCGACCACCGGCTGCATTTTCTTCACTCACTGCAAGTGCGAACATGTTAACCCAATCAATGATAGCCATTGGATCCGTGTTAAAACCATCATTAGCTTCTAGCTGACGTTTAAGCGCGGCAGCACGACGTGGTACACGTAATGGACCCGCAAGTAAACCTTCTGTTTTACAACCGCGTTCGATAGATTCAGCCATTGCGGTCCAAATGTTAGAAAACGATTGGTATGTTTCATTTTCACTACGGAAAGAACGCTCATTTTCTAACATTAATGCACTGATAGATAATGCATTGTCGTTACAGTGTACGACTAATTCCGCGGCGTTGGTAAATGGGTATTTAACATCTGCAGTATCACCTTGGGTTAAACCGAAGTTTTCTTCGTCAACGATGAAACCACCACCGGTAGAGTAGTAAGTTTTTGTAAATACTACTTCACCATCGATGTAAGCATGAATTTTCAAACCGTTTTCATGTAGTGGAAGCGGCTCATCAATAAAGTTCATCGCTGAAGCGGGAAAATCAACAGTATGACAATGTAGACCGATTGGTAAACGACGTGTTGTTTCAACACGGTGAATGAACTCTGGGATTGCATCAATATCAACAGTTTCAGGTAAGTTACCTGCTAAACCCATTAAGATAGCAATATCAGTGTGGTGACCTTTACCAGTCAACGATAATGAACCATGCACATCCACTGTGATTTGAGTGACGTCGCGGATCTTCCCTGTCGCTCGTAGGTCGTCGATAAATTGTTTGGCAGCTTTCATTGGACCAACAGTATGAGAACTAGATGGACCAATACCAATTTTGTAGATATCGAATACACTGATCATAGTAATTCCTCAGCAGATGCTTAAGTTATATAAGCTTAAATAATTAATTAGCGCGCTAACCGTCTCTGGTTAGGCAGAATAATGGGGGCTAAACTTTTTTTTAATCCCTCAAATTTTTATGTCGCTATGATAGCGCGTTAATTCGAAAATACAACTATCAATACAGTCGCTATCGCTGTTATTTAGAGGTTGATCCCATATAACAATTCATTCCCTTTGAAAATTGTAGTGTAAAGCTTTGTTTTATTTATTTGTTGAAGATATTTACGATACGAGGGTAATACAGACACCCATTTCAGGTGCCTATATTACGCTTAATAATGAATGGCTTAGTGATTAGTGGTGGTTTTGGTATTAAGAATTTATTAGCCAATGATCGACTAACAATAATATAAATAACACCATTAAATGTATGATTGAGAATTTAAAGGTTTGAAATGCCGTTTTTCGAGTGGGTTTGAATTTTAATCGATAAGCGTAATAAATAAAGCTGATCCCGAGGACGGTTGAGCCAATTAAATAGAGTAACCCACTGAGCTGGGTTAACCAAGGTAGCCAGGTTACGGGGAGTAAAAGTAACGTATAAAGCAATATCAGCGTTTTAGTGTATTCAGCGCCATGGGTCACTGGCAGCATAGGTATCTTAGCTTTGGCATATTCTTTTTCTTTATGGATCGCCAGCGCCCAAAAATGTGGCGGTGTCCAGATGAAAATAATCATCACCAGCAGTAAAGCCTGGCCTGTCACCTCACCAGTCATTGCCGTCCACCCAAGCAGTGGCGGTGTCGCGCCCGCGAGTCCCCCGATGGCAATGTTTTGTGGGGTTGCACGTTTCAAGTACATGGTGTAAATCACCGCATAGCCAATCAGGCTCGCAAAGGTTAACCAAGCGGTTAACGCATTTACAAACACAAAAAGTGTCACCATCCCTATTATTGCCATGCTAGTAGCAAAGAGTAATGCTTTTGGTGTGCTAATGGTATTTTGTACTAATGGCCGCTGGTGGGTTCGGGTCATGATGGCATCAATACGTTGGTCGAGAATATGGTTGTAGGCTGCGGCTGCGGCTGATAGCAGGCCAATACCAACTAATGCGGGTACTAATAAACTGAGAGAGGGTAAGGTGGGTAGCGCAAGGACCATACCGACTAATGCCGTGAGCAGTAGTAGTGCCACAACTTTAGGTTTGGTTAATTGATAGTAAGCGCGCCAGTTGGGTGTAAGCGTTAATATAATGGATTGCGTATTCATAACACCTCTTGCAGTTGCTGTTGGTTGAACCAAAGTAGGGTGACTAAGGTTATAAGTAAGATCGCCGCAACCAGGTTGTGTGCTACTGCGATACCCAGTGGCAGCTGGAACATAACGTTAGCGATGCCTAAGCTGACCTGTACGCAAAGAATGACAAGCAGGACTTGGGCAGTTAAACGTATCTTTCTTTCTGGTTGATGTTTGAGTAATTGATAAGCGGTGAGCAACAAATAAATGATAGTCACACCTGCCCAGATGCGATGAGTGACATGGATATTGATTCTGGCAATCGTATCTCGCACACCAAACTGATAAGTCTCAGCTACTGGACTGAGACTAAATACATCATTGAGATTAAAACGGCTTAACCAGTCGCCGTTACAAATAGGAAACTCAGTACAGACTATGGCGGCGTAATTTGAACTTGTCCAACCGCCGAGTGCAATTTGAATTATGACTATTGGCAGCGCAATGCAACAATATAATTGAACGCGGGCTAATCGTTGCCTATGTATGGGTAATATATTATGGCCGACATCATTTAAAGGCGGGGATAACAGGGTTGCTGCCATTGTGGTCTTAGATAGCCGTAATCGCAACAATACCAGCAAGGTTAAAATACTAAACCCACCGAGCAGGTGGCCCATCACGATAATGGGTTTTAAGTTCATTGTTACTGTCCACATCCCTAACGCAGCTTGAAATAAAACTAATAAAATTAAGAAAGTGGCTAATCGAACGTGTTGTTTGCGTTTGCCACAGATTATGAAGATCAGTAAAACTAACGTGCCTAATAGTCCTGCTACATAGCGATGTAACATTTCATTCCATGCTTTTTCCGCGTGCAAAGGCTGGTCTGGATAAGCTTGTTGGGCTGACGCAATGTCTTGTGCGTTAGTTGGAACCGTATTAAAGCCATAACAGCCGGGCCAGTCAGGGCAACCAAGTCCGGCCTCGGTTAAGCGCGTATAAGCCCCTAGTGCAATCACTAGAAAGGCCAGCGCTATTGTTAGGTTCAGTGTCAGGTTGAGCAGTTTCGACATAGACAATCCTTGTTTATTGCAATGCTTACCCTATTTTAGATATTTTAAGTAAGCGCTTTAAATCCTTTAATAACCCCGCGGATACCTTTATTGCCGCTGCTCTATCTGTTGGATATTGATAGTGCATGAAAATATTTCCTAATGGATCAACTAAATATAGTGTATCCGTGGATAATTGCTGTTGGTTTACTGGGCTTAATTGCAATCTTGCTAGGGTTGATATTTCAACGTGATCGCGAGATAAGCTTTCTGGACGGATGACGGTTTCTGGGTATTTAGTGAGATAGCGCTGTACTCTCTTTCCTTCCGCGGCCAGTAACGTATGTACCTGCTGCATTTGCCATAAACTTTGTTGGCATTGTTGTGCGCATTTTTCACTGGGGTTATAGAGCAGTAGCCATGCTTGTGGTGGCTGTGACATTGCTAGCGGTGGGGATAAGAGCTCTCCAGTATTGGTTTTAGCCCCTTGATACCAGTCATTAACGAGCACTAATTTAGCGATTAAAATAGGCGCTATAAATAAACCTAGGATGATGAATAATGGCTTTTTCTGCATGACTAATCCTTATCTTGCATGTGCTTAGATGGTGTTTGATATTTTTTTAACCAGTAGCCACTCGATAAGCTTAACGCAAATGCTAAAGCAAACCATTGGACTGCATACGCCGTATGTTTAGCGGGTCGCATTACCGTTATCGTCCAGGTTTTGCTAAAACCGATGTGAGAATCTGGATTTAGTTGTAATAGTAGTGGATTGAGTGGCATGTTTAGTGTGGTTCGTAGTTGCGGTATATCAGTACGCTGTATAACCAAAGGCCCTTGTGTAGTCGGTGCGATATTCTCACCGAGAAGCAAGGGTGAACCTTGCTGGGCACTTAAAGTACCTGCTAACTGATAATGCCCTGTGAAGTGCGGAATATCAGGTAACGATGAGCGTGTCGCTGAACCCGTTAACCAACCAAGGTTAACAAGAATAGTTTGTTTATCGCTGTGAAAAGGAAGGTATAAATGATAGCCGAACTGTTTCTTGTAAGTTTGATTATCTAATAATATCGGCGCTTCATTATCAAAATAACCGTATAAAGATACCTTTCGATGCAAACTGCTCGCGGTTATTTGAGTGAGTGATGTGAGCGTAGGTTGGTCGATATCTAATAGCGCCTGTTTTTCTTGTGCGCGGGAGAGTTGCCATAACCCTAATTTTAAACAAACCGCAATCGCGAGCAGGCTAAACAGAACAAAGCTGATTAAGCGTGTGGAGAGTTTATAGCATTGTATCGAGCTAAATAAAGTTTGCATATTTAACCTTAAAAAATAACGGCTTGGATAGTGTTATAAACGCGTATTTTGAGCATAGACTTAAGGATAGAGATATTTTTATAAAGCGGTAGGAAAACAGTAGAAAATTAAAATTAATTAACGGCTTACAGAGGATTATCCCAGCGAAGACCGCTGGGATAGAAGGCTATCAGAATTGCTATGATTAACGCGAGATCAAGGTTAACTTAATCAACCGTTATTTCACTTGCCAAGCGATAGTTTCGCCCGTTCTGATTGGTACCATTTTCGCGTCACCAAAAGGTAGTGTTGTCGGTACTTGCCATGCAGATTTTTCTAATGTAATGGTGTCAGCATTGCGTGGTAAGTTATAAAAATCAGGACCATTGAAACTGGCAAATGCTTCTAATTTATCAAGGGCATTCTGTTGCTCAAATACTTCAGCATACAGCTCTATTGCAGCATGTGAGGTATAAGCGCCAGCACAACCACAAGCAGATTCTTTTTTATCATCAGCATGTGGCGCAGAGTCGGTACCAAGGAAAAACTTGTTGCTACCACTCGTTGCCGCTTTAATAAGTGCCGCTTGATGGGTATTACGCTTCAAGATTGGTAAGCAATAGTAGTGTGGCTTGATGCCACCCACTAACATGTGGTTACGGTTGAATAATAAATGATGCGCTGTGATTGTTGCTGCGACATTGTCGCTGGCATTATTCACAAACTCAACCGCATCCGCAGTGGTAATGTGTTCAAGCACAATCTTTAAATTTGGGAAATCAGCAATAACGGATGTTAAGACCGTATCTAAATAAACTTTTTCACGATCAAAAATGTCGATATCGGCATCTGTTACTTCACCGTGCAACAGTAAAGGCATACCCGCATCTTGTAATGCTTGTAGCGCAGGATAAACATTTTTAATTGATGTTACACCTGATGATGAATTTGTCGTTGCGCCAGCTGGATAAAGCTTAGCCGCATAAACAATACCGGTTGCTTTGGCAGTGCGGATATCTTCAGCAGTGGTTTGATCGGTAAGATAGATAGTCATTAATGGACTAAATGAAGAATCGGCTGGTACGTTAGCTAAGATACGTTGACGATAGTCTTGGGCAATCTGAGCATTTGTTACTGGCGGTACAAGGTTAGGCATAATGATTGCGCGACCCATGTAACGGCTAATGTCAGCAACAGTATGTTTTAAAACATCCCCATCTCGAAGGTGCAGGTGCCAGTCATCTGGGCGGGTGATCGTTAAAGTTTCCATTTGATTTCTCCATCGCTAATTTCCGCAGATTCTAAAGATTAATGTTGGTGAAGTCAAAGAGCGAGTCGCAATTGATGAGAAAAGACGATACCAAGTAAGCTTATACCCAAGCTACTTCAAGATGCTATATCAGAGACGAGCAGGGATATCAGAGTAAGGCGCAATATGTAGATAATGGTTATTCCATTATTAAATATTGCAACGCTGTGCTGTTATTTCTGCTTGCCTCCCGTAGGGCAAACCGAATGAAGGTATCTTCGGCGTTATGAAGTCTTGATTTAGAATAACTAAATCCTCGACTTCATGCCTTGAACATCCTCTCCTTTCTGTTTGCTGATTGTGCATCTTGAAGTAGCTTGGGTATATAGTTAATTTTAGCTTGTTTGGCATCGAAATCATCTCATTTTTTATAGTCAGCGCAAAAGTCGTTACTGGCGTTGTCACTAAACAATGTAGACAGAGACAAACAAAATGATCCATACCACATCCACAAAATGCCAATACCAAGCAGCAGCCTCAAACGCAAAATGTTTACCCGGCGTAAAATGTCCATTGATGATACGAAACAGCATGACGGTGAGCATGATGACCCCGAGTGTTACGTGCATACCATGGAAGCCAGTAAGTAAATAAAAAGTGTTGCCATAGACACCCGAATCAAATTTTAATGACAATACATGATAAGCATGAATATACTCTTCAGCTTGAAAAAATAAGAAGGTAACACCTAAGGCCACGGTAATGGATAACCAGATAACTAACCTTGTACGCTGTGTTGCTATCAGATTGTGATGGGCGAAATGTAAGGTGACTGATGAACTAATCAGTATAATGGTGTTGATTAGCGGCAAACCATACCAAGGCATCGCTTGTGTTTCTCGTCCGTCTGGGGTGATAGTTAATGGCCACTGAGGAATGAAATCAGACCAAATTACCGCATGGGTCATGGCATTATTGCCTTCACCACCCAACCAAGGAATGGATAAATTACGCAGATAAAATAATACTCCGAATAGCGCCACAAAAAACATCACTTCTGAAAAAATAAACCACAACATACCCATTCTAAAGGAACGATCAAGTTGCTTATTGTATAGCCCGTTCATCGATTCGGTGATTATATTCCGAAACCAACTGATGAGTATAAACAGTAATATGCCGATGCCGGCGAATAAAATCGGAATGCCGCTGTTAGTGCCGCTATTACTTACCTGTTGAACTGTCGTTGCTGCCCCTATGGCAATGATAAAGAGCGCGATAGCCCCGGCGAAAGGCCAAACACTGTTGGCTGGCACATAGTAGTGCTTTGGGGCGTTGGCATATTCATTCTTATCTGGCATTACTGGACTCCTAGCGCATCGCGACTTCTGTTGGCTCATTTTTAAACAGTGTATAGGCGAGGGTTAACGTTGATATATCGGCTGGAATATTAGGGTCGATATAAAAGATAAGTGGCATCATCGCTTCTTCGTTGGCCGCTAACATCTGCTCTTGAAAGCAAAAACATTCCGTTTTCACCAAATATTGGGCGCCATAACCTGGGGTAATTGAGGGCACGGCGCGACCAAATGTATCTTGGTCGCTTTGATTAATCGCCACGAAACTAACTTGATAGCGTTCACCTGGATGTAGCTCAACACTCCTCACTTCAGGCTTGAATTGCCAAGGCAGTTTTTTATTTAAGTAAGTAACAAACTCGACTTTAACCGTTCTCGATTCGTCAATAATCGACATGGGTACTGCTTCTGCGCGGCTATAATCTTTACCATTTAGTCCGGTAATATCACAAAATACATCATATAAAGGCACGAGCGCAAAACCGAATCCGAACATACCAACGACACTGAAAATTAGCAGTCGTAGGTGTTTTTTTATTTTTGGCGTGGTCATTATTTTACCTCCGGTGGTGTTTCAAAGGTGTGATAAGGGGCAGGGGATGGCACTGTCCATTCTAATCCTTCTGCACCTTCCCATGGTTTGGCCGGGGCTTTTTTACCGCCGCGAACCGCCATGATTACGACAGCAACAAAAATCAGCTGAGAAAGACCAAACAAGAAACCACCAATACTGACTATCTTGTTAATATCGGCAAACTGTAGTGCATAGTCGGGAATACGGCGTGGCATGCCTGCAAGCCCTAAGAAATGCATCGGGAAAAACAACAGATTGACGGAGATAAGTGAACACCAAAAATGCCACTGACCAAGTTTCTCATTGAACATGTACCCGGTCCATTTTGGTAACCAGTAATAAGCGGCTGCCATAATAGAGAATACGGCTCCTGTCACCAGTACATAATGAAAGTGAGCCACAACAAAGTAAGTATCATGGTATTGAAAGTCAGCAGGGGTAATGGCCAGCATCAACCCCGAAAAACCACCGATGGTAAATAGCACGATAAATGCCAGTGAAAATAGCATCGGAACTTCAAAGGTAATCGATCCTCGCCACAGGGTTGCTATCCAGTTAAATATTTTCACCCCCGTTGGCACGGAGATGAGCATGGTGCAATACATAAAGAACAGTTCAGCGGCCAGCGGTAAACCAACGGTAAACATATGGTGAGCCCATACGGTGAAACTCAGGATGGCAATAGAAACTGTTGCGTATACCATAGAGTGATACCCGAATAACGGTTTACGGGCAAACGTTGGAATGATGGCGGAAATGATGCCGAATGATGGCAAGATCATAATATAGACTTCGGGGTGACCAAAGAACCAAAATATATGTTGGAATAATACCGGATCCCCCCCACCTGCGGCATCAAAAAAACTGGTACCGAAATATTTATCGGTCAGGATCATGGTCACAGCACCAGCAAGCACTGGCATAACCGCGATTAATAAAAAGGCGGTTATCAACCAAGTCCACACGAACATCGGCATTTTCATTAATGTCATGCCCGGTGCACGCATATTGAAAATAGTGACGATGACATTGATTGCCCCCATGATCGAACTTATCCCCATCAAGTGAATGGAAAATACAAACATGGCGGTACTGTCAGGGCTGTATTGAGTGGATAGTGGCGGGTAGAAGGTCCAACCAAAGTTAGGACCACCGCCTTCGGTGAATAATGATAAGAGTAATAAAGAGAATGCAAAGGGCAAGATCCAAAAACTCCAGTTATTCATCCGTGGTAGCGCCATATCTGGCGCACCAATCATCAAGGGTAACATCCAGTTGGCCAACCCAACAAAGGCTGGCATCACCGCACCAAACACCATAATTAGTCCATGTGATGTGGTCATTTGATTGAAGAAGTTGGGTTCAATTAATTGCAGGCCGGGTTGGAATAATTCTGCGCGAATGATCATCGCCATTGCGCCACCAATAAAGAACATCGTTAAACTAAACCATAGATATAATGTGCCTATATCTTTGTGATTAGTTGAAAATAGCCAACGTTTATATCCTTGCGGCGCGCTGTGGTGATCTGTGTGTATTTTTATTGCTGGCACATCCAAGATGGGTTGATCAGCATTGTCTTTTAATTCTATCTCACTCATTTGACAGTCCCTTGAATTACTGGTTATTACCAGTTAATGCCGCATCTATTTGTGAAGGTTGTACAATATCACCGGTATTATTACCCCATGCATTACGTTCGTAGGTGATAACTGCTGCGAGTTCTTTTTTCGTTAATTGTTTTGCAAATGATGCCATTGCAGTGCCTGATACACCGTGTAGGACAATATCGATGTGTTTGTTGACATTGCCAAGTGCGACAGGACTATTTTTTAATGCGGGGAATGCACCGGGGATACCTTGTCCGCTTGCTTGGTGGCAAGCTAAACAAGTGCGATTATAAACGTCTTCACCGAGTGACATCATGGTTGGCATATCCATGGTTTGTGTCAGACTTTGCTGCTCTGCTTGTAACTGCTGTTTGGCCGTAACTTGCGCTTGGGCTAGCCAATCATCAAATGCTTCAGGCTCTAATGCCGTGACCACAATTGGCATAAAGCCGTGGTCTTTACCGCATAGCTCTGCACATTGACCGCGGTAGGTTCCGGGAGTGTCTATTTTGGTCCAAGCCTCATTAATAAAACCGGGGTTGGCGTCTTTTTTTACTGCAAATGCAGGCACCCACCATGAATGAATGACATCATCAGCCGTGATTAGAAAACGGACCTTTTTATTGATCGGCAATACCAGCGGATTATCCACCTCTTGTAGGTAGTGCGGTTGCTTCTCTATTTCGTTGTTGATTTCAGCTTGGCTGGTGGTCAAACGGCTATAGAACTCAAGGTCATGATCAAAATAACGATAATGCCACTTCCATTGCGAACCGGTGATTTGAATGGTGATATCAGCTTCGGTGGTATCTTCCATTAAGATTAGCGCTTGCGTTGATGGGATAGCCATACCAATTAAGATCACGATGGGGATCGCAGTCCAAATTATCTCAACGGTCGTGCTTTCATGGAATTTTGCCGCGACCGCGCCTTTAGACTTTCTGTGTTGATATAAAGACCAAAACATAATGCCAAAAACAATCACGGCAATCGCAATACAAATATAAAGAATTGTCATGTGTAAGTTGTAAACAGTATTACTGATACCGGTGACGCCCTCCGTCATATTCAGCGTTGACTGCTGCGCAACAAGTGGTGTGGAAACCATCCCTAGTATAAGTGTGTTTATTGTTATTATTGGTTTTAATAAGCGCACATAACCTCCCTCAAAATTATCCATAATGACTCGCAAAATATAGATCAGATAATGAGTGAATTGTGTTTCTTCCCTGCTACTGCTCTAAGCATTTAACAATCCACTGTTATTTGCAGAAGTATAGTTACAGAAATGTTAATTGTGCTACTTTGTTGTGAAGATAAATTACTTTCTGCATTCTCCCTCAAGCATTGAAGGTTATTATTTCAAATGATTGTTTTAGTGCTGTAATTTGTGTTTGTAACTTAGAAATGTGACAGACCACTGATTGCGATAAGTGTTGTTGGTCTTGTTCTTTTACACTATCTAAG
Source organism: Moritella sp. PE36 (assembly GCF_000170855.1). Taxonomy (GTDB): domain Bacteria; phylum Pseudomonadota; class Gammaproteobacteria; order Enterobacterales; family Moritellaceae; genus Moritella. The sequence continues at coordinate 4,127 of NZ_ABCQ01000064.1, read as the reverse complement.
CGCATCACTTTTAATTTGATAATCTGGGTGTCGGTCATGAGATTATCAATATGCTGCATCATTTCTGGGTTGGGATATTTGTCTTTGAGTGATTCTAGCTGATTGGTAAAGTCTAGAAATGCACGTTCAATCTCGAAAAGGGTCATAGCAACTCCTAAAGCAAGTTTAATGGAATAAATCTGGCTAACACCAAATTTATTATAGTGTAAATTCTCATTATCAACTGCGTAGACGGATGTTGCACCCTGCACCCTGATTTTGCATCTTGAAGTAGTTTGGGTATACTTGGACTCTACATTAGATTGGGTAAGTAGGCTGGATTAGTGATCTATGTGGGATGGTGAGTAATTAACCAAAGTTAAGATATAAACTGTAAATTTGTTGTTTTTTTATCTTATTTACCCATAAAAATCATTTTTGTTCTTGAATTTTAACTTTTCATCCATACATTATAAGCAAATATAATATTAAAGTGCTATTTAGAGTGGCAATGCTCGATTTTTTTCTTGCTGCTAGCTATAATGTCGCGTCATAAATTTCCAGTTGGAAATGTTATAAATTAATTAGAGGTATCTAAATGCAAGTTTCTGTAGAAACGACTCAAGGCCTAGAGCGCCGCTTAACTATCACAGTTCCAGCTGCAACAGTTAGCAAAGAAATCGAAAACCGTTTACGTGGTTTAGCAAAAACTCAACGTATCGATGGTTTCCGTCCAGGTAAAGTGCCAGCTAAAGTAATCAAAAAGCGTTTTGGCGCTGCTGTAGCTGAAGAAGTTGCTGGCGAAATCATGCAACGTAACTTCTACGAAGCAATTGTAGCTGAAAAACTAAACCTAGCTGGTGCTCCAACGCTTGAACCTGCACAAGTTAAAGAAGGCGAAGACTTCTCTTTCACTGCAACGCTTGAAGTTTACCCTGAATTCGAAGTTGCTGGTGTTGAAGCAATTGAAATCGAAAAATCAGTATCTTCAGTAACTGACGCTGATGTTGATGGCATGATCGAAACTTTACGTAAGCAACACGCTGAGTGGGTTGCTGTTGATCGCGCTGCTGAAGCTAACGACCAAGTTAAAGTTAACTTCAACGGTAGCATCGACGGTGAAGAGTTCGAAGGCGGCAAAGCTGAAGACTTCACACTAGCGATGGGCCAAGGTCGTATGATCCCTGGTTTCGAAGAAGGCATCGTAGGTAAATCTGCAGGCGAAGAGTTCACTGTTGAAGTAACTTTCCCTGAAGAATACCATGCAGAAAACCTAAAAGGTAAAACTGCAAGCTTCGCTATCACGCTAAACGCTGTTGAAACGCAAGAATTACCAGAAATTAATGCTGAATTTGTAGGTAAATTCGGTGTTGAAGACGGTACGCTTGAGTCTCTAAAAGTTGAAATCAGCAAAAACATGAGCCGTGAACTTGAGCAAGCTATCAAAGCTGACACAAAAACTAAAGTGCTTGACGCGCTAGTTGAATCAAATGACATCGACATTCCTGCTGCACTAATTAAGCAAGAAATCGTTACATTACGTGAACAAGCTATGCAACGTTTTGGCCAAATGGCACCACAAAACGCGCCAGAACTTCCTGATGAACTATTCACGGAACAAGCTAGCCGTCGTGTTAAAATTGGTCTAGTACTTGGTGAATTCATCAAAGCAAATGAAATCACTGCAGATGACGCACGTGTTCAAGACATGATCGCATCTATGGCTTCTGCATACGAAGATCCAGCTGAAGTAATCGCACACTACAAAGACAACGAGCAAGCACTAGCAAACGTTCGTAACGTAGCTGTTGAAGACCAAGCTATTGATTTAGTATTAGAAAAAGCAAATGTTACAGAAAAAGAAGTTGCGTTTGAAGAACTAATGAATAAAGCGACTCAAAACGCATAATTGTTGATTCGATTGAACAAAATACGTAATTAAGCGCTATAATGGCTCGAGTGGGGGTATTTCACTTGGGCCATTTTTATTTAGGGATGATAATATGTCACAATTCTTTAATAATATCACAGAGTCGCCGTCAAACACGTTAGTACCTATGGTTGTTGAACAAACAGCTAAAGGCGAGCGTTCTTATGACATTTATTCTCGACTCTTAAAAGACCGTGTAATCTTTTTGACTGGCCAGGTTGAAGACCATATGGCTAATCTTGTGGTTGCACAGTTACTTTTCTTAGAATCAGAAAACCCAGATAAAGATATTTTCCTTTATATCAATTCACCAGGTGGTTCTGTCAGTGCTGGCATGTCAATTTATGACACCATGCAGTTTATCAAGCCTAATGTGTCTACGATTTGTATGGGCATGGCTGCAAGCATGGGAGCATTCCTTCTTGCTGGTGGCGAAAAAGGTAAGCGTCACGCACTACCTAATGCTAAGATCATGATCCACCAACCTTTAGGTGGTTATCAAGGTCAAGCATCTGATATTGAAATTCACGCGAATGAAATTATTAAAACTAAGCGTAAATTAAATGAAATATTAGCTGAGCACACTGGTCAAGAGTATGACCGTCTTGCTAGAGACACTGATCGTGATAATTTTATGACGTCAGCTGAAGCGATGGATTACGGTCTTATCGATACAGTAATAACAAAACGTGATTAAGTAATTTTTGACAGGACGATTGTCTTTTAGCCATAATAAAGATTAGGCACTGGGCTTTCACCTGTAATGTGAGGTTATCGAATGACAGAAACAAAAAATGGGGATAACGGTAAATTACTTTATTGTTCTTTTTGTGGCAAAAGCCAACATGAAGTACGTAAATTAATTGCTGGCCCATCTGTCTACATTTGTGATGAATGTGTTGATCTTTGTAACGATATTATTCGTGAAGAGATTAAAGAAATTACACCAAAACGTGAAGGTGATGCATTACCGACACCGCATCAAATTCGTGGCAAGCTCGATGATTACGTCATTGGTCAAGACCATGCTAAGAAAGTGTTAGCTGTTGCGGTATACAATCACTACAAGCGTTTACGTAATGGCGATACATCAAATGGTGTAGAACTAGGTAAGAGTAATATCCTGCTAATTGGTCCAACGGGTAGTGGTAAAACATTATTAGCTGAAACACTAGCACGTATTCTTGATGTACCTTTTACTATGGCTGATGCAACAACATTAACTGAAGCTGGTTATGTTGGTGAAGATGTTGAAAATATTATTCAGAAATTATTGCAAAAATGCGATTATGACGTTGAAAAAGCGCAACGTGGTATCGTCTATATTGATGAAATTGATAAAATTTCGCGTAAATCTGATAATCCATCTATTACTCGAGATGTATCGGGTGAAGGTGTTCAACAAGCATTATTAAAACTGATTGAAGGAACGATTGCTTCAGTACCACCACAAGGTGGCCGTAAGCATCCCCAACAAGAGTTTTTACAAGTAGACACATCTAAGATCTTATTTATCTGTGGTGGTGCATTTTCTGGCTTAGACAAAGTGATTGAAATGCGTACTAACACTAACAGTGGTATTGGTTTTACAGCGGAAGTGAAAGGTGAAGCTGAAAAAGCCACTTTATCTGAAGTCTTCGCTAAAGTTGAACCACAAGATTTGGTTAAATTCGGTCTTATCCCTGAGTTTATCGGTCGTTTACCTGTGACTGCAACACTAACCGAACTTGATGAAAGTGCATTAATTCAGATCTTAACAGAACCGAAAAATGCACTGACTAAACAGTATTCAGCACTATTCGATTTAGAAGGTGTTGACTTAGAGTTCCGTGAAGAAGCGCTCACTGCAATTGCAAAGAAAGCGATGTCACGAAATACTGGTGCTCGTGGTTTGCGTTCAATTGTAGAAGCCATTTTACTGGATACTATGTATGATCTACCTTCAGTTGATAATGTTAGCAAAGTTGTGATTGATGAATCTGTAATTAATGCTGAATCAGCACCAATTTTGATTTATGAAAATACAGAGAACAAGGCTGCATCTGCAGACTAGTGTTAGATTTTTAAACATTTAATAGTAAAAAGGGGCGCAATGCCCCTTTTTTTATATTATTTTTCATATTTTTAGCGCTTAGCATTGATTGTTGAGTAATAACCCCTATATATTCAATATTAGCCCTTAGTCCAGTTTTATAAGTGAGGACAAGATGAGTTTGAG
>NZ_ABCQ01000065.1 GCF_000170855.1 Moritella sp. PE36 | reverse complement strand
ATTCCAATGCTTGGAGATGACGTTCAGCCAATGCACGGATAATTGATGCTTTATTAGGGAAGTAGCGGTACAAAGATGTTCTGGTTAAACCCGATGCTTTAGCAATATCAGAAGGGGTCGCATTCGCAATCCCGATTTCATCAAATAAGGCGGCCGCGGAGTCAATAATTTGTTTTACTCTTTCAAGGCTTCTTTCCTGCCTAGGAAGATTTCTTTGCATCGTATTATTCTCTGTCATATTCCCTCTTGCTGCTGTACAAATTAAATGATAAAAAGTGAAATAAACTATGCTTAATCGCAACCCTGAGGTACATCTATCAATTTTATACTAATAATTTAATATCGGCGAAATAAAACAATAATTGACGGATATTGGCTCAAGTTTAGACTTAAATTAAGTAAGTAGAGCTTTAACCCTACTCTATGATAGCGCAATTAATTAACAAATTGCAGATGAAATACGCATATTTTAGTCCACCTATTGCATTAAAATTCATGACTCCGTGTTATCTATAAATATAATACCTTGATATGACTTAATTTTCGTTGGCTTTCAAACTAAAAATAAAGACATCATAGCCAACTGTTTTTTATAAATATTTTAGTGTAACCCGTTGGGTAAGCTTAGTTACCAGCTCATATGCAATGGTTCAGTGGTGGTATGGACATAATGCCGTTGGCTTCCTGCTAACAGCTGGTTTCCTTGGTATGATGTATTACTTCGTGCCTAAGCAAGCGAATCGTCCTGTTTACTCATATCGTTTATCTATTGTTCACTTCTGGGCATTAATATCGTTATACATCTGGGCTGGTCCTCACCACCTTCATTACACAGCACTACCTGATTGGACTCAAACAGTTGGTATGGTAATGTCGTTAATCCTATTCGCGCCTTCATGGGGTGGTATGATCAACGGTATAATGACGCTTTCAGGCGCATGGCATAAACTACGCTATGATCCTATCTTACGTTTCCTAATTGTATCTCTGTCTTTCTATGGTATGTCTACGTTCGAAGGACCAATGATGGCAATTAAGAGTGTAAACGCATTATCGCATTACACTGACTGGACTATTGGTCACGTACACTCAGGAGCACTAGGTTGGGTTGCAATGGTATCTATCGGTGCTATCTATCACTTAATCCCTGTATTGTTTAACCAAGGTCGTATGTACAGCATCAAGCTGATCAACGTTCACTTCTGGTTAGCAACTGTTGGTACGGTTCTTTATATTGTTTCAATGTGGATCTCGGGTGTAATGCAAGGTCTGATGTGGAGAGCGGTAAATGCTGACGGTACATTAACGTACAGCTTTGTTGAGTCACTACAAGCTTCATATCCATTCTACTTCGTACGCTTCCTTGGTGGTGTGTTCTTTGTTACAGGTATGTTATTAATGGCGTATAACGTCTTTAAAACAATGTCTGCAGCAGATCACTCAATCAAAGCTGACGCTGAAGCTGCATAGTTAGGAGATAGTTATGAAACATGAATTAATTGAAAAGAACGTTGGTTTATTAGCGATCTTCATCGTCATTGCTATCAGCTTTGGTGCGATGGTTGAGATTACACCATTGTTCTGGCAAAAAGATACTACTGAACCACTTGACACTCTACGTCCTTATACGGCGTTAGAGATGGAAGGTCGTGATATTTATATCCGTGAGAACTGTGCCGTTTGTCATAGCCAAATGATCCGTCCATTCCGTGCAGAAACAGAGCGCTATGGTGCATATTCTGTTGCTGGTGAATCTGTATGGGAACATCCGTTCTTATGGGGTTCTAAACGTACTGGTCCTGATCTAGCGCGTGTTGGTGGTCGTTATTCTGATGATTGGCATCGTGCGCATTTACTTGATCCACGTAGTGTTGTTCCTGAGTCAAACATGCCTGCTTTCCCTTGGTTAGCTGAAAATGTATTAGACGGTTCAGAATCTGCGGCGAAACTTAGTATCTTTAAAGACTACTTTGATGTTCCTTACACAGATGCCGATATTGCTGGTGCAGAAGCAGCAGTAAAAGGTCACACTGAACTAGACGCTTTGGTTGCATATCTACAATCATTAGGTCATGCATTAAAATAAGGGGATAACTTATGGATTACGGTACATATCAAGGGGTTTATACCCTTATACTAATGGCCATTATGATCAGTATTACTGTTTGGGCTTACAGCAAACGTCAAAAAAGTGCGTTTAATGAAGCTGCTAATTTAGTATTTGCTGATGAAAAAGTCCACAGTGATTCACTTAATGGAGAGCAGAAAGATAAATCTGCTCATATTTAGGAGTTTATGATTATGAGTACTTTTTGGAGTATTTGGATCACAGTGATCACACTAGGTACTATTTTTGCTTGCCTAGGTCTACTTTGGATGTGTGATAAAAACGATACTGGCGTTAAAGAAGGCGAATCAATGGGTCACTCTTTCGATGGCATCGAAGAGTTAAATAACCCATTACCAAAATGGTGGAAATACTTATTTATTTTCACTTGTATTGGTGGTTTTATCTATTTCGCACTTTACCCAGGTCTAGGCAGCTACAAAGGTTTACTTGGTTGGACTAGTGCTAACGAGTATCAGCGTGAAATTGAATCTGCAGACGAAAAATATGCTGCGGTATTTAACAAACTGGTTAAAACAGAAGAAAGCAACTTTACTGAATACCGTGAAATTGCTGACATCGCGAAGGACAAAGAAGCAGTAAAAGTAGGTCAACGCCTATTCTTACAAAATTGTTCTCAGTGTCATGGTTCTTCTGCACGTGGTGCGAAAGGCTTCCCTAACCTAACTGATGGTGATTGGTTATACGGTGGCTCAACTGCTGATATCAAAACGACTATCATGCATGGTCGAGCTGGTGTGATGCCCGGTTGGTTACCTGTATTAGGTGATGAGAAAGTAGACCAAGTAACAACCTATGTTGTTGGTTTATCAGGCCGTAAAGTAAATGCACGTGAAGAAGCAGCAGGTAAAGAAGTATTCCTTCAAACTTGTTCAGCTTGTCACGGCGCAGATGCTAAAGGTATGACTATGCTTGGCGCACCAAACCTTACGGACAAAACTTGGTTATACGGTGGCTCACGTAAAGCTATCGAACAAACTATTAGTTATGGTCGTAACGGTGTAATGCCAGCATGGGGTGATATCCTAGGCGAAGATAAAGTAATGCTATTAAGCGGTTATGTTTACAGTTTAAGTGTAAAGTAACGTAATAGTAGTAATTTAAAGCTCCATTTACTGAATGGAGCTTTTTTTTTGGCTATAACTTTGTTAAGTTTCACCTTTCCCTTCTTGGAGTTCACAATGAAATCTTATTGGTATAAAGAACCTTGGTTCTGGTTCGTCATTTTCTTCCCTGTATTGTCTGTGGTTGCTGGTACTACTACTTTCTTTATCTTTCAAAATAATCAGCCAGATATGGTTTCAGATGATTACTATAAAGATGGTAAAAAAATTAACCAAGACTTAACCAAATACCACACCGCTTTGGCGCGAAATATTACCTTCGACCTAAAATTTGACGATGGATTTGCCGTGTTTACACCAGCAACAGGTGACATGGTAGAAAATGAAGCGCTTAATATTTCATTCTTCCACGTGACGTTAGCAAAACATGATATTTCAGTGTTGGCAACAGCGTCGGGTGACGGAAGTTACCGCGTAGAAATGCCAGGCGATATGCTAAAAGGTAAATGGCGTGTGCGGGTAGAATCTTTTGATGGTAAATGGCGCATTCAAGAATACGTTAAATATCCAAATACCTCAGTAATTAAGTTAGACGGCGAGCAAGATTAATGTCAAACGGTACTAATTGTTATCACTGTGGCGAAGGTGTTTTAGCTGCAGATAAAAATAAATATAAAGTGTACATCGCACCTGAAGAACGTGAAATGTGTTGTCCAGGGTGTATGTCAGTCGCAGAAATGATCGTCGGTTCTGGTTTGAGTTCGTATTATGCACACAGAACTGATTTATCACCGACAGCAAAGCAATTAGTACCGGATGAATTATTACGATTAGAAATATATGATGATAATGAAATTCAAGATGAATTTGTTTATCAAGACGGTGAGATCAAAGAGATCACCCTTACGGTAGAAGGCCTTAGTTGTGCTGCCTGTGCTTGGTTAATTGAAAGAAGCTTTCGCAGTACCAAAGGTATCCATTTCATTAACGTCAATGCGACAAGTAATCGTATATCGATTAAATGGATTGCTGAACAAGTCAAACTCAGTGATATATTAAAACAAATTAATAACTTAGGTTACAGTGCATCGCCTTTTCAAGCCGACCAGCATGAACTGATGTACACCAAGCAACTTAAATCTTATTTCAGACGCTTGGGTTTAGCTGGATTAGCGACAATGCAAGTGATGATGTTTGCTGTTGCACTCTACTCTACTTGGTTTGGCGATATGGAAGAAATGTACCGCCAACTTTTCCGTTGGGTAAGTTTAATTGTTGCCACACCAGTACTGCTTTATTCCGCACAACCTTTCTATTCTAACGCGCTGCGTAATTTACGCACCCGAACGCTTGGTATGGATGTACCTGTGTCGATCGCGTTGCTCGGCGCTTATACAGCCTCTGCTTATGCAACAATGACAGGCACTGGTGAAGTTTATTTTGAATCAATTTCAATGTTCACTTTTTTCTTATTATTTGGCCGCTATTTAGAGTTAAGGGCCCGAAAGAAAACATCAGAACTCAGTGCCAACATGGCAAAGCTTGTTCCTAACATGGCGTTACGTGTAAGTGAAGATAACAGCGAACAACTGATTCCCACTAAACAACTTAATGTTAATGATTACGTTATTGTTAAAAGTGGCGAAGTAATCCCCTGTGACGGCATTATTATGAATGGCGAAACAAGTGTGGATGAATCGATGCTTACCGGTGAATTTTTACCTATCGTTAAATCAGTTGATAGTGATGTGTATACAGGTAGTCTCAATGTCGAACAAACAATTACGATATGTGTGACTAAAACACACAAGCACAATTTGATTTCAGAAATTATTCGCTTACAAAATACAGCACAGTCATCAAAGCCGCAGATTGCTGTTTTGGCCGATAAAATATCACGTTATTTTGTTCTCGCGTTATTAATCATATCCGCTGGTACTTACTTGTTCTGGTTAGGTCATGATCCAGACAAAGCATTTTGGATCACCTTGTCTGTCCTTGTTGCAACCTGCCCTTGCGCATTATCACTGGCGACGCCAACGGCATTAACCTGTGCAACGAGCTTTTTATCACAACGTGGTATTTTAATCCGTAAAGAGCACGTACTTGAATCGCTCACCAAAGTTAATGAAATCGCATTTGATAAAACGGGTACGTTAACCAAAGGTGTATTCACCCTTACTAAGATAACATCGGACAGTGGAATGTCAGAGGATGAATTGTTACGTACTGCAGTGTCATTAGAACAGCATTCAACGCATCCCATTGCGTCTGCGTTTAAATCAAACAGAGATAAAATTCAATTTGATAAAACAGAAAATCACATTGGTTTAGGTATTTCAGGATTGATTGGTGATGATAGTTATAAAATTGGCTCTGCTAAATTTACACAACACATCAGCACAGAATCCGATGGTAAAGACATCGTTGTTTATTTAACAAAGAACAGTCAACTGATCGCACGTTTTTATATTCAAGATGAGATGCGTGATAATGTTGCGACGACTTTAGATTATATCGCTGAATCAGGCTTAACGGTTACGCTACTCACTGGCGACAATGAAAACAATACCGATAAAGTAACCGAAGGCTTGGCAATTACCAATAAGAAAACAAGCCAATCACCTGAAAGTAAACTGGCCTACATCAATCAACAACAAGCACAAGGCCAATTAATGCTGATGGTTGGCGATGGGGTTAACGATGCACCAGTGCTCAGTGCTGCGACAGTATCTGTTGCCATGGGCGAAGGTTCTGATTTAGCTAAAAATAGTGCTGACGTGGTGTTATTAAGTACAGATTTTATCGCAATGAAATATATGCTGGCTACTGCGACAAAAACATATAAAATAATCAAACAAAACTTAATGTGGGCGCTTGGGTATAATTCATTAATTTTACCGTTAGCAATCTCAGGGAGTGTACCTCCGTACATTGCAGTGATTGGTATGTCACTTAGTTCACTACTCGTTATTGGTAATTCATTAAGGTTGTTGAAGTAATGGAAATTATTTTTATGTTAATTCCGATAGCGATGATTTTCGTTGCTATTGCCGTTGCTATCTTCTTTTGGGCTGTTAAGTCAGATCAATTCGAAGATTTAGAACGTGAAGGCAGTAATATCTTGTTTGACGATAATAATAACGAATCACCTGTTGTTAAATCTGTAACCAAACATGATAAGTAGTCTAATTGCGGCATTTATGATCGGGATATTAGGTGCTGGTCATTGTATTGCTATGTGTGGCGGTATTTCTGGCGCTATTGCACATGCCAGCAAACAAACGACTGACGCTAATACCCTCGCCCCGCTTTTTTATAATTTAGGACGAATCAGTAGTTATACACTGATCGGTGCTATCGTCGGTTTCACTGCGCAAATTGGATTAAACTTTGGCGCTGGTTATGATTTTTTACTGATCTTACGCTTTGTTTCGGGTATTACATTAATACTGATTGGTTTATACATTGCACAACTCAATTCAGCGATTCTCCAACTCGAAAAAGTAGGTCGTTTAGTCTGGCGCTACATTCAGCCTCTTGCACGCCGATTTTTACCATTAAAAACACCTTATCATGCCTATCCTTTGGGCTTTTTATGGGGTTGGTTACCCTGTGGTTTAGTCTATTCGGCATTAACACTGGCTTTATCTAGCGGGTCAACATTAAACTCTGCATTAATTATGTTCGCATTCGGCTTAGGCACCTTCCCAATTATGTTCTTGGTTGGTAGATTATCAAGTAAATTCAACAAGTTAATTCAGAACTCAAAGTTTAAAAAGTTTAGTGGTTTATTGCTGGTTCTATTCGGTTTACATGTTATTTACATAGCTTTAGTACAATTAAGTGCTTCTGGTATTTAAATTTGCTACAATATTGACATATATCAAAAGAGTTTATTGGAATTATGGCCTTAGATAAGAAGATACCAACACGAACTACTGCTTTGAAGAGTGAAATCCACTGTCAGAACTGCAGCATCAGCCAACTTTGCATACCATATTCTTTGAATGATTCGGAACTAGATTCACTCGACCAAATTATTGAACGCAAAAAGCCTTTTCAAAAAAATGACGAAATTTTTAAAGCCGGTGATAAAGTTAAAGCACTTTATGCCATCCGTTCAGGTTCTGTTAAATCATATACAATTACTGAGCAAGGTGATGAACAAATCACAGGCTTCCACCTAGCCGGTGACTTAATCGGCTTTGATGCATTAAGCACTGGTGTGCACCCAAGTTTTTCACAAGCACTTGAAACATCGATGGTATGTGAAATCCCGTATGACACCCTAGATGATCTGATTGGTAAAATGCCGATGTTACGTCGTCAAGTGATGCGCTTAATGAGTGGCGAGATCGCGGCAGACCAAGAAATGATTTTATTGTTAAGTAAGAAGAATGCTGAACAGCGTCTCGCTGCTTTCTTAAATAATCTTTCGGTGCGTTTCTCTGAACGTGGCTTCTCAGCTAAAGAATTCCGTTTAACCATGACGCGTGGTGATATTGGCAATTATTTAGGCCTTACTGTTGAAACCATTAGTCGCTTACTCGGTCGTTTTCAAACAAGCGAAATGATTGAAGTAAAGGGCAAGTACATCAGCATTATCGATCGTGAAAGTCTTGCAGTACTTGCAGGTAAAAAAGAAGCTTAAGCGAGTCACCTTAGTTAACCGCCCTTGAATCAAAATGTTAACTCACGGGCTTAACAAAAAAGCAGCGCATTTATGGCATCTATCACAAATTGGGATATAGTTAGGTAAGTAAAATTGTTGATTATGTATAATCGATATAATAAACATATACTTAATCTATATTCAATTTGTTATCAAGGTGTCTTATGAATAAATACAAAAATATTCTAGTGGTTGCAGATCCCGTAAACACACCACAAATCGCATTATCCCGTGCTTTGTATCTTGCTTCTCAACAAGATAATGTTTCTATTTCTCTTCTCCTTGTTATCTACGACCTTTCTTATGAGTTAACCTCTCTTTTTTCGAGTGATGAACGTCAGTCTATGCAAGACGCGATTGTTTTCGAAGAGAAGAAATCATTTACCAGACAACTAGAACAAGATTATCCAGGTATAAATATCAAGTTAAAGCTGATTTGGCATAAGCGTCCATTCGAATCAATATTAGAAGAAGCGAAGCTGAATAATCATGATTTAATTGTTAAAAGCACTCACGCTCATAATAAATTAAGTGCTGTAGTGTTTACGCCAACGGATTGGCATTTATTACGTAAAAGTCTTTGTCCTGTGTTATTAGTAAAAGATCATGAGTGGCCAATCGATGGTAATATTGTCGCGGCAATTCAGGTGCTTGAAAGCACGAGCTTAAGTTCAGAAGATGATTATTCAATTAACGAACGGATCACACAAGAAGCAATGCAGTTAAAAGAATTGTTGAATGCAAATATACATTTAGTTAACGCATACCCAAGTACCCCTGAGCATATCTCAATAGAAATTCCCAATTTTGATGCTGTTGCCTATAATCAAGAAATAGAAGATCACCACAAAACGGCCATGTATAAACATGCGGAAAAATTTAACGTCGCTAAAGAAAATGTGCATATACAATCAGGGGCTCCTGAAGATGTTATCGCTGACATTGTTCAAGAAGTCGATGCCGAATTAGTTATTCTCGGCGCACCAACGCGTAATGGGTTTTCTGCTTTCCTCATTGGCAATACGGCTGAAATGGTGATTGATTCAATTAACTGCGACCTTTTGGCATTAAAATAATTCACGAATATTCGTTTACAAATTTAAGCTAACGCTATGCCCTTGCTCCGGAACTTGCTTTTCAGGCTTGCTTGGGTATACTGCGCTGCTTACAGCAATATTTATCCTGAGTGTCCCAATGAATCCTGAAAATCTTACCGTTTTAGAAAAAAAACAATTTGCTAAACTGAACAAAAAATTGCGCCATGAAACAGGTAAAGCAATCATTGATTATAATATGATTGAAGATGGTGACAGAGTCATGGTTTGTTTATCTGGTGGTGCTGACAGTTACACAATGCTAGACATTCTGCTTCAATTAAAAGCAGCTGCACCAATCAGTTTTGATATTATTGCGGTTAACTTGGATCAAAAGCAACCGGGTTTCCCTGAAGATATTCTGCCCCGCTACCTTGAAAATCTGGGTATTGAATACAAGATTGTTCAGAAAGATACTTACAGCATCGTTAAAGACAAGATCCCAGAAGGAAAAACAACGTGTAGTCTTTGTTCTCGTTTGCGTCGTGGTATTCTTTATAACGCAGCTGTTGAACTGCGCGCGACCAAACTTGCACTTGGCCATCATGCTGACGATATTGTTGAGACATTATTCTTGAATATGTTTCATGGTGCCAAAATGAAAACAATGCCGCCAAAACTGATTTCGGATGATAAACGTAACATTGTTATTCGCCCACTGGCATATTGCCGCGAAGCCGATATTAAAGCTTATTCAGCATTTAAAGCATTCCCGATTATTCCTTGTAACCTTTGTGGTTCACAAGAAAATCTACAACGCCAAGCCGTCAAAAAAATGTTAGCACAATGGGATGAAACAAATCCTGGCCGAGTAAATAATTGTTTCAACTCGATCCGTAACATTGTACCAAGTCACCTTGCCGATCTTAAAGCGTTTGATTTTGTGAACATGGATCTAGAACGTGCTGATGAATTAACAGAATTCGATACTGCGTTTGATAATGAAATTGATATGATACCGACTGCGCAATCTAAGTCAGGTGTTGAGAATTTCGATCCAACTGAAATGGTTACTATCGTTGAATTATAAAAACGGCAGAAGTTAAGAATAAAGATAGAATTTTAAATTGAAATAGAAAAGCACTGCGTTAATGCAGTGCTTTTTTTATTCTCTAATTAAGAGTCAATCAAATTTCAGTTAGCGGAACAATGCGTAGCGGTTGTTTACTGAATTTTATTCCAGCAATCTTATCGCGAATGATTTCGTCCTGCGATAATGAAATTTGTTTGCCACTTTTAAATAAATGGCCATTGCTAGTGTAAGCATCTACAGTCTCATCAAAAATAAACTGTACACCCACCGTTGCTGGTAAATTCATTCGGCCAAAGTAACCTGCCATATTACCTAAAAACAAATCAAACTCTTCAATTTGCTTCACTAAAGATAACGTTGAATATTCAGCAGTGTTATTTTCTGTTGTCATAATTTGAAACGTAGCGTCACAAGACGCTATATCCGTCACATTCACGTGCAGTTTTGCTTTATTGTCACGTAAGTCTTTATCGAATGGCAGCAGCAGCTCAGAGTCAGCACCAATTTCGACATCCGTAATCGCGCCTTCGAAATTAATAAATGCGTTTTCAATCTGGCAATGTTTACCAGTCTGACTATTATTAAGAAAAACACCGATTTTGGTATTAACGTATTGTTCTTTTTTACTATTTTTTATTCGATTATAGAAACCATCATAACCAACGACTAATTCTTGGGCGCTTAAAGAAGGGACAAGGAGACTTGAAAGAAGCACCACTTTAATGAAATGGTTATTGAACATGATCTGATCCTTAATAAATAAGTAAAGGGCTAACTAAAACGAAAAGTTATATGAGTTTGATTATACCTAATATCGGCCATAAATTAGAGTACATATTCCGCCTTTATTTACTTTTAAAGTTTTAAAAATGACCTGAACGTGTTTTATATTCATTATTTTTATTGAAGTGCAAATTTATGCTTCATTTCTGTGAACTATAGCATTAGAATTCACGCAAATTGTTCATCTTATTAGATTAGATGTACTTCTTATCATTTAGGTTTATTGATGCTTAATAAAAATCAGAACTCAATCATTAGACTTGCTAACGCAAAAAAGTCATTTGATAACAAACTTATTATTAATGACTTAACATTAGATATTTACGATGGCGAATTCGTTACCATTTTAGGCCCTTCAGGTTGTGGTAAAACAACCGTATTACGTGTGCTTGCAGGTTTAGAAACGCTAGACAGTGGTGATGTATATCTCGAAAATAAATGCATTACTCATGTACCCGCCGAAAAACGTAATACAAATACTGTATTTCAAGGCTATGCTCTGTTCCCTCACATGACTGTGTTTGAAAATATAGCCTTTGGTTTGCGCATGAAAAAAATTGCGGAAGCTGAAATTACACGACGTGTTGACGATATTCTCGCTATCGTCAAGTTAACTGATTTTAAAGATCGCCAGCCAAGTCAGCTTTCAGGTGGTCAACAGCAACGTGTTGCAATTGCACGCGCTGTGATTAACCAGCCCAAAGTACTGTTATTGGATGAATCGTTAAGCGCATTAGATTATAAGCTTCGTAAAGAAATGCAGAACGAGCTTAAAATGTTGCAACGAAAGTTAAACATTACGTTTATATTCGTTACGCACGATCAAGAAGAAGCATTAACAATGTCTGATCGTATTATTGTAATGAACAACGGGAATGTTGCACAAATTGGTACGCCACGAGAAATTTATGAAACGCCGATTAATTTATTCGTGGCTAAGTTTATTGGTGAAATTAATATCTTCCCTGGCGTTATTGAATCATGCCTAGGTGAAAATAAATACATCGCCAATGTGCATGGCTGCCAGTATACGATTTCAACTGAATTATCGTTAGAGCTCGATCAGAAAGTCAACATTTTGTTACGCCCTGAAGATCTCAGAATTAAAGAAATAGACGCTAAAGCGACGTCGGCACAGATTACGGGACATATTGTCGAACGAAATTATAAAGGAATGACACTGGATTCGGTTATCCGCTTAGATTCGGGTGAAAGAGTACAAATCAGTGAATTCTTTGACGAAGATGATCCAGATTTTGACCATAGTCTCGGACAAAAAGTGGCAGTTTCTTGGGTTGAAAGCTGGGAGGTTATCTTAACAAATGAATAATTCGTCGCTTTTTAAACGTTTCTCTATTGGACTGTTACTTGTTTGGTTGAGCGTCTTCGTCTTAGTGCCTAATTTAATGATTATCGTCACCAGTTTTTTAACTCGTGATGATGCAAACTTAATTAGTTTAACATTTACGCTAGACAACTATGTGCGTTTATTTGATCCCTTGTATTTTAAAGTATTACGTCATTCTGTATACATGGCGAGTATAGCAACGTTTGTCTGCTTAATTATTGGCTACCCTTTTGCTTATACGATAGCCCAATTACCGAAAAAAATAAGACCCGTGTTGTTGTTCTTAATTATTGTACCGTTTTGGACCAATTCATTAATTAGAACATACGGCATTAAGATCTTATTAGCCAAAAAGGGTCTACTCAACGCTTTCTTACTCAATTTACATATTATTGATAAACCGCTAAAGCTTATGTACACCGAATTTGCCGTCATTTTTGCCTTGGTGTATATATTACTGCCATTTATGATTTTACCTTTGTACTCGAGTATTGAAAAAATAGATAAAAACTTGATTGAAGCCGCAAAAGATCTTGGTGCATCCAAGTTTACTACTTTTTTAAAAGTGGAATTACCTTTGACTATGCCGGGAATTATCGCTGGTATGCTATTGGTATTTTTACCTGCGATGGGAATGTTTTATATTGCCGATCTGGTCGGTGGAGCTAAAAATTTACTGATTGGTAATATTATAAAAACACAATTTTTGAATATTCGGGATTGGCCGTTTGGTTCTGCCGCGAGTATCACCTTAACGGTGTTCATGGCTGGGTTACTATTTTTCTATTATAAGGTAGGTAAATCGATTAAAAACAGAGGTAACAATGCTTAAACGTCATATTTCCAAAGTCTTGTTATTATTCGTATATATCTACTTGTATACTCCTATCTTTATTTTGATCGGAAATTCGTTTAATGGCTCTAAATACGGCTTAAAATGGAAGGGGTTTACGACAAAGTGGTACGAGCTACTCTGGAACAACGATACATTACTCCAAGCGGCATTTAACTCGATCACCATCGCTGTTTTTGCATCATCCATTGCTGTCGTTATTGGTACGTTGGGTGCTGTGGCTTTATTTAAACATCAGTTTAAAGGGAAAAAGTTTATATCTGGGCTACTCTTTGTGGTGATGATGTCTCCCGATATTGTGATGGCGATTTCATTGTTAGCTTTATTTATTATCCTTGGTTTAGACCTTGGTTTTGTTACCTTACTTATCGCTCACATCACCTTTTGCATCCCGTTTGTTGTGATCACAGTTTACAGTCGTTTAAGTAATTTTGATAACGCGATATTAGACGCCGGTAAAGATTTAGGTGCAAGCGAAGCAACCATTTTTAGACGTATTATTTTACCCATTGCGAAGCCAGCAATCATTGCCAGTTGGTTATTATCATTTACCTTATCACTTGATGATGTAATTGTGAGTTCATTCGTGACGGGCCCTAGTTTTGAAGTACTGCCATTAAAGATATATTCAATGGTTAAAGTTGGCGTTTCGCCAGAGGTTAATGCATTAGCGACGGTCATGATTTTGATATCAATTTCGTTTGTTGTTGCCGCAGGCCTTGTTAATAAAAGTGAAAAGTAGATTCACTAGAATCGATTTTACTTATTATGCAGCCTTGTGCTGCTGTCATTTACTATTAAATACAAAGAAGAAGTCAAATTACTATGTTTAAATCGACCTTAAAGTGTATAGCCACTGCCCTACTTTTTAGTAGCTCAGCTTACGCAACAACAATTAATTTTTATAACTGGTCTGAATATATTCCACCAGGTCTGTTATCTCGATTTACAGAGGAGACCGGTATCAAAGTGGTTTACTCAACGTATGAATCAAACGAGTCTATGTACGCGAAATTAAAAACGTATGATAAGAATGGCTATGACTTGGTGGTACCTTCAACTTATTTCATTAGCAAAATGACAAAAGAAGGCATGCTTCAGGAAATAGATCATAAGAAGCTAACTAATTTTGATAACCTCGAGCCGTCTTTGTTAAACAAAGAATACGATTTAGGCAATCGTTATAGTATTCCGTATATCTGGGGCGCGACGGGTATTGGTGTGAATACAGCAAATATTGAATTAACATCGATAACAAGTTGGACAGACTTATGGGATCCTAAATGGGAAGGTCAGTTATTATTAACCGATGACGCTCGTGAAATATTCCATATGGCACTAAAAATACAAGGTCATTCAGCTAATACACAAAACGAAGAAGAATTAGCACAAGCCTATGAGCTATTAAAAAAACTAATGCCAAACGTACTTGTATTTAACTCTGATACACCGGCTAATCCATATATTGCAGGTGAAGTTGAACTTGGTATGATTTGGAATGGCAGCACCTACATGGCGCAACAAGAAGACAGTGACATAACCATGGTTTACCCAAAAGAAGGGGCTGTATTTTGGATGGACAGCTTAGCCATTCCTAAGAATGCGAAGAACGTTGACGCAGTACATAAACTTATCGACTTCTTGCTACGACCTGAAGTTGCTGCTGAAGTTGCTTTAGAGATTGGTTATCCAACGCCTAACAAGGCCGCTAAAAAATTGTTACCAAAAGAGTTTACTGAAAATAAGATCGTATTTCCAGATGCAGAAACAATTGCAAACGGTGAGTTCCATTCTGATGTTGGCGAAGCGAATATTATATACGAACGTTATTACGAAAAATTAAAAGCACAAAACCTATAAGGTTAGCCGCTAATTAACGGTGAGTGTTGGATATTAAAAAGGTGCATAGAAGATGCACCTTTTTATTATCCATAATATAAGATTACAATAGTTCGTTTAGAAGAACTGTTTATCGCGAGCCATTAACTCTTCTACCAATTCTCTCACTTCATCTGTTGCTTTTCCCACGCGATGCTCTCTAAAGTTATCCGAGATATGAGTCGCATCAAGGTTTATTTCAATTGTGTGTGCACATACTTTATTGGCTTCATTAACAAAATCAGCCGCTGGATAAACAGATCCTGATGTACCAATTGCGATAAACAAATCAGCTTTGCTGAGTGATTTGTAAATATCGTTCATAAATAACGGCATTTCATTAAACCAAACCACGTGTGGACGAAGGTTACCTTGTTCTTTACAGCATGGACATTTCAATGATTTATTTAACTGCTTGTATGGGAATAATTTTTGTGTTTTTTCACAGCGCGCTTTGACTAACTCGCCATGCATATGAATTATGTCGTTTGCTCCGCCTCGCTCATGTAAATTATCAATATTCTGAGTAACAATAGTGACATTACCTGAATAATTTTTTTGCAATTCTGCGAGAGCTACATGCGCATCATTCGGTTGAATGCTGGGCAAAGACAATTGATTAAATCTTTGATTATAGAAACTATAAACTAACTCAGGATCTCTACGGTAACCTTCCAGAGTGGCTATGTCATCAATGTGATGCTTAGCCCATAAACCATCACTTGCACGGAATGTTTCAATCCCTGATTCAGCTGAAATACCGGAACCGGTGAGGATGACTATGTTGTTATAGGTGTCAAACATTTAACTTCTCTTTGTTATAAAACTTGTATTAACCATACCATTATTGTGCTTTTGTAGCACGATGAAATAACCGTTTGAGATAATTTATTTGTGTAATGTGATACGGATTTAAAACTTACTATTCAAATGATAACAACTAGTTATGTGACTAGGTGTTATTTAAGGCGCAAGAATAATGAAAGACGGGACGTGTACTCTAAGCATTAAATCGGCAGTAAAAGGCTTGTGGCTATTACTACCGAAATAACTATTTTTATATTATTATTTCTTTTTAGCTACATTTTTTTTAACACGGCGATTAGTTACTTTTTTTGTATGCTGTTTAACTACGGCAACTTTTTCAACTACTTCTGTTACTACTGGTTTAACGATAACGGGAGTAACTTGAGTTGTGATTTTAGTCACTGCCTCCGTCACTTTTTCAACTACTTCTGTTACTGCAGGTTTAACGCTAACGGGTGTAACTTGAGTTGTGATTCCAGTCACTGCCTCTGTCACTTTTTCAACTACGGCAGTGATTTCAGCCGTTACTGTGGCAGCTTTATTTGTTACAGCTAGCTCGACCTTTTCAATTATGTCTTGTACAGCTTCAATCTCTGTAGCCGTTGCATTTTTTTGTTCTGTTTTAGCATCAGCAAGTGCGATTTCAATTTGTTCAATTTTATCAATGATGTTATCGAAAGTATTAGCATCAATATGCGTTAAATTTGAAACTGCACTTTGCACTTTACCTTGTAAAGCATTCGTTGCATTTTGACTAGCCGTTGCTAATTTTTCTTTTTGAGACGAGATAGTCTGTGTCGTATCAGCCTCTAACTTGCGGCCACGTTCGACGAGTTCGTCAAATATAGAATGGCTTTTAGTCATAGTGTTAGATGCAGATTCATAACCTTTATCATAGGCACCTAAACCTGCTAACCAGATATTACGTGTGATTTGATCTTTGGCAGACCATACTTGTTTTGCTGCAGTAATTACTTTAGACATAAAAAACCCTTTTGAAGCCGTTAATACAATATAAATTTCGTTACTAACATATTATCGAGGTAAATTAGAAGATACATTCCAAAGTTTTAGATCCATAAGCTAGCTCGCACTGTTAAAATAACTTTTTGATTAACAATGAATTAACAAATTTCAATTAAATTAAAAATATCCAACAATTTAGCTAACAAATTAACTTAAATAGAACTAAAATAGGCGTCCTTTAGTACTTTCCAGAATATAACTATGCCCAGTCAAACCCATAAACTGCAAATAAACTTTATTATTAAACTTGGCCTTGCATTACATCGTTGTGGTGCGACGAGTTACAGAATTGAAAACCATTTATTGAATTTGGCAAAATTCTGGAATATTGAAGCAAGTTTCCTTGTGACACCCACGGCTTTTACCTTCATCTTTTCGAGTAATCCAGATGATCAACGCACACATATTGCACGTGTTCAGCCCTCTGGAAATGACCTTGGGAAATTGGCTGTTATTGACGAAATCGTCGAAAAAGTTGTTGATTCACAGGTGACTCTCGATGAAGCTATCGAATTATTGATTGAAGCAAAACAACAACCGAGTTTTTATGGCATTAAAACAGAAGCACTAGGCTGGTGTGTAACAGGCGGTGCGTTTGCGATGCTGTTGTCATCGTCGAGTTTAGATATCATCAGTTCGTTCTTGTTTTCGTTCCTGGTGTTTGTATTATATAAATTATCAGCTCATTCTGTCCGTTTAGCGTCAATTGTGGAGTTTTTTGCTCCGTTTATTTCCGCTATCCTAGCCTGTTTCATCGCAAGCCTCGGTATAAACATCAATGTGCCTTTTGTGATTTTATCTTCGGTTATTATTTTCATTCCCGGACTTGCTCTCACAGTAGCATTAAGTGAAATCGTAAATAAAGATCTGGTATCTGGTACATCAAAATTAGTCGATGCAACAATGTTGTTGTTCAAACTTTATTTCGGTGCATTACTTGGTATTACATTAGGTAATCTGATATGGGCAATCGATCCACAGATGTTAGATATGAGTTACTCGTTACCTGACTGGAAAAACTATATTGCAGTTGTTGCGCTCTCAACAGGACTTGTTGTTGCCTTCAATGTTCACAAATCAGATATGATCTGGGGTATTGCGGCGGGCCTAATTGCATATGTTGTCAGTACCTTTGCCGCACAATATTTAGGATTTACACTGGGTACTTTTGTGGGTTCGTTTACTGTTGGTCTTTTTAGTAATATCTATGCCATTATTAAAAACAGACCCGCATCGATTGTATTAATTCAAGGCATTGTATTGTTAGTGCCTGGTAGCCGTACTTATATGGACTTAAATACCTATATCTCAGGTCATGAGATAATCAATAACATTAATGATAGCGGTTTTGTATTTATGATCTTCATTGCAATCCTCGCTGGCATGATCTTAGCCAATGCCGTATTACCTGCGAAAAAGAGTTTGTAATATCATCAAGCTACCTTAATAACTGTATATACATCCAGATACTCATGCTATTATTATGGCATGAGTATTTTTTTATAGTTAAGTCATGGCCAAAACTCCAAAAATAAAAATAAGTTTCCTCTGTTCCGAATGTGGCGCTACCGCCCTTCGTTGGCAAGGCCAGTGTAACGCTTGTAAAGCATGGAATACATTAGCTGAATTCAAAGAAGCAACATTACCTAGCCAACAACGAACCATTGCATCTCAAGGTGGTTACGCCGGTACAATCGGCAATACTGTTAAAAAGATGTCAGAAGTATCGCATGTCGAATTGAACAAAATTAATACCCAAATTGGTGAATTAGACCGTGTGCTTGGTAATGGCCTTACAGTAGGCTCTATTGTGTTAATTTCTGGTGATCCTGGTGCAGGAAAAACGACAATATTGACACAGCTCGCTGCAAATATTAGTAAGCAGATGGTTTCAATGTACTGCACTGCGGAAGAAAGCTTAGAACAGTTCAAAAGCCGCGCGATAGAACGTCTGAAAATTGATTTTATTGAAGACAACTTGCTTCTCATGTCTGAATATATCATTTCGAATATTATGGAACGCGCACTCGAATCAAAAGTTAAATTTTTAATTATCGATTCTATTCAAGCGCTAGAAAGTGAACATTGTAATGGTAGTGCCGGTTCTGTCAGCCAAGTGAAAGGCTGTGCACAAGAGCTCAGTCGATTTGCTAAACAACATGGCATCACGCTAATCATTGTTGGCCATGTGACAAAAGGCAGTGACTTAGCCGGTCCTAAAACACTTGAACATATCGTTGATACCCTACTCCACATTGAAGTTAACGACAGTATTATTCGTACTATTCGCGCGAGTAAAAACCGTTTTGGTGATGTTGACCAAGTTGGTATTTTCCAAATGCACAGTAAAGGCATGCTGTCTGTTGATAATCCAAGTAAATTGTTCCTGTCTGGCGCTGACGAGAAAGTAGCAGGCTCTGCGATTACTTGCATACGTGATGGCAATCGTAATTTGTTGCTTGAAGTACAGTGCTTAGTTTCGGAATGTGAAGCTGAAAATCAACAACGTGTCAGTATTGGTCTTAGTTTCAACCGTTTGAAGATGATAACAGCCGTTCTACGTAAACACGGTCGGATTAAACTCTTCCATGATATTTATGTTAACTTGGTCGGCGGTTTAAAATTACCTGAAACAGACACGAGTGCTGATTTGGCCATTGCCGCGTCACTTATTAGTTCACTGAATGATATAGAAATGTCTCGTAAACATTGTTTTATGGGGGAGATATCACTGAGTGGTGAAGTTAGACCAATTAATGGTGGTGTTCCTCGTGTAAACGAAGCGATCAAACACGGTTTTGAAGTGATATATATCCCTAAAGCGAACTATCATAAGTCGATGGAAAGCAGTGGCGCTAAGATAATACAGATCGAAAAGATTAGTGATTTGTTAGAAGCTCTTAATTAAACTAGCGTGCTAAGAAATCATTGAAGTTTAATGCTTAGATTATGGACCGTCTAAGTGTTAAATTTAAAGTAAGATGTTTTTAGCTATGTTAAAAACATCTGCATGATGGTCTAAAGTAGTTAATGTCAAATTAGCTAATAGGCGTTAAAACACAGCCAAATTAAAGGGGGTAATTAAGCCCCTTTAATTTGGCTTCGTGACGATTATAATTTAAACATGATGATATGGTCTTCTAAATCACCAGCTTGTGATTCGGCAACCGCTTTACCACGAATCGAATAACCTAACTTATGCATCTCTGATTGACTCCCCGTGAGTAATGGATGCCATTCAGGTATGTCACGCCCTTCTAAAAGACGCTTGTAAGCACATGTTTCTGGTAGCCAATGGAATGCATCAATATCATCTAGTGTGACTTTAAAACAATCAGAAACGTACTTAAATCGCTTTTCATATTTTTTACAGCGACAGGTTTTAGTGTTTAATAATTCGCAAGCGACATTGGTAAAATGAATTTCTTCTGATTCATCTTCAATGATCTTATGTAAACAACACTTACCACATCCATCACAGAGTGATTCCCACTCTGAATCTGTCATTTTAGCGAGTGTTTTAGTCTGCCAAAATTTTTCTACCATGTAATTAATCTCTAAATGAACTCGCAGCCGAATTTATAACGGTTTGTAAGTGTTAATGCAAGCTTATCGCCTGAATTAAGTACCCCTACCCCTGCGGGCGTGCCTGTTAATACAATATCACCGGGTAACAAGGTAAAACATGCCGTAATCTCAGTCAGCAATGACTCAATAGAACGCATCATATTAGCAGTACATCCCTGCTGCCTTAGCTGATCATTGACGGACAACGTGAAATCAAGGTTATTCACATCTCCAAACTCTGCAAGTGGGATAAACGGAGTCACCGGACAAGCATTATCAAACGCTTTTGCCCTTTCCCAAGGATGTCCTTGGCCTTTAAGCGATGATTGTAAATCACGTAAAGTAAGATCAAGCCCTAAACCAACTCCCCAGATTAACTCAGAAAGCACAATTGACGTTCCTTTCGTTATTGGTGACTTAATTAATAGCGCTACTTCTAACTCATTGTGGCACTCCCCTAAATCAACCGGAAGTGGCAACGGCTTATCGAGCGCAACTAATGAGGTTGAAGGTTTAATAAAAAGTAATGCTTGCTCGGGTACGTCATTACCAAGTTCACGGATGTGATCAAGGTAGTTACGACCGATACAAACAACTTTACCAACTGGCAGTGCGAGTTGCTTATTATCTATGCTTTGGTGTTCATAAAGAGAATCAATCATTTCAGTCCCTGAATTTGATAGCATCTGATAAGTGTGCGACGGATGTTGCAAAATAATCTGAACGATTCCAACGCATTATGCTTTTATAATTGTTGTAAGCTAAATAGATACGACCATTTTCACCATCGGGCATGATCAGTGACGCATCAAGAACAACGTTTGGTAATGATTTACCTTCAAATGTTCTTATCCCTAACGCTTGCCATTCTGGTAGCGTCTTGGTCAGTTTTAATCCTGAAATATTAGCATCATAGTCTTTTGGCAGTGTTACTTGTCGGCCCCAAGTATAAGTATCGTCCCAGTTTGCTTGTTTAAGATAATTTGCAGCAGAAGCCAGTGCGTCAGCTCTGCTGTTCCAAATATCTTTTTTACCGTCGTTATTATAATCGACAGCATATGCATTAAAGGATGTTGGCATGAACTGAACCTGACCCATCGCGCCAGCCCAAGAGCCTTTCATATTTTCGGAGGTAATATGACCTTCATCAATAATTTTTAATGCCGCAAAAAATTCTTTCTTAAAAAAGGTTTCACGTCGGCCATCATAAGCAAGAGTCGCTAATGCAGAAAGCGTCGAGAAGT
>NZ_ABCQ01000066.1 GCF_000170855.1 Moritella sp. PE36 | reverse complement strand
AAGAAGAAACTACAAGCTAGATGAATTATTACAAACCATCCTTTTTGTGAGCTGTTTTTATGTGATTTCTGTGATAGCACATTTGTAGCTAAAGCATCAGAGAAACACTACTGCAAATGCGGAAGTGTTTCTCTGGCTAGGCGTATTAAGTTACGAAGGGTAACAAATAATTATGCAAATATTCGAGGGTGAAAAATGCCGCGCTAAGCGTACTAAAATAGTACGTTAGGCTTCGCTTCGCTACACATTATAACCAACTATTTTAGTTCCGTTTAATCGCCTTGTTATGTATTTTCAGGCCTTCTTTTTTAAGAACAAATTCTAAATTTAAAAAACTGATCATGTTTTCAACTCCACCAAAGTCGACTTTCCACCTTTTTTCCATGAACTTTAACAACTTAATACTACGTTCCAGAATTTCAACAGCTGTCCATTGTTGATGTGTAGTCAACTCAATTTCTGAGAAGGATCCATATTTAAAACCAATAGTATTATTTTCGTTGCCAACTTTTTCTAAAAATGGTTTATTTTGAAAACTTGAGTTTTTCGAATGTGATAGAGGTACCAAGTTGCCAATGGTATGGCGAAGTATACTTCTTTCTTTGCTATTATAAGATTTATATTTGCTAGTCCAACAAGCTTTTCTAGCGTTTTGTGGGTAAATATGCTCGATAGTTTTGTGATCTCTTTCATCATCAGAAAAGTATTTCCAATCAAATTTATCAGTGTAAGTTTTTGACTTTTCTTTTAAGCTTTGCTCATATTCGTACATGAAGTATCGTAGCCCTCGCCAACGATAAAATCCGGCCTCTTTAAATGCAGCAGAGACCTGACTTAGAACTTGTGCGTCATTAGCCATTTCAATTCTGGCACTATCTATAGCAGAAATAATCTTTTCTAGTGTTAATTCATCATTACTTAAATCGCTAGCCCACTCAATAAAACGAGAAGAATTGAATGATATATTATAATTTCTGCCTACGAGAAACAGTGCAAACAATAGTTTTTCTAAGGATTTAAGAAATTTAACTGTTAGTACAACATCTTTATTTTTTTGCAAACTAACCATTATTAAAGGGAGGCACTCTTCAATGCCAGTTCGGTTAATTTTCTCTAACCACATACTAATCTCAGGTTGTAGAGAAGAACCCACTGGATTGGAGATTTCATACCACTTTTCAACTGAAGACTTTAAACTACGAACATATCGATATAACTCAGGGACTGTTAACTTATCATCATCTTTTGAATACAACGATTTTATTGTGAATTTTTTCTCTAGTAAGTAGTCTTGATAATATGAACCATAGCCACGCCTAAAACGCCTGTAATTGAGAGATTCCCCATTATTTATAGAATTTCCAAAAAACAAAATGAAATGATTAAAAAGGAAAATATCATCATCTAGTGGATTATCTTTATTACGTCCTAACTGATGATAAATAGTCTTCCAACACTTATTTATAGCATTTCTTAATTTAGACTTTTCGTGATCATCACCATTTACTTTTGTTGATAGATAAATAAGTCTATTCTTAAGTAGCTCTAAATGGGAAAGTGGTTTACCTCTATTATTCATTGTTTCAAACGACACATGCACATCAATTTCATTCGACATTGAATAAATATTAAACAAAAGATGTTGAGTTACCTTTTTATATAAACTCTCAACATCATCAAAATCCATGTCCTTTAATTGTTCTGTAAAATATTCCTTAGCATTTATCAAATTATTGGTATAAATTGTTTCTTGTACATCTGCTTGATTATCGGACTCCTCACAAAATATACGTTGTTTTAAAAATTCATAACTTGGGTTATCACTTTCATATCCAAAGAGATATGAACGCGAGATTCCTTCATCTTTGGATTCAAATATGAATTTTTTTCTTATTTCATCAGGTTTGGTATAATTTAACTCTTGTAAGTCAATTGATTCCAAAATGCATTGTATGAGAATTACAGTAGTCGTAAGCCTTTGTTGGCCATCAACAACAAAAAATGGTTCATAACTTTTAGATTTTATAATCCATAAATCATCTTCCCATTGGGAAAATTTTTCCTCATGAACATCTTCTAGCGTTAAGACACCAACATAATGATTATGACCTTTCTCAATTTGTAATATATCATTCCAAAAGTCTTTTAATTGTTTATTAGTCCATGCATACCCTCGTTGATAATCAGGAATCCTCAATAAACGTTCAGTAAATATTTTTGATATAGAATAAAGTTCAGTTTTCACGAATATTCCTTATTAAAATGTGTGACAACATATGGATAGCGACTTATTATGCGATTCCTAGAATAGCTTTCCAAGGTAAATTCCAAGTAAATAATGCTAAAATCAGAATTAATAATGCAGCACTCATTACATAGAACCAATTAAGGCATTTTTTTTGAAAGTCATGTCTTGTATTTAATTCGGCTTGTATTTGTTTAATACTTTCATATTGCTCAGAGTACTGATGCTTTAATCGTGTCATTTGACTTTGATACTCATTTTTTACAGCCGAAAGTGTGTGTTTTTGATTTGCTATAAGCATGAACATCATAATGCTATATATGGTTATTGAAATTGCGAGCAGGAAGTTAGTCCAAAATGAAATGCCATCCACAATTGAGCTCATTTTTAATGATGCTATTGCTAAAGAAATTGGAATTCCGAGCATTTTAGTTTGAACAGATGAAAAGATATCATTTAGCTTTGTTAAATAGTCCCTTTTATTTTCTTCATATTCCTTTCTCACATCGTCAAAGGAAAATTCACTTACAAACAGCTGGTAGTTTTCATTAAACCTTTTCGAAAACTCACCAAAATTTAGAAGTAAATAATTTAATCTATCTTTAACTGGAATGTTGATTAATAAACCGTACATAACCTCTTTAAAGATACTTGATTTTTGTTCTTTATGTGAGCTATCTAGAAATAACGCTTCAACAATACTGTAACCATCTAAAGCCTCATTTAAACTTTCTACTGTTAATATTAATGGGATGTTTAATCTTGATTTATGGAGATAAACAAATTCATCAATTACTTTATTCGTAATTTTAGTTGAATGATCAGCATTATCATTTAACAAGTGTAGAAAATTACTAATATCAATGAAATGCTTTAGTTTTCCTTCTATTGAACTCGAGGGAAAGATAGTCTCTTCTTTAAGTATTATAAAGCTTTCAGGAGGATGTAATAAGTTAGGTTTAAAAGATAAAAAATCTGTCCATTCATTATATAAGCTTAGGTTTTTCTGCCTTAAGTCTTGTGATGATAATTGAACTTTAACTATTTTACCTATGTAGACAGGTAAATCTGACAATTCAATATACATTTCATTGAAAAGAAAATCAGAAATTGGTATACCGCTATCAATACAACCTGTTAATTGATCGATAATATCTGTGGAAACTGTTACGGAAAACTCGTAGCCTTCATCATTTTTGATAAATGAGAACTCGCTATTTAAATCCTTTAATTTAGTCAATAAAACTAACTTATCCATTTTATGCTTCTTCTGTAGCCAGCTGTTCTTTAAGCTTAATAGGTACATCGGTTATTCGGATTTCTTCATCACTTTCGTTATAAAAAACACTAATGTTGATTAGATCACTATCAAAGCTTAATGATAATTTTTGGGTTTTTCCCGAATAACGCGTTAATCCGCGAAGAGCTGACTTCTCAATAGGAATTTCATTACTTAAGAAAAATGGGTCACCTTGTGCGATTTCTAAAAATCGGCCTTGTACTTCGGGAGTAAAACTTGAATCAAGTAATTCCGAGATTCTTTCTAAAAGTACAGGTTCGCCTTCATCTAACCATGTATTACAGCGCTCAAATACAAATTGTTTAACATCTTCTGATTTATCATCAGAAAAATTATTATTTGCGCAATACCTCTTTGTCACTTGAACTAAATTTTGAGTATCAGCACGTGCACGAGTATATTCTTCACAACCTACAAATTTAGCAAAATACTCTGTAACGTCTTTAGCACCACGCCCAATTCGAAACGCAATATATCGAGTTGATGCGCCGGACAACCAAGCAGTGAGATTGATACGAGCAGCCATGTGCAACTTATCTAAATCAAGTTGCTCTATTTGATCTAATGTTAAGTCATTTGAGAGAGCTAATCCATTTTTCTTTCTCAACAGCACTATAGATAAGAAGTTCTCTTCATTGTACGTATAATGGTTGAACCACAAATAACCACCTTTAGAAGCTCCTGTTCCATCTAACTTTTGTTTAAAATATCGAGTGGCAGCATCGGAAAAAGCTACAAAATTTTCAAAGCTATCCTCGTCAAAATGTGTTTCTAGAAGAGTTACAAAATGTGGCTGGGGATCATCAGGGTTTTCTGGTGTTTCAAACCGTCCTGTTAACAAGCCTGTTTTCCGAAATAATCCTGAAAGCTGTGTGCTCAATGTCTGAGCATGAGCGTCTACAGTATTTTCTTCATCTCTTGCGTAAATAGTTGCAACACTTTGATCTTCTTCCTTTCTAACTTCATGTACGATAATGTTTTCAATATTCATTAAAACTCCATTTTATGAGGTATCTCTACTCACATAACATTTGTATAGCAGGACGTTCCAATTCCCCCCAAATCTGTTCACACTAGTCAATAATAACTAATTAAATGAAAAATAAGATTAAACGCCAATCTGACATTAAAATCGATTCTAAGAATGTGTGCAGGCCTGCTATTTGTTTTTAAATATTGTCAATTATTAGCAATACTTAATATATAGCTGATTCTATTACTATTTTCACTTACAGCAAGGAAAAACATTACTCTTTAGTGGTAAACCGTGATGTACCTGATGAATAGACGAACTATACGATATAAAGCTATGATTTTTTGATTGAAAAATGGCGACAGAATCGGTATCGAATTAGATAAGAGACTTGAACATCAATAAATCTATGTTTAAACCTGCATGATAAAACATAGATTATTGCTACAATTGCTTTATAACTGTATATAAAAACAGTACTTGTTATCTTATAATATCAAATACATCGATTTACTCGTTATAAAGGAAACCACCCATGTCTGTTCGCAATCTCAAAGATGGCCACAAGAAACCTTGGCTTTGTGAATGCTATCCGCAAGGTAGTAAAGGCAAGCGTATTAGAAAACGCTTTGCGACCAAAGGCGAAGCAACGGCGTTCGAGCGCTACACAATGAACGAGATTGACGATAAGCCCTGGTTAGCGGACAAGACCGATAATCGGCGTTTATCTGAATTACTTGATCTTTGGTGGAAGCTACATGGTAAAAACTTAAAAAGTGGTGCTCATGCATATCGTCGACTGCAAATCATGTGTGAACAATTAAACGATCCCATTGCTGCCACGTTTACCGCTAAAGACTTTGCTCACTACCGCGCAAACAGACTCACAGTTGGGCAAGGTAAAGGCCGCAGTGGTGCAGAGCTATCCATCTCATCACAAAACTATGATCTGTTATGGATGAAAGTATTATTTAATGAACTTCGTCGGTTAAAGGAATGGAATCAGCCAAACCCGCTTAAAGACATGAAAACGATAAAGACAGCAGAACGCGAGCTTAGCTATCTAACACATGACCAGATAACGCAATTATTAACATTCGTTCAAAGAAGCCCTATTTCTGGACAAATGACACAAATTATTAAAATTTGCCTAGCAACCGGTGCTCGAATAATGGAAGCAATAGAACTTAAGGGAGCACAAGTAACAAAGCACAAGATCACCTTTACCAATACCAAAGGTAAAAAGAATAGGACCGTACCGATTTCAGAAGATTTATATAACGAGATATACCAAAATACATCAGGCCGATTATTCACCTGTGGTTATGGGGTACTGCATAAGTGGTTAAACTTATGTTTTTCTGATTTACCCAAAGGACAAGCGACTCATATTTTAAGGCATACTTTTGCAAGTTACTTTATGATGAACGGTGGTAATATTTTAGTTTTACAAAAGATACTTGGTCATGCAGATATAAAGCAAACAATGGCTTACTCGCACTTTGCACCGTCGCATCTACAAGATGCAGTGTTATTTAATCCACTGGCAAGCATGAGCTAAAAAGTGGCGGTAAAATGGCGATGAATTATGTAAACATGTATGAATATACAGTGGTATTTGGCGGCAGACCCTTTTTGTAAGCATCTGATTTTAAAGAAAACAACTAAATAACAAAGGGTTAAAAAATCAATGCATATAAAGCTGCTTAATCTCAACAAAGATAAGCGTTTGTGGTACCTCTCCGAGTTCTTTAATCTCATAAAGCTCGCAACCATAGGCTATGTCGCATTGTGTTAGTCGTGGCAGTGGGAAGTCGTCAAATGCAGATGTGGTTAGTCCGGCATTAGCAAGTTCAGATTCACCGTGCGCTAATGTCGCGGCCGTTTGGGTAACAATCTCAGCTTGATGTTCAGCGGCAATGTGGATGACCATTTTCTTATTCTTAAGCACATTAGTGAGCGTATCTTTATTGTCACCATTGGGCTTTTTACCAACGGATATCATTAACAAGGCAGGTTTGCTGGATACAGCAGTGAAATAAGAAAACGGCGCTAAATTATAATTCTCATCACCCGAGTCAGTGAGTACCCAAGCAATAGGACGTGGAATGATGGTTTGTGTCATCAAATGATAACGTTGATTAGCTGAAAGGTCGGAAAAATTTAACTGCATGTCACTAACTCCCTGTTAAAGAGAGTATCGTGACATGTTAATATTTATTCACCTAGGTTTTATTTAGCGTAATTAATGTTTATAATTTGCTAAACAGTCATCGAGTTGAACAGATACTGCAATTAAAGATTCTTTATCTTTATTCAGTACTGTTAAGCTCGTTAATGATTGCTCTGAAGATTCGCTGAATATGCCTAAACTTGTGGTTAATTGTTGTGAAACACTAATTTGAGACATGGTCGCAGTGGAAATATCATTGGTTTTTACTGACAAGTCTTGAAAGTAACCTGAAATATTATTCATACTGAGTTTTATATTCTCAGCATCTTTTAACATCTCTCCAGTACTAGAAATGTTTGACTCAACACTTTTGATTAATTCATTCGATGTTTTATCTAGGTTTTCAATCATTTGATTAATTTCGATTGTCGCCTGCTGAGTACGCTTGGAAAGTTGACGAACCTCATCAGCAACCACAGCAAACCCTCGACCAGACTCACCAGCACGAGCCGCTTCAATTGCCGCATTTAACGCGAGCAGATTGGTTTGTTCCGAGATGCCAGTTATCACATCAAGCACCTGTTTTACCTTATCCGAGGTTGTTTTTAAGTTATTACCGGCTTCACTCGACTGTTGTATGTCCTTCGTGAGGGAGCCAAAGTTATCAACTAAATCGGATATATTTTCATTCATTTCACTCACAGAGTTTTGCGCTAAATCAGCGATGTCTTTTACATTCTCTGCGTTGTCAGATACTTGTGAAATGGCATAACTCATAGACTCCATAGCACTATTACATTCTTGAACTTCGCTGTGTTGTTTTTGGATCAGACTTTCATTGGTTGCCACTGTCGATGAAATATTGCGCGTATTGCAACTCAGTTCATTCACGCTATTGGTTACCGTCGTCACCATGTCAAACAAACTATTAAGTGTCTTATCAATCGCAGCGCCAATGCGACCAAATTCATCTTGGCCACTCAAACCGATACGTGAATGAATATTACCTTGGTCGATATTGTTCATTACATTTTCAATGTGTTTTAGTAACGGTAAAATATTAGCTTTCACTGCATAAGCAAAAAAATAACAAGCAAAAAGGAACATGACTGCGAACATTGCAACATTGTTAAACTCTAAATGGCTTGGAATTACAATGTTATTATTTTCTAACAGCTCCGTCACGGACGCATAGAATGATAAAAAAGTAATCGTTGAAATGGTTGCTATATAAGCAGGTAAATACATTTTGTTAAATAGTGATAATTTCATCACGAGTTTATCTGTAAATGTAATTTTAAGTTCTGAAATCATAAAACCTCTAAGCAAGCTGTGCAGTAATATACTTCATCGGCTAGAAAGCGAAAAACATGACCATTACTTGTGTTTTTTGTCGAAATTTATTGTGCAACGATACGCGCAGAAAATATTTTTCTTCGAACTGACGTCGATATAATTTGCAAAGACAAGGTGTGCAGAGACAAACTCTGCACACTAATAGAACTAATAGAACTAATAGAACTAATAGAACTAATAGAACTAATACGAGTCTTGCTTATGCATGAATATCTAGGTCAATATCAAGTTTGAGTGACGAACTATCTGCAACCGATACTTTTTGATGTTGTTGAAATAAAACGCCTTCATTTGCTTGCGTCAATAACGTAAAACGGCGCTGACTTTCATCACAACCAGCACTCGACGTAGTGGACTCATCGAGCCTAACTTGAACACTAAATTTCTTATCAGGATAACGCAAAGCGCGAGTTTGGACCTCGAGTGAGCCTATCGCTTGCGCAACATTTTTGATTAACTGTTCGGCCATATCCCAACTAAAGCTTTCTTTAACAACCATACGCATCATATTAACAGTGGGTGCATTGGGATCCTGAGGACCTATCGGTGAAGTTGCATCAAGCGGCATCGAAAATGCGGGCACAATCCAGTTGTTTTGTTTTAACTTAGCAACCACATCATGCTCATTGTATAAATAATCGTTATCACTCAGACCATCAGATTGTTGCCCCAGGCTCAGCTTAGCTGCACATGCAGGAAAATAAGCACCATCATTGACTATTTCCAATACCTTGTAATCACTTAGCAAGGCTTCATCATTACCGTCTTCGATAACCGTCACACGAAGGCGATTTAGCCCTGCAGATAAATGCTGAGCAATGCCCATTAAGTTTTGGATCACTGAACGGTAACCATTCTTACCCAGGCGTAAAAAATTATAGTACTGACCCAATACCATTGCACTGCCCCGCGAAAAGTTCAGGCTATAAGTCGATTCATCAAATCCCAGCACGTTGGTGGTGACAAATAAGGCTTTCGGAATATCTTCAATATCTCGCCATAGTGCCCAGCCGATCCCTGGATAAACCAAACCAAATTTATGCCCGGAAACATTAATGGTTTTCACCTGTTCTAAGCTAAAATCCCATTTTAACTCCGCTTTCTGACCGTCACCGTGCTGACGAAACGGTTCGATAAAACCACCGCTGGCGGCATCAACGTGGAGTGGAATATCTAATGGTTCAGTCGTGCTATTTTTAAACTTCACTAACACATCGTTAATGTCTGACACCGGATCGTTCTGACCTGTGTATGAGGTTCCCATGACGGCAACCACACAAATGATTTGCTTATTACTCACGGCAGTATCATTGGGTGTATTAATACTAATCGTAGGATTATTTATAACGTCTTCAACTTGAATTGCTGAAATCGCATAATTATTTTCTTTTGTAATCGGTACCCAAATAATATTTACATCAAAATACTCTGCAAACTTAACCCAAGTAATATGCACATCAGAGCCTAATACAATACAAGGTCGCTCGGTGTTGAGTCCCTGTGCTTTGCGCGAATCCATCCAACGACGTTTATGCGATAAGGCGCATAACATTAGCGCTTCTGACGATCCAACCGTGAGCGTACCCCAGCTGCTTGGCTGATGATCATCCTTGGCTAATTCTTCAGCATCTAACATCGGGGCTGGCGCGTGATATAAGTCGAGTAGTGTTTTCACACAACGTTTCTCGATTTCAGCAGTGCGTCCATAAACCTCGGTATCGATATAGTTTTTGCCTAAATTTTCACTGATCAATCGATTGGCTTCATCGTCCATCACAGTGGTCACGAATGACGCCATATTTAGCGTGGGATTGCCGTCTAGTTGCAGCTCATCACGGATAAAGCGGTATACCGCGCGTGGATCGTGGGAGTTGTCCGGTAGCTTGTTTTTAGGTATGTCTTCATTGAATAGTACTCGGCCATATGTTGGGGTTAAATAACTAGTGTTATCTTTAGGCATCGTATTTTCTTCCTTGAGTTATATTCATCTTTGGATGTAATGTGCTCTGTTAAATGATCCGTTTGGTATACAGCAGTGCCAAGCAGAGCCGATAGGTCTGACAAAATTAACCAAAACTACAAAAAGAGTAGTTACGCGATTGAAAAATCGTAGAAAATAAACCGAAAAGTGTGACAGCAAGGTTGAAAACATTATGTTGAGAGTGAAGCCGTTGGTTACGAACTACAGGAAGGCGATGACTAGAACTATGAGGAGGATGTACATTATCTCTTTAGCAATGAAAAAGCAGCCTGTTTAAGACTGCTTTGTGGGCATTAATCGCGTAACAAAATGTCTATGCTTGTAGTGCCATAGCGGCCATTTTCATCGTGCTTTCAAACGATGCTGCACCAGCAATAAACAAACCATTATGGCAGAACATAGCATCATCAAGGCCAGTCTCGTCTTTAAACGCTTGTTCAGATAAGCCTGCCCATGGTTTAGGCAGCGATTTTCTGTCTTCGAATGAACCAAGTTCAACGGGTACAGCTTGAATTATCCATTTACCAGACTGAGATGGGTAAACCATAAATAAAGCTTCAGCCGCTAGATTTAGAACCGTTGTTTTCCACGGCGTATATTGCTCTAATACAATGACTCTTGGATCCTCGGCATTATCAATCGCTTTAGCGACGATATCTTTCGCATTAATACCGCCCGTCGCAGAGGCAATGAAGCGCGTTAAAATGCGCGATGCAAAAGCAACCGCTTCATCAAAACATGCATCCAGGTCGCTGTCTTCTTCCCAAGTAGGGTTAAACATTGAAATAGTTTGGCTAAGGCTAATACCTTGAGCAACACCTTCAACATGACCACAATCAACCGCGTCAATCGTAGACACTAAACCAGCATCCACTGCGTCTGCGATCTCTTGGTTACCTTGGCATATTTCCAAGCCGTATTTCTGCCAAATTAAACCAAATGATGAATAAGGAATACCATTTTCGCGCTCACCCGCACCACCACGTTGGTGATGATCAAAACGACCTGTCTCTGGATCATATTCACCGCCGACATCGATCACAATATCAGCTTCGCCAATAATATCCAAATCACGTGTACGCACGAGTTTAAAAGCAGGGAAAATGTTTTTAAGTGCAGCGATACTGAAAACATCATCTGCATGAAACTTACCGTTGTGAGTTGCTATCGTTTTATCATTCATTTGTTTTATGTCATTTTAGAAAGAGATAAGAAGGTATCGTTACTGTTTTGAACTTGCCAATTTTAGACAATATTAATCAGTAACATTATATGGCCGATTCTATACGAAGACAGCTAACAAAAATAGCTGATTTTTAATAACTAAAATATCAAACAGAGCGCTCTGGTTTAAGAGGCTATTATATCGTTGGCTAAAATGTACAACGGAGCGAAGTATCGCAACAGTTTTCCGGTTAAAGTTCTTGCTTTGTTTTAAACGACTTACAGACTAACTTCCATTTTAAAATAGGAAACTTCAGATTTAATAAACTCATCTCCCTGTATTACCATGCCAAATTTTTTATAAAAGCCAACAGCGGTTTTGCGTGCATCACACCAAAAAGATTCAACTCCAGCCTTTTTAAGTTCACTTACAATCTGAGCGATAAGTTGCGAACCGATTCCACGCCCTTGAAAGTCCGCTAAAGTCGCAAATTTTCTCAGCCGAGCAACTCGACCTTCAATGTAAATTGACGCAACACTTACTAACTTGTCATTTAAGTAAACGCCATAATGAGTTGCTGTTTCATCCCCATCGACTTTGCAAAATAACAGCGACTTATTAGGCCACAATACTGTATGCCGAATATGTAAGGCTTCGTTCCACTTTATGATTCTAATATCCATAAACCTCCATTAAACATAGTCATGACCATATTCCGGGACAAGTACAACGAAGCCTTCAGTGACCTCATTCCTTAACTTAGATAATTCTCTGCTTTCTGCCGACTCATAGAAAGCCTGTGCCTTTTCCATGCTAGCAAATTTATATACCACCATATGCGTGTACGGCGAGCCTTCAAGACATGTTACCGGGGAAGCAACTACCAACTCGCCTTTGTATTTCTCAACAATAGGTAAGGATAGTGGTCCAAGCTCATTGATTCGCTCTTTATCGACAATATTATAATGATAAATTATATATCCGCTCATGCTTCAACGTCTCCTGATTTATTGTGCTTATGCTTGTGGCTAGATAGATGGATAAGTAGGTAGGTAGAGCAACACTTGTTGCCCTACCTCGTTATTATCTTAATACTTCGAATATAAACTCAGATTTCCATTTTCATCAAAAGCAATAACGTTAAAATCTTTGTAGTCTTGACCTGGGGCAGCCATGCCTGGAGAGTGTTGTGGCATGCCTGGAGCGGTAAGACCTGTTATATCGGTAGGTCGTTCGCTAAGTAAACGCGCGATGTCCTTTTCTGGAACATGTCCTTCAACCATATAACCATCGACAACAGCCGTGTGGCAAGACTTTAACTGATTCGGCATGCCGAATTTCTGCTTAACAGAACTCCAGTCACGTTGGTGATGCACATTCACTTTATAACCTTTTTCTTCCATGATCTCAGCCCATGCAACGCAGCAACCACATGATGGTGACTTGTATAACTCAATAGTCGGTTTGGCGAACGCAACAGAAGTAAACGTGAGTGATAATATTGCAATTAGTTTTGTAATTGTTTTCATTTTAAATTCCTTAAATTTGGGTGTATTACTTAATTTCGATAGCTAGCACACTTTGCTTATAGACCAGTTCAACAGTTCCCTCTTTTGGTATCCATTGAACGGCTTTGGTCTCATATGGCTTAATCTCAATAAATGAGGATTTAGCCACAAACGGCAGTGCTACTTTGATTGTCTCTAGTCTTTTATTAACCAGAACCAGCTGACTTAGCGCACCCTCTTGTATAGATGCGTTGCTGGAAGTAACCTGGTCATCAATTATCCATTCTACGGATGGTATTTTCCCTAGCTCGATAAGGTATGAGGCAAGTAGTTCTCGTTGCGCTAGATTAAGTGCGTTACTGAGTAACAGCATCGTGGGTTCTTTCTCTAAAGCGCGGTTAAGTTTGTCTATACCTTTGCCTCTGACATCGCCGCCAACATTGCCGCCACCTTGGGCGAACATACCATGGCATGTAGAGCAACCGTATCCACCTGCGGTTCTGAATAAATGTTCTCCCTGCTCAAACAAAGTTTTGCTATCTGCATAGGCAAAATTGATCGAGAAAAGTAGAGAACAAAAAAATAGTATTTTCACTGGTATCTATAACCTTTTGATATTCAATCAAAATATTTTCTATTCGATAATACCCCTGATCGTCGACGCTTTCTACAACGAGTAGACGTGAACGAAAAGAATAGATATATCTCACTCGAATAGGAGTGCGGATGTGAGTATTAGGCTGATATTAAACGATGGGAGGTCGATACAACTGATCTGGAATAGCAAAACTAACTTGGGATGTGTCTCGATGAATACGGCTTAGCGTGAAAGGCTGACGAGTATTCAAAGGTGACATAGAAATGATGGCATAACTTGTCGTCGCGCTCGGGAAACAACACTGATTTTCAATATTACTTTCTAAAGGATCACAGCAATTACCCTCTTGCGGGGTTGCCATCATACACGCAGTATCACAATGCATTTCATGTTCGATAGCTGCGTCAGCTTTATATGACAGATTATGAGCAGAAAGAGGGGCATAGACAGTCAGACTTGAGAGTACAATACTCACTAGCAACAAACAGATCACCTTGATTACGTGCGTTGGAATTAGCATCATAAACTCTTCTTACTACAGTATGACGAATTATCTATAAGACTGGCTATATTGTCAATATGCTATGCACTAATAAGTAGATCAAACAATAAGTAGATCAAACAAAAATTAAAATCTCGATGTTGTCACTTTGAAGAATAAATAAGCTGTGTACATATTATAGTGCGCGAGAATCTATCGTGTTCAAATTTTCTTGTAAAATGCATTCAATTTCATGACTTGGGGCAGGCTTATAGAACAGGTAGCCTTGCCCATATTCGCAACCTTCCAGATAAAGATCCTCGTAGTGTTCGATGACTTCAATCCCTTCAGCCACAACCTGCATACCGAGTCCATGGGCTAGGTTGATAATGGTTCGAATAAAACTCATATCCTTAGGGGCATTGTTTAGTTCTTGGATAAAGACTTTATCAATTTTTAGTTTCTGAAATGGCATCTTCTTGAGATGGCTGAGAGAGGAGTAACCAGTTCCAAAGTCATCCAGCGCCAATTCGACTCCCAGACGACGTAATTTTTGTAGTATGTCTGGTGAGCTCTCAATGTCTTGCATTGTAGTATCTTCAGTTACTTCGATAATCAACTGATCTGCTGGCAAGCCTGTCATGGATAGCGTACGGCTGACTACCCCCACAAGATCATATCGCGTATACATAGCAGGAGAGATATTCACAGAAACTTGAATCAATGGTAAACCAGCCTTCCTCCAGCTCATATTTTGAGAACATGCTTTTAGTAATACCCATTCATTTAATTTCTCCGCCAGGCCTGCTTCTTCGGCGATAGAAACTACCTCAAGCGGAGAGATATAACCATATTGTTCATGATGCCATCTCAATAAAGCTTCCACCGCAACGATTCGTTTCGTTTTGAGGCAAATGATAGGTTGGTAAACCTGCTGGATCTGGTCATGGTCTAATGCTGTCTGTAAGCTTTCTGCTAATATCCTATAACGTAGAACGCTATCATTCATTTCTTGCTCAAACAATCGGTAGTACACATCATCATTGTTTTTGGCACAATACATAGCAGTATCAGCATTGTTCAACAACTTATCAGGATGCTCGGCATCATCAGGAAAAACACTGATCCCGATACTAACATTCGGATATAACCGATAGCCGTGAACATTCATCTCACAATTGATCTGCTCGTGAATATGTTGCGCTAACTGAACACATTCCTCAGAACTGGTAATATTCTTCTGAATTATGCCGAATTCATCCCCTCCTAGACGTGCTACGACATCTGACAAGCAAACGCTCTGTGTTAAACGTGAGGCAACCTCTTGAAGCAACGCATCTCCAACGGCATGCCCCAGTCGATCATTAATCTCCTTGAATTCATTCATATCGATCATATGGACAGCAGTACGGGAGTTGTTACGCCGAGAATGTGCAATGGTTTTTTCCAGCGAATTTTGAAAAAAATGGCGGTTTGCTAGGCCGGTCAGACTATCATGCAATGCTTGCTTACGATTGATAGCACTCTCACGAATGACCAGCAATACTAGAATGCAGCCACTCAGCAATAAACCGATAAAAAAAATGTTGGCGTCATTCTGAAGACTATGAATCTGTTTCAGGCCACCCCAAGCTTTATCACCGGAGAAACTCTTTACGTTAAATTCTCTCACCTGTGTTTGGAAGGGCTTAAGCTCTTGTACTATTCTTATTGCATTTTGATCACCCATCTTTAGGCTCAACAACTCAGGTTCTAGTTCAACCAGGTACTGTTTGATGTCCTGCAAGAACTCAGTTGCGCCAGTCTGGTTGCGAAACTCGCGGGTTTCCTCACCTACTGACAACACGTCAACCCTGCTCCAAAGCAGCTCGAAACGCAGTTGCAAATATTCTGCTTTCATATCATTTAGAGCCGTTAGCCTTAACGCTTGCATAAATTTAAGCATTTCTAGCTCCAACTCAGAAGCGGCCCAGCCGACTGTTTTCATCGAGACGGTAAGAATATCAGTAACTTGGGTGTGGCGTTGAGTGCTAATTATTGAACTGGCAGCAAACATAAGAACGACAAAGGTGAGGATAAAGAGTTTAAC
Organism: Moritella sp. PE36; assembly: GCF_000170855.1. Lineage (GTDB taxonomy): Bacteria > Pseudomonadota > Gammaproteobacteria > Enterobacterales > Moritellaceae > Moritella. The sequence goes on along the minus strand of NZ_ABCQ01000066.1, from coordinate 5,556 downwards.
TCTATTCATCAATACACTTCCAGACTGCCAAGCTGCCAAATCATATCTTCATGGTGCTTGATAGTATCGAGCTCAGCATAATCAGATAAAGGGTAGATAATCCAGATAGGTCCCTTATCCCGTACACGCATGGGAACGCCATCAGTTTTTATAGCTAGCAGTATTGGGTAGTCCTTAAGTACTTCCAGATCAATTCTAGTATGGTAATCGTTCAACGCTTTCGCCACTAACTTATCGCTCGAAGCCCCCACTTGCTCTAAAAGAGTATTTAATAGTACTCCTTCATAAACATGCAGCCCTTCTGTCCAAGGTGTATAGGTTGTGATCTTGGTTTGGGGTAGTTGTTCCAACATCTGACGGTCAAATTGGGCCTCGCCATTAACATTTGTATTATCAATATTGCCACTAACAGTGAGGATAACGGTACCTTCTGGTTTAGATAAGTCTGCTGCCATACTCATCATTGGTGATCCTATTAGTCCAATACACAAAAATATCGTCACAATTTTCATACGCAAGTTGTTGGCCCCAAGTCTCTTAAAGTGTAATAAAGATTAGTAAAGTATATTAAAAACACGGAATAATGACCTATTTATCCACTCTATTCCATAAGAATGTTGATTATACTTAATAGCTGTAGCGCACACGCTAAAGGTAAAGTGATCTTCCCATCACAATGTAGACAACATTTATTTGTTACTGATGTTTGATTTGTCGAGGTAGGTAGAGTGATTTTAGCCTCATAACGCTGAAAGTGCCTTCTTTCGGCTTGTCCTGCGGGAGGCTAACTGGAATAATTAAAGTGTGTCATCCGACAGCAATAACTTCGCGCCTAATAAAATCAGCACCATGCCCGTCACTCCTTCCATCCAATTCATCATGGCACGGCTTTTAAACAATTTTTTGGCTGAGTTAATGGCAAAAGCTAAGCTACATAGCCAGATCATGGCGATTAAAAAATGGATACCTGCCATGGTAAACGATTGCACAATCGGTGAATAATTAAGATCGATAAATTGCGGTAAAAACGCGAGATAAAAAATGGCAGTTTTGGGATTGAGTACGTTGGATAGAAAACCTTCACGCATTGAACGTCTAGAGCTAGATGTTGCGTTATCTTCCTCGAGCATAGCAACTTTATTGCTACCTCTGTAGATAGCGCGAAGACTACCAAGACCTAACCAGATTAGATATGCAGCGCCAACCCATTTGACCAATTGAAAAAGATCTGCCGATTGCAACAAAATAGCAGAGATGCCGAGTGCAGAGAACATAGCATGCACAAACAACCCTGAACAGATGCCGAGAGTGGTCACGCACCCAGCCATAAATCCGGAACGGCTACTATTACGGATCACCAGTGCGGTATCAAGACCTGGTGTTAATGTTAAAATGGTAATCGCGATCAAGAACGCTTCAAAATTTAAAATGTGCATCACTTTAACTCTTTAGACAAAGTCTATTTATAGCAAGAAACCAAGGCTCGAGTAAAATAATATTAGCGATTAATTGGAAACGTATCACTTAATTTTAGGGTAAAGAATATTCGTATCTAGTTAAAATATGGGTAAAGGTAATTAAAAATAGACGCACTCTGGTTTTTTAATTTTGTGATACCTGTAAAGTATTAGAGTATAAAAAAGTCAGTAATAGCAATGCGTAACTATAATTGTTGATGTATCAATAATTAGGTAGGCTCATCATGATAAAGTTCTTACTCAACATATTTAAGAAAAGACAAGAATCTGCGAATTTAAATGAAAAATTAAAAAAAGCAATTGCCGAGAACCCCTCTAAATGATGGTTAGCATTGGCTTAGTGTAAAAATACCAAGCCGTATTTGCCCCATTTTCCTAAATCACAACAAAGACACATTGGATGCTCTGGCTTTATGCTTCTTGCGTAATTTCCGTTAATAGCTGTTTGAAAGTATCTGCAGTTTGTCCACCAGCTATTGAATACTTGTTATTAATAATGAAGGTAGGCACCGAACTAATGCCCTTTTCTCTACTTAGCTTTTGTTCTGCTCGTACTTGTTCAGCATAAGCGTCAGAGTCGAGTATATCTTTAGCCGCGGCAATATCAAGGTCGAGCGAAGCCACTATCTTGATTAGCGTTGCATGCTCATTTAAAGGCTGGTTATCAGTAAAATGCGCACTAAACAAAGCCATTTGCAATTTATGCTGCTTGCCCTGCTCTTTAGCCCAAGCTAATAATCGATGCAAATCAAAGCTGTTGATCATGCGCATATGCTGTGAGAAGTTAAAATCAAAACCAACATCTTTGCCGCGCTGACTGATCATCTCTCTATTTTGCACACTTTGCTGTTCGCTGATGCCGTACTTTTCAATCAAGTGTTCTTTCAAATCTTGACCTTCAATAGGCATCTGCGGATTCAGTTCAAAAGGCAGCCAGTTGATTGTCGCTTCAATATCCGGCGCAAGTTGTTCAAGCGCCGCCTCTAAACCTTTATATCCAACAATGCACCAAGGACACATGACATCTGAAACGATATCGATTTGTAATTTATTCATGTTAAATTCCCCAAGCCTTATCCACATTTCTTATCAACAGTTCGAATCGTCAGTGATAATCGACAATTCGAACCGTCATTTATTATCGGAAACTATAGTTTTACAATCAACTTACCTTTATTTTCGCCGGTAAAGAATAAGTTTAAGCCACTAATAGATGATTCTAACCCTTCTAATACATGCGATCTGTGTTTGATTTTACCAGCCATCACGTAAGGCGTCAGTTTTTCTAGCAGTGCAGGTACTTGATGGAAATGATCTGGCATGGTGAAGCCTTGAATGGTAAGGCGACGCTTAAGGACATTCATCCAGCTTGGACCCGGTGCTGGTACTTGCTTGTCGTAATCGGCTATCAGTCCACAAACCATCACGCGGCCATGTGGATTCATTCGATCAATAATTAAGTTCTGGATCGGACCACCGGTATTTTCAAAATACAAATCGATACCATCAGCGGCATGCTGTGCCAGTTGCGCATCTAAATCGTCACTCTTGTAATTAATCGCTGCGTCAAAACCTAATTCGTTGACAATCCAATCAGCTTTTTCGTCACTGCCAACAACACCAATGACTTTCAGCCCATCGGCTTTGGCTAACTGACCGACAATTGAACCGACCGAGCCTGCTGCACCAGTCACAATAATGGTTTCGCCTTTTTGAGGTTTACCCACATTAAATAAACCTTGGGTAGCTGTTAAGCCAGGTAACGCAAAAATTGATAATATTGCTTCATCAGGTAATGGCGCGGTGACTTTATTCAGGCCTTGGCCGTCGCTTAGAAAGTATTCTTGCCAGCCCATCATCCCCATCATGCGATCACCCACTTTAAACTCAGGGTGATTACTTTCGACAATTTCGCCGATGCCTGAACTACGCATCACATCACCTAAGGCAACAGGTGGAATGTAGCTATTGGTATCAGGGCTCATCCAACCAAACATAGCGGGATCGAGTGACATATGACTTTGCTTAACTAAAAACTCGCCCTCGCCCACAGTTGGCATCTGTTTTTGCACAACTGCAAATAGCTCTGCATTGATTGGGCCGCCAGTTGGACGTTTAATAAGATTGATCGCTGTATATGTTGTCATGTGCTTGCTTCCTGTGAATAATATTGTCTGAAAGGTGAGTCGCATTGTCTGAGAGGTCATTAACTATGGGTCATTCTCCCTCTATTTTACTGTAAGATATATATACTAATTAGCGAATGTTTATTGTTATAAAGACAATAATGGCGATGAGAGTGAAATATGGATCAATTAAGAGCAATAAAATATTTTGTAAAGGTTGTTGAACATGGCAGCTTTAGTAAAGCCGCCGAATTGTTTTCTGTTCCGCCTTCATCGCTGTCACGCAGGGTCGCAGATCTAGAGAAAAGTCTGGGTGCCACGCTGTTAAAACGAACAACGAGAACGGTGAGCTTAACTGAAATAGGCCAAATCTATTACCAGCAGGTCAGCGAAGTGTTGTCTTTATTAGCATACAGTGATGAAACGGTAAGAAATTATCAGGCTACACCGATGGGCGTACTGAACATCAGCGCGATGGTGGGTTTTGGTGAGCGCATATTATTGCCGCTGTTAGACGAATTTAGAGAGTTGTATCCGCAGATCACCTTAAATGTAAGCCTCAGTGATGATTTATCGACGCTAGGTCGTGATGAAGTTGATTTGGCTATTCGTGGCGGCTATGCACCAGATGAACGCGTACTGGCTATAAAGTTAATGGAAAATAATTTCATTGTCGTTGCTGCGCCTCGCTATTTAAAAACGCACGGTGTTCCCGTTAATGCCATGGAGTTAAAGCAACACAAAGGCCTGTATTTTAAAACCCCGAGCGGCCCAACACCTTGGATCTGTGAAATCGATAATCAACGCCAAGATGTTTCCGCAGAGCAAGTGTTAATCAGCAACAATGGTAAGTGGCTGGTAGAAAAAGCCGTTGCGGGCTTAGGTATCTTGATGATGCCACGCTGGGCATTAGAACCGTATATTGAATCAGGTGAACTCACCGAACTGACTATCACGCCAAGCATTGATATCACTCGGAAGGCTAACTTGGGAATATTTTTGTTGTACCAAAAGCAGCGTTATCAAGTACCGAAAATAAAAGCCGCGGTGGATTTTTTAGTCGAGAGAGTGAAAGGGGTTTATTAGACTAGCCTATGGTAATACCCATTAGGTTTTGAAGGTTTCTATCTGTTATGCGCAGTGACCATGATACCATCCCTGCCTTTACTCTCAGTCTCTAACCAGTTTAATTTGATAACCTATGATGTTCTCCAAACTTAATAGTAAAACGCTCCATTTTTCCGATCACAAAAAGGGATTAATGGCTTCAATAATCGCTTCTTGTTTATTTGCATTGCTGCCTTTGTATGTACAGTTCCAACCGACCTGGCCTGAAACAGGTGTTGCTGCAGGCGCTGGTCATTGGCTAGCCGGGCAAAGAATTTTGTGGAGCTCCGTCATTATGCTATTGGGTTTAATCGTAGTAGGGCGAATTTCATTGTTGTGGGAACAATTAAAACAATGGCGGTTATGGCCGCGATTTTTACTTTCCGCCTGTTTAATTGCGCCACAGTTTTGGCTTTTTATCTGGGCGCCTCTACAGGGTGAAATACTCTCGGTGGCATTAGGCTATTTTGCGCTACCGCTGACGTTGGTTGCCGTGGGTTATTTTGTCTATGGTGAAAAATTAACCCGTGCACAGTTAATCGCATGCATCATTGCTGCTTGTGGCGTTGTTTATGCTTATGTCATTGCCGATGGCATATCTTGGATTGTGTTTGTGGTTGCTTTGGGTTATCCGCTGTACTTTATGAATCGCCGACGTTACCCAATGGCGAGCGATTTGGTATTCACCTTAGACAACATTTTTTTACTACCAATCGCGCTGCTTGGCATGCTTTATTTACAACCCTTTAATGATTGGCTACAAATCGACGCCTTGTCTTGGGCTTATTACCTAGGACTCGCGATTACAGGCACACTACCGATGTTATTATTTTTATACGCCTCAC
>NZ_ABCQ01000067.1 GCF_000170855.1 Moritella sp. PE36 | reverse complement strand
TGCTGATAGGCGAGCAACTGATCTAAGCGATTTTTGCCTATCTCTTTTGCTCGCTGTTCTATTTTTTTACGGTGATATTGAACTCAGGTTGATACTCTTCAACAACACTGCCGACTAAGTGCAGCGCGGCGCCTGGCAAGGCTAGCATTTCTTTTAATGCTGCTTTACATTCACTGTCCACAACCGTCATTAAGAAGTTGGTCGCAGGTTGAATTTTATTAACCTGGTTACTTTGGTTTAAAAACTTGTTGTAAGCCGTCACGTTCACATTGAAACTCAGTTCAATATCATTCACTTCTAGGATGATCTTTTGCTCTAACGCCATGGTCACTCTCACTCTTTATTTGGAATTAAATCAGCTTGGTTTAACAGGGTGTATGTAAAGGTACTGCCCCATTGCTGACTACTTTGATGGCAAAGGGCCATCAGCTTATTAAAATCATTCGGGTTGGCTAATACCTGGCAACCTGCAGACCACTTGTCGACTTGCTTTGACTCATAATTTGCATTCGCGCGATGGCAATTAATACCGAAATAACCGCGTTGTAGGTTATTCTCACAATCCAGTTGATTATCATTGTTGTTGTCTCTGTAAACGGTGACGGGTTTATGCTGCACTAACGCTGGGTATTTTCCCTGGTGATAACCAAAGGTCCATAAACTGCGATGCTGCATGGCGGCAAGTACCGCCGTACCATCCACATTGCACGGGTTCTCACGATAATAAGTGCCGGCGTCGGTTGTGCACTTAAAGGTTTTTAGCTGCCACTTCCCATCCTGTTGATACAAAGCGCAAAGCAAATCATTAAAACTGTTCGCCTTAACATCACTGTTGCGAATACCTATGAGGTTAAGGTTTAATTCGCCTTCAAATACCTTGTATTGCTTGGCCTGCATGGCCGCAAGCAAACAACTCGCAGTCAGGTTTTTAATTGCTGCCATTACAGGTCTCTCACTTCTTCTGCTGTGAGGTATGGAATACCATTGATTTTGACAAAATCAGTCGAGGTAACCAGGCCCTTAATGGTGGTGGTATCTTCTTCACCGCCTTCCGCTTTGATATTTAAGATCTCGTCTAATTGCGGCAGTACACCAAAGGCTTCAATGTTTTTGGTGCCGGCGGCAACTTCCGCTAAGAACGAAATATCAAAAGGTTCGATACCTTTCCAACTGCCGGCCGTTTTGGCTACGTCTTGCAGAATAAGAAAGTTTTCGTGATCTAATTTAAACGTAACTTCCGCGTCTACCGGACCATCAATGTAACCTTTGGTGATACCTCGTACTTTTTTTACTTTGCGGCCATCTGTGATCTTGACGCTGGCTTCAATGACATGCACCATTTTGTCACCAATGAAAATATCAAAGTCTTTACCGCCTAATGCTTTTACTGACATGTGTTGTTCCTTATTCGTCTTTGTCTAACATGATGCCGACAAGGATTTCACTTGGTGAGTCAATCGGCTGTATTTTTACTGTGACTCGCAGTTGTCGCGCGTTCATGAAGGTTAAAGTGATTGAATCATCTTTCGGTTCACGAATTTCACCAGGGAATTTATCCGCGCCAATGTTGATGCTTTTTGACATGTCTCGCAGTGGCTTACCCAATACACGTTTGCCAAAACCAATGCCTGTTGAGCTGTTATTAAGTCGGCGGTTTTTAATTTGATAAATCGCGATAATGCGGATTTGTCGCGCGGCTTTATCGACGATACGACCGGCTTCAATTTGCTGATAGTCACCGCCTTCTGCATCGAGCATATTGACGTCACCAAAGTAGATGCCATCAAAGTCAGGATAAAACTGCACACAGCTAAAACGAATAGCATCCAGTGCGGCGGTGACTGCATTGGTGATTGGTTGACCGGTACTGTCGTGTGGTGTCGGTTGCAGTGCCATCGACCCTGTTTGCACGCGCATTGGTGAATCAGCAATAGTCACTGAACGTTTACAAAGTCGCCCTGTTACTGCGCCAAGTTCATCACCATAAAGCGCAGGAATAACAGCCACACGCGCGGCAACAACCCCATCCGTTAATGGGGTAATAGCGGCAAGATGTTCCGTCCATGTTTGGCTATCACTCAGACCTGGCGCTGACACCAGAAAACGAACACGGCGCGAATACTTGGCTAAGATATCAAGTGCTTTGGCTTGGTATGCTTCAACTTGTGCCTTGCCCGTAACTGGTGTGGTGATCACGATAGTTTCTGGGCTGATGTTTTGGTCCATGGCTTTATCGATAAGCGCAAATTCGTCATCACCTTTGTTGATAGGGATAGCCCAACCAGACACCAATGCATCACCATTACGAACCCATGCAATTAACTGTGTTTTCAAGGCAGAATCATTGGGTGAAATCAGTTCATCAAAATCTGACTGTGCATTAATCGGCACTATGCTGTTTATGTTCAACGCACCAACACCGATAAATAATGCTGAACGCTCCACTTCTTTTGTTGCTCCGCTACCCGTATTTAATGCGGTAACTAAAACCTTGCCCTGTGCCATATATTTACCCTTTTAGCGGAGGCGAAATGCCTCGTCCAACATGTAATTTTTTAATTCTGTTTGTTCATTTCTGTTTTGCCCCATGAACGAACGGGCTGGTAACTTAACGTCCCAACTGGATTTAACCTTTTTATTACCGCGTAAAATACGCAGTATCAAACCGGCTTGTCCCACTGATATATTTTCGGTTATCCATTTAAGCGACGGTGCTTTCCAGCCTTTACCGCGCTTCTTTCTGATCTTATAACCACTGTCTCGCAATGATTTCGCTTGTCTGCGTGATGCCTTGGCGTTGTAATCAGGTGTGCCATAGGCTTTTGCTGCCTGCTGAGCTGTTTTCGTTAAGGTGATCCCTTCTTGATGGGCTCTAGCTATTTGCCCTAACCGTTTATTACCAAAGGTAATCGTCGCGTTATTGGGTGTGGTGTGTACCTGAATACCTTTACCCAGTCGCTTTAACATACGTTTTTTGCGACCATCACTGCGACCTTGCCAGTTGGTACCGGATAATCCTTTTTGCCCTTTTAATCGCGCTTTGGTATCTCGCCTTACTTGCCGACCCGCGCCGCGTAAAATACGGCGACGCTTATTGGCATCGAGCGTTAACAAATCTAATTGTTTTAACGCGCTATCGGTGGGAAGACTAAGCTTCAGCATTTTCTACCCCGTCACACTCTCGGTCTCTAATTCAAATGATGCTGCAATCCAAAGACTCTGTTCACCAAAATCAAAGCGTTTGGTTTCGCCTTGAAACTCCAATTCAAACGGCCCATTCATGTCTTCAATCAGCACCACATCTTCTGCAAATCGCTCGATTGTTAATTCGATTTCAGCGCTATTGTCATCATTAATATCCAGACTAAATTCCACATCATGACTGTCGTCTTTTTCTGCATTTGTCATTAACCAAAAACTCACATAAGTTGCGATCAATTCAACAGGGGCATTGCATGGGTTAATGCTGATCACCCCACTGTAAAAAAAGCGCGCGGCGAGCAACCCTGTTCCGTTTATTCGTTTACTGGCGTGTTCAATTCGTCCGCCTTCAATCCAACTATCAAACTCGCCTGCCCTGGCTAAATGTCGTCCCTTGTAGGTGGCCGATACCAGGTACTGCACTAAACGTTGTAATTTGCTTTGGTTCATAACAATTCAACGCCTGAATTCGTTACCTTCATCATTTGACGTAAAGCAGTGTCACTTTCCTGTAACCAGTATTCTTGATTATCACTGGCCATCACTTGTTGCGCGGCGCGTTGGTCGCGGTGTGTTTCACCTAGGCGACTGATTAACAACTTGGCTTTAGCACGACAATACACAGCGCGTTGATACATGAGGATTAATGCATTCACGCCATTAATCCTCTCAGATGTCGCATCTTGTAATTGTTCAACCTGTTGCCAATGGCGTAACCGGTATCTTGCCAGTGCCTGGTTAACATCGAGCATGGCGAGCACCAGTGTTCGTTTAATCTGTTCGTTGTTGTTGGCGTATTCCGTCGCAATCGCGTAATCAGTGATGAATTCGGCCGTGCCCAGTTCTGGATAAAACCCGTTGTTTACTACATTTTCATTGCTTACTTCTGCGTATGGCATGCCCGCTAAATTCATCAAATTACTCACTTCTAATAGGTCGGCTCTAGCCACTGCGACAAGGTGCCTATTTCACTAACGTGAATAAGTCCTACGCAGCCGAGCCGGTGGCGCGAGAGTCGTTACAACTTTCAATCAACTAAAGGTCGGTATCTTTACCAATGGTTTTGGCGATTTCTCTGACCATCTTTTTAACGCCCGCTTTGTCGTTTAACGCGGTTGCTTTGGTGCCGTAGGTATACGCATTGCCCAGGTTAAATACGCTTTGCTCTAGCTTTGCAGCCATGGCGTATAACTTGCCCCCAATCAATTCACTTAACCGCCATTGGTGCGTGTCCAGTAAGTGGATAAACTGGGTAAATAAGTTAATCACTTGGCTATGCTCTACTGCGTCACGACCTTGGCTTAAGTGTTTAGCACCTTCGTCATAGAGTTGGTCTATCAAAAAGGTCGGCCAATCTTGGGTACTAAAACGACCAGGTAAACGCTGGTTTTGCGTCATTAACAAAGGTACAAAGTCAAAGGCGGTTTTCCAGTGGCCAAGGTCCACAAGCCAAATCACTACCCAAGCCAGCACCATGTTCTGATGGTTGGTGCCTTGCGCTTGATAGCGGCGTAAATAGTCCAGGTATTGATGGTTCTCAATCGCCTTGGCTTTGTATTCAAGCTTGTCTTCGATATGAGAAAACTTTTTAAGCTGAGCAAGGTCGGAATCCATTGCCGCTTTGAAAAAATCAAACTCATCCATAATGCCCTCGGCACGGCTGGCATCGGCTTTATCTACCGTCACGGTAATGCTTGTGTCCTTTCCTTTGGCCAAGTCGACACCGACAGTACTTTCTACAAGTACAGACGCTAAAACTTTACGTTGATTACGTTTTACTATGCTCATTTCAAAAAACTCTCTGCTTGGGAATAACTGGCTTATCGTGATAAGCCAGTGCTTCATTCAATTCTGCTTATTCAAGTTACTGATTCAAAACCGACTAAGACCAAACCCAGTGCGCAGGGTTATCAGCATCAAAGTCACCGGCATCAATAGCAGGGTCTTTCACTTTATCCAGCTTGACCGAGCCCGCTTCAAAGAAGGCGATCTTTTCCATGTCGTTGATGTAGTAACAATCGTTGCGTGATTGATAATCTTCGACACGTTTCTTCTTGGCGTTATTTTCAATCGAGGTACGCGTTGAACCTGATTGCACGTAATGGCAAAGGTTATCGAATGAAGTAATTAAAATGCCGCGGTCAGGAAAGAACGGGATCTTATACGCCTTCAAGCCACCAAAAGTTTCAATGATCTGTTCCAGCTCGATTTTGTCTTTTTCGCTGGGGGTATGCGCTTGCTTGGCATAGAGCTTGTTCTTTTCTTTGGATAACAGCTCATCACCAATAATGGCAACTAAACCAATGCGCTTATGGGCTGGGATAGCCTGCAGTAAATCATGCACAGCTTGATCAAGGTTTTCATAATCACCGCCCGCGCCAATACGAATTTCACCGTCTTTTTGTTCACCATCAGCAAACACATTGGCGGTATTGTCACGACGAACCAGCTGTAACCAACCGATATTCACATCATCCATCATTGGGAATGCTGCAATATCCGTTACTTTGGCGGCGCTGGTACCGTTCCAACCAATTTTAATCATATCCAATGCAATGGCTTGGCGAACATGGGCACGGAAGCGACTGTGGAAGTCGGGGAATTTAGCCCACATATCCATGCGCTGCCACGTAATGTGGGTATCACATTCTACTGGGTAACAACGGTATTCACGGTCGGTTAAACCCAGAGGGTCTTTGGTGCTACGACTTTTAGTATCATCATCTTCGACACCCGCACGACCAGTCACACCACCACTAATACCGGCCGTAATCGAACTACCGACTAAATCATCGACCATTTGCGTATCGATGCGCTGTAAGAATTCAGCACTTTGATATACCTGGTCATACAATGTCTGCTCAATCGACGGCTCGACACTAAACTGCTCAGAAACGGAGGCAACCCCGTAATTGACAGCTAATGCAGACACAACCGCGGCAAAAATCTGTGTTGTTTTAAGCTTCATTAATTTTGTTCCTATTGCTAAAGAAGGTTGTGGTACTTGCCATTCTCACCAAGGTGTTCTTCTTCACCTTCAGTGGTTGTTGACGCAGGGTCTTTGATTGCATCACTGACGGTTTTAGTCAGTGCTTCAATTTGGCCAACCAAACTATCCACCTTGCCATCAAGTGCCGAAAATGCAGCCGTTGGCTTATCCGTACTTGTGTCGGTTAAGTTGTCGGTATTCGCATCATCAACCAGTGCAGTGGTCGTTCCTTGTTTAGCAAGTAAGGCTTGCGTTGCTAGGGTATTGGCTTCCAGTGCTTGGCTAAATTGCAGCAACGGCGCACCGAGCGCGTCGGTCATTGCGGCGGCAAATTCTTCGCGTTTCATGTCGTCATCATCCTTATTAAAATTAAAGAGTTTTTTAAACAGGCTCTTGGTTGGTTTGGCCGCTTCGTCTAATGCTAATGACACCTTTAATAGGTCAGTATCTGAGGGTGTACTATTTACATTAGTGTGAGCTGCATGAGTATTATCAGCCTTGTCTTTTTGACTAAAGTGAATACGGTCGGTGTAGGTACTCGCGGGATAATCCGTCACGGCCAATCCCGTTAAATAGGTTTGTCCTGACTTCATAAAGTCACGGTTAATTTCGATACTGAAATACACCGCCTGGTCGGCTTGGTTCAACTGCACAAATGACGCATTAGGCGATAGCACCGCATACAAGACTTTAATGCCTTCATCATTCTTGGCGGTGGTCAGTTCAATCACATCACCGAGCATGCCGCCTTTAATATCTACGTTTAAAAGGTTCTTCGCCGCCCAGCCTGACCAATTGAATTCGTGGTCTAAATTGATGCGTGCGCCGTACTTTTTATAGTTATAAGTAGCAACAATATCGTCGATATCTTTTTCTGATATTTCGCGACCATCTACCGTTAACCCCATGGCGGCAATGGCAAGTGGAATTGTGCGTAATTGAGCCATGTTGTTTCCTGTTTAATGTCAAAGTGAATCTAAGTGAGACCAATTTTGCCCGCAGAACAGGCCTTAATCCATCACATTAAATCCGCTAAATTCCGATCTTGGCGAAAGCGGAATAACGCGGAAATCTTCTTAAAGAATTACGTGTTTTAGGGTTATAAACTTGGCGCTTGTTCTTACCAACAGGCCAGTTATGAAACCGAGGACTCCCCGATATACAACCGAAATTATTAAAACGGCGCGCAACCATTATGTTTTTGGTGGGCTGACGTTTGATGAAATTTCAGAAATAGACGGTATGCCGAGTGCAAGATCATTACGACGTTGGGCGGATGATGGCAGCTGGAATGAACTGTGCCCGTCACTTAATGCCGAGACAGCGATTGCACGACGTATTGTGTTATTGGCTGATCGCGACGTTAAAAGTGAAGCGGATTATAAAGAACTGGATTTTCTGACTAAACAGCAATGTGCATTAAATCAGTCTCGCTTGCCCAGTGCCGGCATTACTAAAAAATACGGTAATACACCTGCAACTGCTACGGCTCAAAATGAGCAGACAGGCGAGCGAACAGGTAAAAGTAAGAAACGTCAGAAGAAGATCAAGAATGATGTGTCTAGTATCACCAAGGAAATGCTGGACGAACTCAAAGACAACCTGCTCTACCCGCACCAATTACACTGGTTTGAACATCAAGATTACCGTAGCCGCTTTATTCTGAAACCACGTCAGATTGGCGCGACTTTCTATTTTGCGTTTGAAGCGTTTTATGATGCGGTGGTGAATGGCCGTAATAAGATCTTCATTTCAGCATCGCGGGACCAGGCGGAGATATTCAAAGCCAATATTATTGCCTTATGTCGTGAACAGTTTGGTATTGAGCTAAGCGGCTCACCACTGACCATGCGTAACAAAGGCAAAACGACAACACTGTATTTCAAATCAACCAATGCCCGGACTGCACAATCTGCATCTGGCGACCTGTATATTGATGAAGTGTTTTGGATCCCTAAGTTTAAAGAGTTACGCAGTCTTGCCCAGGCAATGGCGACCCATAAAGATTTTCGTATTACCTATTTTAGTACGCCGTCGGTGACTAGTCATGAAGCGTATGATTTATGGAATGGTCGCTGGTACCGAAAAACCAAAGCCTGTAATGATCCCGAATTTGCCATTGATGTTAGCCACAAAACCTTAAAGCATGGCTTGCTTTGTGATGATGGTATCTGGCGTCAAAAGCTCAATGTTTATGATGTTGTGGAACAAGGCTTTGACCGCATTGATATCAGCATGCTGGAGAATGAATACTCCAAAGAAGAGTTTGATAACCTCTTTATGTGTAAATTTATTGATGATGCCCACAGTGCGTTTAGTCTTAAACAGCTGATGGCCTGCGTCGGTAATAGCAAAAAATGGACTGACTTTGACCCAACTTGGTCACGCCCTTATGCCATGAAGCCGGTTGTTATTGGTTTTGACCCTGCGCGAACGCGAGACATTGCATCTGTGGTGGTCTTAAGTTTACCCCTTGGCCCCGATGATAAATTCAGGTTGTTGGAATCACTTAATTTAAGTGGCAACGATTTTGAAACCATGGCCAGTGAAATTAAAGAACTCACCCTTAAATACCATGTTGTGCATATCGGTGTTGATACTACCGGTATGGGCTTGGGTGTGTTTGAACTCATACAAAAATTTTTCCCGCTGGCGATGCCGATCCATTACAACCCGCACAACAAAAACAAGATGGTGATTAAGGCGCTTAATGTCATTGGCAAGAAGCGTTTTGAATTCGATGAAGGCTCAGTAATGGTTGCCAGCAGTTTTATTAATATTCGCAAAAAGGTAGTTGGTGACCAAATCAGCTATGCAACCAACCGCACCGCAGCCACAGGCCATGCTGATATTGCCTGGGCAATCATGCACGCCATGATTTACGAACCATTATCTGGTGACAGCTCGAGCACCAGAACATCAATAGGATTAGATGCCGCATAATGAATTCAACTAAGAGTACGACCACAGAACCGGTGAAAGACAAATCTATCGATACCTTTAGCTTTGGCGACCCTGAGCCGTGTTTAGATAATCGCATGACCGAATACATCGGACTTTATGCTGATATGGATGGGCTATATTCACCGCCTGTGAGTTTAGCCGGCTTAATTAAATTGCTGCGAGTTAATGCCCAGCATGGACCTATTTTATATTTCAAACGCAATATGATTTTGAAATGGTTTAAGCCTAATGCGCTATTAACCCAGCGCACCTTTAAGAAGTTTGCCTTTGATTATTGTTGGGCGGCGAATGCGTATTTACAGATCATTAAAAATGCATTCGGTAACGTCATTAAATTAAGACATTTGCCCGCGCTATCGATGCGCTATACCTCAACACCTGGTGTTTATGCTCAACGGTTAAGTAATGGCAAAGTGCTACGTTTTAGGAAAGGCGAAGTTATCCACCTCAAAGAGTACGATCCGAACCAGGGTATCTATGGTATTCCCCAATATTATGGCGGTATTCAGTCTGCGCTTTTGAATGAAGATGCAACCCTGTTCCGCCGTAAGTATTACAAGAACGGCGCACATATGGGGTTTATCTTTTCAATGGCTGATCCCAATTTATCGACCGATGATGAAGACGATTTGAAAGCAGCAATCAAAGATTCTCGCGGTGTGGGTAACTTCCGCAGTTTATTTATTAATAACCGCAGTGGTAAGGCTGACGCGGAGAAAGCAATTAAGATCATTCCGGTGGGTGATATATCGACCAAGGATGAATTTGAGCGAATTAAGAAGATGACGTTAAACGATATGTTGAGTATGCACCGTGCCCAAGAAGCATTAAGCGGGCAAACATCCGGTGATAGCCCGGGCTTTGGTGACTTGGATAAAATCACCCGGGCTTATTACAACAATGAAGTGGTTCCGATGCAGCAAGACATGATGGAAATTAACGAGTATTTACCCGCTGCACTGCATATTGAATTTTCAGTGCCAGAGTATTCCGACTTAAACCCGAGGAGTGAAGATTAATGGAAGAATTGATTATTTTTATTCGCCAATGGGGGCAGCTGTGTTTGTTGTCGTTACTGGCCGCGGCAACGCAAATGTATATGTCTGGTACCCGTATTACTTTTTTTCATTATTTTATGTCGGTGCTGATGGCTATTTTGTCAGCTTACATTGCGGAAAGCTTTTGTATTTGGCTGGGCCTGAATGATGGATTGAAAACGGGGATTATTGGGATTGCGGCATATGTGGCACCGCATTTTTTAACTGGGTTAAATGCATTGGCGAAAGCCGTATCAAAAGACCCTAGACACTTTTTAGATATTATTATGAGGAATAAATCATGAGTTGGCTTACTTCGTTGTTTAGTTTTATTTCAGCACCGATTGCAGATTTATCGGGTAGCTATCGAGAGCGTAAACGTATTGCGGCAGAAATGGCAGCATCGATTGCGACTGCAGAGGGTAACCTTAAATTAGCTAAGCTGGATGCGGAAGCTAAACGCCTGGCTAACCAAGAAGGTAACGATGCTGATTATGATCTGCAGGTGTTGAAGAACCGGCGCGAATCGATAATGGATGAAATTATTATTACGGTGTTTTTAGGATTGTTCATTGCCCATTTTGTGCCACAGCTGCAGCCGTATATGGCTGATGGTTGGCAGGCGATGGGTTATAAAGGCGCGCCCTGGTATTTTGAATTTGTGATTGTGGGTATTGCTGTTTCAACGTTGGGGTTGATGCGATTGTTTCGGGCGTTCTGGGGGAGTAAAAATACTAAAGGGGTTGGTTAGCCCCTTTAGTAAACATGCTTAAGATGATTTAACGATTAACATCTCATTATACGTTTTTAAAAATAAATTGATAACATTTAACTTGTAACGTTATCAACCATACCCAGTAGTTTATCCCCTTCGATACAATGAATATTTGTAGTGTAGTAATCCAGACTATATTCAATGTTTAACGAAAAATATAAGCTTTGTTTAAGGTGAACCTTTATCGCTTTTTCAATTTCAACACTTAAATTCTGGGTAAACACTTTATCTCGGTGAGGCTTTGTTAATAACGATACAGTAACAAGCATGTGAGAGTATTTATACTGAGAACAAGGATAAGCTCTTGATTTGCATTCGCCAGCGCTCATATCCTTTTCATTGATGATTCTCTCGACAGCATCAAAGACTTTGTTGGTATCTATATTTAAATTATCAGAATATTTAATTTCTACATGAGGCATGTGAGCCTACTCCTTAAACGTATAACGCCTTGCTATACGCTTGTTTCACGTTTTTTCTCAACAGCTTTGGCAAGCATAACAGCAATCCCCCCTAGCAATACTGCACCACCGACAATTTTCATTGCTCTAGGGTTTTCAGCTAAAGCAACAACGGCTACACCGCCAATAGCTAAACCACCAACACCTGCTTTAATTTGACTAGAAGACACTTTAAGCCCAGAACTCCACTTTACAAAGTGTTCACAATTATTATCAGTTAAGGAGTATTTCCAAGTCCCTATTTGAGAACGAGCATCCGAAAGAATTTGTACAATAGATTTTTCTGTGTCTGATACAGCTACATATGTATGTTTACCTTGAGTAACATCATCCCAAGGTTCTTCTTGAACAGTACCAGTTCTCTTGGTGGCAGAGATAAGCATGTTTTTACCAAGAGAACAAAGACGATCAGAAGCAACTGACCAATGCTGATAAAGACCAAACTGAGTTACGACGACATCTCCAGCTTCCACTACTAAGTTATTCATTTATTAACTCCATTTAATTTAAGTACTTACTATATGTGGACACTGAAGCTAGATTTCAATGATGAGCGTATAACGCCCGCCTCAACTGCCGGAGACTACTGGCACCTTTTGTGCGGTTTTTTGCACAAAATATGACAGTGGCCGGAGGTCAGATTGAAGGCGCTTGTTATGCTGGGGACGGCTCATTCATTGACATATTTGAAATATGAAAATCTAGTAAATTAGCAATTTCAGTATTCGCTTCTTTATTCTGAATGTTAACTTTCAGAATGTCTGGTTTTTTATCTGAGTGGTATACATTACAATTTATTCCGCATTCTAAATCATACTGAACACCGTACTGTATAGCTTTTTCTGTTGCGTTGAAGGGGGCCGAATAGACAATATTCCGAAGGTCCATCGATTGCTCTTTTTTTATTTGATACGAACTCATAAGTTAATTCCTTTCTCTAAATTTGAATGCATAACGGTTTGTTATACGGAATACTGTATAACGTGAATTTCAGTTTAACTTCATTATTATAAACAGTATCAATATACTATTAGTTACAAATAGGTAGTTATAAATAGCGGTATTAAACCTAGTAAAACTGAGGCAAAAACAAGAAATGTATTTATATTGACCCATATAAATACATTGATAAGAAAATAAATTATTATATTTCAATAAACTGTATTCTTCATGTACGTCAAACGAAGACTCTTTGGCAGTATGAATCACCTATATTTCGTAAAAACTCCACCCTATTATTCCTATATATAAACTAGGTCACTTTCTACTAAACATTTCGCTAGATGGTTTGTCATTATGTGACAAAAGCTGTCACAACTTTGACATTAGCGATCTTTAAATGATCGTTGAGATCCTTTCTAGATAAGGCTTGGGCAATATTCACGTGTCCATCGTTGTGTCAAAAACGCAAAAAAATTGCGAAAACGCGGTAGGCGAAGAGGAGTGAATTTATCGTGGGTACGCACGCACGATCAAATGTTTCCCCCACCCGTCAGCAATAGCTATGTATTATAACTAACACGTCATACAACTGTATAAATAAACAGTTAAACATCGTATAATTTACAGGTCAGTATTTGAATTAAGTGGATGTTTATGCGAGTAGTTTGCCCAGAGTGCGGCGTTAAAAGCCGTATACAAAAAACGAATAGAATTTCGAATAGCTATACAGATTTATATTGCAGTTGTAATAATGCGGAGTGTGGCCATTCGTTTGTCATGAATCTTAGTTTTAGCCATACGTTAAGCCCGTCAGCTAAAAGCTCAAGTCAATTGGCTATGGAGTTAGTGAGAACATTAGCGCCAGAACAGCGCCAAGAATTGCAGTTACAACTTTCTATTTTGTAAAATATCGTCATCTATCCGACAAACAGCAAGTCACCTCCACAATTCACACTCCACACAATTCACACTCCACCAACCCAGCACATTTTGGACACAAGTAAGTTAGACCTTTAGCTTCAAAGGACATTTTCGCATTACAGTAAAGAGTGACTAGATTGGGATTAACGCACTGCTTAGCGGCTCGTTAATCACTTAAGGTCTATTACTAATTGTGGCTAGCCGATCAGCACATAGTAAAGGAGAGGCTAAGGCCGCGTTAAGTGGTGAGCAGCCACCACTTAATCTAAACTATTGCACCTTAAACGCTTTGTTCAACACCTTATTCTTATTTATAGCGTTTTTCTGATATTTTGAAATCAACAACTTTTATTATTTTATAATTAGCAGAAGTAACGGCTGCGTCGGTTGCATCAATGCCGAAAGCCTCAAATTTATTCATTACATTTTCAGTAGAGTCATAATCTATCATAGCTCCATTAATCGGCGAAAATTGTCCATCTATATAATCTATTTCATATGCTAAATCAGTGTAATAAATTGAGGTATCATTTAGTTCATCTGATACATCAACAGAACCATAGAAGCGCGGAATGTAGCTAATTAATTCTCTTTCATTACTCGCTATGTTATATGCTGCTACTTCTGAATTAAAAACGATTTCAATATCAGAACGTAGCTTACCCTCACTCTCTCTGTTAAAAAACACCTTAACTACTTTAGTTCTGCAAGGTTTAATAAAGATTTGACCGTAACAACCACGTGCACCATGTAATAATTTCAAATTTCCTCCGAGCTCATAACGCCCTGCTAAGGGACTGATAATGTTTGACTAAAATGTGTATCAAAGCGAAACAGAGCCAAACTTTAGCAGTCCCACTTGAACAGCTCGTTATGTGTTTTTTACACCAGAAACATCAGTTACAAACTTTCTTAACTTACTTTGAAGTACTTCATAAGATTGTATAGACTCTTCATACGCCTCTTGGGTATCTGTTGTCTCGTCTTCAAATACAGCTTTATTTATTTTTTCCTCGTTAGACTTTGCGACTTCCAGTGCCTTCAACAACTCCTCATCCATCAGAGCACTATAAACCTCTAAGCCGTATTCCTGCTTGTCTTTAAATTTCTTGTATACAGTGGGGTTAGGCTCACGCGAAGAGCGGTACTCTGGATCTTGAGACTGGACCTCTTCTTCAAGTGCAGCTTTTGATTCGCTAATTACTTGAGCTAATGATTCGAGCAAATCGAGTAATATAGTCTTGTTTATTTCCCAAATTCTCTCTTTCCTTTGTCGCTGTGTCGAGTCATAGTGTATATAAGTGGCAAAAATAGTAGCCATTGCGATTGTGATATTAGTCAGCAATGCAACATCAACTTTAAACCCTGTAACTAAAAACACGCAAAGTAGGACAAATCCAACAAAAAAACCCAATATTAGCCCTATAAACCCAAAAAACATCCTTTCACTAAAAACTTTAAGTTTCACTTCAAAATACCTCTACACATAACAGTGTAATTTACGGAATTCCGTATAATACCTGAAAAACCACTATAGTTAAATGAAATAACATCAAATTATTCTTTAATAACAATGGATTACACCACATTTAGCATTGTGTTTGTGTTCCCTCTCATTTGGATATACAGGCCCATACAAAACATACAAACAAATTATAAATCAAACACTTAAAAACATTACCACTTACAAGTAAAGCTAATTTAGGTCTGTTAAAATCACTAAATATTAATTTAATAGCGCTCATAAGTAAATTTATGTCAAATTGATCTGTCGCTTTGTAATTACTTGGATTCCATATAAAAACAGAAACAGAATCAAGTTAGTGTCCGATAATAACGTTTGAATGGAAATTAAAATCTGGCTTGCGGGAGAGTGGATCACCGTGAAAAGTTGATACTTCAGCCACCGTTATAATGACTTATTAATAATTATTCACTCTAGACTTGCGCCAACAATCATTTGATGGCGCTTATCCAGCCTGTTCATAAAGTACATTTCCAATAGTCGCTGTTCCTGGTATCGCTAGCTTTCTTCTTCGCTTGGTACCTCAGATATCAACATCAACAAATACAGCACAACATCAGTATTATCACTCAATGTATCCTGTGCAGCCGCGATAACGACAAAATCTTTAGCACGTTCCTGTAACGCTTTCATAACGGACCTCAACAAAAACCACTGTATAAGAATACAGTAGTTTTAATAGGTAGTAAATAGACGCATTTCACACTATGTAGTCATATATACAATAGGTTAGCCCCAGTCCCAACTTTCCCACCCCTCCCAACCAGGTACAAAATCAGCAGTATTAGCCACCCTAGGGGCTGGTGTATTCCAACCATCCCAAATGTCGGGTTCTTCAGGCCTTATATCAACAAGCTCTGGTGGGTGATATTGGCTATCGGCATAATATCCCCGTTTCAATTTAACAATATGGTCCTTATCAACTCTGATTTGGGCACCTTGTTCCATAACATTGACCAGGTGATCATCTAAATGAATACCGCGCCTTTTCAAAAGCGCTTTAATTCCAGTATTTAATCTGCCGCTTGGGGAGCGCGTACAGTTATTGACAGAACTCCGAGAAGAC
This sequence comes from Moritella sp. PE36, assembly GCF_000170855.1. GTDB lineage: Bacteria > Pseudomonadota > Gammaproteobacteria > Enterobacterales > Moritellaceae > Moritella. The sequence continues at coordinate 5,339 of NZ_ABCQ01000067.1, read as the reverse complement.
CCTTCGGGCTCAATCAAAAGCTCAGCACCTGCGGTGCTACTGGTGCTCGCTTCACTATCGAGTAATGCCTGAGACTTAGGCTGTATCTTCCAGTTACGTATACGCGTTTTAACGGCATCATCGCCGACAACTTGAAAGCCTTGGATCTTAGAAACGCATTCACCATATTCATTGCCCATTTCGGCAACGTTATAATCATTACGGATGAGTAAATCTTTACGTGATACAAATGGTCCACCTTGCGCCATTACATAACCGGCAAAGTCGCCTTTATCGGCCGCTTTCATTGCGTCTGATGCTGCAGCTGCATTAGTTTTTAATTCAGGCTTGTACTTATCGGTGATCACTTCCCATCGTTGTAATGAGTTCATCGCTTCATAATTTAAACGTGGACCGTGAAAATCTAACTGGGGACCCATAAATGTGGGGTTTTGGTCAGGAAATAATTCGTTGAATAAGTTATGTTGTTGCTTACTACTTAAGGTCGTGACAAAGCTTTTGAAGGCATTTTTATCGTTATTAGCATAACGGCGTAATTCACGATAAGTGGTGACTGGTGCGCCGCCAATAGGTTGAAATTGACGAATACGCCAACGACTTGCCCACGCGGTAACATGTGCGGCCATTTCTCGTTGGTCACGGCCTGTTTCACCATCAAGTTCACCCTTCATGCCATAACCATCAATATTTTTACTGATGTACTTAGCGATGTAACCCGTTGCAGTACCTTTACTTGGATCCATAATTTTCACATCACAGCGTGGGCGATAATCTAACGGGCCAACAATTGGTTTTCTGTAAACTTTCGGGAATAGCTCCGTTACTTCTTCATTAATGGCATAACCAATGAAAATTTCACGGATACGATCAACATGCTCAGGTTGCATGAACATGAGTAAATGCCAATGTGGTGTGCCATCATGATGCGGTTCAGCAACACGCATACCAAAAACAGGTAATTCTTCACGCTTTAGCTGCGCACGTATTCTCGCCCATATTTGGCATAAATAACGTTGTGCCTCTTTCGGACTGTTTCCCAGCCATTGATCAACAAAACCCCCTTGCTTACGGGTGTTGTGATATTTAGATGGTGTGGTAAGCGTTAGAAACAACCCATCACAACCCATTGCGGTTGCAATGCCTTGATAGCCAGCCATACGAACCATTAACTCACAACGTCTAATTGCAGGGTTAGCGGTCGATTTATAGAACATGTCATATAGGGCAATTTCTTCACCAGAATCTTCATCAAAGATAGACATACCTTTGATGAAATCTCTGTTGCGTTGTTTTTGGTTTTTCCACTCGTGCATACAGTCGCGAGAGCAATATGGACTTGCCGATTTTTGCACTTGGCCAACAGCAATGGCAAGGTGTTCTCGCATAGCCATGCGTTTTTTATTTAACTTGTTTTCCCAGGCACGTTGGCAAACTAAACGTAAAATGCCACATTCAGCTTCGGACTGATGCAAGCCATCATTTCTGTTGTACGGAGGTGTATAACCAAACGCTCTGCATTCGTCTTGCAGACTTTCAAATACAGCGACAATAACGTTGGCGTAATCTTTATGATTGGGTTTTTCTCTTTCAATTAATGGTTCTAACTTGCCTGCAAAAAAATCAGCGAATTGCTGACTTAGTTTTTTAATTTCACTCTTGTCCATTTCAGCTAATAGCTTTTCGCGTGACAAGTCATTGCTGTGAACATAGGCATTTCTGAATTTGAATTGTCGTCTATATTGAGCAAGTACTTTTTGTAGGCGTGGGTTTATCTTTTCTCCAACTGTTTTTAGCAGGTATAAATTGGCAGCAGAGCGACCTTTTTGTTTGAATATTTTATTATATCGTTCAGCAAAATAGCGGCTAAGGTAATGCGGCATGTCACCAAAGAACTGCTTACGCCATTCATGATCATCAATTTCAGGGTTAACCTGAAACATCGCGTTTTCAATAAGCGACATTTCAGGTTGTTGGAACGTTTTATTTTGCGCTCGAGGTCGGATCGGCTCATCACTGCACGCTTCCGAATGTTCAGAGATCCCAATAACGTCTAGGGCATAGACTTTACTTATATCATCCATTAAAACGGGAGCTCATCATCAATTAAATCGGCTACATTGCCAGTGTAAAGAACAAGAGGATTAGTAGATTTTAATTTCAATTGACATAAGCGTGTTCCTATTTTACTGATCACCCATCTTGGATGAAAAATATCCATCACACATTTTTTCATCTCTGATATGTAAGCTTGATCGACTAAGTTACGATCAGAATTAATCAACCAGTAACCGTGATGACGCCATGATTTAGCCAGACGTTGTGCACGGTAAAACAACGTCCACGTTTGCTGTGGTGATGTTGCACGTTTTGATTTAAGTAGTAGTTCTCCGAATGCTGCAACCATTTCAGTCTCTTTAGCGAACCTTTTAACGTCTTGTTCTAATTTAGAACGGCGCAGTTCTGAGAGTGTTGGAAGCGTCGTATCCTGCAGGGATATATCAACGGTTTTCTCTATCATTAAAATTACGTCATCAATATTGACAGAATTCTCATTAATAGATTTGCGTGTTGCTCTGAGGATTAAATTAACGAGATGAAGTGCATTTTCACCTTTGTTATTTTTATCGTGATATTTCTCAGTTCTGGCAACTCGATACACCATGTCCCAAATATCACGGTAAGCTTTACTACGACTCGTAGTCGCCGCTTTCGCTTTTATAACTTTGGTATTGCCATAAAACTCCATATCTTCAAATTTAAAAAGGTAACTACTGTTCTTGTCATCAAAACTAAAACAGCTAATGAAGTCTTTTAAAAGACGAGTAAAATCACCTTTTGAAATATCTACGGTTTGGTCAACAGCTAGCTCTCGAACAGTTTCATGCAAGTATTCAGTGAGTTCTTCACATGGGTAACCGTCAATAATTGAACCTACAAATTGGTCAAAAATACCAATAATTTCTTGTTCGTTAATTTCATGTCTAACAATCATATTTAAATATCCTTTATTCATACTTCTGCATACTCCTGCGCATTTAATACAAGATAACCGCCATGGCCTTTTAGCCGACCGATAACACCACGAAACAACTGACGGCAATCTAGCTGCAGGCAAGCGTTATCAATGGCATCTTGTTTGGTTTCGCATTCACCTACTTCTACAGTGCGAAGTTCGTGAGTTTTAGGATGCTCGCGCATGCTGCCACTTGGGCTCAGTGCGATTGCAAAATACATCATGCGACCATCCAGATAGTTGTATTGTGAATATCGAGTGTTTTTTCCCACCACAATTCAATACAGGCAACGAGTTTGGTTAAGGCCAAGCCTTGCGCCATAAAATACACAGAACGAATAGCGCCTAACGCAATTTGTTCTTCAGTTGAGTTAGTATCAGAACAAGCCACCACACTTTGCCAAAAGGAAAATGCCGTAATCATTACGTCTTCCGGTTCCAATGTGCCGTATAGGTTGAAGTGGAAGTTAGGTAAGGCCAGTGCATCACTACGACCTGCATCAACACACTCAAACAAATCGATAATCCAATCTGCCTTTTCTTCATCGATACCAAGTGAGAGCAACGCCGAACGCACATTTTCAACAGGGGCTAAAATACGTTTCATGCCACCACCTCATTCTTTATCAAGTTGCTTAGTTCGTGATATGCAGAAGTAACTTGGTTAAATGCGGCTAAGCCATCGAGATAAATCGTTTTATCAATTAGCTTATGCGCTGACCAGGTATTCGGGTTTTGCGCACCGCTAAAGTAAGCTTTATCAATTGCGATAACTTCTAGCGCATCGGCATGGCCAATATAGCGAACTGACACGCTCACTTTTTCAGGTTTGGCGATGGCTATAAACATCAATTCGTTGATCACGTCGTTCATTGTTGGATTTGGTTTAATCATGGTATTCCCTTACTTAAAGTCGTTAATTGGATGACCAGCTAATTTACCTATCACCGGTTCAAGTGAGTTAATCGCATGGTGTAACTTCACTTTTTCGATATGGTCTAGTTGACTGAGTTTCAGCCCAACATGGTGCTTTTTTAATCCCGCGGCGAAACAAAGTGTTTTGCGCATGTCCGGCTCTAAATTGTCATATAAAGAACCAATGCGGCTGTTACCAAATAACCCACGGATTTGAGCAATTGAATCCGCAGCTGCTTGTACTTGTTCCATAAATAATCTCCTTACATGCCAGGCATTGGCATTCCACTTAATACGGCATCGGCGCACATGGACACGAACGGCCCTGCACCACCGCAGCGGTTTTCAACATCTGACATAAGAAAGACCAATTCACGAACGGCGTCTTGTGCCTTTTTAATTATTTGGTCTTTTTTGACTCGGGTTAGCCGGCGATCGGATTCGGCTTCTAAGATGTGACGGTTTATTTCACCGGTATGACTTGCCACGCTCATTGCGCTAAGAGTTAGCGGTTTTGAATCACCTCGCTTGGGTAGACGAACAGCGGTTAGTCCGACTTCGAGTATTGCGCTGTTGATAATGTCGTGATTGTCCGTTGCGGTTGTGATTCGAATTAACTCATCAACAGTTAATTGATGTGGCTGATTGGGGTTTAGTTTGTTTCGTAGTACTTGCCCACGCATGCCGCACTCGTTTGCAATCTGTTCTATGTTTTCAATATCTGCAAACCGAACACATGCAGACTCGATTGAACTGTGTTTACTCTCATTTGACTCATACATTGCGAAATTATCCTTATATGCAATGATTAAGTAACAAACCAAGTACGCAAATGAATATGATCGCTTCTGTTTTAACAATTAAAGAGAAACGATGCTTTTTCTTATTCATGCTTGGTTCAATGAATACACCTGTCGAAACCTCTATAAACCCTTGTTGATGGGCGTTTATAGTGATCTCTGGTTGGATTACGATTTGCTTACACAAATTTTTGTGCATCCGCTTTTTTAAACAAAGCGACAAGATTTATGAGTACAGCCCCGTTTCTGTTTTCTTTTGGCATGATAGGTAGCTTTCCACTTGTAACGGCTTGATCAATAGTGCTTATTGATTGCCCTGTTGCGGCGGCATATTTCTTTTTTGTGCAGTAAGGCACGTCGAGATGTATTGTAATTGACGACATAATGGTATCCTTATGAGTTGAATATAAATCGCATTTGTTAATATTTAATCGCATAACTAAACATTAACTGGATAATAGATCGCAAATGAAACAATTACAAGCAGTAATCCCACCTTTTGAGTACCTAGGTGGTAAAGATGTGACAGAAAAGCTGGTTTCAATAACGAACTCAGGTAACTTTCAGGGACTCACAACTACATTTGGTATCCCAAAGTCGACCATTGCTAC
>NZ_ABCQ01000068.1 GCF_000170855.1 Moritella sp. PE36 | reverse complement strand
AAGTCGCTAATGAAATGATTGTTAATCTAGCAGAAGTTGCGCGAATAGAGAGTGGCAGCATCAAGCCACATATAGAGACCTTTGCGTTAAATGATTTATTTACTCAGCTTGCTAATGAATTTTCAGCAGCAGCGAAACAACATGGCGTTACCTTTACTATTATGCCGACAAAGCATTGGGTTAATACCGATAAACACCTGCTACGTCGCATTTTACAAAATTTAATCGGTAACGCATTTCGCTATGCCAGTCCTGGACGAGTATTGCTCGGTTGTCGGCGGAAAAGTGGCCAGTTAAGTATTCAATTATTAGATAATGGCCCAGGTATTGCGGCAAAAGATCAAGCTCGAGTGTTCGAGCAATTTAGCCAATTAAAAGACAATAATGGCTCCAATGATGGGTTAGGACTCGGGCTTAGTATTTGTAATAGCTTAGCGGTATTATTACAGCATCAACTGAGGCTTGATTCAATTGAAGGCAGAGGTTGTCGATTTAGTCTGCAACTCTGTGAAGCGACGGCATTACAACAAGATAATCCTACGCCCATTATTGTGCCCACGGACCTTACTGGAACCGCAGTGCTCTGCATCGATAACAACCCGGCTATTTTAGAGGGCATGTTAGAACTCATGAGCAGTTGGGACTGTGAGGTTTATGGCGCTAACTCAATCGCAAGTGCGAAGGCATTATTTAAGCAATGTGATTTCGATATCTTGTTGGTGGACTATCAATTAGATAATGGTGAGGATGGGTTAGCATTAATCTCAGTGTTAAGAGAAATAAACCCTGCGATACCCGCTATTCTTATTACGGCGACAACAGAGGCGGGCATTGCTGATAAGGCTGCCGCCGTTAAAGTCGGTTTATTACGTAAATTAGTTAAACCAGCATCACTCAGAGCGATGATGAGCGCACAATTAACGGCAACACTGCAAACACAGTTTAGTCGTCAAGAATAATACAGTTGATTAGCGAATTTAGGACGTTCAGCAGCTATATTGAATCAGTTAATCGTTCAACCACTAGTAGGAAAGTATACTGTCTGTTCGAAAATAACCTAGCTGATGTATGAGAGCTCTTGTTTAAACTATTGCATAGAGATAAAAAAAGGCTTCTGATATAAATCAGAAGCCTTTTTGTTTAACTAATCTTTAGGTTTGTAACTAAGTCTAGTCACTCACGTTAAGACTAATCTCTATCGTCAAGTTTTTTAAATGGACGGTGTGCTTCACCAGTATACAACTGACGAGGACGACCAATTTTCTGTCCAGGTTGACTTAACATTTCGTTCCAGTGCGCAATCCAACCTACAGTACGGCCTAATGCAAAAATAACCGTGAACATAGAAACAGGGATACCAATAGCACGTAATGTAATACCTGAATAGAAATCTACATTTGGATAGAGTTTCTTCTCGATGAAGTAAGGGTCTTCAAGCGCAATACGCTCAAGTTCCATCGCTACATCTAATAACGGATCACTAATGTTTAGCTCTTTTAGCACTTCGTGACAACTCTTACGCATCACTGTCGCACGTGGATCTTTATTCTTGTAAACACGATGACCAAAGCCCATTAGACGGAACGGGTCTGCTTTGTCTTTAGCACGAGCGATAAACTCTGGAATACGATCAACGCTGCCGATCTCTTCAAGCATTGTTAGACAAGCTTCATTTGCACCGCCGTGAGCAGGACCCCATAGTGATGCAATACCCGCTGCGATACATGCAAATGGGTTAGCACCTGACGAACCAGCAAGTCGAACTGTTGATGTAGATGCATTTTGTTCATGATCTGCATGAAGCGTAAAGATACGATCCATGGCTTTTTCTATCACCGGATTAACGACATACTCTTCACACGGTACAGAGAACATCATTTTAAGGAAGTTACCTGCGTATGAAAGGCTGTTGTCAGGGTATACAAAAGGTTGCCCAATTGAATATTTGTAACACATTGCTGCAATTGTCGGCATTTTAGATAATAAACGAAATGCCGAAATTTCTCGGTGACGTTGATTAGTCACATCTAGCGAATCATGATAAAAGGCTGCAAGTGCGCCTGAAACACCACAAAGGATCGCCATTGGATGAGAATCACGGCGGAAACCTTTGAAGAAAGATGCAAATTGCTCATGCACCATGGTGTGTTTATGTACTGTCGCTTTGAATTTTTCATATTGTTCTTTAGATGGCGCATCACCATAAAGAATAATATAACAAACTTCTAAATAATCTGCATTAAATGCTAAGTCATCAATAGCGTAACCGCGATGTAGTAGGATACCCTCTTCACCGTCAATATAGGTGATTTTTGACTCACACGATGACGTTGCCATAAAACCTGGATCATGGGTGAAATATCCTTTACTACCTAGGGTACGAATGTCGATAACATCGTGACCAGCTGTACCAGATAAAATCGGAAGTTCAACTGGCTCTTGGCCGGGTAGGTTTAACGTGGCCTTTAGATTAGCCATAGCACGGCTCCTTTGCTTATTTATAATTAGATTTCTTCATGAAATTCGAAGCTAAAGCTACCTTTAATAATTACTAATGTCAATTTTGTTACAAAATAATCAATGAAAAAGCACTAAAAGGTTAACCTATGTTTCAATTTCAAGGTAAATGTTGCTAGAAGGGCTTTTATAATTGTAAATAAATTGTGATATAGGTATACTTATTACCGGATCAAGAGTCCTTGTTTTAATTTTGTTCTTGTCATGTAAGTGCTTCTAATTGTTGTTTTATTTACGATTTGAACAAGAAATAAACAAGGGCTTTCATTTGAAAGTAATTTGTTATGAAAATAATACAATTCTGTGATCTGTGTCAATATAATAATAATTATGCTCAATGGAGCTGAGTGAGCGATATCGTGAAAAAGCAAAGACCTGTAAATTTAGATCTGCAGACTATAGATATGCCAATCACAGCAATCGCATCGATTCTACACCGTATCTCGGGTGTAATAATGCTATTTGCTGTGGGTATCCTATTATGGTTACTGGCAGAATCATTATCTTCTGAACAAGGTTTCCAAAATGCACAAGAAATTGTGTCTGGTTTCTTTGGTACATTCATTCTTTGGGGAATCCTAACAGCACTTGCATATCATATTGCAGGTGGTATCCGTCATTTATTGATGGACATGGGTTATTTTGAAGAACTTGAATCGGGTGCATTAAGTGCGAAAGTGTCTTTTGTTGCAACCGTTGTTTTATCAATCCTAGCGGGGATAATGGTATGGTAACTAACGCAGCAACTTATGGCCGCAGTGGTACTCATGATTTCATCATGATCCGTGCAACCGCCATCATCATGGCACTATATACATTTTATTTTGTTGGTTTCGTTGCATTTAACGACCTTACTTATCAAGTATGGTCTGATTTCTTTGCAAGCACTGGCAATAAAGTATTCACCCTTCTTACCCTTATCGCTATCGTCATCCATGCGTGGATTGGTGTGTGGCAGGTATTAACTGACTATGTTAAATCAACCGGTTTACGTGGTGCATTACAGTTTATTCTAACAACCACTGCATTTATTTATGCGCTTGTTGGTTTTGTTGTTCTTTGGGGGTTATAAGTGAGTATTCCAGTTCGCGAATTTGACGCAGTAGTTATTGGTGCCGGTGGTGCTGGTATGCGTGCTGCGCTATCAATATCTAAGTCAGGTAAAAGTTGTGCGCTTTTATCTAAAGTTTTTCCAACTCGTTCACATACCGTATCTGCTCAAGGTGGTATTACCGTTGCATTAGGTAATTCACATGAAGATGATTGGACATGGCACATGTACGATACTGTTAAAGGCTCTGATTATATCGGTGACCAAGACGCTATCGAATTTATGTGTAAAACGGGCCCTGAAGCAATTTTAGAACTTGAGCACATGGGTCTACCATTCTCTCGTTTTGAAGATGGTACTATTTATCAACGTCCATTTGGTGGCCAGTCACTAGCATACGGTGGCGCACAGGCGGCTCGTACAGCTGCTGCTGCCGATCGTACTGGTCATGCGTTATTACATTTGCTGTATCAGCAAAATATTAAAAACGAAACTAAAGTATTTTCTGAATGGTACGCACTAGACCTTGTTAAAAATGACGAAGGTATTATCACTGGTTGTACTGCAATTGATATTGAAACTGGCGAAATCTGCTACTTCAAAACCAAAGCAACGGTATTTGCAACGGGTGGCGCTGGTCGTATCTATTCTTCAACAACGAATGCACACATTAATACTGGTGACGGTATTGGTATGGCTATTCGTGCTGGTATTCCAGTTCAAGACATGGAAATGTGGCAGTTTCACCCAACGGGTATTGCTGGCGCTGGTGTACTTGTAACTGAAGGTTGTCGTGGTGAAGGTGGTTACCTTCTAAATAAAGACGGCGAACGTTTCATGGAACGTTATGCGCCTAACGCGAAAGATCTTGCCAGTCGAGACGTTGTTGCTCGTTCAATGATGACTGAGATCCGTGAAGGTCGTGCGTGTGATGGTCCTTGGGGTCCGCATCTAAAACTTAAACTTGATCACTTAGGTGAAGACGTACTTGAGTCTCGTTTACCAGGTATTTGTGAATTATCACGTACCTTTGCTCACGTAGATCCAGTTAAAGAACCAATTCCAGTAATACCGACTTGTCACTATATGATGGGTGGTTTACCTGCAAATATTAACGGTGAAGTATTAACACGTAAAGAAGATGGCAGCATGGAAGTTGTTGCAGGTCTATTTGCGGTTGGTGAAATCGCCTGCGTATCTGTGCATGGTGCTAATCGCTTAGGTGGTAACTCACTGCTTGATCTGGTTGTATTTGGTCGTGCTGCAGGTAACTATTTAGGTAAAGTGCTTGATACAATTCCAGAGCCACAAGAAGCGACAGACGCTAACATTGATACATCTCTTGAGCGTTTAAATCGCTGGGAAAGTAACAAAGAAGGTGAGGACCCTGTTCAGATCCGTAAAGATCTACAGCAATGTATGCAACTTAACTTCTCAGTATTCCGTGAAGGTGAGTCAATGGCCGAAGGTCTTGAGCAACTTAGAGCCATTCGTAAGCGTTTAGATAATGCACGCTTAGATGACAACTCAACAGAGTTCAATACCCAGCGTATCGAATGTCTAGAGCTTGATAATCTGATGGAAACGGCATTTGCAACCGCGCATGCGGCTAATTTCCGTAAAGAAAGCCGTGGCGCGCACAGTCGTTTTGATTATCCAGATCGTGATGATGAGAATTGGTTATGCCATTCACTGTACTTGCCTGAAACTGAAGAAATGGCAACGCGTGAAGTGAATCTTTCACCGAATTTGTTAACTGATGAACAGTTGAAGCACTTTGTGCCGAAACCACGCGTTTACTAAACATAAGGGATCAAGATGCAAGTTAAATTTTCAATTTACCGCTATAACCCTGATGTTGATAGCAAGCCTAAAATGAAAGAAATGAGCCTAGAAATTCCTGAAGGTTCAGACATGATGGTGCTTGATGCACTTATCTTGTTAAAAGAAAAAGATGCGACATTAGCTTTCCGTCGTTCTTGCCGTGAAGGTGTATGTGGATCAGACGGTGTTAACATGAATGGCAAAAATGGCCTCGCGTGTATCACACCTCTATCTGATCTGAATATGAACAAAACGATTGTAATTCGACCGTTACCTGGTTTGCCAGTGGTCCGAGATCTCGTGATTGATATGACGCAGTTCTATGATAACTACGCACGTATCAAACCGTTCTTAATTACAGACGAAAGTGCAATTCCACCGGCTCGCGAACACCTTCAGTCTCCTGAAGAACGTGAGAAGTTAGATGGCCTCTATGAGTGTATCTTATGTGCATGTTGTTCAACGTCATGCCCATCATTCTGGTGGAACCCTGACAAGTTCGTTGGTCCTGCAGGCTTATTAGCGGCTTATCGTTTCTTAATCGATAGTCGTGACACAGCAACTGAACAACGTTTATCAGAATTAGACGATGCGTTTAGTGTATTCCGTTGTCACGGTATTATGAACTGTGTAAACGTGTGTCCTAAAGGTCTAAATCCTACAAAAGCAATCGGTAATATTAAGTCTATGTTACTACAACGTGCGGTGTAGCAATGTTTTTTGTTAGTTTTTAGTTACAATGGTCATTCCGTTGGGAATGGCCAAGTAATTTAAAATCTTTGCTACCATCTCTGGCGCGGTGGACATTTAAAGTGAAAAGGGCAGAGAATGCAGAATAACGTCATGAAAGCCTGGTTAGAATCCTCTCATCTAGCCGGTGCGAACCAGACATACATTGAAGATCTATATGAGCAATTTTTGGCAGATCCAGATTCAGTTAGCGAAGAATGGCAAACTGTATTTTTAGAGCTACCTAAAGTTGATAATACTAAAGAAGTTCCACATGGTCCTGTAAAGGATTATTTCATTCGCCTGGCGAAAGATACCTCTCGATATGCTGCTCAAGTAAGCGACCCACATAATGATGCGAAACAGGTTAAAGTATTACAGTTAATCAATGCTTTTCGTTTTCGAGGTCATCAACATGCTAACTTAGATCCATTAGGTCTTTGGAAACGTGATCGTGTACAAGATCTAGACCCGGCATATCACAATCTTTCTGATGCTGATTTTGATGCCAGTTTTAATGTTGGTTCATATGCAATTGGCCAAGAAAGCATGAAACTTAGTGCGCTTTATACTTCGTTACAAAAAACCTATTGTGGTTCAATTGCAGCTGAGTATATGCATATTGTTTCTACTGAAGAAAAACGTTGGATCCAAAGCCGTTTAGAATCAGTTGAAAGCACGCCTGAGTTTGAAAAAGAAGATAAATTACGATTTTTAGATAACTTAACCGCGGCTGAAGGTCTGGAAAAATACCTTGGTGCTAAGTTCCCTGGTGCAAAACGTTTCTCGCTTGAGGGCGGTGATGCACTGATTCCAATGATGAAAGAATTAATTCGTCGTAGTGGTGAACAAGGTATCAAAGAAACCGTTATTGGTATGGCGCATCGCGGCAGACTGAATATGCTGGTGAATGTACTTGGTAAAAAACCAAATGACCTGTTTGATGAATTTGCTGGTAAACACGGTGACGCATGGGGTGCGGGTGATGTTAAATATCATCAGGGCTTCAGTTCTGATTTCAGTACGCCAGGCGGTAATGTACATTTAGCACTTGCTTTTAATCCATCGCATTTAGAAATTGTTAACCCAGTAGTCATGGGCTCTGTTCGTGCACGTCAAGAACGTTATGGTAGCACTAACGGTGATGATGTACTGGCAATTACAATTCATGGTGATTCTGCAATTACTGGCCAAGGTGTTGTTGCTGAGACATTCAATATGTCGCAAACACGAGCTTATGGCATTGGTGGTACAATTCGAATTGTTGTCAATAACCAAGTTGGTTTTACAACATCAAACCCGAAAGATATGCGTTCTACAGAATACTGTACGGATATCGCAAAAATGGTTCAGGCCCCCATCTTCCATGTTAATGCAGATGACCCTGAAGCTGTTGTATTGGTAACACAAATCGCACTTGATTTCCGTAATACATTTAAGCGTGATGTTGTGATTGATTTAGTTTGTTATCGCCGCCATGGCCATAATGAAGCTGATGAACCAAGTGCAACACAGCCATTAATGTATAAGAAAATCAAAAAACACCCAACGCCACGTAAAATATATGCTGATCAACTTGTAAATGAAGGCGTTATTGATGCTGCTGAAGCAACGGGCTATATTAACGAATATCGTGATCAACTTGATCATGGTGAATGTGTTGTTAAAGAATGGCGCCCAATGCAACAGCACTCCGTTGATTGGAACCCATACTTAAAACACGAATGGGATATGCCTTATCAATCACAAGTTCCTCAAGATAAATTATCTGACCTTGCATTGAAAATGACGGCAGTACCTGAAGGGCACAAGATCCAATCTCGTGTTCAAAAGATTTATTCAGACCGTATTTTAATGGCAAAAGGTGAGAAACCATGTGATTGGGGTTTTGCTGAAACGCTTGCATATGCAACATTACTTGATGATAACTACAAAGTCCGTCTTACTGGACAAGATGTGGGTCGTGGTACTTTCTTCCATCGCCATGCAGTGGTACATAATCAAGACGACGCCAGTACATACACGCCATTAGCTAATTTAAAACCTGAACAAGGTGAGCTAACTATTCACGATTCAGTATTGTCTGAAGCCGCGGTATTAGCGTTTGAATATGGTTATGCGACGACTGAACCAAGTGGTTTAACTATTTGGGAAGCACAGTTTGGTGATTTCGCCAATGGCGCACAAGTTGTATTTGATCAATTCCTTTCTTCTGGCGAACAGAAATGGGGTCGTATGTGTGGCTTAACAGTATTGTTACCACATGGCTATGAAGGGCAAGGTCCTGAGCATTCATCTGCACGTTTAGAACGTTATATGCAAATGTGTGCTGAGCACAACTGGCAAGTGTGTGTACCTAGTACACCTGCGCAGGTTTATCATATGCTGCGTCGTCAAACAGTACGCCCAATGCGTCGTCCATTGATCGTGATGACACCTAAATCGTTATTACGTCACCCATTAGCTATTTCTAGTTTATCTGAATTAGCCGATGGCACGTTCCAAAACATAATTGGTGAAATTGATACGCTCGATTCAGCACAAGTTAAACGTGTTGTGATGTGTAGTGGTAAAGTGTATTTCGATTTACTAGAAACACGTCGTAAAGCGGGTCAGACGGATGTTGCTATTGTACGTATTGAGCAGCTTTATCCTTTCCCACATGCAGAAATTGCAGCTGTATTTGCAGAGTATCAACACGTCGACCAGTTTGTTTGGTGTCAAGAAGAACCTCAGAATCAGGGTGCTTGGTATTCAAGTCAGCATAATTTCTGGGGCGCAATCCCGCAAGGGGCGAAGTTAAGTTATGCTGGACGTGCTGCATCAGCATCTCCTGCAGTCGGTTACATGTCTGTACATACAAAACAACAGTTAGCACTTATTGAAGATGCTTTAACTGTTGCACAGAAATAGTTTATTAAAGGAATTATGAAAATGACAATTGAAATTTTGGTACCTGTACTGCCAGAATCTGTAGCAGATGCAGCTATTGCAATATGGCATAAACGCCCTGGCGATGCTGTTGAGCGTGATGACATTATTGTAGAAATTGAAACTGACAAAGTTATTTTAGAAGTGCCGGCTGTTGAAGCTGGTGTGCTTGTTGAAATTATTGAAGATGACGGTGCAACCGTTCTTGGTCAGCAAGTGATTGGTAAGCTGAAAGTCGGCGCTGTCGCTGGCGAAGAAACAAAAGATAAACCAGCTGCAGCAAGTGAAGAATCAGTAGACGCAAGTCCAGCTGTTCGTCGTCTTATTGCAGAAAAAGGTTTAGATGCTTCTAAGATTACGGGTACCGGAAAAAATGGCCTGATCATAAAAGAAGATGTCGAAAAAGCATTATCAGCTCCAGCTGTAGCACCAGTGGCAAAAGCCGCAGCGCCAGCACCTGTAGTTAGTGCTCCAGTTGAACTTCAACCTGGTCGTAGCGAAAAACGTGTGCCTATGACGCGTTTACGTAAGCGTATTGCTGAACGTCTATTAGAAGCTAAAAACTCAACGGCAATGCTGACCACGTTTAACGAAGTTAACATGAAACCTATCATGGATCTTCGTAAGCAGTATAAAGATATATTTGAAGAGCGTCATGGTATTCGTTTAGGTTTCATGTCTTTCTACGTGAAAGCGGTTGTTGAAGCGTTAAAACGTTACCCAGAAGTGAATGCGTCACTTGATGGTACTGATATTGTTTATCATAACTACTTTGATGTAAGTATCGCTATTTCAACACCTCGTGGTCTTGTGACGCCAGTACTACGTGATTGTGACTCGATGAGCCTTGCTGATATCGAGAAGAACATTCGTCATTTAGCGCTTAAAGGTCGTGATGGTAAATTGTCAATTGAAGACCTTACTGGTGGTAACTTCACGGTAACTAACGGTGGTGTATTTGGTTCATTAATGTCAACACCAATCATCAATCCACCACAAAGTGCCATCTTGGGTATGCATAAAATCCAAGATCGTCCAATGGCTGTCGATGGTCAAGTTGTCATTCTGCCGATGATGTATCTGGCGCTTTCTTACGATCACCGTATCGTTGATGGCAAAGAGTCAGTTGGTTTCTTAGTAACAATCAAAGAATTATTAGAAGACCCAACTCGTCTTCTTTTAGATGTGTAATTTTTAGTTTAGTAATGTTTAGTAATGTTTAGTTTAGTTTAGTTAATTTAATAGCTTACGCCTTATTTTGAGGCGTAAGTTTTGGGACAAGCCCTAGTGGCTAATAACATGGATATACGAGCATGAATCTGCATGAGTATCAGGCAAAACAACTTTTTGCTGAATATGGTTTGCCAGTTCCAGAAGGTTACGCAACAAACGTACCTCATGAAGCTGCAGCCTTCGCTGACAAAATTGGTGGCGATAAATGGGTTGCTAAGTGTCAAGTTCACGCCGGTGGGCGTGGTAAAGCAGGTGGTGTTAAGCTTGTAACTTCTAAAGAAGAAATCACCGCATTCGCTGAGTATTGGTTAGGTAAAAACATAGTTACTTATCAAACAGATGCGAAAGGCCAACCAGTTTCACAAATTCTTGTTGAAGCTGCGGGTGATATCGCTAATGAACTTTACCTTGGTGCTGTTATCGATCGTGGTTCTCGTAAAGTTGTATTTATGGCATCAACCGAAGGTGGCGTTGATATTGAGACTGTTGCTGAACAAACTCCTGAGTTAATTCACAAAGCAACGATTGATCCGCTTGTTGGCGCACAACCTTTCCAAGCGCGTGAGCTTGCGTTCAAACTTGGTTTACAAGGCGCTCAAATCAAGCAGTTTACACAGATCTTTATGGGTCTAGCTAAAATGTTCACTGATTGTGATATGGCGCTACTTGAAATCAACCCACTTATCGTTACTGGTGCC
The DNA here is from genome assembly GCF_000170855.1 of Moritella sp. PE36. GTDB lineage: Bacteria > Pseudomonadota > Gammaproteobacteria > Enterobacterales > Moritellaceae > Moritella. Next base: position 9,886 of record NZ_ABCQ01000068.1, on the reverse strand, counting down.
GGTGATCTTGTTTGTTTAGATGGTAAAATCACTATCGATTCAAATGCACTTTATCGCCAACCTAAACTACGTGCAATGCAAGATATTACTCAAGAAGACGCACGTGAAGCTCACGCTGCTAAATTTGAGTTAAACTATGTTGCATTAGACGGTAGTATTGGTTGCATGGTAAACGGCGCAGGTCTAGCAATGGGCACCATGGATATTGTTAACATCCATGGTGGAAAACCAGCTAACTTCCTTGACGTAGGCGGCGGCGCAACAAAAGAACGTGTTGCTGAAGCATTCAAAATCATTCTTTCTGATGACAATGTTAAAGCCGTACTTGTTAACATTTTCGGTGGCATCGTGCGTTGCGATATGATCGCCGAAGGTATTATCGGTGCAGTACAAGAAGTGGGTGTAAAAGTACCCGTTGTTGTACGTCTTGAAGGTAACAATGCAGAATTAGGCCGTGCAGTTTTAGCTAAATCTGACTTAAATATTATTGCAGCATCTAGCCTAACGGATGCAGCGCAGCAAGTTGTTGCAGCAGCGGAGGGCAAATAAATGAGCATTTTAATTAACAAAGATACGAAAGTGATCTGTCAAGGTTTCACGGGTGGTCAAGGTACTTTCCACTCAGAGCAAGCGGCCGATTACGGAACACAAATGGTTGGTGGTGTTTCTCCTGGTAAAGGTGGCACGACACATTTAGGTTTACCTGTATTTAATACAGTACGTGATGCGGTAGAAACAACAGGCGCAACTGCATCTGTTATCTATGTACCTGCTCCGTTCTGTAAAGATGCGATCTTAGAAGCAATTGATGCTGGTATCGAACTTATCGTTTGTATCACAGAAGGTATTCCGACTGTCGATATGATCGAAGTTAAAGTTAAACTTGATCAACAAAATGTGCGTATGATCGGTCCTAACTGCCCAGGTGTTATCACTCCTGGTGAAAGTAAGATTGGTATTATGCCTGGCCACATTCACAAACCGGGTAAAATTGGTATTGTTTCACGCTCTGGTACGCTTACGTATGAAGCAGTAAAACAAACAACGGATGAAGGTTACGGTCAATCAACATGTGTTGGTATCGGTGGTGATCCGATCCCAGGTACAAACTTTATTGACATACTTGAATTATTCGAAAATGATCCGCAAACTGAAGCAATCGTTATGATTGGTGAAATTGGTGGTACTGCAGAAGAAGAAGCAGCAGCTTATATTAAAGCGAATGTAACTAAACCTGTGGTTTCTTACATTGCCGGTGTTACAGCGCCTGCAGGTAAGCGTATGGGTCATGCTGGCGCAATAATCGCTGGCGGTAAAGGTACTGCGGATGAGAAATTTGCAGCACTCGAAGATGCAGGTGTATCAACTGTACGTTCATTAGCTGATATTGGCTCGGCATTACGTGCTAAATTAGGTTAATATCTGTTTTAATTATAATAAACCACCTTCGGGCGACTTCTTGTAAGCTTCTCTAAGGTGGTTTTTCTATTTAAAACATACCCTTAACTGTCTTGTGTACTGCTGTGATATGCACCATGTAGCACGAGTTTGGTCACAATGTGGACATTGGGTTTAGCGTCATCGCTTCATTCAAATAGTCTGGTGCCAGGTGAGCATAAGTCATTGTTTGCATAATCGTCGAATGACCTAGTATCTTCTGTAACGTTAAAATATTACCCCCGTTCATCATAAAATGACTGGCAAAGGTATGTCGTAATACATGTGTTGCCTGACCTTTCGGTAAATCAAATCCCTGTGCTTTCAGCACATCATAAAACTCCATATATGAACTATTAAACAAACGACCCGTTTTGCCATTGTGGATCTCATTCATGAATTCGGGCGTGATAGGGACAGTCCTATTTTTACCGTTTTTGGTATCATTGAATGTAACTCGTCCATGAATAATATCATTTCCCCGTAGTTCTGCTGCTTCGCTCCAACGCGCACCGGTAGATAAACATAACTTAGCAACATGAAGCTCATCGCCACTTAGGTTGCTTAATAATTGAGTTATCTCTTTCTTATTCAGAAAACCCATTTCAGATGCTCGCAACTTGAGTTTGCTAATCCCCTTTAATGGGTGCTCGTTATGATACTCACCGGCATCTATCAATACGGTAAAAACGCCACTTAGCCTAACTTGGCTCCGATTAATCGTAGTTGCCTTATTCCCTTTAGCCATTTTGTCAGCTCTGAATTGCATGAAGCGTTGTTTCGTTACTTGGTCAGCCCTTGGGTACCCTAAATCTTTATCGATGGATAACAGATGCTTTAGCTCTTTTTCAGGGCGTTTTAGTTGCTGACCATGATAGTGATACCAAAGATCGATTAAATCGCGTAATGGCCGTTTGTCTGCCGGCTTCTCAACCCAGCCTTTTTGGTTCTGAGTTGATAATAACCAACGCTCATACTGCTGCGCCTCACCTTTGGTTTTAAACTTCTTTCTGTGTCGTTTACCGTTTCGGCCTTGTGGGCGACAATCGACCTCATACCCGTTAGGAATAGATTTAATAGACATTGAACCACCTTTTATTACTGTTTATTTATACAGTTAATATGATGATAGAGCTTAAATTAGGTGTATTCAATGTTTGTTTGTATCTGCTAAATACATTATCTGCGGGGTGTATTCATTTTAGTAGTGGGGGGGGGGCTATAAAGTTAGCCCTAGAATCATGCATGGCAAAACTATTGAGTACTTTGGTTTTAAGTTGTGAGTTAGTTTACGGCTATCAACAATTGGACGTGATGTTTATCTTTATTATGAAGATGTAAGACTAAAATAGGTGTTCTAGATACATTATATGTGGAACCTATAAATAATCCCAGCACAGATCTAACACATTATGCACCAAAGTATAGAGTTGTTACTCACTAAAAATGCGAACGTTTCAGTTTGCCATAGATTTTATCATGCGAAAAATGGGGTCGGTTCTCACACACAATTTACATAAATGAATCTAACGTGAAGTGGTCAACTAATATCACTACAAACGAGATTGTGAATAGTAATTATGTCATTTAGGCTAGTTACTTCCTAAACGATATAGTATTAAAATATTCAATATTTATAATGTCGATTATTATAATCACAAAGGCCTTTGAGCTTGTATATAAATGAACAAAAAATTACTAACTAATAAAGGATCACTAATTGTAACAAGCCTTGTCGCTTCAGTATTGGCTGGCTGTGATGGTTCTACTGGCTCTGAACCAGTGATCCCAGATCCTGTACAACCTATTGAAAATCCATGTTATGAAGGTGCACAGGTTTGTTTACCTGTAGAATTGCCATATCCAGATCCAGTTCCTGATTGCGAAGACTTAGATAATTGCGATGTATCTGTAATTCCTATTGATATCATTGTAGAGCCTATTGAGGACCCAATTATCATAGATCCTATAGAAGGTGAACCGTTCGATTACTGTGAAGAACTTGGTATTGATTGCGATGTTACCGTAGAACCAATTGAAGGTGAAAAACCTTGCTATAATTACATCCATTACTCTGATCGTGACGGGATCAAAAAAGTTACTGAATACAATTCCTGCACTAGTGATTATGCAGTGGTAGAAACGCCTCCAGCTAGAATGCCTATGATTGAGTACAATCATGTAGCTGCGGTAGATAGTAGTGATAACGAAATTTACCGTTATTATTTCTTCATTATGAAAGATGCTTGGGATGGTATTGGCGAACCGTTCTCTAGATTATATTCTTCTTGGGCAATGAAAGGAGGTAACTTTCAATATGAGTCAACGACATATGATGGCTTAGACAAGTACGACACCGTTTTTTATGGAATATTCTGGGAAGATGGTTCAAATGACCAAATATCTATTTCTCATCAAGTTCATTATGATAGTTGGGCTTCAGCCCGAACCATTTATGGATGTACTTGGAGACCTAATGAATATAACCCAATCAGCCCTGACAGTTGTCATGGTGAACATGCTGATGGGACTACTTGGAAGGTTTATTTAGATCGTTCACTAGTAGAGAGTTTTCCTTATAAACCTCTTGATGCAGAAATGAATATTGATTATGCTGAAATAGCTACTGCTTGGTGGGAAGAGCATGTACCTGAATTGACCTATTATCGTCAGTAAACAGTGTAGTTGATTCGGCAACGATAGCCCTTAAGCTGCTATATGGTGGTTGTTTGATATGAAGTGGTAGAGTGATTTTGGCCACCTAATTAGAGGTGTTACAATATTGTTCTGGTATAACTAATCTGAGTATTGGCTAAAAAGCCAATACCTACACTGCCTGAGCATAACGCGAACAGTACCGCCTGGTAACAACGGTGGTCACTTCACTGACTAATTATAGTTACAACGTAATTATTTTAACACCCAAATCATGAGCCTTTTTCATTTTAGACGTGATTTCATGTCTTCCTGTATTACCCATAAATAAGAACGATGTTTGTTTACCAACGCTTCCCATTACGATAGCACCATGACTTTCAAGTAAGGATTTCGCATCTGCTCGAGGGATAGGAAGTGTACCTGTTAGAGCAACTCGAATGTCGGTCATATTGATGGTTGTTAGGATTTCATCTAATGTTGAATATTCACGCTCAATATCTTCTTGTTTTAAAATTGTTTTTGCACGTTCATGGGCTACTTTTCCGTTTAATTTAAACTCTTCCCACTCCTCTAGCTTTTGCTTAATGTAAGGTAAGTCTTTTAATTGTATAACCTCGTCGTCAGTTGCATAAAGATCCCAATTGGCTTTTACATATCTAATATCACCATAACGAGTATCAACAGTTCTGATCGATATTCCATTTTTTGATATTGATAAAGGCACTACGAATCTAGGGCCACTATCACTCCAAGGGTCATCTACTTTAATCGCATCACCTTGCTTTATGCCTAAAAGTTCAAAAACTGTCATCTAACTATCCCGTTGTGATCGAGTGTTATCTCCCTAGCCATACATCTAACTATCAAATTTAACGCGGTTAAGAGCCGCTTAATGTTGAATTTTATCGTAGGGTGTATAACTCATAACTACTCTTTTAATGAATTTATCGTAGAATAATTATGAGTTTACATGTGGTATTACGGTAATGTAGGTAGGTAGTTTGGTTATGTGAAACAGGTCACGAAATAGCGTTAAGTAGCATTAAGGTCGCTTACACTTGCCCAGTCCAAACCACACCACACCCAACTGTGACTTCGTGATTTCCAAGGATTATATGATTTAACGTAAGTGATGCCATTTAATAGTTAGATTAACTATTATGTTTAAGTTTTAGTGAAATACTAGAGTCATCAATATGATCATATAATGAGTCAAACAATTTATATATTGAATAAAATTCCTGTACCTTTTCATCGGGTAGCTGTTTCATAATAAGTCTAAATTCATCGTGAAAATAATTTATTTTTTGTTCTAATTTATCAAAATCAGAAACTAATTCTTTAATTTTATTATTATCATATACGAATTCATCGAGGTCGTGTTTAATTCTAAGAACCTCCTCTTCAGGAAACCAATAAAAGTCATAGAATTTAAAAAGCCCTATTGCATATCCATTCTCGTCAAGATTAAAATCATATAGATTTTGTATCGTAGGATCATTGAATAGATTTCTATGTACTTCATGTATAAAGTTGTAATCAATATAAAAGCTAGGGGTATCCGTGATATCCGAATTACTCGTAAATGCCATTATGTTTTTGAATACATGATCTAATACGTTTAAAGAATTCTTTAAGTCATATAGGTTCAGTAATAAATTTCCTTTTGGCCCGTCATGACCTTTAGAACAAATATCACCGAAATCATTTTTAGATATAACCGTTACATGGAGTAGTTCGAGCAATAATTCTAGGGAATTAATGAAATTAAGTACCTCAATTTGACGTATATCTATACCCATAGATTTAAGCCCTTTGTTTTCTGGCTTATTTTCATTTTCTTTATGATTTATAATCAAGTCATATTGCTCAATAATGATATTGTAGTGGTAATTTATGGCTTCTAAATCATCAGTTTTGGAGTATTCAATACCACGTATATCAATATGGAAATGTACATTTGAAAAACTATTTTTTGGGAATATATTGCGATATAACTTTTCTCTATCATAGAATTCAATAGTCATTTTAGATGATTTCTCGATATCATCTAAAACACTAAAGAATTCTCTTTTATGTGCTTGGTACATCTCAAATTTAATGTTTACTTGTTGGGTCTCCCACAGTTCATTCTGTCGTTCCTCTAGTTTTTCTTGTCTGTAGTTTGCCGCTTCTTGTTGTTTTCTAATATGGACATTTTGTAGTATCAAGAAAGCAAACGTAACCGCTGTCGAAACACTGCCAATTAATACTGATATGCCGTTAAATTCTGGTTCACCTCTATCTAAACCGATAAAGTAGATAATGAAAGAAGTAACGATACTGCTAATTGAAAAGCTAAAAACGGCGCATACACTTGCGATTATCCAAAATGAATGATTGGCTAAATACTTCATCACATTTTCTGCCCAGTCCAAACCACACGCCCTATAAGTGCTAGTTCTTCACCATCCAATTGTGACTTCGTAATTTCCCAAGGGTCATACATCGTATTGTCAGATTTAACACGGATTATGCCGCCTGGTAACATCTGTAATCGCTTCACTAATAAGTTGTTGTCATGACGCATGACATAAACCCCATCAGATAGATTATCCACATCACGATTAACCATGATCATCGAGCCGTTCTTTAATGTCGGCTGCATACTATCGCCGTCTACTAACATCAAAAATACGTTATTCGGGCACACGCCAATTTCATTACGTAACCAGTGAGGTTCAAAACTGATTGTTTTTGGACGCTCTTCAACTTCAGCCAATAAACCCACGCCAGCAGATGCAGATATTTCGTAGAAAGGTAGTTCTATGTGCTTCTTGTCTTTGTTTTTGAAAATGGGTGTTGGTCTATTTACTTCATCACGATCATTCACATTGATGTTATGCAAACCTGAAGTATCTATCTGATCTACATCAAGTGGAGATATTTGACCTAGTTTAGGTTCCGATCTTTCACTTAATAACCAGAAGGAGTACTTAAAAAGTTCTTCTTTTGCGATTATTTTTTCTATCACAGCTATATTTGGATTTGATACACCTGACTCTACTTTCTTAAGTGTACTTATTGATATATCAGTGAATTCACTAAATTTTTGTTGTGTCATGCCTAAGCTGTTTCTTACAGCTTTTATCTTCTCGCCATAATTCATTTGACAGGGTTCCAAATAGTCACTAGTATTGGTTCTGAAATGTCACCTTGGTGTTTTGAGCGGTACTAAGTGTCATTTCAATGTGTTAACCCCAAATAATCCCATAAGGAACTAATTATGTCGATAACTATCGCATTAGATTCACCAGTTTTGAGTATTCCTGAGTTCGCAAAACGAACCGGCCAAACAAAAGAAGCTATTGCATCACAAATGGATAGTGGAGCACTTCCATTCATTCAACATCAATTTCGTGCGACACGATTCGTTAACATGCTGAAATTGGCTCAAATCTGTGAAGAATCAAACAGCGATAACCCTTAGCTTCATAAAGCTATTACTAATTGCATTCGTCCTTAGCAATAGCTGAGGTACTAAAAGTATGTATATAAACTTGGATAAAGCAAATGCCTAAAAATTCAAATATCAAAGAAAACTTAGTCGTTAACATTCAGCCAGATATGTTGCCGATCACTTTAGAAGTATATGCCGGCCGTACTGGTCAATCAATTAGCGCTGTTCGCGCCCAAGCGTCACGCGGAACTTTACCTACCATGCAAATGGGTAAAAGCAGCACCATTTATGTTAACCAAGCTCAAATGATAATGAGTTCACTTGAAGCTGCTGGTTGGGATGTTCGGACTCCAAAAAATATCTACGCTCTGTAGATCTTCATCATCTCAGATAGGGAAGTTTATTCAATGTACGAATCACCTGGGAATGTACACCAAGTTATTGATGCCGCATGTGTTCGTTTTGCATCGGCTGAAAATATCGAAGAGCTTGCGAAGTCATGTGATATGCGTGGTGGAATGCTGCGTAACAAGTTAAATCCAAATCAACCACATCAATTAACCGTTAGTGAATTAATCAAGATCACTAAGGAAACTGATAATCACGACATTATCAACAGCGCCATTTTAGAGATAGGTCTTATTGCCGTTCGTTTACCAAAGCAGGGTAGCGCTAAACCATTAGCACTTAGTGCAATGAATGTTACAGCTCATACGGGTGACATAAACCGCCACATCTTAGAGGTTGAATCAGAGCGCAGACTGACGCGACATAAAAAAGACGCAATTGTGACAAAAGCAAACTCAACAATCCGTGAATTGGTTTTTCTTATATCAGACGTTGAAAACCGTTGTGGTGGTGCTGGACCGTTCATGTCCATGTTTGCCGATGCAGTATTAAGTGGAATCCCAATGCCGGGCATGTAATTAAAAAGGATGAATATTATGGAAACAGTACAAAGCGTTATTAATGAAATTATGTTTATTGCCATATCAAGACCTGATGCGATTGATATTACGGTTGAATTCAGTGGTATTAGTGACTCACTTGCGGTGAAAGTTATGCCGCGTGATTTTGATTACATCAATTCAACGACTGAACAATATGAAGCAGCGATTCTCTATCGCACTAGCGTTTGGCTAAATGAACCAGGTCCAATGCAAACAGCACTGGAAGCTAAAACTAAGATCCTGGAATTAATGGCAACGTCAGTAAATATTGGGGTAGCAGCATGAAGTTTGTCGCAATAAAAATTTGCCCTAATGGCGGCACAATTCGAGAGCCCAAAACCAACGAGCCTCAAACTGTTGAAATTGGTGAGCATGACAGTAAAGCCGATGCAATTGAAAATGCATGTTATTTATTGGATTGTCGTCAACTTTTTAGAGGTGTTATCCGTAGCCTTAAAAATGCGGGCGGTTATATCGTATTAGACATGCAGGAGTATGCCGAGGTATGAGCAAATTAACTATTGATCAAAGACGTCGTGGTTTGGTTAACGTCCAGCGTTTGCGTACGGAATTACAATCAGTAATGGATAGTAAGAAAATTGAGCGCGGCGTGGGCAAGTGTGATTTGAATAGTCGTATTTCATTTAGAAAACATAAATGATGAATAAGTTAACCTCCGAGCAAAGGCATCGTGGTCTAGCTAATGTTAAGAAACTACGTGCTGATCTAGAAGTGATCAGTGAGCGTAAAAACTTTACTAAGCATAATTTCATTCAACGCATAAAAGTAAAAGCAGGGCAGTTACGAACAATGACTGCGTCTGAGTATACAGCAAAATACGGCAAGGATTTTTATGTTCACCCCAATCACTAAAACAAGTAACCCACTTAAAAAGCTGCCGTATAACCTGCGTTGTGAATTAGCGAGTTTTGTTGATAACAACGCAAATAAATACAATGTAGAACCAGCTCGTGATCGCGCCTTTGCTTTCGCGCGTTCGGTCGTGTCTAAACTCAACGTTCCTTACGACATTAAAAACTATCTTGATAAAGCCGGTGCAGCACGATTAAAGAAACACGGCCTAAAACGTGCTGTTAAATTTATTGATGATCGTAGTGCACACGTTGTGGCTAGTTTAGGTGTGTTACCTGAACCATGGTACCGAGTAGACACTGAGTATAAACGTGTACGTCTTGCTGATGAACTAACAGGGCGCGCATGTTTACATTTAGAACTTGCACTAAAAGCAGGGAAGAGGCCACTTGAGGCACTCGAAGAAATTAACGAGTTCACAGGTCTAGCTTTATGGATGCCTCACTTTGAACCTAAGAAGCGTGACCGTGATGATGACGTCTATTTAGGTCTTATCGCCCGCGCATGTGATGACGCTGTTTGGCTACGA
>NZ_ABCQ01000069.1 GCF_000170855.1 Moritella sp. PE36 | reverse complement strand
CGACTTTATCCCCGGGTCCTAAAATATAGAAACTCTTTGCTATAACCGAAAATTGTATTAAAACAAACAACATACCAATAGTGATTTTTTTAATCATGATTACCACCTAAAGCGTAAACGTTAAACTTACACCAACAACATTTTTATCATATTCAAGCAGTGTGTCTGTCGAGTTGTTTTTATCCCATTCACCGAAGACAGCAATTGCAACATTCGGAGTTAAATCATAATTGAATTTTAGTGTAAACCCATAAGTATCATCAACTCGTGATATACCACTGTAATCATCTTTATATTTATAGACGCCGAATGAAGTATAATAATATGTCGCCCAGTAATGTCTCCAATCGGCCTGGTATTTTGTTTCGAGGACATAATCCCCCTCAACATCTGGATCTTTAGTTGCTTGGGAAGTAGTAAATGTGAGTTTAGAATAGGTAAGTGGACGCCACACCCCACCAATATTCCAGCTAAACCCGGTAAAATCTTCACGACGGCTGTCAGTAAACTCTTTTGCTTGAACACCTATTTTCATAAAACCATGTAAGATTGAAGAGGCTTCCCACTGCATGCCCAAAAGTGCTGTGTATACATCCGAATCTCGGTTGAACTCACCGGGTTTGTTGTAGTCATAGCCAATTTTTTCAACATTAACTTCTATAACTGTATCTGTGTGTGCTCTAGTCGAATAATAAAAAGTAGAGCCGAGAAAAACCGAATCATAATTACTCCGTCTCGTTATATCATAAAAGTTACGGTATTCTTTTTCATAATATTGAAGGTCAAAAACGAGTCGACCTTTTGTTTGTTGAGCACCATACTCATAGGCTGCCGCCAGCGTATTTATTCCATACAGAATTGGTTCATCCGTTAGTTCAAAATCTTGTTCGGATTTTCCAGTCCCGCGTGATTCAGTTAACCATTCACCTTTTACACTAAGGTCAATACGATGTGTATCATTTGGCTCTATATGCGCATTCATGCCCAGTTCAAGATTGGTATAATTATCACTGCCACTTGTTTCGTAAATACCTTTTTCTGCATTCATATCAAGGCTATAATAATTAATACCGTTGTCCATTTTGAAATTAACTGAAGGCATAACAGCCATAATTACACTACTGGTACCACTTCCTTGCTCATTATAAATATTGTCATCGTAGACAACACCAATTTCTAAAGATGGTTTAACAAATAAACCACCGTCAGTGATATGTGTATCAGGTATGTAAGCAAATACACCATCACTCAAAAAAGCTAAACTAAACCAGTACAACTTGACTGTAAATACTCTCATTCAGACATCTCCATATGTACACTAATTCCAGCTTGGATCATGACTTACCTCTGCAAGTCGTTAATAAGTGTTCGCACTTTTTAAACAGGTCAGTATCGTTAACATAAGAATTTTCAAATCAAACCATATTGACCATTGCAAAATATAATAAAGATCAAATTCGACACGTTTTTGCATTTTATCTAATGTATCTGTTTCACCTCGCCAGCCACTGACTTGTGCCCATCCGGTGATCCCGGGTTTTACGTGATGACGTAACATATAAAATTGAATAAGTTTACGATACTCTTCATTATGCGATACGGCATGAGGCCGTGGACCTACAACTGACATGTCTCCCATCAATACATTAAAAAACTGCGGCAGCTCGTCGAGAGAGTTACGACGAAGAAAGGCACCAAAGGCGGTGACACGTTTATCATCTTTTGTAGCCTGTTTAACTTTTTCGTCAGATTCCATTACCGCCATACTTCTAAACTTGAGAACAGAAATTGTTTCGCCTCGTAACCCATACCGACTTTGTTTAAATAATACCGGGCCTGGAGATGTCAGCTTTAATGTTATCGCGATGAGAATGTACACAGGAGAGAGCAGTATTATCGCAATTAGACTTACGGCGATATCTTCAAATCGTTTAAGTAATATTTTGGAGCCTAAATAAGGAGACTCAAAAATACTCAGTGCGTCAATTTGGCCTATATGAGTCAGACGACCATGCATAACGTCTGATAACATAAACGCAGGAACGACATATACATCGACGGTGGTATCTGATAATAAATTGATAATCTCAGCGATGCGCTTCTCTGCTGAAATCGGTAATGCAATAAAAAGGACATCGATGTCACCATTTTTTGCATCATGAATACATTTGGATATATCACTAATTACCGTTAAACCTTTCGGTAAACGGTCTGTTTTTCTATCATCAAAAAACCCAACAAAATCAAAACCTAATTCATCACAATGACTGATTTCATGATATAAATCAGCACCCGTTGACGTCGCGCCTAATATAGCCATTTTGCGAAGATTTATGCCGAGTTTACTGCGAACCACAGACCATTGGTGTTTTAATATTCGCCACGTAAAACAACTCAAAAATGATACTAAAAACCACGTACTTAAAACATAACTGGGGAAATGAAATGAGTTTTCAAGCCATACTCCTATTCCAAAAAGTATAATAAATGAAGATATAAACACAGCAATAACCGTCATCAGCACTGTTATAAACCGGCCAACACGCCAACATTGATATAAATTAAGCGCTTCTGCGATATATAAAAATACAACCAATGCGGTTAACGCAACAATAATATAATCTTGTGTCATTTCAAGACTATTACTATTAATTACAAACACTAAAGAAAATGTAATACAACTTAGATCTAAAAAACGATAAATAAAAAAATAATTATCAGAACTTACCTTAAATGTATTAACAGGTTTCAAAACACGATTCCTTAACAAATTTAAAGTAGACTCATTTTTAAACAAATGAACTACTGAGCTACAAAAATTTTCCGCTCATCCATTGAATATGTCATTGATAATCCGTTAGTTGTTCTCTATTACTACAAGACAATTAAGCTATGTATAAATACACATTGAACATCTAATTAACTATAGCAGTGATTTTTTTTATGGCCGTAACCTAGTAGGTTTGATGAAGACGCTCATTTTTATAGAAAATATAACACTGCAGTGTCAAAAAACGGCTTACTAAACTTGAAGTTTAATTTTTCGGTTTAAAAAAAACGCTAGTACCCCAACAACTACAATCGGGAGAACTATATTCGCTATATTATAAAGGCTATTCAAAAAACTAAACGAATCATGTGGAACGCTATTGGTTGATTCAAACAAAAGGTTACCTAAACTAATCAATACTAATAAAGACAATAGGAAAAATGACTTCAACCTCTTAATTTTAAACACATAATAATGTAAAACATAAAAACATTGGAAATAATTAATGATAAAAGCCACAACTAGACTAATACACAACACTGTCATTTCACCCGTATAAATGCCCAGGATAATAGCGGAGACGTTTACAATTGATGAGAATATGCCGCAATAAAACATTTCCTTTGTCGCGCCCATCGCTTGATACACCCCCCCTGTGGAACTTAAAACCATCTGCACAGGAATAGACAGCGCCAATATTTTCAACAACTCACTTACAGCTAACCACTGCGAACCGAATAATATGAAAATAATATCATCTGCATACCAAAATATGATACTTGCTGTCAGCATTCCCAATACTGCAAGTTTATAAATTAATTGATAATAAGCAGAAAAAATGATATTTGGCTGGTGTTTATAACGTGTCAATACAGGCTGTAATGCAGGGTTTATTGCAAAAGTAAACAATTGCAGTGGATAACGCATAATTTGGTAGGTCTTTTCATAAAAGCCTACGGTCGAGACCCCAAAATATTTAGCAACCAATAGAGTGTCTAAATTCCGAGAGAAAAAATTAAGTATATTAAAACCGAGCTGAAATTTAGCCATCGCTAATAACGGCAGAATACTTGCTATCTGAGTGCCAAATTTGGCTTGGCCTATTTCAGTCTGAACGGAGAAACGGTAATAAAATACAAATCGCCCTACCGGTGTGACCAACAGTTTAATCGCTAACGCCACGACGCCTAAACCGAGAAAATAAAGCAGAATACAGACCATTAACGCCATTATTTCTGCCAATATCTCAGCTTTACCAATAATAATAAATTTGGTATCTTTCTGTAATGAAGCCAAAGGCAACATTGCGAGCGCTGAAAAAAATACATTCAACGCTAATACGTATGTTAACAAGTTAACGTTAGTTAATTTAAGCCAGTTCGCCAATAACGGCGTAAGATAAATGAATAATAAAGTCAGTGATATACCAATAATAAGCGTAGCAGTAAATATACCATCACGCTGATTAACTGAGATATTTTCTTGGTGAATAATTGCCGGAGCAAGGCCTGATGTGGCTAACAATTGAAAAAAAAGAATTAACACTTGTAATGCAGCTAAGGTACCAAAATCTTCTGGTGTGAATAAACGAGCTAAAATGGATAAAGAGGTAATTTGAAGCAGGTAAAGCGAATATTTTCCAATGAGACTGTGACGGATCCCTTTATTCAATTCTCGATTTATTTTACTCATTAGGATATGTACCTGTTGCGAAGCTGATAATAAAATAATCAGGTGCCGTTGATTAATTCACGTTCATTGTTAACTTCATGCCTAACTTGATAAATACCTGATGATATTATTATTACTATCATTAAAAACCATGCCATATTCACATCTCTAAATATACTTGACTCTGTTACATTATGGAGGATAGGTATAATAAGTGCGGCATGTAAATATTTATTATTAGACTTTAGCATTGATATCATTAACAATATAAATATAAATAACGAGCCGACAACGCCAAATTGTAATAACAAGTGTAGATAACCATTATGTGCCGATGATACATACTGCAAAAAACTATATTTATCATCTAACACGAACGGTATTACACCCACACCAAAATAACTACCATAACCATAACCCAGTGTTATCTCATCAAAAAACCCAAGATCATAATACAGCGCATCCCATATAATCCCTCGACCAGTAAAAAAACCATCATCCACGTATAATGCAATATGCTGGTAATCATTAATATGATAACTAACGCCTGGAATTAAAATGAATACACTAAAAAATATGACGGCTAAAGAGGAGGTTATTAGTTTTAATTTAAACAAGCTAAGTTGTGTCATCAAAAAATAAATTATGCAAAGTACGATACTTGTTTTGCTTTGTGTTAATACAAGTAAAATAAATAGTAAGATAAGCATTCCATTTAAAAACTTGCTGTTTATATCAAATGATTTAGTCCACATGTGACTTATCACTATCAGGACAGCCAAGTTGACACCCATCGTATTTTTAGATTTTGAATACCCAGCCAATTGGAAACTTTCA
Source organism: Moritella sp. PE36 (assembly GCF_000170855.1). Lineage (GTDB taxonomy): Bacteria > Pseudomonadota > Gammaproteobacteria > Enterobacterales > Moritellaceae > Moritella. Next base: position 15,421 of record NZ_ABCQ01000069.1, on the reverse strand, counting down.
CTTAACCCAACACCTTGAACAACGGCTAACAGAACCATGAGAATACATATAATCACTGCAACCTTAAGGTTTAATTCAATACTTTTATGGTAATAAGAAAAACACAGTCCAATCGATATTGAAGTACAAAATAAAAATTGAAAGATTGCACGTTTCATTGAAATTAAAGGATAACTTGACCAACTAGCACTGATTAAAGCAATAATACAAATGACCATTAAGAAAAAGGTTTTATATGTTATCACTGGTTTTAATTTGTTTATTTCTGTGTTTATAAAAAATCTAAACGAAAAAAATATGAATGCAAAAATCCAAAATACTTGTTTAAATGTATTACTCTGAGCTAGGCTATTAGTGATCACATCTAATTCGTGGTCCACAGCACTCATTTTATTTGAAAAGTCAGGTGCGAAAACACCAAGACAAAACAACAACATGAGTAATAAGCCATATTTTTCAAGCCAAATAAAAACATTCATAAAACATCCAGCTGGGAAGTGATAATACCGTGAATATGTTGGTACTATTTTATTTTAGATAATCGCATAACAATTAATTCAGCATAAATATGATATTAGACGCTAGGTAAGCATTTGGCATTACATTAGCAGTCAAGGTGAGTCTAATGCGCTATCCTTAACACAGTTACATTACCCTGCGGCAAGGTTCGGTATGATGTATAACGTTATGAATCGATATAAAAACAAAGTATCTTGGTTTATATCAATTTTATTGATAGCCATTCCAGCAAATTCTGAATCAACAAATACCGAACATGACTGTACAAAAATAATTACAACTGGAAACAAGAAGTTATCGAATTCTATACCATCGTTTGCGAAACTTAGTCTCGCTTTAGAACAACATATTGTGGGTGATATAATCTGTCTTGCTGATAAACATCAGCCAGCCATTATGATTGAAGACTTCGACAGTGGCAGTAAACCGCTAATAATACGACCTTTGCATTACCTTGGCACCACTATTAAGAGTAGATATTACACAGGAACAGGAATAACAATAAAACATTCAACCGGCATAATTATCGAAGGCTTAATTATAACCGGTGGCTTAAACGCAATTCTGATACAAGATTCATCAAATATTTCACTTTTATCGAATAGGGTCTTTAATACTGGTAATCAAGCAATATCAATAAAACCACGGTATTACGGTGGTAAGCACTATATAATAGAAGATAACATCATATTTAATACTGGGTTGCTCAATCCCCGCTTTGGAGAGGGCATATATATTGGAGATGGTTCCTACACTAAAGACAGGAGTCGATTGAAAATACAGTACACAGTGAGTGACATTATGATACGAAATAACCTTATTCATCACACTGGAAATGAAGCGATTGACGTAAAATCAAATGCCTACGATGTAAAAATAGTCCGTAATAGCATTAACCATATCAATTTAAAATTTAACGCTGCGATCACCATCGCGACTGAATCATCCTTTGCGCCGCTTGGCGGATATCAAGTTGAAGATAACGTGATCGCGAATATCACTAATCGTTCAGGCTATCGACCAATAGGTATTGCGGCTGGACATGGTGATGCTCTAATTAAAGATAATCTGATTATCGATGATAATGAGAATGTCATCGCAATTTGTCTATTCACTACTTTTTTAAATCCTAAATTAAATCACGTTATATTAGAAAATAATAAATTAATTGGTGCCGGAGTACCATTTTCAGACGCATGTACGGGCGGAACTAACAACAACGCGAAAGCAGTGACCACATTTAAGTAACACTTTTAAATTACCAAATTCTTACACGACCTGTATCTACATGGATAAAACCTGATTTAGGGTAGTACCCTACGCCCCCTAGTTTTAACGATATAGCAGCATCACGTAAATGAGATATCTTCACATCAGGTATTGCGATATCAATTGCCATACCTCGCATATGATAGCTTTTGATGGCAACAGCACTACTTTTGCTTGCTAACATCTCATTAGTTTTAGGTGACCGGTAACCCGAAATAACATGATATTCATCAGAAACATTCAATGTTTTATTAAGCTGATATAGCAGCTCGTATAGACGTTTGTCCATCGGTGCAGATAAATTTTGTCTGTGGTCACGCAATAAGTGGCTGAAATTTTCGAGTGTGCCTTGTTGATACAAACCATCAATCCAAAAATCCCCCTGGCTACGTTCTCTCGTGTGGATATTATAAAATTCTAACTTTTTGGTACCTAACGCACTTTGACTTGCATGAGCCGGCATAACTGAATATGCAGCTAATCCACCAAGGCCTAATAACACCTTTCTACGTGTTGGACATACTATTGACACTAAACCACCTTGAACGTTTTTCGTACAGAAGCAGTGGAATGTATATGCAAATTACGACTTGATCAAGTTTTATCTCTGCAAAGCATATATGTCGTCACGGAATTGGCTTAATCCGTTGTCATCAATCCATGCTGTCCAATAAACCAAGTGAACGGGTAAAACATCATTTAAAGGGAACCATTTGGTTGTTTCTCGGTTGATTTTTAATCGTGACCAGAGCGGCTTATTATCAACTAGGCTGTTTGCTATCCAATTGGCTAATTCATCGACTTTCTCAATTCGGATACACCCAGACGACAATGCCCGGTTTGCATTACTAAATAATTGCGGATTACTTGTATCATGTAGGTAAACACTAAAATCATTAGGAAAATAGAATTTATAACGACCAAGCGCATTTTGGGTACCGGGCATTTGTTCGAGTCGATACGGGAATTGGCCATAGGCAAGTTTCTGCCACTCTTGAGGGGATTTTTCTATTGTTTGGTTTTGATAGTTAAACACCTTAAAATTACGCTGGCTAAAAAATTCACCATTCATTTTTACTTTCGGTAATAAGTCGTCTTCTAAAATACTTCGAGGTACTCGCCAACTCGGATTAATAACCATACTACTGATTTCACTTGTTAATATTGGCGTCGGTTTTTTAGGTTTACCAACAATCACACGCGAACGCAGCGCTATTTCACCGTTATCACTGAGTAGTAATTCATAAGCGGGAATGTTTACAAGTAAATATCGATCACTAAGATTCGCCATAAAATGGATTTTTTCTTCCATATTTTGCCGTAATAACTCTGCTCGACGCTGAGGATTAATATTTAACCACTTTAAAGTATCAGGACCAATAATCGCATCTGCTTTAAGGCCATGACGACGTTGAAAATTGCGAACCGCAGCCGCTATCTCGACGGTATAAACATCAGAGAAACGTAGTGACTCTTCACTGTCGCCGAGTAAAATAAGTCTTGAATGGATTTCATGTACAGCAGCACTACTATCACCGATATGTAAAAGGCGTGAAAGCGCTATATCTTCCCAGCTATATTGCACTGAAAGCCAATTTAAATAACTCGCACGACTCGAAAATTGCAGTACTTTTTTGGATACTGGTGCGTCACTCACAGCATCCATTTTTGGTAATAGATTATCTGGTTGTATATTACTATGATTCACATATGCATAGTGTTTATTGTTGGTTGTATTCATGCTATTTGTCATATGCGTTGTTTTACCAAGCATCGACACTTGATGATGCGGTAAAGCTGACGCATGATAACTAATTGATGATATCATCATGAACAATAAAGAAGATTTCAGTTTGTTGTTACCAGTGAGCTTTTGTATAATTTTCAATCTCTTAAAAAGATAGTGTTTATACATAATAGTCTCCCAGTGAGCATAAATTAAGTATGGTTAATAAATATCAACTCACCAACATTTTTATCTTTTTATCTTTTTATACGTTAAAATATCCCTCTTTAAATAAGCATGAGGTTATATGCCAAACAATATTACAATATGGGTTGATGCGGATGCATGCCCTACTCCGATGAAAGAAATTCTCTTTCGTGCTGCAGTACGTGTAAAAGCACCAATAGTATTCGTCGCAAACCACTGGATACGCGTACCAGCTTCTCCATATATATCAATGACCCAAGTACCTTCTGGATTTGATGTTGCAGATGATCACATCGTATTAAAAGTCGCTAAAGATGATCTTGTTATTACCTCTGACATTCCATTAGCTGCTGAGGTTATCGAAAAAGGGGCGCATGTGATCACCTCTCGTGGCGAAAAATATACATTAAGCAATATTCGTGAGCGTTTAAACATGCGTGATTTCATGGACACAATGCGAGCGAGTGGCGAGATGACTGGTGGTCCCGCAGCATTAGGGTCAAAAGATAAACAAGCATTTGGCAATGCGCTTGATCAGTACCTCGCGAAATACGCAAGCAAAACATAATCAATTATCATAGAACTAAATAAATCTACCGCGGAATAACAGGAGTTGCACGTGCAAAAAATAGCCGTATTCGTTGACGTACAGAATATCTATTACACCACTCGCCAGACTTATGGGCGTCAGTTTAATTACCGCAAGCTCTGGCAGCATTTATTATTACAAGGTGACGTAGTCACTGCTTATGCTTATGCGATTGACAAAGGTGATGATCAGCAGCGTAAATTCCAGGATGCACTCAAACATATCGGTTTTGACGTGAAGCTTAAGCCGTTTATCCAACGCAGTGATGGCAGCGCTAAAGGTGATTGGGATGTTGGGATCACCATCGATGTACTACAAGTCGCAGAGTCGGTCGATACTGTCGTACTGCTCTCTGGTGATGGTGACTTTGCGATCCTGCTTGATACGATAAAAGCCCGTCATCAGGTCAGAGCGGAAGTTTATGGTGTACCAGCCCTAACAGCAAATGCATTAATAAATAGTGCCACGGTATTTAACCCTATTTATGAAGATTTCTTATTGTAGACTATCCACTCTTGCTAGTTGAACGTTGCTAACGCCACTCTGCGGTATCGATCTCATGTGCTTGCACAGCAGACGTTGCTATTCACGTTTTTTCCACATGATCGATGTTAGGTTTACGGTTTTTACACGGGCTAGCTAAGATTAAACATGAATATCAAATATATTAAGTTTGCATGTGTCGGTGGCATTGGTTTTATCGTCGATTTAAGCGCAATGATCGTATTCTCTACATTTATGCCCTTATTCCTCGCACGATCACTTGCATTTTTCTTTGCCGTAAACAGTAATTGGCTGCTCAACCGCCGTATTACCTTTAAACAGCAGCAATTTGAGAGTAACTCAGGTCTACTTCAAGAGTGGAGTAAGTTTCTCTGCTCATCATGTGTTGGCGCCATTCCTAACTTATGTTGCTATTGGCTATTAGTGTCGGGTTTATCACTCACCGGGAGCGCGGCAGTCATAGCAATCATCCCCGGTATTATATTTGGCATGCTAATTAACTATCTTTTAGCTGACCGTTGGGTGTTCAGTAAGTAATCAATAAATCTACAGGTATATGATAGCGCTACAGCCACCAGCCTCATTATTTTTCAGCTCAAATTGCCAGTTGTATTTACGACAAATATCTCTGGTAATTAATAACCCTAAACCATGCCCTTCATCATTACGTTGTTTTTTGTAAAGACCAATACCGGTATCAATAACGGCAATTGAATTACAATCGACAACGACCTTCACTTCACCAGACTCAGTACAAGCAAAGGCGTTTTTTAATAAATTGCCGAGTAACAATTTTAACGCGACTTCGGGAATAGTAATCAGCGGCGTTTGCTTTATTATTACGTTAACAACAACAGGTTTTGAACTAAGTAGCGCACTGTGCGCATTCACACTCACCATGATTTCATCTTTATCTAACGGCCTTTGCGATAGTGCTAAATCTTGTTCCGATTTGGTTAAAGACAGCAATGCATCAATAAAATCATTCATCTCATTTGCTGCACTCTGTAAGCGCACTTGTTGTTTTTTTATGAACTCAGGTTCATTGTTATAGCTCAATAAATTTGTCGCCCCTTTAATGACCATTAATGGTGTCCGCAATTCATGACTAGCCATGCGATTAAAGGCCCGTTCTCGTTCAATTAATGCATTTTTCTGTTGCTGATTCTTGTTATAACTATCAACAAGCTGTAACAACTCTTTAGTCGCGATGCCCGCTGGTAGCTCAATATCACTGGAATCATCCGGTGATCGACGCGCAATCTCTTTTGCAAATATCGATATCGGCGCGGTTAATCGATCTGAAATACGCATCACCACAAACAGTGCTACAAGCAATAGCAATAATGACGTCAACGACTGCCATGATTGCGTCCACATGATCTGTTCTTCACCCAGCTCAAACGCCGGATCACGATGAACAATGTAAATGAATGGCGCGTGTTTATTCGATGTTGCCAGTTTCATCAAAAAGAATTCTGTACCTAAAGAATTGCGCTGCTCAATTTCAACCGCTTCATCGATAGGAAGATATATGTTCTCATCGACGAGATCAGGTAACGTAACACGATCCATATAGCCCATTGTAAACTCATCGATTTTAAATGAACGAGTTTGACCAGCTAATTTTGATTTTTCAACTATCGATTCTTTTTGCAGTAACAGTCGGTTCTGAATACTTAATTGTTCAATACTTTCGAGTGTAGAATCAAGTACCGTGGCGTGAATCATGATGATCGCAAACGCCACAATCGAAAAATAGATAAATGTAAGCTGTTTAGCCGAACGCACTTTCGCCATCATAACTCCCTGCGTCTAGCTATTTACCGAGACAAGTTGATAACCAATTTTGGATAAGGTTTTAATGTAATGGTGCTGAAAAGGTTTATCGACTTGATTACGTAACTGATAGATATGACTGCGTAAAATATCCCCTTCAGGCTCGTCTTCGCCCCAAATCGCATTGATGATTTCATTTTTAGTCACAATTTCAGGACTGCGCATCATAAGCAGTTTTAAAATCGTAAACTGCGTAGGATTTAATTCAAAGTTACAGCCATTACGAGAAGCAATATGTGTTTTCAAATCTAACGATAGTTCTTGAAAGGTTAATACTTTAGCTGCATTTTTACCACTGCGACGGCGGTGTAAAGCTTGAATGCGTGCAGCTAGAATATCAAGGTCAAATGGCTTGATAAGGTAATCATCAGCGCCACAATCAAACCCCGCTAAAGTATCTTCACGGGTATCACGAGCAGTTAACATCAGTATCGGAGTATCATCCCCTTGCTCGCGTAACTTTTGACAAACAGTCAGACCATCCATACGGGGCATCTGGATATCTAAGATAATTAAATCATAATAATTATTACTAGCGAGTGCATAACCTTGCACACCATCTTGCGCATAATCTAAGGTGTAACCTTTTATTTCAAAAAAATCAAAGATAATACCGGCGATATCTTGATGATCTTCCACTAATAAAATTTTCATAACCGTTCAATCCAATAAATAAATACCGCTTCATTATGACAAATCCCATGTCGAAATAATGTAAAAATGTAAAAAACATGTCGAAAACATTAATTCCACACGGGTATATCTAGACTGTATGCATTGCTATCCACTTCGGAATATTAATATGCCAGCCAGTATCACATCGATTACCGAACACAGAGAGGCAACTAAAAGCGCAACACCGCCTTTGTTGTCTATCGTGATCCCATTCTTTAATGAGGATGAAGCGCTAACCGATTGTCACGCACGTGTTGTCGCCGTGCTTGATACCTTACACCAACCTTGCGAGATCATTTATGTTGATGATGGCAGCAATGATGGATCATGGTCACAGGTCATTGGATTTACAGCTAATAATCATCTAGTACGTTGCCTAAAACTCAGTCGTAACTTTGGCAAAGAAGCTGCGATGACAGCAGGCATGGTGAATACAGCAGGCCGTGCGGTTATTCTATTGGATGCCGACTTACAAGATCCACCAGAACTTATCCCGAAAATGGTTAATGAATGGGAGAATGGCTTTGATGTCGTCAACATGCAACGCAAACAACGTCATGGGGAAAGTTGGTTAAAACGCGCAACTGCACACTTATTTTATAAAATAATTAATCGCCTCGCGGATATTAACATACCCCGTAATGTTGGCGACTTTAGACTATTAGATCGTAAAGTCGTCGACGTGATTAATGCATTACCAGAACGAAATCGATTTATGAAAGGTTTGCTTTCGTGGCCAGGCTTCAATACCTGCACGCTGCAATTTGACCGTGACGCACGGCAAGCTGGTACGACAAAGTGGAATTATTCCAAACTGATCCACCTCGCCTTTGAAGGTATTACCTCATTTAGTATTACACCGTTACGCATCGCAACCGCAGCAGGGGTTATGACATCAATGATTTCGGTGATGATGGCGATTGTACTTGTCAGTAAAACACTATTCTGGGGCGATCCAGTTGCAGGTTACCCTTCATTGATGACCGTTGTATTGTTACTTGGCGGCATACAACTCTTGTCAATTGGTTTGATGGGGGAGTATGTCGGCCGCTTATTTATTGAATCAAAACAACGCCCCAACTTTATTATTATGAACGAACAAAGCGCAGAACCAAATACTGGCTTTAACCTAAAACAGCAAATCAACAATCACGTAAATACCAATCAAGCACACAACACCAATTTCAAACAGGGTTAGTAATCACATGAATAAAGCAGTAAACAATGTATCTCTGACCAGAATTGCGATAACACTCGTGGTCTCAGCGATAGCAATAAGATTATTTACCCTTGGTTTGTTTCCACTTATGGACACAACCGAAGCACGCTATGGCGAAATGGCCAGGATCATGGCTGAAACAGGTAACTGGATCACGCCGATGTTTGATTACAATGTACCATTTTGGGGAAAACCGCCGTTATTTACGTGGATGAGCGCCACGGGTATTACACTATTTGGGTTGAATGAATTCGCAGTCAGATTGCCTCACCTACTTGCTGGGGGGTTGATATTATTCATCGTCGCCCTGCTTGCTTATAGCTTCATCCCATCACGCAGTCGTTCAGAGCGTAAACAAGAGGCATCGTTAGCAGCAGGGATCCTTGCGACGACAACAACATTTATTGTTGTGTCTGGCGCGGTAATGACAGACACGGCATTAACATTAGGCATAACGTTAAGCATGGCCGCTTTTTGGCTTAACTATAAAAATAAGTCAGTATTGTGGGGGCATTTGTTCTTCATCGGCCTGACTGTGGGTATGTTAGCCAAAGGTCCTTTAGCATTGGTACTCATTGGCATGAGCTTGTTTATTTGGGCATTATTTAACAGAACCTGGATGAGTATGTTGCGCAGCTTACCTTGGAAAACAGGTATGCCCCTTTTCCTGGCGACAAGTCTACCTTGGTACATTATTGCCGAGTACTCATCTCCCGGTTTCCTTAATTACTTTATTGTTGGTGAGCACATTAAGCGATTCTTAGTCAGTGGCTGGCAAGGTGATTTATACGGCAGTGCACATAAAGAGATAAAAGGTACAATTTGGATATTTGCTATTGTTTCAGCGCTACCCTGGACACCTATTTTTATTTATCAATGGGTTAAAAGCTTACAAGCAACAAACACCATCAAAAATAAAACGACAAATGCAACGAAAATACAACAAGACGAGGATACAACCGAACTTAATTATACCAGTTTTTTATGGGCATGGTTATTAGCGCCGTTATTACTGTTCACATTCAGCGGTAATATATTATCGAGTTATGTTATGCCTTGCCTCCCCGCTTTCGCATTATTGATGGTGGTATATCAACGTAACCATCCACTATCAACCAAGATATATAAAATAGGGTTAATAACACCGGTTTTGATCCTTGTTGTCGCTATCTTGTTGCGAACTGAAGTGACAGGCAAACAATCCGAAAAAGGGTTAATGCAAGCTTGGTCAACCCAAGCACAAAATAGTGAATTGGTATATATCGACAAACGCCCATTCTCAGCGCAATTTTACTCACGTGGTGTAGCCGTTGAACGAAAAGTGAAACTAGAAGTCGCAGTTCAAGACATAACGAAAGAAACTTATTTTGTCATCAGAAAATCAAGTGAGTCAGAGTTACTTATTACCAGCTTACCTCAATGTAAGATTATCGAAAAAGCAAAAAAACGTATGCTAGTATTTTGTAACGCTAGCTAACATTTAGTATAAAACCCCACAAAATAAAGCAAGCTAGGAACATACCCTAGCTTGCTTTATTATTACATCAAATAGTAAACAATATTATAAAACAGACTAAAATGACCTACACTAAAAGTAGCGTAACTAACTGAGTAACAAGCATGCATATATTGATAACGGGTGGCACAGGCTTTATCGGCCAGGCATTTATTAATACCTATCAAGCTGATTATGACTTCACGGTATTAACCCGCGATATCAGTAATGCCAAAAATATTTTTTCGCATATTTCAACTGACAACATCAGGTTCATCTCGCAGTTACTTGAATTACCGAGTGCGATTCATATTGATGCCGTTATCAATCTAGCCGGCTCACCGATTATGGATAAAATGTGGAGTGTGAAACACAAACATATTTTAGAATCAAGTCGCTGGGAGATAACCCAAGATTTAGTGGATCTAATCTCAACAAAGACCATCACCCCTGAGGTTTTTATCAGTGGTTCAGCCATTGGTGCCTACGGTCGTCAAGGTGCGCAGGTTATTGACGAAAAGCATACCGAGCATTACCCAGAATATGCGAGTCATCTCTGTGAACACTGGGAAGAAATAGCCCGAATAGCCTGCCCGTTAACGCGTACTGCAATCATACGAACAGGCATTGTATTAGGTAAAAATAAAGGGGCCTTACAAAAAATGGAGTTTCCTTTTAAATTAGGACTTGGTGGTCCGATCGGGAAAGGTGAGCAATATATGTCTTGGATACATATTGATGATATGGTCGCTGCCATCAATTATGTAATACAGAACAAATCAATATCAGGCACTTTTAACTTTACATCACCAAACCCTGTAACCAATCGAGAATTTTCGCATAAATTAGCCGCTTGCTTTGGTAAGAAAGCCCGGTTTACTACCCCTACACTATTTTTAAGGCTGTTATTGGGTGAACGTGCTGACCTTATTATTTATGGCCAACGGGTATTACCAACTCGATTACTCGATGTTGGTTTTACGTTTCATTTTGATACCTTAGACCAAGCTTTGTCTGCCATCTATGCTTCATGAACACGTATATTGTAGAGACGTTTATTCATGCTCACGTTTTCGTACTAGTCTAATTGCATCTAAAATATTGACCAGCCATACACAAAATAACGTGACAGTAGCAAGTTGAATGCCTTGAGTATCGAGACTAGCCATCTGTTGTGTCACTAATTCATTAATACTCAGCAAGTCTAATTGCCCACCAGACATCATTACTTTGTCTATTATCAATTGCGTTTGCGTCATAGTGACATCTATTATGTAATAAAGCGGTAACGCCGCAGCAATTGCATATAGTCCTGCCGCTAGCTGTTTTTTTAACCACCAATGGGCAGCCCCTGGAAATAAAAATGCAGATAAAAGCACGGCTTTAACGGTATTATTCATAAAATATTCCTGATTCAACTGAGATAGCTATAACAAATTAATGGTAATAATAACAAGGATAAAGCATGTAATGTACCCCGGAGCGGTTTTAATATAAAACTTACAATCAATAGTACTAGCATAAGTAACAGACTATTAGAAAAAGTATTATCGAATGTGCCATCAAAATCCAGCCAAATTACATCATTAACCGTTAATGACGCCCAAACATCTTGGATAAAATTCAAGACCTCATTGACGCCAGCAATCAAGATACGACTCAGCCCTGGCATAATCGCTAATAACAGCACCGCCAGTAACAATACAGGTAATATCAATACACTAAACACTGGGATAAAAACTAAATTAACCAACGCAGACATCAGACTGAATCCAGAGAATACGGCCACCTGAATAGGTAATATGAGTACCGTGAGTAACACTTGGCTATAACAAAGGTGAGTAACTTTATGCAGAGCCCCCTTAATGACCCCAGTTACTCTATCCTTATTGGTAACAACACGGTTTCGATCTATTGCGACAGATTTAGTTGGCTTATTCAACCACACAAGTATGAAAACAGCCGCCATCGCTGAAAATGATAACCAAAAACTTATTGAAAATACCGCTAAGGGATCTAACAGTAAAGTAATCAACAACATCATTGAAAAAAGTTGAGACAAAGTAACTTTGTAATATTGCACACGATATAAGCAATGCAGGCACAACAAAATAATGGCGCGTAATGCAGGTAATGAGAAGCCCGCAATCCAAGCATAAAATATTGCAACAATAAGACTCATCGACAGACTGATAACGAGATAATAAGGCGTGTTAACCAATCTTAACAATCCTTGTATAAAAATATAACAGAAACCAAATATCAGACCAATATGCAAACCAGAAATAGCAACAAGATGACCGATGCCCAGTTGTTGCAGCTGGGTCCAAAGTTCATTGGTAATGTAATGTCGGTCTCCAAAACTTAATGCATACAACATAGGGTTGGGATTGACTGGCAATACTGACTTGAATATTTGATACAAATCACCACGTAAACTAAGCTTAGACCGTATTACCTCTCCTTTTGTTATGATGCCAGCGAATTTTATATGACGTGATAACAACTTCGGTTGCTTAGTGTTAATTAGTCGTACCTTAAAGCGCCACACTTGACCAACCCCAAGCTCCCCCGGATAATCATAGTCTGGATTTGGCCACTTTAAGGCTAGTTTCGGTTGCATAGAAGAAAGCAGCGTATTATTAATTTCTATCACCTTTACATCAAACGAAAGTCGGTTTTTTTTATTTACTAATGTTATTACCTCAGCCGTTATGATATTGTCTTGTGCTACTGTAGTTGACAGTTGTTTGTATTGGAATCCAGTATTGTAAAATAATGTATTTGATTCATTTATCACGTTATTTTTATACAACGAAGACCAGCTTAATGCGACAAATATGAGTACTAATATAGGTGGTACTTTAGCGTAAACAAGGATGAAGGCAGCAACTGTTATTATCGTGATAGATTGAATGCGTTCAATATCTACAAAGAACATACTTATTAATATGGTAATGGAAAGTAGTATGGCCTTTAAGGTCATTCATTACCCCTGACATTTGATTAGAATTATGCCTAAGAATTTAATTAAAAAATATCTCCCAGATCCCGAGTCAATCAAAGAACACAAGCACCTTAAGATTTTTGGTGACCTGTTACACAACGCAAACCTTTGGCACTTAAATCGCCGCTCTGCAGCAGGTGCATTTGCTGTTGGCCTGTTTATGGCATTTGTTCCCGTCCCTTTTCAGATGTTGTTAGCGGCAGGTTTTGCTATTTTATTTCGTGTTAACTTGCCATTATCCGTCGCACTCGTGTGGTTATCGAACCCGGTTACCATGCCGCCAATGTTCTATGCGACTTACGTATTAGGTGCATGGTTATTGCAAGTACCAGTCCACCCATTCTCTTTTGAGCTGACTTTGGAATGGTTAATGCAGGCAATATCCTTATATGGACCGGCATTTTTACTCGGCTGTTTTGTATCCGGTGCATTTTTTTCTATCGTAGGTTATTTTAGTATTCGCTGGCTATGGCGTTGGAAAATTATTAATGCCTGGAACAAACGTAAAGAGTCACGCACAAAATAATAGTTAAAAATGAGAAGGCCACATCACTTAATCAGTGATGTGGCCTTTTTAATATCTGCAGGGATGTACGAAGAAGCGCGTTATTTATTGCCTAATTCATGCGCCGGCTGTACCGAACACGCTTTATTCGCAGGATAAATTGTCGCTACCACACTCATAATCATAGCAACACCACCAACCACCAGCACATCATTTAATGCTAGCTGTGACGGTAAGAAATCAATAAAGTAAATATCGCCGGATAAGAATTCCTGACCGATCAAACCTTCGATAAATTGGATAATCACAGTGAGATTCTCTGAGATCAAAATACCTAACACCGTACCTGAAACCACACCAAGAATACCGTTAATCCCACCGTGTACAATGAAAATTAAACGTAATAGCGTATTTGAAGCACCCATGGTTTTCAATATCGCAATATCGGCGCGCTTATCATTAACAGCCATGACCAAGGTGGTGACAATGTTAAAACAGGCAACGGCAATCACTAATGTCAAAATCACGTACATCAAGCTTTTAACCATCTGTATATCTTGGTATAAAAAGCCCTGACTGGTCATCCAACTGCGGATATACAAGTAATGATCTAACTGATTACCCGCTTCACGAACAATGCGGTTAGCAGAAAAAATGTCTGTTACCTTAATACTCATACCATCTGCTTTAAACGCTTTATCTTGAATATCTTGGGCTGCGCTTAAAGGTATATAAGCAAGGTTATTGTCTAATTGCCCACTAAGATGAATAATGCCAGAGACAGTAAACCTGAACCGACGTGGCGCCTTAAATGAGCGGCCTGATTGCTGCGATAATAATACCGTGACAGGATCACCAAGTTCTAAATTCAACTCTTTCGCAATACCCCGTCCAATCACAACTGTTCTGTTATTAGTAGGATCACTTAAGCTATCCCAACGCCCCTCAGCAACATAACGATACACTTCTGATACTTGCTTTTCAGCCTCACTATCAACTGCACGAAGTTGTACCGCCTTTAATTCATTTCCTTTTTGCAATAAACCATTAAGCTTAATAAAAGGCGCAGCACCAACAACTTCTGGATGCGCAAGTAATTGCTCCTGTGTGCGCTGCCAGTCATCAAAAGGTTGACTCACGCCTTCAAGTTCACCATTAGGCACAACCGCTAAGATCCGATTTTTAAGCTCATATTCAAAACCGTTCATTGCAGATAAACCAATGATCAGTACCATCACCCCTAACGCAATACCAATCGTTGATGACGCCGAAATAAACGCGATAAAACCATTACGGCGCTTCGACGAGGTATATCTCAATCCAATATAAGCGGCTAACGGACGAAACATTATACTTCCTCCATCACAGCATTTACCTGTACTGCTTCGCAATTATTGGTCAATACACCATCAACCATATGTAAAGTACGGCCTAATCGGTTCGCTAGCTGTTCATCATGAGTAACAATAATAAAGGCGGTATCACACGTTTCATTTAACTCTTTTATCAAATTGAAAATAGTGTCCGCACTGCTTTGATCTAGGTTACCCGTAGGTTCATCTGCAAAGACGATATTCGGTTCATTAATTAACGCACGTGCAATAGCGACACGTTGACGTTCACCACCAGAAAGTTCACTGGGTTTATGTTCAACACGATGAGATAGCCCCACTCGCGCTAACATAGCCAAGGCTTTTTGCTTAGCAAGCGTCACTTTCATACCCGCTATTAATAGCGGCATGCACACGTTTTCTAACGCGTTGAACTCATTGAGTAGGTGATGAAATTGATACACAAAACCCATATTCTGATTTCGCATCGCAGCTTGTTGTTTCTCTGACATGCTATGAATGTCGACACCATTAAG
>NZ_ABCQ01000070.1 GCF_000170855.1 Moritella sp. PE36 | reverse complement strand
CTTAGCAACAAAGAAGCCTTCACTATCATAAATCTGTGGCCAAACGTGTAAGAAACCTTCGGCAGTCAAACAATTATTCGCGGTTGGGAATAAATCGTTAAGCGGGATAACTTCTGCATTGTCAGGGTATAAATCAAGTAGGTGTTGGCAAACCGCTTGGTTTTCAATTCCGTTCAATGTACAGGTTGAATAAATTAACGTACCACCGGGTTTTAACGCTTTAAATGCACTGTCAATTAACTCTTTCTGAATATCGGCGATGTCATTGATACTTTTTAAAGACCAATTAAGCATTGCTTTGTCGTCTTTACGGATCGCGCCCTCACCAGAACAAGGCGCATCAAGCAATACGGCATCAAACATTTCTGGTAACCAAGTGCCAAACACATTTGCATCATAGTGACTAAGCGCTACATTTTTGATACCACAGCGTTTAATGTTCGCACTGAGCACTTTTAAACGGCTTGATGATAATTCGTTAGCCACAATGAAATTGTTATTATTACAGAGTGCTGCGATCTGACTTGTTTTTGAACCCGGTGCGGATGCGCAATCGAGGATGGTATTATATTGTGCGGTTGGACCTGAAACTTGCTCTTTGAATAGTGCTGTAACAGGCAGCATCGAGCTTGCTTCTTGAATATAGAAAAGGCCCGCAATATGTTCCCAACTATTACCGAGTTTGGTATCGGTATTTTCTTGTTCTAACCAAAAACCTTCTTCACACCATGGCACCGGGGTTAATAACCATTGTTTTGTTTTAGCTAATTGCTTAAATGCTTCAACAGAGATCTTAAGTGTATTGACACGTACACTGGTTTTCAATGGTGTTTTGCAGCACGTTATAAAGTCATCCATAGAGAGATGGTCGGGAATAATGTTACCCATTAACGTCAGGTAATCTTCAGGCAGTTTTATATTGGAATGCACTTTACAGGCTCAATTGAATAATAAGGGGGTATTTTATCATATACCCCAGCTACTTCAAGGTTGAGATTGTTGAAGTAGCTGGGATGGCCGGTTTACATGGCGGTTTTTTCTATCTTGGTATCCCATTTAAGCCAATCTGGATTAACTTCTTGGGCTAAATCGAATTTTGAAAAGGGCGCTGCAATCTGACTGTTTTTGTTTGTCTTAGGTGTCGCAAACGCAATGCCGCCAGATAAAATCGTTTTTAATGATTCGGCTTTTAAGGTTGCGCCGGTGAGACCGATATCGACATTAAACCCAGAAACAGCCCAAAATTGACTATCATTGCGCACTAAGTGTTGATACTTAGGTTCAATGTTCAAGGTGATGAGCACTTTATCACTTTGCGCTGACAATGCTGAGTGGGTTATGGAGCCGACTTCTATCTGGCGGAAGTAGACGGGTGTACCCGCAGTTAACCCCATCAATCGTTCACTGATGACGGTGACGGATAATCCGACATCTTCAGACGCAATTTCGGGTGCGCCGTTGAGGACTTTAAAGCGCTTGACGGTATTACCGTTACCTTTCGTTACGTTGATATAAGCACCAGATAGCAAGGTATTCGCATTTTTAATGCCATCTAGGCCAACTTCGATACGCTCTAACCAGTACTGGCTGCCTTGTTGTATGAAGTATTTTGCATAGTCAGTGTCTAATTTCGCTGTTGCTTCAATAAAACCTTGCTCTATTTTTAGTTTTATTGCGCTGATCTCGCCGACCTTGATACCCTTGTGTTTAATTTCAGTGCCCACATTGATATCAGTACCTGATGTGAATGTTAATGTCACTGTTGGGCGGTCGTCGGTTGCGGCTGCAAAGCTACGAAACAGTTTGTAATGTGTTGCGCGTGATTTAGCAAGGCTGACTTTGTTGTCATTAACCGGTTTGATGTTATCAAAGTTAATGCCACCAGCGATAATAGTCAGTAACGATTCGGTTTGCACTTTTAAGTTACTTAAACTACCAGAAATATCAATCCCAGATACATCCCAAAATACGCTGTTTTTATTAATTAAGTGTGCATACTGGCTGAGGATATCCAAGGTGATGACAATATGTTCATTGTCGGCAGCCAAACGGAAATCAGCTACCGAACCCACTTTTAATTTACGATAATAAACTGGCGCACCATTTGCGATCACATGGCTAGGTTTACTCAATAGGGTAATGGTCTTATTGGCCTTAAACGCATTGCTACCTAATTTTGCAAGGGCAAGGGAAGGGTAAAGTTGATATTGTTGATTGCGGCGTTTAGATTTGAACACTGGATCATTAACAAGTTCGATACCACCACTGACTAATGCTGCAATAGGTGATGACTTGATATTAAGACCTGAGATACTCGCATCGACTGATACTCCGCTTATATTAATAAAGCGTGTCGAACGGCGAAGTAGATGTGCATAATCTTGATAGATGTTCACGTTTAAATCAATCAAATTGGTTTTGGTGTTAAACATGACGCGGCTGATGTGGCCTACTGGGTAATTCTTGTAATAGATTTTATTGCCTACCGCTAAACCATTAGCATCATTAGCTGAAATCGAAATTTGTTTATGCGGAATAAGATCGTCAACGTTTGATACCAGATCAAATGTGGTTTGTAGTTCGCCTTTCCCGGGGGTGAATAATATAAAATTACCAGTGACAAGGTTCGCTACATTCTTACTTTCAGAAAGAGACAGGGTGGCTTTTTCAACCCAGAATTGGGTGCCTGCACGTAATAACTCAACAACTTCTGGGTCTATATCTGCGAATGCTTTTGCTGTTGGTGTTGTTTGTTGGGTTTCAGCGTCAATCAATTGGGTGATGACTTGGGTTATTTCGCCGACCTGTTGGCCATTTAAGTAGATGTTGTTACCAATTTTAATGTCATTGGTATTCGCCAAATTAAACTCAATTTCAACCGCTCGCTCAGCATCACTGACATTATTATAGAGATTATATGCGCGGTTATTTTCTGCTGGATTACCGTCAACTGGGGAATCAAACGCCAGTGCACCACTGATAATCGCGGTCAGACTTTCGGTTTGAATTGTCACCCCATCAAAACCAAATTCAGCATGGATACCACTGGCATTCCAAAAGCGTGAAGTGTCTTTTACCAGGTAGCTGTATTGTTCTTTAATGACGGCTTCAATTAATATTTGATCGGTGTCTTTATCTAGAGTGAAGTTGTGTACTTGGCCAACGGGGATCTTTTTATAAAAAATTTCTGAACCAGGACGAACAGAAGCTAATTTATCTGCGGTTAAGCGTACAATTAAACCTTGATCGTCAGGTAAGGTATTCGGTGCTGTTTGTACCGCATCAAATTCAACACTGTATTCACCATCGCCGGGTAATAAGTTGATATAATTACCTGTGACAAGCGCATCTAACCCTGAAATACCGGCAATGGAAGCTTTGGGTGCGACTAACCAAAACTGTGTGTTTAGGCGTAAAACGGGTTCCGCTTTACTGTCTATTTCGGCGGTAACATAAACACCTTTAAGATCGTCATCTAATGCTATTTTCTTCACTTTACCGATATTTAAACCTTGATACTTGATCAGGGTTTTACCTTCCACAATGCCATTCGCATTGTCAAAATGAACACGTATTTCAATGCCAGCTTGCGCAATGCTTTGGTACATGAGGTAAATCCCAAGTAAGACGGCGACAATTGGCAGTAACCAGATAGGCGACATCACATTCGGTTTGTGTAATACAGGTTTAGGTGCATTACAATTATCCGGCATTTGTGGTTCGTTATTTTCTTTCATTTTTATGGTTTAAATCCCAAATTAAACGTGTGTCAAAACTTTCAGCGGCGAGTATTGTTAATATAATAACAAAACCAAAGCAAGTTGCTCCATATCCGGGATCGACTGAGAGTAAATTTCCTCGGTTGATCACCGCGACCATAATCGATATAACAAACAAATCCATAATTGACCATTTGCCAATCCAATGAATTGCATTAAATAATAATAATTTTCGTTTTGGTGCAATATATATCTTATTTTGAACAGATAATAAAATAAGCATTAAACCAATGATTTTAAATAAGGGCACCAAAATCGACGCGATGAAGATAATAATCGCGATGCCTAAGTTATCACTTTTTGCCAATGCGATAGTACCTGACATGATGGTATCCGGCGTGGTATTACCTGTACTGGTCAATGTGCTAATAGGCAAAAAATTGGCAGGGATCATCATGAACGCAGCGGTGATTAACAAGGCCCATGTTTTTTGGATACTACGCGGTATTCGAAAATGAACACGGGTAAAACAACGCGGACAACGCTGTCGTTTTACATCCTGCTCGACGCTGATCAGTAGACTACATTCTTGGCATCTTACGATTTGATTGTCTTTAGCGTTTTGCATTTTTTTCCATCTTTTGCCAGAAAAGTTCCAGATTAAGTCCATACATTATAAGGCTTGAAACAAACATAAGTGAGACGAAACTCAATAAACCGAGTTGCAATTTAATGTCTGCAATGTCAGAGAGTTTAAAGACGGCAATTAAAAAGCTCACCAGATAAACTTCTAACATACTCCATTCTGTAAAAAACTTAACGAGTTTAAGCAATAATATTAGCTGTGGCGTATTACGTTTAGTGAGTAATAATAAACAAACTTGTACCAGACAAGATAAAAAGAGAAAAGGCGCAATGAAACTGCAAAAGATAACGAGTAGACCGACGAAGTAAAACTTTTTCTCTAATAAAACCCATGCTCCTTGAATCAGCGTGGCTGACTCTTCAACCCCCAACAGAGTGATGGTAAACATAGGAAATACATTTGCGATAATAACGAGAATAAACCCGGTAATTGAAAGCGCTAAAATGGTGCTAATCGAAAATAATGTATTTGTATACAATAGACTATTGCAGCGAGGGCAATGCGCAAGTTTATTTTTTTCTAAAACAACATGCTCAACAATCAGATCACATTTATTACAGACATTAATATTGGTCATTTATACCCGCTAATAGCTAATTACTTATGCTTGTATACATGCTTAATTTAAGCGATAAATGTAGCACGTTCCATAATGAGTTCATTAATAGCATTATTTTATTGCAAATATCAACAGAATCGCAAGTTATCATCATAGGTTTCTACCAAATAATACATATTTAGTATGTGGTAACAACAATCAAGCATATTTTATGCGTTGTTTATGTGATTGCTCTAAAGAGGTTTCCCCCCTAAATGGCTTAGATCTTCAACTCATCAACTATATGTTCATATCGGTTTGCCATAGATTTTATCATGTAAAATTTATCAACTGAGTTGATCATATTTATGCATAAATAAAACGGTTAGATAGAATGATTATATACAGTGTTATTGGTCTTTTGGTGAAAGCAGTCGCGATTTGTCAAAAGACAGTCAGGTTTATCTTGTAGCCGAAAATTAATATCAATATACTTAGTTACATAGCTAGTCTTGCATATAATTTTCAAGACTAAATAAATAATTTACAGGACGACTCGTTCCCTCTGAGGTTTACAATATAATCTTATGTTTCAACTGATTAGTTACCTTTTGTAGCGGTTAATTAATTTGGCAAATCGAGACGTCCTACCATACAAATAGTTAGGCTCTGTATCTATAGGAAACCATGGTAAATCTGCTGAGTACGATTAAAAATACAATGAACGAAAAGCATGAGCTGCCTTTTTCTGTGTACACCTCAATCAAAGAGCAAAACCTGTTAAATGTCCCCATTGTAAAACCATTATTGATTATTGTTCTTAGCGGAGATAAAGAGCTCGGCAAGGATAACGAATTAATCTGTCATCCTGGTGATTTTATCTTTTTATCTAGTAGCCCTGCGATAAATATGCGCAACATACCAAAAGGTAAAGAGTATTTTGCATTGTTAATAGAGTTTGATTATCAAGATTTTAATGGCCTTAAAACCAGTGCATTAAATAAACAAGATTATTGTATTGGGAAAATAACAGCCACTTTAGAAAAATGTTTACAGCAATTTGTTGAAAGTTCACTCTGGGCTCCTGAACAATTGTGGCCTTTACGAAAAAGAGAGATCGTAGAATTACTGTGCCACATGGGTTATAAAGAAATTTTATCCATGGTAGGAAACCCCAAGGTAGGACATCGATTGCATGATATGTTCTGTGATCAGGATTTTCATCAATTAACCATTGAACATATTTGTGATCAGCTGGCAATGAGTGAATCAACGCTACGCCGAAAACTCAAGACAGAAGGTACAAGTGTGCAAGAGATTAAGGATCAAGCAAGACTTGGTCTAGGTTTGCATTTGTTGCAAACAACGCATTATTCCATTGTTCTGATTGCTGAAAAATGTGGCTACCAATCTCAATCACGATTTACAGAGCGTTTTAAAGGACGGTTTGGTTTAACACCATCTGAACTCCGAAAAACTAAAATGGCGGATTAGGGCGAAAGTGTGACGGTTTTGAGACTATATAGGCAGAAGTAAAAGGCTAATATATGTCTTAAATCAAATACCCACTAATAAGGATTATTATGCGTCATACACTTAAACTTCTTTCAGTTTTATCACTTAGCGTTTCGGCATCTATATTTGCAGGGCCTTTTACATTGTCTAGCCAAGACATTGCTCAAGGAGAATTCATGTCTAAAGCACAAGAATTCAATGGATTTGGTTGTTCAGGAGGTGATTTGTCGCCACATCTTAAATGGTCTGACGCACCGAAAGGCACAAAAAGCTTTGCTATTACAGCCTATGATCCCGATGCTCCTACAGGCAGTGGTTGGTGGCATTGGCAGATAGTCAACATACCAATGACAGTGATGGAGATACCGACCGGCGCTGGGAATAAAAAAACCAGTAGCGCACCAACAGGCAGTTCTCAAATACAAAATGATTACGGCAGTCGAGGTTTCGGTGGCGCTTGTCCACCTGAAGGCCATGGTGTACATCACTACCGCTTTACGATACATGCACTTTCCGTAGACAAACTTGAATTACCAGAAGATGCTTCGGGTGCATTAGCGGGCTACATGATAAATGGACACACAATAGAATCAAGTACGATTGAATCTTTGTACAAACGAGACTAGCCTATAAATAAGAATAGGTGTCGCGCTGCCGGCACCTTATTCGGGTGATACCCACACACTTCATTTCATGTTGCCAGCAAGGACAAATGCGTATCGTTTTGGTCTGTATTAGTGCTTTCAATACGGGCTGCCGATTGTATAAATTCATCAATATTAATTGGTACGTAGTCGCAGTCTGTTGGCATTACCATGTAAAAAACCATAGTCTCGAACCCGATTATTAATCTAAAGTGTAGCGGTAGAAGAACTGCAAGACATTACGGTCGATATTAACGGTGCTCCATGAATGCATTTGGATAAGGCTATTGACATATTCTTTTAAATTAGCAGCAGTGAGTTCATCGGGTGATTTATTAGAATAAGCAGAAATACGCCGAACTGCACGAGAATAACAATCAATGGTTTCGGGTCGTTTACCTTGCAACCTTAGGTTGGTAAGGTGTTGTTCATAAAGATAACTAAATCGTTGTTGCTGTGAATAATGCATAATAAACACTCTTACTAAGACACAACTATAATAGTGATGCTATTGGAGAGTATGAATGGTGGGGCAATGACTCCGCCGCACAGCGGCTTCGTTCAACAAAGCATTTAAGAGTGATTCCCAACGCTTGGCATTCCAGTTCAAAGTTAGGTTTTGTGTTTAAGGCGTAATAGTTTAGGCTCGGTGGTAGCGTTGATCACCACTTAACGCGGCATTAATCTAAATTAACGCCATTCTTTTTGTAATGTGAATAGTATCCTCTAAAGTTATTACCCTAAGCCATTAATTAGATGGTACACCCCACCGATACGCTAAACTTTACACTGTTAGGTTTAGTAAATAAAGGTGACCATCATGACTGCTATTCGCGTTATTGGAATAGATTTAGGTAAAAATACGTTTCATCTTATTGGCCATGATTATTCAGGTAAAGGGTCTTTAGGAAGAAGCTTAATCGTCAAAAATTGCTCCAGTTATTATCTGTTCATGAACCCGTTATCATCGCTATGGAAGCATGTGGTGGGGCTCATTGGTTAGCTAGAAGATGTGAATATTATGGTCATCAGGTAAAGTTAATTCCGGCTCAATATGTAAAACCTTTTTCAGTATTTAGCTGATAACAACGAACCTGTTCCGCCAATGCTAATCATAGATCTTAGAGAGCAACTCGATCATTACCATCAGTTAAATCCATGGATTAAAGACCAAGAAAATAAACTTGATAATTTATTTAAAGAAAATGAATTATGTCTCTACTACAAAGCGTTCCAGGCATTGGTCCAATGACAGCATCGTGTTGCTTGTCTGCTGTTGGGAACCCGCATGATTTTGCTAATGGGTGTAATTTTACTGCTTGGATTGGCTTAGTACCTCGCCAATATTCGACAGGAGGTAAAAAAATACTTTGCCATTTATGAGGACTATCTAGCGCGGATCTCATCGTAGAGCTGGGACTAATGTAAGTCTCAAACAGACTCTGAATACATTAGCGCAAACCAACTCCGTTATTTTTGATTATTACTTGCAAAACGGGGTGTATTATACATACTGTCCATCAATGGCTTAGGGTAATAGTTCTAAGCCGAAACTGCCCCTTTCTGCGTTAGAGTAGTTACTCATACTTAATATCCTTACATTAATTTGCCATATATTTTCTTATGGCTAAATACTGTGATTACATTCAGGTATAATTTGAATTTACAAAAATTAAGAAAATATATTATTTTAACATGCCAAAATATCTAGCTTATAAACTGATAGCGACTACTAATATGTTGATTTTTAGGTGTGATTTGTACTTCGATAAAGTTTACATAGGTCTATATAAATACCGCTCTTTTTTTTATCCGTGTTTTATTTGACTTTGGATTGATGTCCATCAGTATCTATTTGTAATTTAACGTGAATTTGCTATTGTAGATAGTTATTAAGTTGAAATTAAATTCGCTTTATACAGAATTCTGTATAGTAAACTGTTATGCACAATGGAGAGATCATGACTGATTGGGAAATATTTTGCGAAGATGTCCCTTGGTTTCTAAGCAAAGACGCAAAGGTTTCTATAGCTAAGGAATCACCTGGATTTGCTTTTTCTTCTGAAGTTGAACTGCAACTCCCTTTACTTACCAAACTATTGCGGTGTTCATCTGTTACTAGGATTTATATCAGTGGAATTGAACATGATCTCTTGAGTTGGGATTCACTAGATGGCTACAGAATGGGGTGGCTAACATTAGCTCCGAATCGCGTTACGGATAAAACGGAACTCGTAGGGTTACACGAACAACTACTTGCCTGTTTTGGTGGTGTTATTGAAAGGTTTAATGAACCAGAAGACACTTGGCTTCTTAATACAAATGGCTTCCTTACAAGAAAGGAAGCAAGCAATGATGCAACTTTCATTGAAGACTACGATTGGGCTTTCGAAGATGAAGGAGTCCAAATACCAATAGACCCAAATGAATTCTATTGTGTACTACGTGAGGCCAATGGAAATACGACTATATGTCACAAAAAAACAGGTGAAATCATTCTTTTCGCAGCTGACCATTCGTTTGACCATATAACTCCAATGAAGGGCTGCCCAGAATATACTCTATATGACATAACCGGCAGTGAAAATTTTATCACTTGGGTTGAGTCAATAGCCCAACAGTGGTTAGATAAAATTGCATAACAAGGGCAGGCAATCAGACAGTCAAAACTGTCACTCGTTTTGCCCAAAACACGGCAAAACAAGCGCCATTTTTGCCGGCAGTTGCTGCCGGCGTTAGGTGAGGTATCTGGTATGACAAAAATCTCTGGAGCTACATTCTTCTATAAGAAACTGTTTCCTACCTTTGTTTTTGGTTTTTTCATCTTTTGTATCACTCTTACTATCGTACATGACGGCATCACTTCTGATAATTCAGTAGGGCTTGCGGCAATAGTAGCAATGATGGTTTATGTCTTCTTCTTTTTCAAAAAATTAGCATGGGATATGGTTGATGAAGTATTTGATTGCGGTGATAGCTTAATTTACCGTTCGAATGGCAATGAAACTAGAGTAATGTTGAGTGATATCATTCGTATTGATTGTGCTCATTGTCACTCACCTGAAAGAGTAAAAATCATTGCCCATTCGACAACTGGTACTGAGGTTGAATTTGCCTTTTGCCTTATAGGTAGGGTCATGCTCAATTCTCGAGACAAAAATCCGGTGGTGTTGGAATTGATGGAGAGGGTTGAGCAAGCAAAAATCACCTAACAAGGCGTTAATGTCAATTTCGCCATACTTTCAGTAATGCGGAATGTCCTCTTTGAAGCATAAGCACTAAGCCATTTATGTCCATCAATGGCTTAGTGCAATAAAGTTAAGCCTTGTGAACACCAAGGGACTCTGTCGTACCATAACTACCAAGCGACTCTGTCGTTTTTATAATTACCAAGGGAAATTGACGGATCGAATTTTTAAGTAATCCTCTAAGTATCACCGTGTACTTTTCAGAGGTTACTAAGGATGATCGTGATGAATTCCCAATCCCAGCTCACTGTTGATGTGATCGCTAAGGTTGCTGAAGGTAAAATCAGCATTCTTAATGCCTCAAAACTGCTCAACAAGTCCTGCCGTACTATTGAACGCTATCTCAGTCGATATAAAAAAGATGGCATTCGTTTTGTTGTCCATGGCAACACGGGTAAAACACCAACCAACAAGATCCCCGACTCATTAAAAAGACAAGTTCAGTCACTTATTAAAGATAAATATTATGATTTCAACATGTTGCACCTCATTGATATCTTGAGGGTGAGAGAAGGAATTCAAGTGAAGCGTGAAACGCTTCGCTCTTGGGCTCATGCTATTCACCATGTGAAACGGGCTAAGCATCGTCGTTCAAAAGTGAGAAGAAGGCGTGAACGTATGGAATCATCGGGATTAATGCTGCAAATGGATGGTAGTCCACACCTGTGGTTTGGTCAGAAGAAGTCTTGCTTGATCGCCATTATCGCCATTATCGACGATGCAACCAGTGATATCCATGCTGAGTTTTTTCCGTCCGAGACTACCGAAGGTTGCATGAAAGTAATGAAGACTTATATCGAGAAGCGAGGGCTATTTAAGACACTTTACGTTGATAGATCGGGCATCTTTGGTGGGCCGAAGCGTTGTAACTTCTCACAAATGCAAAGGGCATGTGAAGAGCTCGGGATCGAGATCATCTTTGCCAACTCGCCTCAAGGTAAAGGTCGGGTTGAACGTGCATTCGATACCTTTCAAGATCGCTTGGTGCCAGAGCTCCGCCTGGCAGAAATAACGGACATGGACAGCGCTAATCATTATCTGCAAAATACCTTTATTCCAGATTATTGGTTGAAACAACTCACTGTCCATGCAAAGAATATCCATTCAGAATTTAGACCAGTCCCAGCGTACATCAACCTTGATGCTGTCTGCGTTCAGAAGGAATACAGAAAAATCCGTCGTGATCATACCTTCAGTTACAACAACACCATGTACATAATAGATTCCCCCTTAAGGCATTCAATCGTGAGCCATAAAGTAGAAATACGGAAACAGTTGGGTGGCGGCTTTGCCGCTTATTTTGCCGATCGTAAGCTCACCATCGCTGAAATAAAGGAACCATGCAAACTCACGGAATATGGAGAGGAAGTACAGAGGAAGCTTGATACCATCAAGCTTGCTGAAGAGCTTGGCAACCTATCTGAAGCAGCTCGAATCAGCGGTTGCTCAAGGGAAAGCATCTACAATAATCGACGCTTACTTGAAACTCAGGGGCCTCTGGCGCTCAAAAGGATGTATGGTATCCCTCGTAATACCAATCGTATCGATCAAGATGTTGAAGATAAAGTCATCGAGCTGACATTAGAAAAACCTCACCTGACCCAAATCCCTATCTGCAGTGAAATGATGAAAAGGCACGACATATCAATCAGTCACTCGACAATTAGAAACATCTGGGTAAGAGAAAAGCTGAATACTAAGGTGTTACGGATCGAGCGTGCAGAAGCATTAGCGAAAACCCCATAGTGAAAATGAGGGGGTGGACTAAACTTAACAGTGTAAATGACAAAGTCCCACGGTAATTACTCCGTCACACTCCCTCGGTAATCACAGCAATAAAGTTAAGCCTGTGAACGCTATAAGCCCTAGCTAACTCTGAATTGCCCCTTTGTACATGACTTTTCTTATAAATGGTAACTCACGAAATGTTATCCATAATATGTATGGGTAATGGTATAGATGCGGACCGCATATAATCACATTAAATAATTATCAATCACTTGAATAAATCAGGAATACTTAATACACTGTCATAATATACAGTGTATTTAGGGGACTGGCTCATGGCCGTAATAGTAAAGTATGTAGTTGAACGAAATGGTGTGGAAAAAATGACGTCTACAAGTAAAAAAGAAGCCGATACATACGACAAAATGTTAGATGTAGCCGATGGTCTTACTGACTTGATCAGTTCATCCTCACTTGATATGGATGATCGTCTTACTGAAGAGTTATCATTATATCTCGCACAAAACAGTGCATCACTACAGATAATATTGAAGGGTGGTAAATTAAAAGCGCCTGAAGAGAGTAAAGAAAAGACACCAAAAGTGAAAAAAGCGTCAAAAAGCACGGTAGAAAAAGAAGCGGCTTAATCTTTCATGCGGTTAAATATTGTTTGTCAAAGCATAAAAAACCACCGGAATAGTTATTTTTTAACACCTTGTAGGGTGAAGTTAGCGGATTAAAGATAGCATTTAATTGCAATCGCTCTATAATAGCGATAAATTTTATACATGCGATATAGCAAGATTACTGTTTTGTTATATCTGAACAATTAGAAGTAATTTAAGGTCATTCATGGAAAACATTGAAAAGCTAAAAAATAGCAAAGAAGTTATCGCTTATTTGGTAGAAATATTCCCAAAATGTTTCAGCGCAAAGGGCGAAGCTAAACCGCTAAAAATTGGCATTTTTCAAGATCTGGCTGAGCGTCTTAAAGAAGACTCTAAAGTTAGTAAAACATTATTACGTACGGCTCTTCGTCAGTATACTGCAAGCTGGCGTTACCTTCACGGCGCTAAAAAAGATGCTGTACGAGTTGACTTAGATGGCAACGACGCAGGTGTTTTAGATGCTGAGCATGTCGAGCATGCACAAAAAACACTTGAAGAAAGCAAAACCAAATTCTTCGCTGAACGTAATAAGAAAAATGCAGAACAGAAGGCCAACGCTGAAAAGAAAAAGCCTGCTGTTAAACGAGCGCCTAAAAAAGTAGTTAAAAAATCTGCACCTAAAGCGGATCAAAAGCCTACGATTAAAGTTGAACGTCCAGTAAATGAGTCGGAACTTAAATCAGGTCAATCTGTCAAAGTTGTAGTTGGTAAAGCACCGGTACAAGCAACTATCGTTGAAGTATCTAAAGATGGTGTTAAAGTTGAACTACTATCTGGACTTTCTCTAAAAGTAAAAAGAGAGCACCTTTTTGTATAAAGCAATAAGCGTGTTCTAAATTTTTAGTAGTTGAGTGTTAGCTAAATATATGAAAATTAGCTAATACTTGTCTATTATTAATTTAGCGTTACTTATTCTCAAAAGGATTTTTAATGAAAAAAGTTTTAACACGAACTTTTATCAGTGCTTCGGTACTATTAGCCACCTATGCGCATGCATTTGAACCCGCTATATCAATTCAAGAACTCCCTACATTAAAGCAAGAAGCTCAGCATTCTGAAGCAAGCAAACGTCTCGTTAATCTTTTCACGCGCTCTCACTATAAATCAGTTGATTTTGATAACGCTTTTGCTGTTGAAGTTTTCGATCGGTATTTAAAACAGCTTGATGCTTATCGTACAATTTTTTTGCAGAGTGATATAGATAGCTTTAATAAGTATGCGCTTTCGTTTAAGAAAGACTTCCGTCAGGGTCGTCTTGCACCTGCTTATGATATTTATACGGTTGGCTTACAACGTCGTTATGAACGATTTGCCTTTGCATTATCCTTACTTGAAACTGAAATTAAATTCGATACAAATGACGAATATTATTTCGACACCTCTGAATCAGAATGGGCTAAAACGACAGCACAACTTGATGAACTATGGCGTCAGAAGGTTAAGTATGAAGCACTTAATTTAAAATTAACCGGTAAAGACTGGCCTGAGATAAAAAAATTACTGCATAAGCGTTATGATACTGCAATCAAACGGTTAAAACAGACACAAAGTGAAGATGTTTTCCAAACATTGATGAACTCGTATGCACGTAGTATCGAGCCGCACACGTCCTATTTATCACCTCGTAATGCTGATCGTTTCAAAACAGAAATGAACCTTTCTTTAGAAGGTATTGGTGCTGTATTGCAAACTATTGATGATTACACCGTGATCCGCTCTTTAGTCGCTGGTGGACCGGCTGACGCAACAAAACAATTAAAAGCTGAAGATAAAATTGTTGGTGTTGCACAGGACGATCAAACAATTGTTGATATTGTCGGCTGGCGTCTAGATGATGTCGTTGATAAGATTAAGGGTCCTAAAGGCACCAAAGTCCGTCTTGAGATTGTGCGCGGTGAAGGTGCAAGTGCCAAGCACAAAATTGTGGAAATCATTCGTGACAAAGTACGTTTAGAAGACCGGGCTGCAAAATCAAAAATTATTGATGTTGATGGCGAGAAGGTTGGTGTTATCGAAATTCCAAGTTTCTACGACGGTCTAACTAAAAATGTGCTTACTGAAATAACGAAGCTAAAAAAAGACCAGGTTAGCTCTATTATTATCGATTTACGTGATAATGGTGGCGGCGCTTTAAAAGAAGCAAACTTGCTTTCAGGATTATTCTTTGATTCAGGCCCAACTGTTCAAGTACGTGATGCTAGAGATAAGGTTAATGTATTAGAAGACCGCGATGGTAAAACTTACTACGATGGCCCGCTTGTCGTATTAGTTAACCGTTATAGTGCTTCAGCATCTGAAATTTTTGCCGCGGCATTACAAGATTATGGTCGAGCATTAGTTGTTGGTGAACAAACATTTGGTAAAGGTACAGTGCAGCAGCATAGAACCTTAGCGCGTTTATATGATCTATATGACAAACCTATTGGTAGTGTGCAGTATACGATCTCTAAATTCTACCGCATTAATGGTGGTAGTACTCAGCTACGCGGTGTGCTGCCTGATATTACCTTCCCATCGGCTGTAAAACCAGAAGACACGGGTGAATCAATTGAAGATAATGCACTGGCTTGGGATCAAATCCGTAAGGCAAGTTATCAGCAATCACTGGCTCTGCAATCAACACTTAACAGTTTGACTCTAAAACATAATAAACGTGTTGCAGCAAACCCTGAATTTAGTTATATCCAAGAAGATATTATTAAATATAAACAAGAGCTTGATGTAAAAACCATTTCTTTACAAGAATCTGTGCGTATTAAAGAGCGTGAAAAGAACGAAGCAATTCGTTTAAACCGTTTAAATGAACGCTTAGAACGCAAGGAATTACCTGCGGTAAAATCGTTAGATGACAAGCCTGAAGATTTTGAATTTGACGATGCATTCCTGTTAGAAACAGCCAACATAGCCATTGATTTAAGCAAATCAAGCTAAACCACTTCTATTATTACTCCAAGTGCAGCGGGATGCTGCACTTTTTTTTCCTTTATTTTACGTCTCTATCCGTCGATAGATTAGGACTATAAATGACAATTACGCCTAATGCTAAGCATTTAAAAGACTATACAGCACCAAATTATTTTATTGATAATATCGATCTCGACTTTAATCTCGATGATTGTAAAACTAAAGTTGTTGCTATCAATAAAGTACGTCGTAGTGGTAGCCATAATGATCCGCTTATATTAGATGGTGTTGACCTAACTTTACTGGCCGTTTCTATCGATGGTCATCAAATTGATAATTACTTAGTTAAAGATAACCAACTGATTATCTCTGACTTACCTTCTGAATGTGTATTAATCATTGAGACCGAGATTAACCCTCTGGAAAACACCAGTTTAGAAGGCCTCTATAAATCAGCTGACGCATTCTGTACACAATGTGAGTCTGAAGGTTTCCGTAAAATTACCTATTATCTCGACCGTCCAGATGTGCTGGCTGTTTTTAGCACCAAGATCACGGCTGATAAAGCGGCATTCCCATATTTATTATCTAATGGTAACTGTGTTGATCGTGGTGAATTAGATAACGGCCGTCATTGGGTACAATGGCGTGACCCTTATCCGAAACCTGCGTATCTATTTGCTTTGGTGGCGGGTGACTTTGATGTATTAAGCGATAATTACATGACGACGTCTGGCCGTGATGTGAAGCTAGAATTGTTTGTTGATAAAGGTAATTTATCGCGTGGTCATCATGCTATTGAATCATTGAAAAAGTCAATGAAGTGGGATGAAGACCGTTTCGGTTTAGAATACGATCTTGATGTCTACATGATTGTTGCTGTTGATTTTTTCAACATGGGCGCAATGGAAAATAAAGGCCTTAACGTATTCAATTCTAAGTATGTATTAGCGGATGCGGCAAGTGCGACTGATGTTGATTACTTAGGTATTGAAGCGGTAATTGGTCATGAATATTTCCATAACTGGACGGGTAATCGCATTACTTGTCGAGATTGGTTCCAGTTAAGCCTAAAAGAAGGCTTAACTGTATTCAGGGACCAAGAATTCAGTTCTGATCTTGGGTCTCGTGCCGTTAATCGTATTCAAAACGTTAAAGTGTTACGTTCTGCACAATTCCCTGAAGATGCAGGCCCGATGGCACACCCAATTCGTCCGGCTTCAGTCATTGAAATGAATAATTTCTATACCGCGACTGTGTATAATAAAGGTGCTGAAGTTATTCGTATGATCCACACGTTATTAGGCGAAGCTAACTTCCGTGCGGGTATGGATCTATACTTTAAACGCCATGACGGACAAGCGGTTACCTGCGATGATTTTGTAGCATCCATGCAAGATGCATCAGGTATCGATCTGACACTCTTTAAGAATTGGTATTCGCAGTCCGGTACACCGCAAGTTACGGTTACTGATCATTACGATACGCAAAATAACACTTATACCTTATCAATGCAGCAGCATACCCCAAGTACTGCTGACCAAAAGGTAAAGCAAGTACTGCATATCCCTGTTGATATTGAATTACTTGACGAGCAGGGCAACAACATTGCTTTAACCTGTGAAGGTAAACCTGTTCACCATGTATTGAACCTTATCGAAAAACAGCAAGACTTTGTATTTGATAATGTCATGTCACCACCCGTACCAAGCTTGTTTAGAGAGTTCTCTGCGCCGATCAAGCTTAATTATGCTTATACCAATGAACAACTGGCGATGCTAATGGTGCATGCAAGTAATGATTTTGCGCGTTGGGATGCTTCACAGTTATTAATTAATAAACATGTAATTGAAAATGTTGCCCGTGTTGGTGATAAGCAGGAACTGGAATTGCCAGCAGCATTTGGTCAAGCTTTTCGTGACTTAGTTGATAATGAACAGTTAGACCCGGCTTTAAAAGCTGAGATGCTCCAGTTTCCATCAAATAATAGCTTGATGGGCTTGTTTGATGAGGTCGATGTTGATGCTTTGTTAACAGTAACTGGTTTTATTAAGTCTCAAATTGCCGTAAATGTAGCGCCAATATGTAGTGCTATTTATGCCAATATGCCAACACGATCTTATGAAATAGCGCACGATCATATAGCATTACGTTCATTAAAAAATGTATGTCTTGAGTATATTGCATTGGCGGATGTTACTGGTGTTAATGAATTGGTGTTAGGTCAATTTGAACAATCAGACAATATGACCGATACTATGGGCGCGATCAGTGCTGCCAATAAATCCCAATTGCCTTGCTTTAAAACCATGATGTCTGCATTTGAAACAACGTGGTCGCATGACGGTTTAGTCATGGATAAATGGTTTGTGCAAATAGGCGTTAGTCCGAGTGAAACCTGTCTGACGGTTGTCAAAGAAACCCTAGAACATGGTAGTTTTTCTTTAGCTAATCCGAATCGAACACGTTCATTAATAGGTAGTTTTTCTGCGCTTAACACTAAAGCCTTCCATGCAATTGACGGTAGTGGTTATGTATTTTTAACCGACATTCTGTGTAAACTAAACAGCAGTAACCCGCAAGTTGCATCGCGATTAATCACGCCGCTTATTGAATTTAAGAAATTTGATTCAATACGCCAAGCATTAATGAAAGCACAATTGGTTAGACTCAGTAAAATTGATGCTTTAGCAGCCGATTTGTTTGAAAAAATAGATCGTGCTTTAGCTTAACCTTTTCCACTAAACAACTAATTTAACATTAAGTTAAACGTTTGTTTTTATAAAAAATGGGTATTTTGAGCTATTTTGGCGACATATACCCACCTTTAGTAATTATTCAATGTTTTATTCTTAAAAACCTGCATTTATCTTTCTATCTTGTTGCCCCTGTAGCATTTTTATTACAAATATTAATGTTAGAATGCCCGCTTGAAACACCTCATAAGTTACTTTTTTAGCTAGACTTAATAAACCAAGATTTAAAGGATTGCTAGTATGTTGAATAAAACGCCTATTCCCGTGTTACTGGAAAACGTAATCAGCCTTGTAAAGACCAAAGTAGATGCGAAAAGCAATACTTTAGTCGAGCAGTTTGTCACTGCATTATATGCTGGAATGAGGCAAGACGATCTCTCTTCGCGTAGTGATAGTGATCTGTATTGTGCTGCAATTAGTTTGTGGAACAGGTTAAACAGTAGTAACAATAGCGGCCCTGATATCTGTGTTTACAATCCAGAAATCAGCCTAAATGGCTGGCAATCAACACATACGATTGTCGAAATTATTGTACAGGATTCACCTTTCCTCACTGAATCTGTAATGATGGCGCTGTCTCGACTTGGCGTTATTTCACATTTGATGTTGCATCAGCCGATTGCGTTGAAACGAGATGATCGTGGTCGTGTGAACAAAATTCTAACAAATCCTAAAAATGCGAAGAATTTTACTTCTGAAACTGTATTTTTGATTGAAATCGATCGTCAAACAGAAAGCAGTAAATTAGATGCAATTAACGCAGAATTAACGTCTGTATTAAATGAAATAGCGTTAGCGGTTAACGATTGGTCTCCTATGCAAGATAAATTGCTTTCTGTTATCGAACACTTGTCTGCAAAACCAAAGAAAAAGGGTATCGATTACACTGATACGCTTAAATTTTTGTCATGGTTAAGTGATCATAACTTCACCTTGCTGGGTTATCGTCATTACGATATCGAACCTGTAAAGGGTGATTACGTGATCACGCCTGATTGTGATTCGAGCTTGGGTATCATGAAAAATTCGGTAAACAACCAAGGTTATGGTTTGTCTAATTTGGCTGCTGACGCAAAAAGTGAAGTATTATCACAAAATACGCTTATTTTGACAAAGAGTGATGCAAAATCACGCGTGCACAGACCTGCAAATATTGATTATGTTGGCATTAAATTGTTTGATGAAAACAATAATGTTATTGGCGAAGAGCGTTTCATTGGTTTATACGCGTCATCAATTTATAACAGCAGTGCAATTGATATTCCGTTAATCAGCGATAAGATCAAACGTGTACTGGATGCGTCGGGTTATAACCCAGTTAATCACTCATACAAAGCACTGTTAAACATTTTAGAAACCTATCCTCGTGATGAGCTTATTCAATCTAGCGAAGCAGATATTTTGCATTGTGCGTTGGGTGTTCTACACATGCAGGATCGCGATCAAGTTAAATTGTTTGTTCGTAAAGACTTATTCGGTCGTTATTATTCTTGTATGGTTTACGTAACTAAAGAGCGTTACAACACGCAATTACGTGAGAAGACACAGCAAGTACTGGCGGACTACTTAGGTAGTGAAAAAGAAGTTGAATTTAATACCTATTTCTCTGAAGGTAATATGGCTAGAACACAATATCTTGTACACGTCGGTCCAAATGATAAACACATAAATGTAAACCTAGCTGAAATTGAGCAAAATTTAACAGAAGCAGCTAAATCTTGGAATGACAAATTAAAAACATCCATTGTAAGTCATTATGGTGAAGAAAAAGGTCGTTCTCTATCTGAGAAATACATCCATGCTTTCCCACAGTCTTATAAAGAGTATGTGTTACCAAATTCAGCGGTAGCTGACATTATTAAGTTAGAAAAGCTGTCTTCTGAACATAAGCTTGAAATGATCTTTTACCGCGCGC
>NZ_ABCQ01000071.1 GCF_000170855.1 Moritella sp. PE36 | reverse complement strand
AAAGTCATTATCCACAAAGTGCAGTAACAGGTAATGATAATGCTATTATTATCGCCTTGGAATTAAGCAATGATGATGTTGATAAAACGCACCTATTGACACTCTTAAGCGACAACTATTCATTACCGCGTGACAAATTTATCATCAACATAGTTAATGCCATACCATTACTCTCTAATGGAAAATATGACTTTAGGGCGATCATAAATCATGCTTATAAAAAACCTACGGTTGGGTTTTTTCAGCGTACTCTATGCTCTATTTCAAGTATTTTAGAATTAGATGAGAAAGAGTGGGAGAGTATTAGCCACCTATTTATTGATGCGTTAGATTTAGCTGAGTTATCCCCCGATGAAAATTTCCACAGTTTAAATGCCGATTCATTGTCTTTTGTTTATTTATCGGTAGAACTAGAACACTGCTTAAGAAGCGAGTTGCCCAAGCATTGGCAGCAATGCAGTGTTGCAGAATTAGACCAAATTTATGCGAGCGTACGGTTTAATGGATAGACTGTTTAGGTGACATAAATAGAAAGTTTACGGTTACATAAATAGATATTCATCCCCCTTTTATTTATCATTATTGTTACCACAAGGTTAATTCAAGGTTTAACGCTCGTTAAATGCACCCCTATGGGGTTATATATGATCCCATTGATTTAGATCAATTTTTTAGTTTTACACTGCGCTAGTATCCGAGTGATTGATCTAATCAAGGAGGCTATGTTGGTTAACACGTTTAAAACCCTACTTAAATTTATGTTGGGAAGTATCAGGGATCTTGCTCCCATCATTCTTGTGATTTTATTCTTTCAGTTAGTGGTTATTCAGCAACCGCTACCGAATGTCGGCCAACTTCTTATTGGCGTACTGTTTGTATTATTAGGACTCACCTTCTTTATTCATGGCCTTGAACAAGGCTTATTTCCTATTGGCGAATCTATGGCTCATGCGTTTGCGCGTAAGGGCAGTGTTGGTTGGCTGTTAACTTTTGCATTTTGTCTTGGTTTTGGTACCACTGTGGCGGAACCGGCATTGATTGCTGTTGCTGCAGAGGCAGCGAGGGTTGCAGCCAGTGGTGATCTTATCGGCACGACACAAGCGGCAATTGATGAATATGCCCAAGGCTTAAGAATGAGTGTGGCATTGAGTGTTGGGATTGCGATTGCAATTGGTGTACTACGTATTATCAAAGGTTGGCCACTGCAGTGGTTCATTATTGGTGGTTATATATTGGTGGTGATCATGACCATGTTTGCACCCGCTGAGATTATTGGTATTGCTTATGATTCGGGCGGTGTCACGACATCAACGATCACCGTGCCACTTGTCACCGCGTTAGGGGTGGGACTTGCATCTTCTATTAAAGGTCGAAACCCGATGATTGATGGTTTTGGTCTTATCGCGTTAGCATCGCTTAACCCAATTATCTTTGTAATGGCTTATGGAATGGTGATGCTATGACCTTTGTCGATATGTTAAATCAAATTGGCGCGACAATCGTGACGACGTTTCACGATGTATTGCCGATTGCCGCGATTTTATTTGGTTTCCAGTTTGCTGTGATTCGTAAACCGTTACCTAATTTAGGCCGAGTATTAATGGGTTTCTTGTGGGTGTTGCTTGGCTTATCACTGTTTTTGATTGGTTTAGAGTGGGCATTATTTCCGCTTGGGCGCTTAATGGCACAACAACTTACCGACCCGGCTTTTCTTGCGAGTGTCAACAACGTCGAAGCCGTCACTGGCAGCGTACGTGAGCTGGTTTGGACCGATTATTACTGGGTATATCTATTTGCATTCTTAATCGGTTTTGCTACTACGATTGCTGAACCATCATTGATTGCGGTTGCGATCAAAGCGAATGAAGTTTCCGGTGGTGCCATTGGTGTTTGGGGCTTACGTTTATCTGTTGCACTGGGTGTGGCGATTGGTATCTCGCTCGGTTGCTATCGTATTGTTGTCGGCGACCCTATTCATTGGTACATCATGACGGGTTATCTGGTTGTGGTTTTACAAACACTGGTCGCACCAAAACTGATTATCCCATTGGCTTATGATTCAGGTGGCGTAACGACGTCGACGGTAACCGTTCCGTTAGTTGCAGCACTCGGACTCGGATTGGCAGAAACAGTGCCGGGGCGTAACCCGATAATCGATGGTTTTGGTCTGATTGCGTTTGCGAGTCTGTTTCCGATCATGTCGGTCATGGCTTATGCACAAATATCGCAGTGGATCAGTGCTCGTGACAAGAATGTCGCTTCAAACTAATTAGTGAATGTTCACGAGTCATTACAGTTTCTATTACAAGAACCGTCTCTATTTCAAGAAAAAGTACAGTTAAAATTATGAATTGTTGGAGAATAAAATGCATTTTAAATTAATCGTCGCCTTTGTAGATGCTGGTATTACAGACGGTATCATGGATGCTGCGCGCAGTGCGGGTGCTACTGGTGCCACTATTATTAATAATGCGAGAGGTGAAGGCCTTAAGCAATCGAAAACCTTTTTTGGTTTAACCCTGGAAACGCAGCGTGATGTTTTATTATTTATTGTTGAAGAACATTTAAGCCGACATATTTTAGAAGAAATCAATAAAGTCGGTCAGTTTGATGAAAAGCCGGGATCAGGTATTGCGGTTCAAATTGACGTGGAAGATGCGGTCGGTGTGAATCACCAAATTAGTCAATTAACGAAAACTGTGGAGAATGAACTGTGACCAAAAATCTAATTAAAGCCAGTGCGGTTATGACGAAAAATTATATTTGTATGGACGGTATGCAGACCATTCGTGAAGCGATTGATGCCATGAAAAAAAGTGATTCGAAAGTGATCATTGTGAATAAGCGTGACCAACATGATGCTTACGGTATTTTGGTATTATCAGACATCGCTAAGCAAGTATTAGCCAAAGATCGTTCACCTGACCGTGTTAACATCTATGAAGTTATGGCAAAACCAATCGTATCTGTGCCACCCGAAATGGATATTCGTTATTGTGCACGTTTATTTGAGCGTTTTGGTTTGTTCTATGCTCCGGTGATCGAAAATGAAGATATTCTAGGTTTGATTGGCTATAGCGAGCTGGTTTTACACGAGTTAGATAAATAGATAAGCTATTTTCATATTGTGACAGATACAAAAATGGCGATTATGTTCTATTGTAATAATAGTGACATAGTCGCCATTTTGTTATCTTAAAACCGTTCTATATTATACCGATACTATTCTATCTGTACTTATTCTACGACTCTTAAGAGGTCAGTACTAGGATGATCAACGCAGGGCATACAACACGTACATACCAAGGCCAGATCTTCCAGAATAAACTATCTTCAAGTTCCGGATTACCTTGTTTGATCTCTGTAAGAAGTTGGTCACGACGCCATACCCAACCCACTAATAATGCAAAGATAAGTGCAAGAATTGGTTGTGCATAAACCGTCGTTGCAGTGATCACCAAGCCGAATAAATCAGCGAAGTTGAAGATGATCACGGCTGATACTAGTGTAATAATACCGCCAATCCACCACACCACTGTGCTACGGTCTTTATTCAATTCTTCCGTTGCACAAGATACAGGTACTTCTAACATCGAGATTGATGATGTTAGTGCTGCAATAAGCATTAACACAAAGAATAGGATGCTGATAACAATACCCATGGTGCCCATGGTATCAAACATCGCGGGTAGTACCGTGAACACTAACGTATCTGAACTCAGTAGTGCACCAGCAGCGTCGTAAATCTCAACACCGTTTTTCTGTGCCACGAACATCGCGGGTAAAATCAGTAGACCAGCACCAAATGCGACACCAGTATCAAGTAAGGCTACTTGTGCGGCAGTTTTAGGAATGTTGGTATCTTTGCTTAAATATGAACCGTATACCATCATTGCACATACGCCTAATGATAGTGAGAAGAATGCTTGACCCATCGCACTGATCACTAAGTCTGAACTTAGATGGGAAAAGTCTGGTACTAAGTACATCTTAAGCCCTTCACTGGCACCGTCTAAGGTCAAGATATATGCCGTCATCAAACCAAACAAGATGAACAGAACTGGCATTAAACGTGAAGACCAGCGTTCGATACCGTCAGTAACGCCACTTTTTACAACGCGAACAGTCATTACCATGAAGATAACCATCATCACTAAGTTACGTTCAGTACCAAAGGCATTAACCCATTCTGCAGCAGCATCAAGACCGATAAGTGCAAACAATGGTGACAGTAATGAACCTAATAACCAGCCGGCGACAATTGCGTAAAAGCTTAAGATCATTGATACCGCGATCATGCCTGCAATACCTAGCCCCGTAGCGGCCATTTTTTGTTTAGGCCAAACCGATTGAATTGACTTGATTGGATTTGCTTGACCGTAACGACCAATGGTTAGCTCTGCTACTAATAATGGATACGCGAGAATAAACACCATTAACAAGTAAACAAGTAAAAAGACTGCGCCGCCATTACTGGCTGCTTGAGTTGGAAAGCCCCATATATTACCGACACCGACAGCAGAACCTGCTGCTGCCATGAGGAAGCCGAATCGAGATGAAAATTGTGCTCTTGAACCTGTTGCC
The DNA here is from genome assembly GCF_000170855.1 of Moritella sp. PE36. Classification (GTDB taxonomy): domain Bacteria; phylum Pseudomonadota; class Gammaproteobacteria; order Enterobacterales; family Moritellaceae; genus Moritella. Next base: position 15,621 of record NZ_ABCQ01000071.1, on the reverse strand, counting down.
ATTATTTATTCCAACGTATTTCTGGTCGAGTTAGTGAGTGATTTTGTTTAGTCTATGGAAGCCTTACAACTGCTGTAAACTTACCTGTACACCTAGTTAAAATTAGATTTCAATTAGGTTGGTGACAAGTAGAACAGTTTTATCGTATTATTAAAAGCCCGGAGGGCATATGTTTCGATTAATACTGCGTTGGTAGTGTATAATTTGAACTATCTGGTGGTGTGTAGCTTACTTGCTCACTTTAAGTCCATCACTCCAACACATAAAACTACACTCTGGTATTTAATTTCCTCTATATCCTGCTTTGTTTTACCTCGCAGTTGCCTTTTGGCATTAGTCATCGACCATGTTTATTACTCACGCTCGCGGCTCTGTTGTTAACTCATGTTCTAGATGCTCACAACAGAATGCTTTGTTGCTCACGGTAACGTGTTTGGTAATGGGCACTGTTGAGTATCGTGTCTATAGTTATCCTTAGAGTAACCTCCTTTATACCCAATGACTTAAAATGTAATTAACTGTGCGTCTTCAGGGTATCCGCAACCCAAGGTTGGAGAACCGTTCATGGCAAGCTTCATAGAATCGACAGATCTATTTGACATGGCTGAACAATATCCATTCAGCGATGTGCACTTCTGGCGAGATCCAGAAACGCAATTACAAGCCATTATCGCTATTCATAGTACCAAGTTAGGCCCTGCTATTGGTGGCTGCCGAATGATTAACTACCCTTCAGTTCACGATGCGGTTAAAGACGCTTGCTGTTTAGCGGCTGGCATGAGTTATAAAACGGCAATTAACAGGCTACCTTTTGGTGGTGGCAAAGCGGTTATCTTAAAACCTAAAAATTTAACGGATCGTAAGGCGCTGTTTACCTCGTTTGGGCGGTTTGTTGAAAGTTTAGGTGGTCGTTACATTACTGCCATGGACAGCGGTACGACGATTGCTGATATGGACGTAATCGCCAGTCAAACAAACCATGTTATGTGCACGACAACGGCAGGGTTAGCGTCGGGTGACCCGTCTCCACATACAGCGAAAGGCGTTTATTATGGGATAAAAGCGGCGGTTAAATTTAAGTTGCAGCAGGAGTCACTTGCCGGGCTTCATGTGGCAATTCAAGGTGTAGGTAATGTAGGTTATGCATTGGCGAAGTTACTGCACAATGACGGAGCCAAGTTAACGATTGCCGACCCAAATCAGCAAGCAACACAGCGACTGGTTGATGAATTTGGCGCTGATATTGTCACTGGTGATGACCTTTATGCTGTTCATTGTGATGTCTTTTCGCCGTGTGCATTAGGCCAAATTATTAATGCCAATACGATTGCCCAATTCAACACTTCCATCATTGCTGGTTCTGCGAATAACCAATTACAACATCCGAATATGACGGATGCGTTGGCTGCCAGAGACATACTATATGCGCCTGACTATGTCATTAATTCCGGGGGGGTTTTACAGATCTCCTATCTTAATAAACCGGATGTGGTGCAACATAAATTGGCGGCCTTGTATGACACGCTATTGGCTATATTTATCCAAGCAGAACAGCAGAACAGTTCGACAGTTGATGTCGCTAATAGCTTAGCTGAAAAGATATTGACGGGACCATTTTCCGGAGCTGATTATGAATAAAAATACCGTTAAGGTCGAAAGTACATTCCGCGTTGGTTATACCCAATACCTTGATGAAAAAGGCAGACTATCTGAATCATTGGAGCATTTATCTATTGCTGGCGTGAGTAGAGAATTGCTTGTTGAGTTTTATCGATGGATGTTATTTACCCGCACTTTTGATTGTAAAGCCATTGCGTTACAACGTACCGGTCGTCTTGGTACTTATGCCTCTTGCCTAGGTCAAGAAGCGGTAGGGGCGGCGATAGGTAAAGCGATGCGCGCAGAAGATGTTTTTATTCAAGCTTACCGAGAAACAGCTGCGGTACTTATTCGTGGGGTAACACCCGAAGAGATCTTAATGTACTGGGGTGGGGATGAACGGGGTATGGACTTTAAGGGGCCGCGAGAAGACATGCCTTGTACCATCCCTATAGCTAGCCAGTGTTGCCATGCTGTTGGTATCAGTTATGCCATGAAGTTACGTAAAGAGCCACGTGTTGCGGTTGTTGTTTGCGGCGATGGCGCGACATCCAAGGGTGATTTTTATGAATCAGTCAATGCCGCAGGGGTATGGCAGCTACCACTGGTATTTATTATTAATAACAACCAATGGGCTATTTCTTTGCCGCGCGATGAGCAATCGAGTTGTGAAACGTTAGCGCAAAAAGCCATTGCTGGCGGGATTAGCTGCGAACAAGTAGATGGCAATGATGTGATTGCTTGTTATATCAAAATTAAAGCGGCTATCGACAGAGCCAGAGAAGGGCAAGGACCGCATTTAATTGAAACTATTTCTTATCGTTTATCCGATCATACCACTGCCGATGATGCTTCTCGTTATCGCTCTGAGGATAACGTCGGGGAAGCTTGGCAGAAAGAACCCATGACTCGACTGCGAACTTTACTCATGGATGAATTGATCATTGATAACGCCGCGATAGAGCTGCTAGAAAAAGAGTGCAGTGAGGAAATTGATGCAGCGGTAACGCGCTATCTTGCTATTCCACCTGCGTCGCCAACCACCATGTTTGAATATCTGTATGAAACCTTGCCCGATCATTATTTAGACCAGTTAGAGCAAGTTCGAAACGCGGTCTCAAAGGAAGGTGAAAAATGAAGGACATGACACTCATTGATGCAGTTAATAATGCCTTGTTTGATGCAATGGCAGAAGATAAAAATGTCGTATTACTGGGTGAGGACATTGGTGCTAATGGTGGTGTTTTCCGTGCGACAGAAGGATTACAGGCAGAGTTTGGTCGTGAACGCGTTATTGATACCCCATTAGCCGAATCACTCATTAGTGGTATGGCAATTGGTCTTGCAGCGCAGGGGATGAAACCCGTCGTCGAAATTCAATTTATGGGGTTCATCTATGCTGCATTCGATCAATTTTTATGTCATGCCGGACGAATGCGTAATCGTACGCGTGGCCGTTTAACCTGTCCTATGGTTTTACGTGCGCCGTATGGTGGTGGTATTCATGCCCCTGAACATCACAGTGAAAGTACCGAAGCTATTTTTGCGCATCTTCCCGGTATTCGTGTGGTTATTCCATCTTCTCCTGGACGGGCTTACGGTTTGTTACTGGCTGCTATTCGAGACCCTGATCCTGTGGTGTTTTTAGAACCAAAGCGTATTTACCGGTTACAAACTGAATCTGTTGATAATAACGGTCAAGCATTACCGTTAGATGTGTGTTTTACCCTGCGAGAAGGTGCTGACGTGACCTTAATTAGCTGGGGAGCAATGTTATATGAAACCTTGCAAGCAGCAGATCAGTTGGCGGAACGTAACATATCGGCGGAAGTTATCGATCTTGCCTCTATTAAACCCATCGATAAAACCACGATATTGAGCTCGATAGCAAAAACGGGTCGCTGCGTGATCGTCTCTGAAGCGGCTAGAAGTGGTGGGGTAGCCTCAGAAATAGCAGCCATTATTGCTGAAGAAGGATTGATGACGTTGTTGGCACCGGTAATACGCGTGAGCGGTTATGACACCATCATGCCATTAGCTAAAATGGAAAAATATTATATGCCAAGCGTTGCGCAAATTATTACCGCCGTTAACAAAGTCATGGAGTTCTGATGCATATTTTTAAATTACCAGATTTAGGGGAAGGCTTGCCCGAAGCTGAAATTGTTGAATGGTTTATTAAACCTGGTGATGTCGTGGCGGCAGACCAGTTAATGGTGTCGATGGAAACGGCAAAAGCAATTGTAGAGATCCCGTGTCCTGAAAACGCTATTGTGGTGAAACTGTATGGCGAAAGCGGTGACATTATTCATACCGGTGATCCACTTGTTGAGTTCGTAGAAGAGGGCGACGCAATATCTAGCGAAAATGGTGCGGCTACAACGAATGGTGCGACAACACGCGAACCAGTAAAAGCTTCGACATCTGTTGTCGGAGAGTTGCATACATCCGAAACTAAGTTAAAAGAAACGCCGCAATCGGTATCGGGCAACAGTATTGGCGTAAAAGCAACACCAGCAGTGCGGGCATTAGCACATCGATACAATATTGATTTAAGCATTGTCACCCCTTCTGGTCCACACAGTACTATTACCGCTGCTGACGTAGAGCGTGTGGTTAAAATATTTGCCGATGTGGGTGAACTCGTACCACTGAAAGGTGTTCGCCGCAGTATGGCCAAAGCGATGGCTCAAGCGCATGCCGAAGTTGTTCCTGTGACGCTCCATGATGATGCTGATATTACAGCGTGGTTTGCTCTGGGTGATATCACAGTACGCTTAATCAGAGCAATGGCACTCGCGTGTGAAGCAGAACCAACATTGAATGCTTGGTATGACAGTCATGCAATTGGTCGTCGTATCATTGAACCCATGCATTTAGGTTTAGCGGTAGATACCCAAGATGGCTTATTTGTGCCTGTGATCCGCGATGCGCAAAGTTACAGTGCACGCACGATGCGCGACAAAATTAATACCATAAAAGAATTAGTCTCACAGCGAAAAATAGCGGCGGACGATTTACGCGGTAATACCATCACCCTGTCTAACTTTGGTAGCATGGTGGGTAAATACGCTAATCCAATCGTCATGCCCCCTACGGTTGCAATCCTTGGTACCGGTCGATTATTTCAGCAACTTGCCTACACTAATTTAAACAAGACCGCGTCGGATGATGTTAAAAGAACAATTGTCGAACTCACCTTGTTACCCTTGTCATTAACCTTTGATCATCGGTCTATCACAGGTGGCGAAGCCGCTCGATTCTTAGCTGTGTTAATGGCAGACCTAGCGCTGGACAGTTAATACAAGTACCCCGTGATTGAGATCTTTTATAACAATGTTTTACAACAATATTTTATAACAAGTATGGAGTGAAGAGTGATGAAAACGACTTCAACCAAGTATCCCTTGCGAATATTAACAGCGACCTGTCTGTTTGATGGTCATGACGCTGCAATTAATATTGTACGGCGGTTATTACAAGCGCGGGGAGTTGAAGTCATCCACTTAGGTATTAATCGTTCAGTTCATGATGTGGTGACGGCTGCATTGCAAGAAGACGTTGATGCGATTGCGATGAGCTCTTATCAGGGCGGGCATAATGCTTATTTTGGTTATTTATTATCTAGTCTCGCTGATGTTGGCGCTAAACCTGCTGTGTTTGTTGGAGGTGGTGCAACCATCACATCAGATGAAGCTAGAACGCTGGAAGAACAAGGGATTTCCCGTGTATATACCAGTGCCGATGTGTTGAGTTTAGATGAGATGATCAGTGATTTACTCGGGCGTCTAATTGCGATTAAGCCAAAAGGTAACGCGAAGTTTAAGGTTAAAAAACCGGGAGTAACCCCTGTAACTGATTTGTATTTTGGACAATTAATCACGGCGATTGAGCAAAACCGATTAGCTAATAACGGCACTAGTACAAGAGCCAGTAAAGATAAAGTGTCATCGGTATTGTCTTCTGCCGCGCCAGCCAAAAAATCCTTGGTGATGGGTATCACAGGGACGGGAGGCGCGGGTAAAAGTACATTTATTGATGAATTATTACGGGCGTTATTACAGCTTTATCCGGATATCAAGGTTGCGTATTTAGCCGTCGATCCCAGTGGGCAAAAAACTGGCGGCGCCTTGCTAGGTGATCGTATTCGTATTAATACCTTGCCGCACGACCGATTATTCATGCGCTCTATTGCCACACGACAGGCCAATGTGTCAGTCAGTCAAGCATTACAAACCTGTGTGCCGATGTTAATTAACCACGGCTTTGACCTGGTATTAATTGAAACTGCGGGTATCGGTCAAAGTGATAGTGCCATTGTTGATATGGTTGATTTCAGCCTTTATTTAATGACCAAGGATTATGGTGCCAGTAGCCAATTAGAAAAAATAGAGATGTTACAATATGCCGATGCTGTGGTGCTCAATAAAGCGGATCAACAAGGTAGTGAAGATGCCTTTAATGATGTGCAGCAGCAATGGCGTTTTAACCAGCACGAAAATCATGCGGCGAGAGATGAACTTCCCATCTTTGCTATGGTAGCGAGCCATTATAACGATCATGGTTTTGGTCGTTTTATTGCATTTTTGATGACCAAGTTACCTTTTACGGCACAGGCCGATGTAAAAAATGCTTACCAACAAACATTAACGACATACCCTCGTTATGATTGGACCCTAACGACGAGTCAGTTGCAGTTACAAAACGCGGACTATTTAACCGCTATTTATAATCATTATGTCGACATAACAGCGCAGAATAGCCAGCAAATAGAGCAGGTTAGAGCACTACATACTTGCTATCAGATGTTAAGCGACTTAGGTGATCCCTGTTTACCAGCTAAACTTGCTCGTTACCCTCAAGCGGATGTCGATAATGAATCCGATACGCATAGTTTCTTAGTCACCGATGCATCACTGAAAGTGTTATTAACCCCGTTAAGATCACGCTATAACAAGCTTTTGGCTCAGATTTCTGTCCCACTTAGGCATGCCTTACTTGCTTGGTTTAGAGACGATGACGAATTAGCACTTAAACGAATTGAAGAGGGCGTCGATACCATTGCTTGCCATCAATCATATGGTGAGCATCGCGATCATTTTGTCAGTTTAAGTGGTACCGTGATCCCCCACGTGGCAAAACCAAACGAGGGGCATTGGGATAACATTACTGCTTTTTTACTGAATGAAAATCTCCCTGGGCAGTATCCTTATACCGCGGGCGTTTTTCCAACCAGACACAATGATGAAGACCCGACACGGATGTTTGCCGGAGAAGGTTTGCCAGAAGACACCAATAAACGCTTTCATTATTTAATTAAAGGCCAAAAGTCGATTCGATTGTCTACGGCATTTGACCCTAATACCTTGTATGGGCACGATCCTGCTATCAGTCCTGATGTATTTGCTTGCATTGGTATGTCAGGCGTATCGATCGCCACATTGGATAATATGAAAGTGTTGTATTCCGGCATTGACCTGTGTGATTCAGGCTCGTCGGTTTCGATGACGATTAATGGACCTGCACCAATCCTCATGGCGTGGTTTTTACATACCGCTATTGACCAGCAAGTTGAGTTGTATTTAACGCAAGCGAATCTATGGCGAAAAGCCAACAAACTCATTAACGTGTATTTGTCATCTAGTGGTTGTAGTAGTCATAGTCATAATAGAGGGAGTAGCGCTAACGAACGGCCAGTTTATCGTGGCGATTTACCGCAAGGCCATGATGGTTTAGGGCTTAAGTTACTCGGTATCTCTGGGCAGATGCTAATGATTGATTTACTGGGGTTAGAGGATGAATACACTGCGTTGAAAACCGCGACTTACAACAAGGTCAGAGGGACGTTACAGGCTGATATTTTAAAAGAAGAAATTGCACAGAATGAGTGTATCTTCTCATTAGACTTTGCCCTTAAATTAATGGCCGACATGCAAGGCTATTTTAGTACCCATGGGATAGCGAAATTTTACCCTGTTTCAGTGAGTGGTTATCACATTGGGGAGGCAGGGGCGAATCCGATCACTCAATTAGCCTTTACACTCGCTAATGGTTTTACCTTATTAGAATATTATTTGGCGCAGGGTCTGGATATAAACGATGTGGCACCACGGCTGAGTTTCTTTTTTAGCAATGGGATGGACCCCGAGTATGCCGTGATTGGGCGGGTTGCTCGACGAATCTGGGCGCGAACATTAAAGTCGGTATATAACGCTAATGAACGTAGCCAAAAATTAAAATATCACATCCAAACATCAGGACGTAGCCTGCAATCACAAGAGATTGATTTAAACGATATTAGAACCAGTTTACAGGCCTTCTATGCGCTTTGTGATAACTGTAACAGTCTGCATACCAATGCGTATGATGAAACCATTACTACGCCAACGGAAAACTCGGTCTATCGTGCACTCTCGATTCAATCCATTCTTAATCGTGAGTTTGGACTGAATAAAAATCAAAACCCGTTGCAAGGGAGTTATGTGATTGGGCTATTGACTGACCTGGTTGAAGAAGCCGTATATGGCGAGTTTAATCGTTTAGCCCGTCGTGGCGGGGTACTTGGTGCAATTGAAACCGGTTATCAACGTACGCAGATCCAGCAGCAAAGCATGTATTACGAGAAATTAAAAGGCAGCGCAAAACTCGATATGGTAGGGGTTAATTGTATGTCTAGGGATGAGGGGGTCCATGATTCGATACCATCGAGCAATAAACAATTGGTACGCTGCAGTGATAATAAAAAGCAGCAACAGATAGACGGTGTTTTACAATTTAAGCAGCAACATAAACAGCAGGGTGAGTTGTCATTGGCAGCAATGAAAGTGGCATTATTATCTAATCATGCGGGTGAAAGTAATAGTTTTGCTGCGCTCATGTCTGCAGCGCCATTTGCAAGTCTATCCGAACTGACGGATGTGTTGTATGTAGTCGGTGGTAAATATCGTCGCAATATGTAGGTTACTGTTGATTAATTAAACTTAGCGTGGGTATATATTGTCTAGTTAATTTGATTGATTATGTGATCGGTTTCAAATGAAAGCTTGCGTAATGGTTTATTTATGTTACATTGGTCACATCTTCTGAACAAGAAGATAGAAAAATGCTCAAAGGATGAGTCCGTTAAACCGCCTCCAAGGAACCGAGATCAACCGAGCCACGTGGTTCAATTTTTGATTAATGATTTAGAAGGTGACCCCTATGAAAAATTCAGTACCTGCAACTCCTGTTTTTGGTGATTTATATAATTCAAAATTCACTTACCCAAGACATTTAGGTTACTAATTTCTAGGAATTCAGAATTTGATGCCATCTATTTATAGATGGCATTTTAGTTTCTGGCATATAGAAAATAGTCACAATTCACAATTCACAATTCACAATTCACAATTCACAGCCTAAAGCCCAGAAGCAGTGGTTGCTATAAATACTCAGAGATATTGACGTTATCAATTTGTTCCGGTTTTAGGTATTTGTGTGCATATTTAAGATAAATCCCAGAGCTTAAAAACAGTTTAAATAGATCGCTATCTATATGCCTATCTTTACTCATAAAACTTAATATTTTAATACTTTGGCTCAGCGACTTAGCTGTTTTATAAGGCCTATCACTCGCAGTCAGCGCTTCAAATACATCTGCAATAGCTAATATACGTGCTTCAAGGGATATGTCTTCTTCCTGAAGACCACGTGGATAACCTCGACCACTTAGTTGTTCGTGATGACCACCTGCAATCTCGGGGACACGGCTTAGATGTGGCGGTAATGGCAGTTGTTCCAACATGGTAATCGTTTGGATCACATGATGATTAATGATGTAACGTTCTTCTGTGTTGATTGTGCCACGTTGGATCATCAGGTTATGTAGTTCACCAAGATTGTTGCGGTGCAGCGGGCGTTTCATGTTAAAGCGTAAATGTGCCTCTAATTCTAATGAGTTATCAATGTGCGAGACCATGTGTTCGGCGCGATCTGATAACACGGGTTCCATTATCGGCAGTGTGATGGGGCTTGTTCTGTCTTTTTGTGCAAGCTCAGCAGGTGAAAGTCCGAGTTCATCATCAAGAAAGCGCAACCAAGTTTGTTGCGATATCGCTTCTATACGGGCCTTCATATCATCATCAATAAAATTTTCGCCCAGGTTACAGTTAGCAATCAATGCAAAGTCATCTTCGATTTGGTGTATGTTGTCAACCAGTATTTGGTTGGTTTTCTTCGCACATTCACCCTGTGCAATAGCGGTCAGTGCTTGAATCTGCGCATCTCGAATAAGTACTTCAAATCGCATTCTGACCTCATTAATACGATTATAAATGGTCTCTAGCTTGGTCGCTTTATCAATCACGTATTCAGGTGTTGTTACCTTGCCACAGTCATGTAACCAAGCCGCGATATTAAGTTGTTCCCAGCCCTTAGCATCAAGACTAAAGTGACTAAATTGGCTCTGTTTAGACCGACTGGCTGCGTCGGCTAGCATGCTGGCAAGTTCAGGCACGCGTTGACAGTGGGCGCCGGTATAGGGTGATTTTGTATCAATCGCGCCTGCGATCAGTTTAATAAATGAGTTTAGTAATTCTTTCTGTTTAGCGATCAAATTTTGGCTTTCAAAAGACAGTGAGACAAAGTCTGATAATGTTTTTGCCACGCCCATGACATGCGTTAGTTCGTCTCCGCCAAGACATTCACTGTAACTAAAACCAAGCAGACCAAGAATATTACCACTGCGATCAACTAACGGGATAGTCAACGTATAAACATTGCTATTTTCGGGATGAATTCCCGCTTTTACTAACGCCGTTTTTAGCATTGGATGAATTAGGTTAAATTGAATATCTTTTACATTGACATTGTTTCTTAATTTTTCATATGGCCATTGTGTCGAGAGGTGAGGGCACTGTGTTACATCCGCATTTATGTTGTCATCTTGAGTATGTAAAATAAAAGGTTCTAATATGCTGTCGTCTTTTTCAGATTTTAAATATACAAAAGCACTGTCAGCTTCAAGCATCAAACTGGCTTTAGAGCAGGTTTTTTCTAATAAACTATGAATATCTTGTTCGTTAGAGAGCATCGTCAGCAAACGTAAAAAATCATCTAATGTTTTACGCATTTTTGTTGTTGATAGCTGTAAGTCAGAAATTTCTTTCACGCGAGATACCGTTATAGTTGCGGTTTCAGATACATCTAACGCTGTTACTTGTTTAATTTGTTCTGATATATTACGCAATGGTCGAGTTAAGACTCGGGCGAATAACCAACTTAATGGAATAAATAAAACCCCGATTGAAACCAACATCAGCATAGTATCGTGCAGCATCTTTTTGGATGGACCTAAAATGCTATTTTTGGGCACCGCAATGAGAAGACGTGCATTGTTATTCTGTAAAACACTGATGTTGTGGGTTTGTGAAAGCCATTCTTCACCTTTGAAATTAAAAGTGAAAAGCTTATTTTTATTGAGGTTAGCACTGATGATTTTCTTGAACTCTGCTTTTTGTAATAAGTTGCCCATATCGTTATTATTCGATGCGTCACTGAAATTTGAAAAAAGGCTATCGTTCTTGTGATAAACGACGAACTGACCTTTGTCACCAAATAATACCCGTATTGCATCATTACTCAGATCGGATGTTTTTAAGCTATTCACTATGGTACTAATATTAAGGTCAGTGGCGATAACAACATCGGAAAATTGGTGTTTTTGTACCAGTGTTAATGCGTCCTCATTGGTTCTTAAATCTTTATATATAGGTGTTGGCACTAAGTTAGGACTCTGCATACCAATTTTGTACCAAGTGCGTTCAAAGACATTCAACGAATCATTTTTAGTTACTGTTGTATCAATGACGTCAAAATTTTTGCTGAGGTAAACACGGGTAAGTTGGTTGGAATATGCTTGTTTGTATTCTAGTGTTTCAATGACAAAGTTGGCGTTTTCAGGTGCGTCATAATAATATTTTTTGGTTTTAGAACCTAGTTTATGTGCGCCCAGCAGATCACCATTCGGAAAGCCCATATAAATAGAGTTGGTTAAGGTATCGTTAGCAAGATAGCGAGCAAGGTCAATGGCTTTGATTAAGCTGATATCTGAGGCTTTATCATTATCCCAATCAGAACTGGTACTAAGGTAACCAAAAAGTTGCGTGATGGGTCTGTATTTATAACTAACTGAAGTGTAAATATCGTCGACATAGCGTTGAAACTGTTGTGATGTTGCATCATGAGCCATCTGAGACATACGATTGTAGCTGACGGAAATTAAAACACTGATAGTGATAAATAAAAACGTTGAGAATGCGATAGCAGTATAATTTGTCAGTGATAATTTAATCTTGTGCAAAGCCAGCTCCAGTGAGTCTTAATACTTATATTCTACCAATAACAGGGTAGCATAAAATTGTGACGATTTAGAATAGAGTGTTAACTCTAAATTAACATTTATTGTGCTCGCTGATGTTTTATTTCAGTCAATCTCTGATATAGCATCTTGAAGTAGTTTGGGTATACTATGAAATCTAAAAATGGGTAAAGATCAGGAATTGATCGTTTAGTCTTCAAACAGAGGAGTGTTGTTTTGACTCAGTTTCGTCCTTGTATTGATTTACACCAGGGTAAAGTAAAGCAAATTGTTGGCGGTAGTTTGAATGACCAAGGTGCCGCGACTAATTTTATTAGCCAATATGATGCTGCATATTATGCCAATATTTATCGTCAACATGATTTACGCGGTGGTCATGTTATTGCTTTAGGCCCAAATAACGAAGCCGAAGTATTAAAAGCTTTACAAGCGTGGCCACATGGTTTGCAGTTTGGTGGTGGTGTAAATTTAACCAATGCAGATAAGTATATAAAAGCAGGTGCATCTCATGTCATTGTGACGTCATATTTGTTTGATGGTAATGAATTTAGTTGGGATAAGTTAGCGCAATTGAAAGCAGAAGTCGGTAAAGAACATTTAATTTTGGATCTGAGTTGCAGGAAAACAGCGCAAGGTTGGAACATAGCGACAAATCGCTGGCAAACAGTAACAAGTACTGTGATTAATGCTGAGACATTACAACAACTGTCTGAACATTGTGCCGAATTTCTGATTCATGCTGCTGATGTAGAAGGTTTACAAAATGGTATTGATGAAGAACTTGTTAGCTTATTGGGTCAACATACCAAAATTCCTGTCACTTATGCTGGTGGTGCTCGTAGTATCGAGGATTTGGCTTTAGTAGAGCGCTTATCTAATGGTAACGTTGATTTAACGATTGGCAGTGCGCTGGATATATTTGGTGGCTCCGGTATAACTTTACAGCAATGCATTGATTGGAATCAGGAACACTAATACTCATTAATATAGCGGGCACTATCCACTTTGTGCAGGTAATGCCCGCTATCTATTTATTTTTAAAAGTAATAATAAAATTATATGAGCTTAAATCTGTGATGAAAATCAAGATTAAATATTATTATCCATTTCTATTATAAAAACATCTTTAAAATACTAGGTTGTTCCACTAAAATGTCAGCTCTGTTTTGTTTTGTGGTTTATTATGAGTGGTATTAAAGTTTCAATAGATCGTATCCAAGTGGGGAATTACGTAAAATTACCCTTGGGCTGGTGTGATCATCCTTTCATGTTCAATAATTTCAAAATTGACTCTCAAGCACAACTTTTGCTTATCCGTAAACTTGGTGTTTCACATGTTACTGTCTATCCACAACGAAGTGACAATGGCTTGTTGCCACCTCAAAAGCCGGGTACTGAATCAAAAGAACCTGCTGCGAATCTCGATCTCGATCTTGAAAAAATTAGACGTGAATTATGGGAGACTAAACAGCAAGGCATTGAAAAATTAAAAAGTCATCGTCGACGCATTACCAAAACTGAAAAAAACTTTAAATCGGCGATGATTCAAGTCCGTTCTGTGATGAGCAAACTATCTAGTCGACCATTAAATGCCATTGACGAGGCCGAACAACTTATTGGTAATATGGTTGATTCGTTGTTAAAAGAAGAACACATTGTTTTGCACTTGATGAGTGAAACCAAAGAAAATGAAAATATTTACTATCACTCATTGAATGTATCTGTACTCGCTATGTTGCTGGCTAGAATGAAGAATTTAGATGCGAGTGTAATCAAAAGCATCGGTATGGGCGCGCTGTTTCATGATATGGGTAAGTTGAAAATACCGCCGCAAATATTACGAAAAACGACTGCGCTTACCAATGCAGAGCAGAATTTTCTAAATTTACACCCTAAATATGGGCTGGATATCGTTAATCTAGTTGATACTTTTCCGGAGTCGGCAAAAGCTATTATTGCTCAACACCATGAATTATTAGATGGCAGCGGTTACCCTAAAGGTTTAGCGGGTGCTGACATCGACTCATTTGCTCAACTTGTCAGTGTTGTTAATACATACGATACACTTTGTCATCCAATGGATATAAGCAAAGCAAGAGTCCCTTCTAATGCGTTATCTTGGCTATATAAGAATAGTGCGAATAAGTACAACCAAAGTGATTTGAAATTATTAGTGAAAGTTTTGGGGGTTTATCCTCCGGGTAGTGTTATTCGATTATCGAATGATCAAATCGGGATGGTACTGTCAGTGAATACGAATAGGTTGTTATACCCTAACATTCTTATTTATGATGCAGAAGTACCTCGTGCAGAAGCGCCTATTATTGATCTTGAACAACTTGAATTAACAATTACGGGTGTCATAAAGCCCGATAAGTTACCGCAACATATTTATGAATATCTTAATCCGAGAAGTCGAATTAGCTATTATTTTGAAAGTACAAAGAACAATAATTAATTATGAGATATACAATTAGACTGTTTACTCTATAATTGGTACTTACTTAATATCAAAGGTTTATTATTTTGAATACATTACAGCGTGGTTTTACTCTTATCGAGTTGGTTATTGTGATCATTGTACTCGGTGTATTATCCGCTACAGCATTACCGCGTTTTTTGAATTTAGCGGATGATGCTGATATTGCTGTTGTCGAAGGTACTGGTGGTGCTTTGCAAAGTGCGGTTAATTTAGCGCACAGTAAATGGGTGATCATGGGTTCGAGCACAGACTTAAATTTAAATAATGATGTTCAACTATATGGTTCCGGGTCTGAAGGGTTGATCGACTTTAATTCCGCTGGCTGGCCAGCACAGAGTTTTGTTGGTACTGATAAAATAATTACAACCGATAACAGGGACGATTGTATTTCTCTCTGGAATACGGTTCTGAATACAGGTGGTAATAAAATTGATAAAGCAACCGGTTACAATGATGATTTTACAGTTGTTTATGGCTACTTTAATGACCCAGCTGAACCTGATGGGGTTTGCTTGTACAAAAGAACAAGTAATTTAGATTTGTATATTCGTTATGATAGTAATAACGGTAGCGTGACGACACATTTTAAAGAAAAGTAACGATTCCCTGCGACAGGGTATCGTTATTCTGGCACTTTTTAACTGATTATTCTGACTGATTTAAACGCCAATCATATTCAAAATCGATATCTCCAGGGTTTTGTTGAAATGACTGTAGAGCCTGCTTTAGTTGAGGCTTTGCATAACGCTTTAAATGTTCAATTAATGCTTGATCATTATCACCAAAATCCTCTGCATACCATTTATAGATACTCGATACTTCCAAGTCATCGCCTTTAACTGTAACGCCGCGGGGATGATTTATATAGGCATAAGCACCCGCGGTTAATAGCTGTTCCATGTTATTAGCGGTAAATGCAGTTGCAGCCAAATTCGGGCAACCATAACTAGCGCAGTTCACTGCATAATGGATACGTGGGTCTAGCCAAATAGGGCGCAGTATTTCATGTTCAATGTCGTTTAAGCTAAGGGTTTTTCCGTTAACGACCGCCGCATCATCATCCCAAGGACCAAATGAAAAAAGCGTTCACCGAGTTTAGTTATCGATTTGACGGGATAGTTATCGAGTATCAACTGTACTGTCAGCGCGTTGTATAAGTTAATCCAGTAGGCTTGTTGTTGTG
>NZ_ABCQ01000072.1 GCF_000170855.1 Moritella sp. PE36 | reverse complement strand
TTGCTACCCACGCTTTCGCATCTGAGCGTCAGTACTTGCCAGTGGCGCTTCGCCACTGGTATCTTCAGATCTCTACGCATTTCACCGCTACACGTGAAATTCTACCACCCTCTCAAGAACTCTAGTTTGCCAGTTCGAAATGCAGTTCCCAGGTTGAGCCCGGGGCTTTCACATCTCGCTTAACAAACCGCCTGCATGCGCTTTACGCCCAGTAATTCCGATTAACGCTTGCACCCTCCGTATTACCGCGGCTGCTGGCACGGAGTTAGCCGGTGCTTCTTCTGCGAGTAACGTCACAGTAGCAAAGTATTAATTTACTACCTTTCCTCCTCGCTGAAAGTACTTTACAACCCTAAGGCCTTCTTCATACACGCGGTATGGCTGCATCAGAGTTTCCTCCATTGTGCAATATTCCCCACTGCTGCCTCCCGTAGGAGTCTGGACCGTGTCTCAGTTCCAGTGTGGCTGATCATCCTCTCAGACCAGCTAGGGATCGTCGCCTTGGTGAGCTCTTACCTCACCAACAAGCTAATCCCACTTGGGCTCATCTAGTCGCGAGAGCTTTCAAGAAGAGGCCCCCTTTCACCCGTAGGTCGTATGCGGTATTAGCAGTCGTTTCCAACTGTTGTCCCCCTCGACTAGGCAGATTCCCAAGCATTACTCACCCGTCCGCCGCTCGACGCCAGAATAGCAAGCTATTCTTCGTTTCCGCTCGACTTGCATGTGTTAAGCCTACCGCCAGCGTTCAATCTGAGCCATGATCAAACTCTTCAATTAAAAGTTTTTGACTAATTGCCTAAGCAATTAAGTCGGCTCAATGAATTCTGTACTTCAACAACAAACCGAAGTTTGTTGTTTATAAAACCAAACCTTTCGATTTAATTTAATGTTCACAATTACATTGATATAATATTTGGTCATTATATCTCTGCAAGTGCTCACACAGATTGCTTGAATAAATTGTTAAAGAGCGTTGACCTTGACGTCTTTCGTCGTAGTCAGGCTGCGTATTCTACGCAAACCAGATTCGAAGTCAAGCACGTATTTATGCTTTACTCAGGACGTTTAAAAAGTAACCGAAGTTGCGTTTAAACACCTACTGTTCGGCTGTTGCCGTGTCAGTGGGATGCATTATAGAGATCTACTTCTACATGGCAAGCGTTTGTTGATGGAAAGTAAAACAGCCTCGGCAGCTGCTCATAGAACAATCAAAAAGCCTACATCCACTACCTGTTTGCTCAATAAATAACATTCAAACTAAGCGTACAATAGCCATCCACCACTATATCTATTATTTTAGGGGTTACATTTTTAGCGCATAGTGAAATTATCATGTCTTTACCTATCGAATACACCCGTTTGAACCTGCTCGCATTAGCGAAAACTAAACGTCAACGACAATACAAAGCACAATGGCTGATTATACGTCAGGGAGAGCTCAACATTCGTTTAGGTAAAACCCTGATCACGCTAAACCAATCACAATCAATCTGGTTACCACATGACTGCTTATATTCCATTGAATCAATCACAGCAAGTCAAATTGACATCCTCGCGTTTTCTGCTCGCGTTACCGCGTCATTACCAACAACATTATGCCAATGCACGACGCCGTCATTACTGCCGGTATTAATTGATGAACTAATGACTATCGATAAAACCACAACCTCGGCTCACCATTTATTGCAAGTATGCCTAGATCAAGTGCATAAATTAACAAAGCATCGTTAAGCGGATATTCTTTTATGGGTAAAATTGCGTATAATTAATTTTTCCATTATTTAAATCAATTATGTTTATTTTTAAATGCGAAGGTTTTAATCAAGAACAAGCCACAATTCAAGTTGCATCGTTACTGTGGACAGAATCAGGCGAAGTTACCTTTAAGGCTAATGATGATAGCTTTGCTTGCTTGCTACTCAACCAATGCAAAAGTGACAGTGGTGGTTTTTTCAACCTGCTCGCAGGTTGTAAACCGTTATTCATAGAGCAGTGGTTAGAATATTTAGAAGAAAAACAGTTAATAAAGAAAGTGTCATTACAGCAAGTCGACTATAAAGAAGCTGACTATCCAATAAAATTAGGCTTTGATGATGAAAGTGCCAGCACATTACTCGATATGTTATACAAAGTTGGTAACTTTAATCGCTTACAAATTTCTCGCTATTTAAAAAACAGAAACAACATTACTTATTTATCAACTAAATATGACAAAGCAGATTTACAACGTTATCTACAGCTTGGTAGAGCGATTAACTTTATTCTAAAGCTGAAAAAATGATGGTTAAGCGATACCAATAAAAGTGACATCACGACGTTAAAATGAGGAACAATTTTTAATGCGAAAGATAATCTACTTCATTTTGGCTGTTAATCTATCAGGCTGTAGTCTCTTTACCCCGCCAGCAGCGATCGTTACCGATAGGATAATAACACCAGCGCAATGGAGTACGGTCCATCTTCATACTGATATTAAAACAACATGGCAAGGTATCGCTGCTTATCCTCAATTAACCGAATACATACAAGAAGCCCTTGCCTATAATCCCCAGTTGACCTCTGAACGCTATAATATCGATATTGCCGTCGCCTTAGTAAAACAAACCGCAGCCGGACAATACCCTCAAATTGATGCTTACCTTGGCAGTGGACGTCAACGTAATAATCAAAATATAACCAATAGCAGCTCAGTTAATATCGATACGGGGTGGGAAATTGATTATCTTGGCAAACTAAACGATCTCGCCAAGGCGGCTACACTGGATGCGCAACAAGCTATCCTTAACTATAAGCAACTGCAATCAAATACCATCGCCCTCATCAGCCAACAATGGTTTGATCTTATCTTCTACCAGCAGCAGCTTAAATTGATTAACAAACGCCAGCAAAACTTACAGCAAAATTTAGCCATTATTGAAAATGGCTACGACCAAGGCGTAAAGCAACCCCTCGATGTCTATCTTGCCCGCGCCGATCTCGCTCGAGCACAAGCATCTAAACAAGAAAACTTAGAAGCACTCAAAAATGCCCAACGACAATTAGAGTTATCATTAGGGCGTTACCCCGCTGCAAGTATTCACGCGAATGGTGATTTAACCTTTGCCGCAATACCAGTGCCATCTGGTTTACCGTCAGAGTTAATTCAGCGTCGATTCGATATTCAACAAGTCATGTTGGCACTTAATGCTGAAAACTTCCGTATAGCCCATGCTTATAAAAACAGGTTTCCCAGCTTATCGCTTTCCTTATCAGGTGGCACAAGCAGCCCTGAACTTAGCAACTTACTACAATCTAATAGCTTAGTATGGTCACTTTTTGCCAATGCATCGGCATCGCTCTTTGATGCAGGTGCATTAACAGCAAAACAAGCACAGCAAACAGCGAAGACGCAACAAGCCGCAATATCGGTAACACGGGTTACTTTACAAGCCTTTAGTGAAGTTGAAACCGCACTTGCGGCAGAAGTCACGCTCGCCAATAGAGAATTACAGCAACAGAATGCTGAATACTATTTTAATATCGCCGAACAACTCGCATTTGAACAATATATTGCCGGGTTAACGGATTATATCACCGTGTTGGAATCGCAGCGTAGCGCCTTTGATGCGCAAACCTCATTGCTTGCAATTAAAACTACCCGTATTCAAAATCGTATCAAGTTATTACTCGCGCTGGGCGGAGATATTCCCACCTCACTGACGGTTAACACAGAAAAGGACCTATCACGTGTCAACGAATAAGCCATTAACCAAATTTGAAACACTATTTCGCTATTTGCTGCCACTGCTGGTGTTATTAATAACGGTATTCATAATCCGAGTGATCATGTCAACGAGCCCAACCACCGAAAAAAGAAAACAAGCGACGGATAAGCAATTAACCGTCGAAGTCCTCATCTTAGAACAAAGCGACTTTCCGGTGACCATCAAGACTAATGGGATCATTCAACCACGCAGCCAAGCCAGTATTGCCAGCCAGGTATCAGGTACCATTACCCAGGTTTCACCCGCATTTACCTCTGGAGGATTTTTCAATGCCGGTGATACGCTACTTTCTGTCGATGATCGTGATTATATTATTGCGGTTAAAATTGCATCTGCGGCATTAATTGAAGTTAAATTAGCACTGACAGAAGAGCAAGCAAAAAGTAATCAAGCACAGCGAGATTGGCAGCGCCTTGGCCGTGAAGGCAAAGCTAACGAGCTGGTATTAAGAAAACCACAATTAGCATCCGCACATGCTTCTCTCGCCTCTGCACAAGCGCAACTAGAACAAGCACAACTCAATCTACAAAGAACTCAGATCCTTGCGCCTTATGCGGGCCGAGTACTAACCAAAAATGTTGATATTGGTCAGTTTGTCACAATAGGGACTGCACTAGCAGATATTTACGCCACAGATCAGGTTGAAATTCGTTTACCACTCAATAGCCAACAACAAAATTATGTCCAGCTGCCAGAACCATTTAAACCACACAGTCGTGCATATTACCCGCCTGTTAATATCATCGCTCAATTCGGCAATCAACGTTATAGCTGGTCAGGTAAGCTCACCCGAACAGAAGGTGCTTTAGATGCGAAAAGTCGTCAACTTTATACCGTAGCAACCATAGAAAATCCTTACGGTCGTGATAACAGTAATAAACCCTCGTTAAAAATTGGCCAATTTGTTAGCGCCGAAATAACAGGTAAGGTCCTCAACAATATATTTGTGCTGCCAACAGCCAGTGTCTATGAAGGCGATCGAGTGATTATATTTAAGGACGGTTTACTCCATCGTCAAAATATTAACGTCATCTGGCGTGATAGCCGCAACACTATCGTCGACGTAGGAATTCATGCTGGGGAATTATTAGTGACTACGCCTTTAAGCGCTGTGGTCTCAGGTAGCAAAGCACAGCTAATTACCACGCTAAGTAACGCAGATAAAGGTAATTAATCGATGCATAATTTAATTGCTTGGTTCACCCGTAATCACGTGGCCGCCAATTTACTCATGATATTAATTCTTGGCGCTGGCTTTTTTACTCTTAAATACCGCGTTAATGTAGAAGTATTTCCTGATGTCACCATTGATGTGATTAATATTAGCATCGCCCTGCCCGGTGCAAGCCCTGAAGAGGCAGAAGAAAGTTTAGCCATTCCAATTGAAGAAGCCATTCTCGATATTGAAGGCATTGATAAAATAACCTCACGCTCAACGGAAGGTAGTTCAACGATCAGTGTTGAAGTGGATGCAAAATATGATCAATATCGACTAAAAGATGAAATTAAAAATCGGGTTGATGCCCTAAACACTTTACCTGCGAGCGCAGAAAAACCCATTATTAGCCAACCGACATCAAGCCGAGAAGTGATCAGCGTGATGATTTCTGGCGAGTTAACAGAAAAAGAATTACGTTTACTTGGTGAACAAACCCGAGATCGACTGCTAAATGAAACCAACATCACCCAAGTCACTCTTGAATCTGTTCGCCCTTATGAAATATCGATCGAAGTGTCAGAACAAACCTTACGTCAATACAACCTCACCATGGATGAAATAGCCGCGGCAATTAATGCCAATTCGGTTGACTTAAGTGGCGGTAGTATTAAAACCCCTTCAGGTGAGATCTTATTACGCAGTAAAGGCCAAGCTTATGTCGGCAGTGAATACGCCAACATCATGATCCGCAGCCATGCTGATGGTACACGGCTTATACTAAAGGATATCGCCACCATAAAAGATGGCTTTGAAGAAACCCCGATCATTACGCGTTTCAATGGTAAACCCGCCGTGATCATTGAAGTTTATCGCGTGGGTGCACAAAGTGCGATCACCATCGCCGATACCGTCAAAGCATTTATTGTTGAACAACAAGCATTAATGCCTGCCGGGGTGAAACTGGATTACTGGCGTGATGATTCCAAGATCGTAAAATCACGTATTAATACCCTGAGTACCAGTGCGATCCAAGGTGGTATCTTAGTTGCCATCATGCTCACGTTATTTTTGCGCCCGGCCATCGCATTTTGGGTAACCGTCGGTATTCCAGTCAGCTTTATGGGCGGCGCTATATTCATGCCAGAACTGGACATCTCCATCAACATCATTTCATTATTTGCTTTTATTATGGTGCTGGGTATTTTAGTGGATGATGCCATTGTCAGTGGTGAAAATGTCTATACGCATCTAAAGCGCGGCGAGCCGCCAGAAAGAGCGGCAATCATAGGTATACAAGAAGTCTCAACCCCCGTTACCTTCGGTATTTTAACCACCATCGTCGCTTTTATCCCACTGACTTTAATTGAAGGTGCGCGGGGCGATATTTTTGCACAAATACCCGCAATTGTGATACCGGTATTATTGTTCTCGTTAATCGAATCAAAACTCATTTTACCTGCGCATTTAAAACATATCCGTATGCAGGGCAGTAATCAAAATCGTTTCTTACGCTGGCAAGAACGTTTTGCAAATAACTTTGAACAAGCCATTATTCGCTATTATCGACCGGCATTATCAGCCGTATTAGCACGTCGTTATTTATCATTAACCGTGGCTTTTTCGGTCATGCTCATTGTCTTAACCTTGGTCACATCGGGTTGGGTACGTTTTATCTTTTTTCCACGGATCCCCAGTGAAATAGCACGCGGAGTTATCGTCATGCCGACCGGAACGGATATTGCGGTCACCGATAAATACGTGCAAAAAATGTTGGACTCGGCATTATTACTACAGAAAAAATATACCGATACCAGCACCAATGAAAGCGTGATCAAAGATATCTTTGCCACCGTAGGATCAAGCGGTGGTAGCAGTGCAGGTCAATCGCACCGTGGTCGCGTTATCTTCCAGGTTCAATCCGAAGAAGAACGGGTTATTGATATTAGTGTTGCCGCGCTAGTCAAAGAATGGCGCGCATTAATCGGCCATGTTCCCGGCGCCCAAAGTTTGACATTTAAAGCTGAAACAGGTCACAGCGGTTCACCTTTAAACATCCAACTCACCGCTCACCGTTATGACTCGTTACGCACCGTGGCTGATAAGATCAAACATAAACTGACTGAGTACCCATCGGTGTTTGATATTGAGGACAGTATTTCCAAAGGTAAAACAGAATTACAGCTGGCCATAAAGCCAGAAGCGGAAGCACTGGGATTAAGTTTATCGGATCTAGCACAACAAGTAAGGCAAGCTTTTTATGGTGAGCAAGTACAACGGATACAACGCGGTAAAGATGACGTAAAAGTATTTATTCGTTATCCAGAAAATGAACGGCAGTCTATTTATAACTTAAATAACATGATGATCAGAACCCTTGCGGGTGACGAGATCCCCTTTCTTGAGGTAGCAGAAATAACCGTCGGTACCAGTCCATCAGTCATTATTCGTATTGATCGACAACGCACACTTAATATCACCGCTGACTTAAATAAAGAAACAGGTAACCTCGGCATATTAAAACAGGACTTAACCGATTATTTAGATCAACTCATGCAGCTGTATCCAGACGTCAGTTACTCGCTCGAGGGAGAGGCTAAAGAACAAGATGAATCTTTCTCTAGTTTAAAACTCGGGTTGGTTTTTGTGTTATTTGCGATTTACGCTTTACTTGCGATCCCATTCCGCTCTTATACCCAACCATTAATCGTCATGTCAGTGATCCCCTTCGGCGCTATTGGCGCTATCTTAGGTCACATCATCATGGGCAATCCTCTCACCTTAATGAGTGTACTTGGCATGCTGGCATTGACCGGTGTAGTAGTGAATGATTCCTTGGTATTAGTGGACTATATTAATAAACAACGCGCTGAAGGCGTGCCACTGACTGAGGCGGTAAACAACGCCGGTGTCGCACGTTTTAGAGCCGTGATGTTAACCTCGATCACCACGTTTGTTGGCTTGATGCCACTGTTGCTTGAAACGAGTATTCAAGCTCAATTTCTTATTCCAATGGCAATATCATTAGGATTCGGCATTATATTTGCGACCGTGATAACCTTATTTATCGTGCCCATTAATTATTTATTATTAGAAGATTGCGGGCGTTTGATCACATGGTTAAAGCACCTTTACCGCCAGCGTCCCAATGACACAAGCAGTAAAGTATGAGAACTGAAGACTGAAAAAAATAGCAATCAATGTTAATCAAGTGTTAACATTGATTCTATTAACGACAACAGAAATAACACAAGGAAGTGGTGTTTTATGAATAAATTATTTGCATTTATCATGCTAAGTACTGGGTTATACGGATGTCAGTCCACACAAAACTACAAATACCAACCCACTAAATTAGATAATATTACTATCGTACGTTATCAAGAAATGGCCGATAACTATCAACACCTTAAATTTGATCGTTACAATTCGATCTTAACGGTAACGTATCAACTACCGGCAACAAACTTGGTTTGGCAACAAAAACACATAGAAAAACAAACTAATCGCGCTTTATGTGAAGATAAAAATAATACAATTTATCGATTAGCGCATGAGGATAACATCGGCGTGAAATTTATTTATAAAGGCCAAGGCGGTAAAACCTTAGGCCCTTGGGCTGTTGATATTTGTGAACCAAGTTAGCATGAGTTATGGGTGTCGTTATATGCAATACCCATGATGATTATGCAACAGCAAGGCGTTTAATTGTCTGAAGTTGATTCACTGCATTTAATAATGCCGTCAGTGACGCGGTCAAAATATCATTGTGGATCGCGACTCCGATAACGGCTTCCGTCGCGGTCTGAATTTGTACGTAAGCAATGGCATCTGCATCTGAGCCTTTACTTAATGCATGCTCACTAAAGTTAATCACTTCAAACTCAATATTAAAGTGCTGTTTTAGTGCGGTAATAAAGGCGGTTAATGCCCCCTGTCCTTCACCCATCACCCGAACACTGTTATCACCATCCACCAGTAGCGCCTGTATTTTATCAATATCACCATGATTAACGCTGTAATCCGATAATTGATATAATTGTTCAGTTCGCGCATAGGTCGACTTAAATAACTGCCATATTTGTGGAACCATTAATTCACTGGCCGTCGCTTCTGATTGTTGCTGAACCACGCCTGCAAATTCAACTTGTAACCAACGTGGTAACTGCACGCCATATTCTTGTTCAAGCAGAAAAGCAATACCGCCTTTACCCGATTGGCTATTAACCCGAATAACGTGTTTTAATGTGCGATTCAAATCCGTAGGATCGATAGGTAGGTAAGCAACGTTCCAAGTACTTTCTGGGACCCGACGATCTAAGCATTTCTTGATGGCATCCTGATGACTACCAGAAAAAGCGGTATACACTAATTCACCCACATAAGGATGACGAGGGTGAACAGGTAATTGGGTACATTCCGTAATAGTGCCAATGATATTATCAATGTCACCAAGGCGCAGCTCAGGATCTATACCTTGACTGTAAAGATTCATCGCCATGGTAATAATATCCATATTACCGGTACGCTCACCATTGCCAAGTAAAGTACCTTCAACACGGTCGGCTCCTGCCATCACAGCCAACTCAGCCGCGGCAACAGCACAGCCACGATCGTTATGAGTATGCACACTGACGGTAATAGCGTCTCTATTTTGCACATGTTCACAAAACCATTCGACCTGATCTGCAAACACATTCGGCGTCGACATTTCGACCGTCGCGGGTAAATTAATTATTACGGGATTGTCCTGCGTTGGCTGCCAGACCGCATTGACCGCATCACAAATATCAACGGCAAAATCCAGTTCTGTACCCGAGAAGCTTTCAGGAGAATATTCAAACTGCCAGCGGGGACCTGGATTCGCATCGGCATGCTGTTTCACCCACGTGGCCCCCTGAACTGCAATATCAATAATACCTTGACGATCTTTTTGAAAAACAAGCTCTCGCTGTACCGTCGACGTTGAATTATAAACATGAATAATCGCCTGTTTAACGCCTTTTAACGCCGCGAAGGTTTTTTCGATAAGGCTTTCACGCGCTTGGGTTAATACTTGAATTGTCACATCATCAGGGATTTTATTTTCTTCAATTAACCAGCGGACAAAGTCAAAATCCATCTTCGATGCAGCAGGAAAACCAACTTCGATTTGTTTAAAGCCCATCGCTAATAATAGTTGATAATAGCGGCGCTTTTGCGCAACCGTCATTGGGTCAACAAGGGCTTGATTACCATCGCGTAAATCAACACTGCACCATTGCGGCGCCTGAGTAATACGGTTATTTGGCCATTGTCGGTTAGGCATGTTTAGAACAGGGAAAGCTTGGTATTTACGGTGGTTAAATGTCGTCATAATAAGATCCTTTTACGTAGTTACAGTCACATCATCAATGATGAATTAGCGATCATCGCGCGTGGTAAAACCAGCAACTAAGCACCACACTCAAGGCTTAGTTACTGTTTCCAAGTCGCATACGTAATAAAGATTTAATTTGCTTATCAACCATCATCAACACCAAACATTTATTTATCCAAAATTCATCATTAAAGTATACGTAAAAACATGCAGATAATGATTGTTTTGTTGGGATGAATAACGTGATATATGGCAACATATTACTAACATATAATAAATTTAAGCTATAACTCACTAATTTTAGTTTTAATGGTGCAATTTAACATTGATATTCTATTGTTTACTGCTCGAGAATGAGACTATCGCATAAAGCCTCCTCCAGCTTCTGCCAAGGTAACTCAATCATACTAATGATCTCGATTTTACTCGCGTCCAACTCACTGATCGGCATGAAATCACATTCACCATTCACACTATTTATCGCAAAACAGCCTTGTTCAGTTTTAATTACCGCTTTCAAACGCACCACTTCTAAAGGTTCTAACAATGTTGCCAGTGCCATTAAATTAAATACCTGCTGCGGATTGAAAACCCAGCCATAACTAAATAAACCCTGTCCGTCACCATGGTTGCGTTCAAAACGCGGATCACTATCGAGTGATAACGGCTTTTTTTCATGCTGGTGATGTGCATGACTGTGTTTTAGATGAGCAGATAAATGCTGCGATCGGCGTTGATGATCAAGTGGCAACGCGAGGGTATCAATTGAAAAATCACCATGATGCGTCCACAGCACTGATTGTTTAGCGGGTGATAGTTGTGCAGCAAAGTCCATGAAACGGTGCTTATCTTCACTCTCTAATTGTTCCGTTTTATTCGCGACAAGCACATCTGCCAAACTTATTTGATCTTGAAAATGGTTATTCTCTACGTATTTCGCGTCATTGAGGTGCGCGGGATCAACTAAGCAGATCGTGGCGTTAAGCGCTAAAACATCACAGTAAAACTCACCCGATAGATCTCTAATCACTTGCTGTAAATGCCCAAGTCCTGTTGGCTCAATCAAGATACGATCAGGTTTTGCCTTACTGATTAACATATTCAATCCCATTTTCATGGGCAGTCCGGCCACACAGCAAAGACAACCACCTGGTACTTCTTTAACAATAATACGTTGTGCTTGATTGTCTAACGTTTCAGTAAATGCAGATAATAGCGTACCGTCAATACCAATTTGACCAAACTCGTTAACCAATATCCCCCACACTTCACCTTCCGGTTTTTGCTTAAGTAGCTGTTGGATAGCAGTTGTTTTACCAACGCCAAGAAAACCAGTAATAATATTGGTCGGTATTTTATCTGCTTGTTTAGACATGATTATCCTATCTGTAACGGATGTTGAATATCGGGGTAACTCGCATAACGCGGTATAGAAGCTGCGGTTTTAATTTAAATAAAAATCATAACATTGAAGATCAGGGAACATATCGTTGTGCAAGGTTATATAGCGTCGAAGTCGGTTATTTAATCTGTAATAAGTGGACTTATACCCTATTTAGTGCAGAACTAGACTCAGGCTATAAATGGATAACAGCGGCAACAGGTCTAGCGCATAATAAATATATAACCGTTACTGCTGTGTGAAAAGATAAACAGTTTCTTAATTAAATACTAAGATTCATCCATGATCGGCGTAGGTTTTCTATTTTCATCGACAGCCACTAGACTGAACATACCAGAAATAGCTTTGGTACGACCTTCTTCAGTCATCGATTCAACAAATATATCCACTTTAACCCGAATTGATGTACGTCCAACTTTATCGATAGTGCCAACCAATTCAACTATAGAGCCGGCTGGTATTGGGTGAGAGAAATCAATCCGATCCGAAGACACTGTCACTAAGGGTTTATGACAAAACCGGGTAGCGGCAATAAAAGCCGTTTCATCCATCCAAGATAATGCTTGCCCGCCAAACAGAGTATCATGGTGATTAACTGTAGATGGGAACACGGCTTTACATACTCTAGTTTCTGCACGTTTTAACTTTTCTTCGATAGAGATAGACATATATTCACCATTGTTAGCTTTAAAGATCTGAACTATCATCCAGATCTCCAAAAAAAGCAAAGAAATTATAACAAACCAGAAATTTCATCGCTAAATGAGAGGGTAGTGATTAATTAATTAATCAATCAGTTCGTCATCATTCCAATCGTCATCATCGTAGTTACCACTTGCCAATGCAGCTTGTTCAACCACTTGTGCATAAGCAACAATAAAATCAGGCATCATCTCTAATACGGTATGCGTAAATGTTTCCCATTCACTTTGCTGTAATTGTGCAATCTGTTGCGCAGTACCAGCACTCGAAAAATAACTTAAGCATAAATACGCCATTTGCAATGCTTGATGTATTTCACTGTCGTCAGCCAACGAGCTTACTAAACTTTCGTAATAAAAAGCAGCACCTATCGCAAAACCAATCGCCCATTCATTTAATGCTTCACCCGAGTTAAAATTATCAGAAAAATTCGCACACTCGATGCATTCAGCAGGTAATTTTGCGCCAGTTTCATAAACTTGCTCACTGATCTCGTTATAAACGGAGATAATTGCAAATAGCTTATCGTCGCTAATATTGCTTGGCGCAGCACCACCAAAGATCATATCCATCCAATCTTCTGTTTCAACTGGCGCAGGCGCAGCGACTAAACCAAAGAAGAAACCTTTCATCGCAATTAATGACAGCGTTTCTTTTGGTGTTTCGTCGCCAGATAACCAATCTGATAACAATGTTTCATCTTCACGTGATAATGCTGAATCAGTCATATAAACCTTTTATTTCACAAATATTTTGTCGTGTTATTTAGCGCCTAGTTTACTGGAAAGTCGGCAACAGTGATATTTATTCAATAGAAAGCTGATCTAAAATAGCGCACTCAGAAGAGTTATCACCCTTACAAGAAGATGCTAATGATAACAGCGTAGTGTGCATGCCTTGTAATATTGCAATGCGCGCTTCAATGTCGGTAATTTTTTCTAACGTTAATGCCTTAACCTGAGCCGCTGTACGCTCCTCATTTTTATAGAGATGTACCAACTCTTTACATTCTTCAAGGTTAAACCCTGCATCCCGAGCCCGTTTTACAAAGTTTAATTCAGTTATAATACGTTGATTGTAATAACGATAGCCATTATCACCCCGTATCGGCTCTGAAGTTAAAGCAATACTTTCGTAATAACGGATCGTTTTTGTTGATAAACCGACTTCTTTTGCTACTGCACTAATATTTTTCATCATATAACCTGCTACTTTTCGGTTTCAAGGCAATCAAGCCTGCGTAATTCATCATACTTCAATACAATTATTGGCGAACAAACTTGGGCTGCCAACGCTTAATCAGCAGTGAATTCGACAATACTGCTATGCTACTAAACGCCATTGCCGCACCTGCGAGCTCTGGACTTAAATAGCCAGCGGCGGCTAACGGGATACCAATAAGGTTAAAAATAAAGGCCCAAAATAAATTTTGTTGGATCTTACGCCAAGTTAATCTAGAGATATCCATTGCAGCAGATACCAAGCGAGGATCATTTCTTAATAAGGTAATGTTGGCCGTCTCCATCGCGACATAGGAACCGGCTCCCATCGCAATACTAATATCAGCTTGCGCTAATGCGGGCGCATCATTAATCCCATCCCCTACCATAGCAACTATTTTTCCAAGACGCTGTCGCTCTTGGATATAACTCGATTTATTTTCAGGTTTTACCTGCGCATAATAGTGATCTATTTTTAATTCTTGAGCAATTTTTTCTACCGCCAGCGCATTATCACCACTGAGCATTGTCGTATTAATTCGAGCTTGTTGTAACAATGCAATCGCAGCCCGACTTTCTACACGTAAGGTATCAGCAATAATAAGTAAACCGACAAGATGACCATCTATTGCAACCCACATTTCTGAACCGGTATGTTCACTTGACTCAGTAAGTAATGAATCGCCAGGTTGAGTATCAACGCCCTCAGCCAGCATCAACTCGTGATTACCAATCAGAATATTCTCACCTTCAACATTCCCTTTAATACCATAGCCGATGATAGTTTCAACTTGAGAGGCGGGTAATAATTTAAGCTGCTTGTCTTGGGCATAACTGATGATCGATTTTGCTAACGGATGTTCACTAAACTGTTGCACTGCTGCTGCACTGCTAATTAAAATGTCTTCATCATAATCAAAACTATGAACAGCCGTAACCTTAGGTTTACCCTCCGTTAATGTACCCGTTTTATCTAACATTACATCGGTAATTTTATGTGCTTTCTGCAAGGTATCTATATCTTTAATTAAAATACCTTGTCGTGCTGCAGCACCAGTCCCAGTAACTAATGCAGCGGGTGTTGCAAGCCCTAAAGCACAAGGACAGGCAATCACTAATACCGCTACAGCGGAAATTAGACCACGTTCAAAGTCATCAAAGCCTAAATACCAGATAAAAAATGTCGCCGTAGCAATAGCTAACACGACAGGCACAAAAATATTACTTATTTTATCAACTAATTGCTGAAAGGGAGCTTTGCCCATTTGTGCGGTTTCAACAAGAGAGATAATTTTATTTAAACTGGAATCTTTACCAACCGCATTGACCTTTAACAGTAAAACGCCAGTACCATTAATAGAACCACCAATAAGCGTTTGCCCGAGCTGTTTTACTACCGGTAAACTTTCCCCTGTGATCATAGATTCATCTAATTCACTTTTACCATCAATAATCACGCCGTCTACCGGTACTTTTTCACCCGCGAGAACCCGAACTTCATCCCCAATGACGACGTCTTCAATAGGCAATGTTAACCATTCATCTCCACGCTTTACACTTGCAACTTCCGGCCTTAACATCATCAATTCATAGATAGCTGACGACGTATTTTGTTTCGCATTTTCTTCTAGGTATTTACCAAGACTAATTAAAGTGATCACAACCGCACTGGCTTCAAAATACAGCGCACCTTGTGCTTTTTCACCAATGCTTAAAAATAAATACAAACTATAGAAATAAGCAGCACTGGTACCTGTCGCAACAAGTACATCCATATTTGCTGCACCGTTTTTTAATGAATTATACGCACCTAAATAATAACGACGGCCAATAATAAACTGGATTGGTGTGGCTAATAATAATTGCAGCCATACAGGAACGATGAAGTTAATATCACTGACAAACATAGTTAGCATGCCTGCAACTAAAGGCAACGTTAATAAAGCAGAAATAATCACCAATAGCAGCTGCTGTTTATTTTTTCTTTTGAATTCCATTTCTCGGATCAATAAGCTTTCTGTTTGTGACACCACACTACCGCGATTAACAGTCGCTTTGTAACCTAGATGAATGATCAAGTTAATAATATCCGCGGGGAGGATAGCACCAGAAAAATAGGTTACGGTTATTTTCTCGCTCGCAAAGTTAGCATCCACCGTTAATATATCTTTATTCACTAACAGCTTCGATACAGTTTTTGCAGCGCAATTAGCGCAAGACCAGCCACTCACAGAAAGTGATAATATTTCACTATGATAGGTATAATTCTTGTCATCAAGAATAGATTTCACGGTATTACTTGTCGCATTATCAGCTATATTTATCTGAGCGGTACTCAGTGCAAAATTAACGCTTGCTTGGATACCACTTTCAGCATTTAACGCAGATTCTAATTTTGATGCACAGCCAGCACATGACATACCACCGATACCAATTGAAAGTGTTTTAGACATAACGAAAAAACCTTATTAATGATAATATGAGCAAAGTATAACCTTTACCCTTAGTGTAAGGTCAAGATGGATATTATGCGATTTATTTCATAGCTACTTTGTAACAAGGTGTAACATGTAGTAAAAATGAGATAAGCCTAACATTAACGATAATTTTTTTATGAATAATAACCACTATGTAATAAAATTACTTATATAGTTAAGCTACATCTGAATTAGTCACCTTTAAACCGCTTTATTAGCACGATATGTAGATTAATTACCACAGTCCATCAGTTAAAAGTGAAAAACAAAATCATGAATCCAACAGAAACGAATGCTTGGCATGCTTTAAAAGCACATTATTCAGACATGCAGAAAACCAATATCAGCACGTTATTTGCTAATGATGTAAATAGGTTTGAACAGTTTTCTAAACAATTTAATAATGATATTTTATGTGATTTTTCTAAAAATATCATTACGCAATGCACACTTAAAAAACTGACAGCGCTTGCTCATGAAGTTGATTTACCGACAGCAATTACAGCTATGGTATCTGGTAAGAAAATCAATCAAACTGAAAAAAGAGCGGTATTACACACAGCGCTTCGAAATCGCAGTAATACACCAGTAATGGTTGATGGTAAAGATGTAATGCCTGCGGTTAACGCAGTGCTAGCGCAAATGAAAGCATTCTGTCATGACATCATTAGTGGTAATTGGAAAGGCTATACAGGTAAAGCAATTACCGATATTGTAAATATTGGTATTGGCGGTTCTGATTTAGGACCTTACATGGTTACCGAAGCACTGAGACCTTACAAAAATCATTTAAATATGCATTTTGTTTCTAATGTTGACGGTACCCATATCGCAGAAACATTAAAGGGCTTAGATCCAGAAACAACGTTATTTTTAATTGCATCAAAAACATTTACGACACAAGAAACCATGACCAATGCACACAGTGCAAGATCATGGTTTTTAACGAGTGCTGAAAGTGAAGAACATGTGGCATCTCACTTTGCTGCGTTATCAACGAACGCAACAGCAGTGAAAGCATTCGGTATTGATACTAAGAACATGTTTGAATTTTGGGACTGGGTTGGTGGTCGTTACTCACTTTGGTCAGCAATTGGTTTATCTATCGCATTAAGTATTGGCTTCGACAATTTTGAAGAGTTACTTAGCGGTGCACATGAGATGGATAAGCACTTTGTCGAAACGCCACTAGAAGATAATATTCCCGTTATTTTGGCATTAATTGGTGTTTGGTATAACAACTTTTTCGGTGCTGAAAGCGAAGCTATATTACCTTACGATCAGTATATGCATCGTTTTGCCGCTTATTTCCAGCAAGGTAATATGGAATCAAATGGTAAGAGTGTTGATCGTGATGGCAAAGCCGTTGATTACCAAACAGGACCTATCATCTGGGGTGAACCAGGGACGAACGGTCAGCATGCTTTCTACCAATTAATCCATCAAGGTACAAAACTTATCCCATGTGATTTCATTGCGCCAGCACAATCACATAATAAGATCTCAGATCATCATGTAAAACTAATGTCTAACTTCTTTGCACAAACAGAAGCGTTAGCGTTCGGTAAATCAAAACAAACTGTGATTGATGAATTAGCAGATTCAGGTATGTCAGAAGCAGACATTGCCAGCTTAGCTGAGTTTAAAACTTTTACAGGCAATAACCCAACCAACTCGATTTTATTCAAACAACTGACACCGAAAACACTTGGTTCGTTGTTAGCCATGTATGAACATAAGATCTTCACACAAGGTATTATCTGGAATATTTTCAGCTTTGATCAATGGGGTGTTGAATTAGGTAAGCAATTAGCCAATCAAATTCTACCTGAATTAAATAATAATGAATCTATTAATAATCATGACAGTTCTACCAATGGTTTAATTAATACCTTCAAGGCATGGCGTTAACCCATTAGCGACAAAGATATAATCTCGATAATATTATCTAGTTAGCCGAATACCAATACAAAAAAACTAGCCGTAGGCTGGTTTTTTATTGTCTGGAATACTTGAATCACGGCGTATACATCAGATTGAACTCGGGAACATTCATTCAAACTTACAGCAATAACACCACAGTCGTAAATTACAGACACAAAAAAGCCGATATCATTGCTGATATCGGCTCTCTCTAATTTGGCGCTTGGCGATGCCCTACTCTCACATGGGGAAACCCCACACTACCATCGGCGTTATTACGTTTCACTACTGAGTTCGGAATGGAGTCAGGTGGTACCGCAACACTATGGTCACCAAGCAAATCTGGTTTGCTTTCTATAAGAAAAATTAATTTCTATTGTTAATCTGAAAAGCTATAAATAAAGAAGTCTTTAAAACCTAAAGTGTTCTGTCTATTCTTAAGTCGTATTTCAATTAATCATACTTTAATTTGTATGGTTAAGCCTCACGGGTAATTAGTACAAGTTAGCTCAATGCCTCACAGCACTTACACACCTTGCCTATCAACGTTGTAGTCTCCAACGGCCCTTCAGGGAGCTTAAAGCTCCAGTGAGAACTCATCTCGAGGCCTGCTTCCCGCTTAGATGCTTTCAGCGGTTATCAGTTCCGAACTTAGCTACCGGGCAATGCCATTGGCATGACAACCCGAACACCAGTGGTTCGTCCACTCCGGTCCTCTCGTACTAGGAGCAGCTCCTCTCAATTCTCAAACGCCCACGGCAGATAGGGACCGAACTGTCTCACGACGTTCTAAACCCAGCTCGCGTACCACTTTAAATGGCGAACAGCCATACCCTTGGGACCAACTTCAGCCCCAGGATGTGATGAGCCGACATCGAGGTGCCAAACACCGCCGTCGATATGAACTCTTGGGCGGTATCAGCCTGTTATCCCCGGAGTACCTTTTATCCGTTGAGCGATGGCCCTTCCATTCAGAACCACCGGATCACTAAGACCTACTTTCGTACCTGCTCGACGTGTCTGTCTCGCAGTTAAGCTGGCTTATGCCTTTGCACTAACCACATGATGTCCAACCATGTTTAGCCAACCTTCGTGCTCCTCCGTTACTCTTTGGGAGGAGACCGCCCCAGTCAAACTACCCACCAGACACTGTCCGCAATCCCGATAAGGGACCTACGTTAGAACATCAAACGTACAAGGGTGGTATT
>NZ_ABCQ01000073.1 GCF_000170855.1 Moritella sp. PE36 | reverse complement strand
TATGTCGCTTGCTGCAGGCAGAAGCGAGACACTTTTTGCATACTAGCAACATCAGGCCAGAAATTCTGTTCAAAGCCAGCTGCATAGGCTGTGAATACATATAAATCATCGTTAACTTTAATGCCGCTACGCTGATAAACCACAGGCTCTAAACGATCAGGAAACTGCAACATTTCTAATAATGCATTGTTCGTGTTCACACTAAATTGTAAATCAAGATCGCCAGTCATAAAATCAAGATCAGCGCAGGCAACCTGCGTCCCCTGCAGCTGTGATAAACCCCAAGCAATATTAGCTAATAACGAGGTTGTGCCTGCACCTCCTTTAGCACTAACGACCGTGATTTTACGGCCACGAAGGTTACTATTCTCGATATGCTCATCTGCCATTTGATTAGACGTGTTCATGATTATTGACCTCCCAAAGTAGCAGCGATGCTCTTATTTTTATCTTCTTGTTGGTTATTACTCGCAGCAGGCTGATAGTAAGCTTCAACAGTTGCCACCGCTTTACGCCCGTCAGTCGCATCAAGTGTACGCCCCACAATTAAATCTCTTGGTGTTGCTACCATTTGCGCTAAAGCGCTGGCATTTGCACAACCAAAATTAGGACTAGAGTTAAATTCATTCAAGACTGTGTGGCTCTCTTTACCAGCGTGGCAATTTGGTACGATACTGCGATATGACTCCACGATCAGTGCAATATCAGCCGTTGATGACGACTCACTAAGTTGGCTTGTTACCTGACTTGGATACACCCCCGCATTTTTCAACAATGCAATTAATGCAGGCACTGCATTAGTTCCTTTATCGCTATAACTATCAATGCGGATCCGTAACGCCGATAACTCCCCACGTTGAAAAATAAACTCATTCAGTGCTGTTTTATCGCTTTTTGTCAGTGCTTCAGTATCCAGCTGTAACGCAATTTTATGCGTCACAGCTTCAACTTTGACTTGTGGTTGTCGCTGTACCGAATCGATCGCACAGGCACTTAACAAACCACACATTATTAATATCGAAAATATCCGCATAACTACCTCAGTAATAAAATCCATTATCGCCAAGCAGTCGCGGTTGGCGATTGTCTGTACGACTTTCATTGTCAGTTGCATTTGTAGCTTGCTTTGAAACTGGCCACGCTAATAGACGTTCAACATCACTCATCGGGATCAGCCCATCTGTAGGTAAGGGTAATATGTCAGCTCTGGTTGGTTGTACCAGATACGCCGTTGCAATAATAATGAGTTCGGTTTCTTCGCGCTGGAATTCATTGGAGCGGAACAATGCTCCGAGTACCGGAATATCACCCAGTAATGGCATCTTTTGTAGTTGTTCAATGTCTTTTGATTGCAATAATCCACCCAAGGCAAAGCTTTGGCCGCTGGCTAGTTCAATAGTCGTTGAAGCACGACGCGTCACAAAGGTCGGGAACGAAGAGCTACCTTGCGTGCCACCGATTTGAACATTCGTTTCTGAAGAAACTGTACTCACCTCTGTGGCCACTTTCAGACTAATTCGATTGGCACTTAATACCGTGGGTTTAAAATCTAATCGCACACCAAATGTCTTATATTCAACCGTCGCCGTATCGCTGTAAACCAAAGGGATTGGGATCTCACCGCCCACTAAAAACGACGCTTCTTCACCACTCATTGCGGTTAAATTGGGTTCAGCTAATACTGACATCATACCGTTGGTTGCCAATGCATCGACAATCACCGAAAGATCAGCCCAACTGGCCGGATTAACGCCTCCGAGCTTACCGCCATAATTGTCTAAAAAGGCAAATGTACCAGTACCAAAACCTTGCGAGCCCCACTTAATACCTAACTTGTTAGAAACTTTACGCGATACTTCGGCAATACGAATACGTAAATTAACTTGATTAGGCATAGTTACCTGTAGTTGGTTAATTAGTTCATCGTTATCAACATTACTCGCTGCTGGTTGTGTTGGTTGTGTCGAACTTTGTGCATTACCACTTTGCTGGCTATCACTCGACTCAGTACTCGCTAACGTTGATACGTAACCTTCAGATAAACGAACTATCTTTTCCGCCATGCTCGGTGTCGGCACTTGCCCTTTTAAGAACAACTTACCCGCAGTCGATTCTGCGTTAAATATCGCATCTGGAAACTCTTTATGAATCAGCTCATTAAGTTCTGTCACATTATGACTCACCTTAACGGTTGCAGAATAAATAACGTTTTCCTTCGCATCAAGCACATACAAGGATGTACTGCCCGTTTTCTTACCAAACACCATGATTTTGGTATTTGTTAAGGTCTGGTAATCCGCAATACTGCTACTGGCAATAAAGATTGATTTCGCTGTTTTTGGTAATTCAATCAAGCGGGCTTTATTTAATACCACGTCTAACGTTTGTGCTTGCAACATGGTGCTAAACAGTAAAAACGACAATGCACTCACTAATTGTTTAATCATTTTCGCTTCCTGCATTATTCATCACTCGTTTATTCTTAGCTCGAAATTCGACTAAGCCAATGTCCGGTTGAACTTGTTTAATCGCTGGCAAAATGTCATCCACGTTAACAGCAGGGATTACAGCACTGTCCGTTTCCTGACTGTTTTTACTGCGTAAGACCATAGACAAAGTACCCAATTGATTTGCCAAGGTAATTTGGTTTGCTTGTAGTGGTGACACTTCTAATGTCACCGTACTGTTGTCTGGGATCACGCCTTTATTATGCTTTTGTTTTTCCATATAACGCGCAAGCTGTAAGGCATCATTAAAGGCCAATACACGGACGTTCTGCGCAATGGTTTTCACATATAAACTCTGAGTTTCATTGCCGCGTGAGCGCAATTCTTGGGATTTTGACGCCAGCAGTAACACATCGACATGATCACCCGGACCAATTAATCCCGAGTTTGCAGTGACTTCATCAACAGGTATTGATACCGCTCGATAATTTGGACGTAACATCACGGATAAAAATCCACCTTGTTCCGGTTTTAAGAAATCCGATGGGCTAAGTATTTGACCTGTGACAAAGTCCGCCGCCGCAACTGTATTTTTTAACGCCTGTATAGAAAAATTGGCTTTATCAATAAAATCGATGCGATCGCGAACACTGCTTTCATCTACTGTTTTCCAAGCAAATAACGACGCACTATAAGGACGACCAATAACGACATCTTGTGTCGACACTAGGACTTCATATGTTTTTACCGTGTCTTGTTTAGGGGTACTATTTACGGGTGCTGACAAACTGAAGAACAGCCAAATCAACCCCAATAACGACATACAAACAGACAGGTAAACTAAACGTTTTGCATTCATAATTTTTGCTTCTATTAATACGATTTAAACCGTAATCACTTAAATTAAAGAGTTTTACTTACCGTCTTGAATCGTTTCAAGCTTCTGAATTACTGATTCATAAGTACCATTAATTGCTTGAGTCAAATCACCATTACTGCCTAAAAACTGCAGCATAATAAGTGACATCGCAGCTGCTAAAATTGCATATTCAATTGCCGCCGCGCCGCGCTGTTTTTGTTTGTTGTTTTTCATTTTTATCTCTATTATTTTTATGGAATAGTTTGACAGCCTGCGCAATCGCAAACTGTCAAACTAAGAATTATTTATCCGATGACGTTAAGCGATATTGATATGCTGAAGTACCACTTGCCTCACCCATTGTTTCCGTAGTCATGTCAAAACAAAGTTGACGACCCCAGCGATTCTCTTCATTCGCTACATAACAGCGATACGAACTATAAGCAGCTGTATCATTAAAACGAAATACGGAACGATCAAGGGGTAACAGCCCTACAAGTTCCGTGCTTTCAGGCACTCGCCAATTATCTTTACCACAGAGAGAATTACTATTAAGTTGTGAAACTTCTAATAGCACATCGGCGTATTTCTTTTGTCTTACGCCTAAGTCATCGGTGTTGAATAACTGCCAAGTTAATTTAGTATCAGGTTGATATGCACAAACTGCAGTATCGCTATTCGTAGTGGCGTCACCGACGCTATCAAGCAATTGATATGACAACTTAATTTCACTGACTAAACGCCCAAGTACGACTTCATCTTCATCGCCTTGTTTTAATTCAGAGCCGCTTGATGAATTGTTATTAACGGTCCGATAATGATAAGTTTTCTGTTCATCACTGCTACGCTCTTCAGCAGCCCAATACCAAAATTTTGTTTCAGGTAATGAACCAGAAAGCCATCTATTGGTGTCATATTTTGGATTAAGCGCTAGGTGATGCGGAAACACATTGACATCAATGGTGTCGCCGCCATTAACAGTCCCAGTTTCAAGTGACGTCAACTGCCCCTTGCTTGGTAACGCCCAATCACTACGTCCACATAACTGCGTAGTATTCGTCGATTCAACTAAACCACCAGCGCCCATTACACTTGCAATACCAGCACCTGAAGCATCAAACGCTAAATCATCAGCGCCATTTGGTAGTCCGTCTTTAAGCAATGTCCAAATCCGTTGACGTACAAGATCGCGGTTATCTATCACACAACGCCAGCCTTGTGCATACGTTGTCGCACTTAGTAAATAGCCACCGTTAATATCTAACTTAGCAAAGTGAGTGCCTATCACTGCATCGCCAGCCGTAACGCTATAACCTGCTGTTGATGCACGCTTTAAACCAGTAACTGCATGTGCATTAAGTGCGTCAACCTCTGTTGATGTTGGTAAGTTATTAAATATGACCAATAATTTATCCAAAGCCGAGATTAATGCTGCATTGCTCACTTTCGGTAAGTCATGTGTTGCCGAATTCAGGTCTGAAACAAGACTAATATTGGCCTTGATAAAATCCTTAATAGCAGCTGCCGCAGCGAATAGGTCCAAACTCTTCGCGTGAATATCTGCGCCATCCATTGCCGCTAATAATGTCTCTTTAGCCGTATCTGCTGTCGTATTTTGATCCGTTAACTTAATCAACGCGGTTAACGCGGGAGTCACTTTTAGTGCAGATTTGAATGAAGTGTGTAACGCCGTTAAATTAATAAATGCTGTTTTAGTTGATGCAACATTAGTATTAATCGTTGTTTTAAGCGCATTATCAATACTGCTATCGCTCTCAAGCATAGTTGAGTAAAGCGTTAATAAATCTATTCTTTCTTGGTATTCAACTAACGCTGACGTCAATACATCAAACACCGCTTTCGCTTCTGTATCCGCAGTCGTTACATCAGATAATAGTGGTGTCAAAGGTTGATCCACTAACGTTTCAATTTTATTAATGACAGCAATTAAATCAGCCGAGGTCGTTTGCCAATTGCTATTTTGTAATGACACTAATGCCTTGATATCAGCGTCCGTTGATGCACTTTCTGTTACTATTTTTGCTGTATCTGGTAATGCCCAGTTTACGATAACTTTAGTGCCAAATGATGCGGTAACTTCCTGACCAGACTTGATAACTTTCAACGTTTCGATATCATTCGCTACTTCTGAAGACCAATGTCTAGATGAATCATTGATTAAAGAGCTACTAAACGTGCTTGAGATATAACTCGAATCAACTAAGGTTTTAGCTTTCATTTCTGTCGAACCTAATAACGTCCAGTTTGGCATATCACAGAATTCTTTATTTAATAATGCAGGCACTTTATCTGCGCTAGAAGCATCACCTGCATAAGCCCAAAACTGTGGGTTTTCACCCTTAGCATCGTATTCAATATAACAGCCGCTTGCTTCCGCCTTAGACCAGGTACCATAGGATGTTAGATCTTTTGGTTGATTCCACGACTTCATTGATACAACACGTGTTACATAAAATTCAGTACTCGCTGCCGTTGCAAACAAAGTTTCGCCGACAGGGTTCACCTTATTCGCGATTGCGTTTTTCTTAACACGCACACCAACTTTGGTTTTATCGTAAGCTTTAGGACCAACATGTTGTGGCTTATACGTCACTGCCTGCCAAGTTGTGCCGCCATCATTGGTAAATTCATAATGTTCAGGTTGATCGTAAGTAACCTTAGTATTCGAATTTGTTACCCAATCCCAACTAAAACCATTGGTTTTAACTTCATTTGGATAACCTGTATTACCGATGTTTTTGTTGACAATATCAGGTAATGTTGGCGCCGCGATTACAACTGGTACACCTGATCTAAATGCTTGTGAGCTAATTAAGATCGAACCCGCTAATGTATCCGCTGCGGGATTTGCTTTAACACGCACTTGCACATGCCCAGCATCAATATCAACATCGCCTACTTCTAAAGGTTTGCTAGCAACCGCTGTCCAATCAACACCGCCAGTCAGTGAGTATTCATAATCGCTAACATCGTTAAAATCAGTAACAAGGTCCCAATCAAAGGTATTTAAATTATCATTTTGGACGGGATTCGTTGGGGATTTTGGTCGAGCAACAGCCGAACTCGCTGTATAAGCAGACGTACTAGTAAGTATTTCACTCACGGTTCTATTTTGTGTTGAGTCCGCTTTTACACGAACCTGAATATCACCCGCAGCATAAACACCATCGATCACTAACTGATGAGGATTTCCATTAACCGTCACCCATGGTTGGCCTTGCACCTTAATTTCATAAAATTGCTTACCAGTGAAGTTTTGGCTCCAAGTCCAGCGAAACTGATCGAGATCGTCATTAACGATAGGTCCTGTTGGAGCATTAGGCTTGACGACCGATTG
Organism: Moritella sp. PE36; assembly: GCF_000170855.1. Taxonomy (GTDB): domain Bacteria; phylum Pseudomonadota; class Gammaproteobacteria; order Enterobacterales; family Moritellaceae; genus Moritella. The sequence goes on along the minus strand of NZ_ABCQ01000073.1, from coordinate 12,500 downwards.
AGTTGGATTTGTAGACTTTGGATCCGGACTGGTTTCGTTACAACCCGTCAATAATGTACCTGCAACCACTGTCAACGCGAGCAGTGATTTGTTTGCCCCTAACAACATTTTACCTATTCCTTCTATGTAAATATAAATAACTTTATGAAAACTATAGTCAAACATAAATTTTCGCATATACTAACGATAATGAGATCGATTATCAATTGCATTTGATCATATATTTTAATAATCATCCTTAGTGACATAAAAATGACTGGATATTAGTAAAAATCCGGTATAAAACTTCAACCAACAAAGTGTTATTTATATGAATGGAAAGTATAAGCTGTCTAGAATTGCGACAATCTTGGCAGGCTGTAGCCTAGTGATTAACTGCGGCGGTGAGCAAACCAGTACGACAACATCTGATATCTACAACTACAGTAAATTATCCATTTGTGTGGATACTGATCGTAATAATGCTTGTGGACCACAAGAACAAAAAGTATCTAGCTTATGGAGTGTGGCGACCGATAACACAGCCCCCTTCGTCATCGATGATGCGGGACGTTTGCTTACCGCACCTGCAAGTGCAAATGTGGTGAGTCCGTTTACGACATTAATTCAAAATGAAATACTGTTTAACCCACAGGTATCGGGTAGCGAACTCCAGGCACAAGCCTACTTACAGCAGCTATTTGGTATTCAGTATAGTATTGATTTTAATAAGTTAAATTATGAACACGGCCCAAAAGAAGCGACAAATTTATTACTTGCTTCTTTCAAGCACGCCCTTTCTCTACAAGGTGACTCAAAGGCATTAAAAATTTCAGCCGCTGTAGATAAAATGGTGCGTACTGGCAATTTTGATATTACCAAAACCCTGTTTCAAGCAGATTTAGATAATAGTTATGTTAACTTAAGCAAGCGCTATCTAATCCCCGGCACCTACCCTATGAATGCGTTATTCTCATCTGACCACATTACAATGAATGAAAATACAGGCATGTTACTTGCGCTCACCTACGGTGATAAGTTATTACAAGTAGACACAACAACGGGGTCAAGTCAGATATTTACGCCAACAAGTAGCACAGCATCATTGCCTGTTATGTCAACATACGACGATGATGACGATGACGATGACGATGACGACGACGATGATGATGATGATCATCATGGAGGTGGAACCCCTCAACCCACCGCCACATTGACATTGGCTGCACAAGGCAAGCACAATAAGAATGCTTATTTAATTTATCAACCCACGATTTTTGGTGACCATAACGCTAGTGATACTTGTAATAGCACAGGTACTAATGGCATATATCTCACGGAGCTAGGTAAGAATAGCCAAGCATCACCTATATCATCAGCACCTAGAATTGATACATTCAGTAGTGCATCGGGAGGAACCACTACGCCTGTAGAACCAACATTACCGGATTCATCAGCCGATTGTAAAAATAACCATATCAACAATTTAATTATCGCACACAACAAAAACTGGGTGATAGCCGTATTTGCAGGACAAAATGTGGCATTACAACAATTATCAAGCTCAACGTTAAAGCCAACAGGTAAAAGTTATGCCCTGTCTTCAACCCAGCCTAAGCTCATATTAAGCAAGACACAAAAATTATTATTGGTATTACAGACATCGGGAACAAAAGCAGTCATTGTCGATACTGAGAGCTTAGATGCACGTAGCCAGATAATGAAAAATGATATCGACCATGCTGCTTTCGTTAATAATGATAAGCAGTTAATTGTGAGTGATAAAACCAATACCTTAAACTGGTTTAATATTAACCAACCGACCTCACCAGTTGCCCTCTTAGCATTGCCTGAAACCGTAACTAAATTAGCCTCAGACCCAACGGGTAAATTCAGTGCGGCACTGACCGATAAAAACATATACTTGATTGATAACGAACTAAAATCCATTATCTACTCGCAAGCTTACACACAGCGTAATATCAACGGTATGAGCATGTTAACTAACCGTATTATTATTAGTCGCTCAAGGGCTATTGATTATATTCAGTTTGATAATTTGACTGGTTCACCGATTAAAATGGCACAGAAAATGTTATCAAAAGATTTATTAACACGCTGGTCAACGGCTTCAGGTCGTTCATTAGTAGGTATGACACTGGCAGAATTATTACGAGATATTGGTGAAGGGGATGATATAAGTCAGCAGTTTAGTGATATTGACCTGCAATGGCGACCAAGCAGTGCCACCACAGTTGCAGATGTAAAAGAAGTGATTATTACCGGTAATTATCGCGATCAACGTATCAGTTTATCTAAAACGATATAAAATTTGTAAGCAATCTAGGTTTTATCAACAAGTGCAATGAATAGACCTACCTAGTAATCTTGCACCTTGATAGGTTTATTCAGCATTGGTTATAGTGCTTTAATGGTATTAACCAACTGACTTAACATCACAGACAGGCGTTCAATTTTGATATTGGATAACTGTCTGTAATCAAAATAAGGGCAAACGATTAAACGGTTTGTTTTATCAATGGCAAATTCGTCATCTAACCAAATTAAATTAACCTGCAATTCACCGGATGCTAATAGTTGCTTGGCATAAGTACGTCCACATATAATATGAATAGTCTGCGTATTTACATCCAGTTCTGGCGGGCTGAATAACAGTGCCGTTGCACTCCCCGCTTGTAACAAATAACCATCTCGATACTTCTGCCAAGTCGGTGCGCGCTGCGCAAAGTCAAAATCAGCTGGGTTTAATGCGTACAACAACTTGGCATACACATTAAAAACTTTACGCCAGCCATTGCCACACGCTTGACCGATGGCATTAACTTCACCACTGACTAACGAGTTAACACCCGTTATGTCTTGGTACTCCAACATGTTTGGCGTATTTGCCAGATATACAGCAAAGGTAAATTTAGAACAGCCAAGACCTCTATTTGTCATTATGTGTGATGCCTTTATTTCGATGATTAAGCCAAGTTGCATTATAAAGGATATTGCCTGCAAAATTAACCCAGATCAATAAACCCTTTGTTATCCATCCGTTTCCACATCTAACCATTTACAGCCATCACACCGCGATGTAAAAATCACATCACGTTCAATGTTAAGGCCCATGTATGCAGACTTCTCTCGACCAAGCGATGTTACGAATTGCCCTCGATCTCAATTTAAACCTACCGTCAGGCCACCATTACCAACGTTTAATGCAATCGTTACAGTCGGTTCTGCCTTGTGATGCCAGTGCTTTGTTCATTCTTGACGATGAAGGGTTATTGTCAGCAGCTGCCGTCAATGGCTTATCAGATGAGGTCTTGGGTCAACGATTCGACCCACAGCAGCACCCTCGCCTGCAAGCTATTTTAGCCAGTCATGAACCCGTACGTTTTCCTGCAACCTCAACCTTACCCGATCCCTTTGATGGCTTGTTGAAAAGCGATCCGAACCGAACTATTGATGTACATGACTGCATGGGCTGTAGTTTATATGTTGAAGATCAATTGGTTGGACTCATTACTCTGGATGCTATGCAAGTCGGCGCTTTCAAACGTATCGATGATATTACCGTCGCCACCTTTGCCGCATTAGCCGCTGCAACAATCCGTAATGTAAATCAAGTTGAAGCACTGCGTAAAAGCCACCAGCAACAGCAAAATATGAATCAAGTGCTTATTCAAGAAGCCCGAAATAAAGGCGGTGAATTGGTCGGTATAAGCTCTGAAATACAAACCCTACGCGATAATATCAGCATGGTTGCCTATTCCGATTATGCAGTATTAATCAGCGGTGAGACAGGGACAGGTAAAGAGCTGGTAGCACATGCAGTCCACTCCAATTCCTCACGTGCGACACAACCGATGATTTACGTTAACTGCGCGGCATTACCCGAAAGCCTGGCGGAAAGTGAGCTATTTGGACATGTTAAAGGCGCATTTACCGGTGCGCACAGCAACCGCGCAGGTAAATTTGAACTGGCCGATGGCGGAACCATATTCTTAGATGAAATCGGTGAATTACCCTTATTAATGCAAGCTAAATTACTGCGGGTTATCCAGCAAGGCGAAGTGCAGCGGGTCGGTGCAGATAAGAACTTAATGGTCAATGTTCGCATTATCGCCGCAACTAACCGTAATTTAACCGAAGAAATCGCCGCCGGTCAATTTCGTAGTGATCTGTATCATCGTTTAAATGTGTTCCCAATTAACGTCCCCCCACTGCGTGATCGCCAAGGTGATGTCGCAGTATTATCTGGGCATATTCTTGATCGCGTTCGTTCGCAATTTAATGTCGCTAAATTACAACTGCATCCGCAGGCATTAACAGCACTGAATAATTATAGCTGGCCGGGGAACGTGCGAGAATTAGAACATACCTTAATGCGGGCAGGATTAAGGGCCATTCAAGCACAGCAAAGCCTGATCCTACAACAGCACTTATCAGATGAAGTTAGCCATACTTATTCATACACCACAGAAACAGAAACGGATGACTTACCGACGACATCATTTGAACTACGCGGCGCAGTCGAAGTATATCAAACCAAATTAATCTCCCATGCCCTGCAGCAATCAAACTTTGTTTGGGCACAAGCCGCAGAGTTTTTACAAATGGATCGCGGTAATCTGTATAAAATGGGTAAAAAATTAGGTATTAAACCCAAAGAATTACGCGCAGCAGTACTTTAATTAAAGTTGCGCCGTATTTAGCGACTTCTTAAACATATATTGCAGTAACTTGGGTATTGATGATGTACTAATCACATCGTATTTGATGTGGTTAGTACATCATTAGGACAAGCGAAAAAACACAAAAACCATAAATATCAACAAGATAAAAGTTGGCACGTTCAGTGCAATATAGATTCCGAGATCATCGTTAAATCGATATCAATAATTATAATTATAATGGAGTCTTAAATGTTCTGTATTCAATGTGAGCAAACTGTTCAAACGCCTGTGTCTAAAGGCTGTTCTTATACTCAAGGTATGTGTGGTAAAACGGCTGACGTTTCAGACCTACAAGACGTTTTAGTATTTAATTTACAAGGCGTGTCTTTCTGGGCCGAATTAGCCCGTAAATACAACATCATTGATGCTGAAATCGATGCTTGGGCACCACGTGCATTCTTCTCTACGTTAACCAACGTTAACTTTGTGCCAGAACGTATTACTGAATACACTGAAATTGCAGAGCGTTACAAGATCCAACTACGCACACAAGTAACGGCGGCTGCAGCGGCTGCAGGCGAGGCGTTACCTGAATTATCTCCAGCAGCGCAATTTGTATTACCAGCAACCGCTGAAGAAGTCATGAATTTCGCACCAGAAGCAGCGGTTAACCGTGGTCATGACGAATTACACGAAGACATCATTGGTCTGCGTTTATTATGCTTATACGGCCTTAAAGGTGCTGCAGCATACATGGAACACGCCAATGTACTTGGTCAAAGTGACGACGCAGTAAACGGTGAATATCATCAAATCATGGCATTCTTAGGCACTGAACCGACAGATGCGAATACGTTATTAGAAACATCGATGCAAATTGGTTTACTCAATTACCGCATTATGGAAATGCTAGACAAAGGTGAAACTGATACCTTTGGTCACCCACAACCAACCCAAGTAAACGTAAAACCGATTGCCGGTAAATGTATCCTGGTTTCTGGCCATGATTTACATGATTTAGAAAAGATCCTGCAACAAACCGAAGGCAAAGGCATTAATGTTTATACCAATGGTGAAATGTTACCTGCGCACGGTTATCCAGAACTGAATAAATACCCGCACTTAGTTGGTAACTTCGGTAGCGCTTGGCAAAATCAGCAAAAAGAATTTGCTAACTTCCCAGGTGCGATCGTGATGACATCTAACTGTCTAATCAATCCTAATGTGGGTCAATACGCAGATCGTCTATTCACGCGTAGTATTGTTGGCTGGCCTGGCGTTGTCCATATCGAAGGTGATGATTTCTCACAAGTGATCGAATGTGCTTTAGCGCAATCCGGTATTGCCCACACTGAAATTGAACATAAGATCACCGTCGGTTTTGGTCGTAATGCATTAATGGAAGCGGCACCTGCGGTTATCAATGAAGTGAAAGCGGGTAACATCAAACACTTCTTCTTAATCGGTGGTTGTGACGGTGATAAATCAGAACGCAGTTACTTCACTGATTTAGCCGTGAACACCCCGAAAGATTCAATTGTATTAACCTTGGCTTGTGGTAAATACCGTTTCAACAAGAAAGAATTTGGCGATATTAATGGCATCCCACGTCTATTAGATGTAGGCCAATGTAACGATACTTACTCCGCTATCCAACTGGTATTAGCATTAGCAGAAGAGTTTGATTGTGGCATAAATGAATTACCGTTAACGATTGTATTGTCTTGGTTTGAACAGAAAGCCATTGTGGTGCTACTGACGTTATTTGCGTTAGGTATCAAAGGTATTTATACCGGTCCTACAGCGCCAGCATTCTTAACTGACAACTTAATCAAAGCATTACAAGATAACTTTGATATGCGCAGTATTGGAGATGTAGACACTGACTTAGCGACTATGCTAGCTGGTAAATAGCTCTCACTGATAAATTGTACTAACCAATGCGATCATATATCGCATTGGTTCAAGTACGTTCGACACGCCATAAACCATTCAAACCTTCAATTATCACTGCGATAGGTGCAATAATGTCTTCAAATACGCCGTCTTCAACGCTTTCTCCACCAGCACTTTCTTCACCAGTACTTAAGCCCCTAAAACTAAACAGCACTGGTTTAGGTCAATCAACGACGAGCAAAGAAAAACCTGCGCCTGTAAGCAGTAAATTACAAGCACCAACGCTATCCACATTAAAACTATCTACACCTAAACTTTCATCACCAAAGCTGTCGACTTCTAAACTATCTCCACCTAAGCTTAACTTTGCTCTCGGTGGCAGTAGTTCAACGAAATCAGAAAAACCATCATCAAAGCTTTCAGCGCCAAAGCTTAGTTTTTCACTTGGTAAGTCAACGCCTAAAGTTACCATAGCACCTGCAGCATGGTCGCCTTCAACAACGCCATTAGTGTTAGTTAAGCGTGAATTAGAAACCCATGACTCGATGAGCTTTACCTTTGCAGCAGCAGACCAAGCACAGTTTGATTTTAAGCCCGGTCAATTCGTGACTTTAGCCGTTAACATTGATGGCAAAACCCATTATCGCGCCTATTCTATTAGCTCAGTACCACAACAGAAACAGTTACGTTTAACCATTAAACGCGTACCCGATGGTTTAGTCTCTAACTGGCTGGCAGATAACTTAACTATCGGCGATAGCTTGTCAGCATTAAACATTGCGGGTCAATTCAATAGCAGTGATTGTAAACACAAACCTAAACTGCTGCTCATCAGCGCAGGTTGTGGTATCACTCCAGTCATGTCGATAGCAAAGACATTATTAGCACATAATAGCGATGCTGACATTGAATTCTTACATTGTGCCCGAGATAAAGACAACGTTATCTTCCATGATGAAATGCAGACCTTGCTTGCTCAGCATAAAAACTTTAACGTGCAATTACTGTTAGAAAACAGCGACGGTTTTGCAAGTTTCAGTGCCAATACTGATAACCCTTCGTTATCACATCAAACAGGCATGGTAAGTAGTGAGGTTATTCAACAGTTATACCCAGATCTAAAACAACGCACTATCTTCCTGTGCGGTCCTGTCGGTTTCATGAAAGCGGTAGAAAATATAGCCCAAGAAAGTGACTTTGATATGGCTAACTTCTTCCAAGAAAGCTTTACCCCTGCGGCGGATAACAAACAACAAGATCAGCTCTCATTAAAGGTATCGGGAGTATCAGACGTAGCCACTGTTATGTTGTACGTTCCAGACTTTTCGGTAGAGAAAAAGGTTGTACAAGGTTCATCACTGTTAGAGCTATTAGAAAATAACGGAGTGCCTATTATCGGCGCTTGTCGCGCGGGTGTTTGCGGCTCGTGTAAGTGTAAAATCACCAAAGGTGAAGTGAAATCAACGAGCAGTGAAACACTGACCGCAGCAGAAATTGAACAAGGGTTTGTATTAGCCTGTTCAAGTACAGTTGACGGAGATCTCACTGTAGCACTCAGTTAGTAAAGCAAATGAGTGAGATAAAATAATACAGAATAAATATCGAGGTATCATGAAGTGGCAGGCTTTATCGGTATCTCGATTTTATGTGTCGAGCTATTCCTTAATTCCTCAATCCCTCAATCCCTCAATCCCTCAATCTTTAAATTCCAGCCGAGTATTATTAATACTCTACAATTTCAAACGCCACAAAATTCTAATTTCTTGCATTAATGTACTTATTACTGGTTCGTGAGATCTATTTTTAGCAATCACAAAATGTAGTGTAGCTGGAAAGTCGAGAACAGAGATTATTTGAACTTTGTTGTCTCTTTCAGCCAAAAGAGCTTCTTCAATTTCTAGCAAACTTAGCCCTAGACCACTTTTCACTAGCTCTAGTCGAGTACCGTCATCACTGGTTTTTAATACCGAAGGGATGTCATTTCCAAGTATCCCTTTTAAGAAATCATCAAAAGGACAATAGTCGCCCATCATTATCCACTGGTGAATGTTAAGGTCTGCTTGAGTCACTATTTTACTACAATCAAATGTCATTGGCGCCACTGTCGTTATCTGTTGTTCCATAACCGCGACACCGATAAAGTCATCGGGAATATCACCAAAAATATAACCACCATCTAATTGATGTTCTCTAATCTCATTGATGGTTTTCCCCGTTGATTGTTGGTGAATATCCAAGCTGATACCGGGACAGTTTTCTTGTAAATTTTCGACTAATTCAGGTAATTTAATTTGCTTGGCGGTTAAGTTAATACCTAAGTGAAATGTCCCTATTATTTCATGTTGGTTATTCGCAGCCAAATTCACTAAATCCAAAGCACTGTCTAGCGTGGCTTGTGCTTTTTTTAACAGTAACTGGCCTTTATCGGTTAACGACATACCTTTACTGGAACGAATGAATAAAGGCGTGGAGAGTTCTTCTTCAAGTGTTTTAATGTGAGCACTTATCGCTGGAGGTGTTGTATATAAACGTTTTGCTGCTTGCGTTAAATTACCTGTTTGAGCAACCGCGACGAAAGAACGTAAGTGATAAAATTCCAATGTAAATCCCCTTAAATCAGTCCAATTGAATTCTGAGCAGCATTTTTAGTCAGTATAAGGCAAATATAATACCAGCTGCTCGATTCAAGTCATTATTTCACCCTTCATTTATGCTGAACACGGACTTCAGAAATCACGAATTTTGCATTTAATTCAATCGCGCTAAATTAGCACCATCGAAGTCGAACGATTTGATTCAGTCATGAATAACACAAGGAAGATTTATGCCTAACAATACAAACACATTCTTTTACCAAGCGGCACCGGCTCAACAAGCTAACGACTTTTTTGCGGCTAAACTTGCTTGCGAAACTGATTGCTCAGATGTGTATGCGGATATTAAAGAAAATAGTAAAGAAAATAATAAAAACTTCATATTATTAGATGTACGCTCTGCGGAAGCTTTTGATAAAAGCCATGCGATAACCGCTGTGAGCATGCCTCACAGTGAAATCAATAGTGAGTCATTCGCAAAATACGATAAGGACACTTTGTTTGTTGTCTATTGCTGGGGTCCTGGCTGTAATGGTGCGTCCAGAGCAGGCTTTAAAATATCAGCTTTAGGGTTTGCGGTAAAAGAAATGATTGGTGGAATTCATTACTGGGAAGATTTTGAGCGATACCCCGTTAATCGTCGAGTGACCGAAGTTCAAAAATAACGCTCATCCCTTAAAGGCAACCATGATGACGATTATAAATAAGGGATCGTGGTTGTTATTATTCACCTGAATATTTTGGAAGTTTAAATGGTTACTTGTTTTGTTGAATATATTGTCGATGTAAATAAAATCAAAGAGTTTGAACATTATGCCAAGCTCTGGATCCCGCTAGTAACAAAATTTGGCGGCCAACATCAGGGATACTTTTTACCATCGGAGGGAGCTAGCAATGTAGCATTGGCTTTATTTACTTTTCCAAGCTTGGCTAAATATGAGCAATACCGAAAGGAGTCTCTTAAAGATTTAGAATGTATTGCCGCTTTTGATTATGCCGCACAAACTCAATGCATAAAGAGTTACACACGTAGTTTTTTTCGCCCACTGTTTAAATAAGTATATTAGGAATGAAGATGGAATATTGTATTCGCGTTGCAACAGATAAGGATCAAGAATCCATATTATTCTTGATGAAAGAGCATGCTCTGTTTGAAGGCCATGAACTAGCGTTTTCTAATAAACATCAACAATTAAAAAAATTAGAAACGCTGCCCGTAACCATCTTTGTTGTGGAATCAAATAATAAACTACTTGGTTATATGTCAGTGATAAAACAGTTTTCAACCTGGGATATGGACTGGTATCTATATCTTGATTGTTTGTACCTGACCAAAGAAACAAGAGGACAGGGAATTGGCCTGAAATTAATGCAAAAGCTTAAACACTTTGCAAAAGAAAACATGATAAATACAATTCAGTGGCAAACACCAAAGGACAATTTTACGGCAATAGAATTTTATCAAAAACTCAATGCTGTAAATAAAGAAAAACAACGATTCTTCTGGGCTGTTTAGTCACCCGCTTTGTGGCAAGTGGAGGTGTTTGCAAGACAGTTGGCATCGCTTAATTCAACATCGTCTTATGGCGATGCTGATATGACTTAGGACTAAGACCATAAAAGCGTTTGAAAATACGGCTAAAATGACTGCTACTAATAAACCCTAACTCAAAACTCACCAGGGTTATCTGCATACCGGTTTTAATCAGCTCAGTCGCTTTCTTCAAGCGTTGCTGCTGTTGAAATGCCAGTGGCGTACAACCGAACTGTAATTTGAATTGATTAAAAAACTTAGTCCGGCACATGCACGATATACGGCAAAGCTGCTCTATTTCAATACATTCATGCAAGTGCTGATTAATATAGTCAATCGCCATCGTTAGACCACTGTGGTCTGGCTGCTGTTGGCAAAACGACATCATGAAGTCACGACTTTGCTGGCGTAACAAACGCACCGTCAATTCCGATACCGCTAAATTAATCATGTAACTACGATCAGGATCATCACCAATGTACAGCTCTGTCATCCTCTGCAGCAATGCCTGAGTCTGGGCATTATGGTGGGTATGTAATAACTGTTGTTGGTATTGCCAAGGACCAAATTCACTGTATTTTTCTACCTGTGCATTAAGGTTATCAGCTATCTGATTGATACGCTCAGTTGTAATTTCAATCGCCAAACAACGGGTTGGCGCGGCTAAACTGGCAACCGGAAAATCGATTTCAACACTTTGGCTCGGCGCTAATACAAAGGATTCATGCGGTACAAAGTCACTGTCATAACTTGAATCCTGAGTATGCATCACTTTTTTACCCGTGAGCATGGCGCAAAACAAGGGCTGGTCAGACTTTAATTCCACTCGTTTAGCTTGTTGAAACGTATCATAAATACTTAGCTGAGATTCAGGGCCGTCGTAACTGGTTTTATTCTCCACCATGACTTGTGGCTGAAATTCTGGTTCTCGATTAGCTTCTCGACTAGATCGTATCTGCATCACACACTTCCTTGTTATGGACTGACAGTCAAATTTTGCGAACTCCCAGCGCAGTTTATGACACATCGTCATGATAACGTCACTGTCTCGAAAAAAACAATAACTAAAGGAAAGAGTTATGATCTATGCAGCACCTGGAACCAAAGATGCACTTATTAATTTTAAGCCGCGCTACCAAAATTTCATTGGCGGTCAATGGGTAGAGCCTCAAAACGGCTGCTACTTTGACAATATTAGCCCAATAAATGGCGAAGTCATCTGTGAAATTCCACGTTCAAACTACCTAGATATCGAACTGGCACTGGATGCCGCTCACAAAGCCAAAGATGCTTGGGGAACGACATCTGTTACAGCCCGTTCTAATATACTGCTAAAAATCGCTGACCGTTTAGAAGAAAACCTCACTCTATTGGCCGTTGCCGAAACTTGGGATAACGGCAAAGCGATACGTGAAACCCTCGCAGCAGACATTCCTTTAGCGGTTGATCACTTCCGTTATTTCGCTGGTTGTTTGCGCGCCCAAGAAGGTAGTGTTGGTGAGATTGATGAAAACACAGTGTCTTATCACTTCCATGAACCATTAGGCGTTGTTGGTCAGATTATTCCTTGGAACTTCCCTATCCTTATGGCGGCCTGGAAACTAGCACCCGCACTGGCCGCAGGTAACTGTGTGATCCTAAAGCCTGCAGAGCAAACACCTGCCTCTATTTTAGTATTAATGGAATTGATAGAAGATTTGCTACCACCCGGTGTACTGAATATCGTCAATGGTTACGGCGCTGAAGCAGGTCAAGCTCTTGCCAGCAGCACGCGTATCGCTAAGATTGCCTTTACCGGTTCTACACCCGTAG
>NZ_ABCQ01000074.1 GCF_000170855.1 Moritella sp. PE36 | reverse complement strand
CGATAGGCATGTCATTTGCGACAACGTTTGTTTTGACCATTGCGGCAATGTCTTCATACCTTGTTGAAACCTATATTTTAACGCCGCTCGGCTTAGAATACCTTCGAACGCTTAGTTTCATTTTGGTGATTGCTGTGGTTGTACAGTTTACTGAAATGGTCGTACATAAAACCAGCCCGACGCTTTATCGTTTGTTAGGTATTTTCTTGCCCCTTATCACAACTAACTGTGCGGTACTCGGTGTTGCTTTATTAAATATTAATGAAAAACATAACTTTATCGAAAGTGCTGTATATGGTTTTGGTGCGGCAGTTGGTTTCTCATTAGTACTAATCTTATTTGCTGCTATGCGCGAACGTATCGCCGCTGCAGATGTCCCGGCCCCTTTTAAGGGTACTTCAATCGCTATGATCACAGCAGGTCTTATGTCACTTGCGTTCATGGGTTTCACGGGCTTGGTTAAACTTTAACTATTGATAACTATGACTACTATTCTCATTGCAATTATTACCCTTGTTATTCTCGCCGCTTTGTTTGGGCTCGGGCTCGGCTGGGCTGCTATTCGTTTTAAAGTTGAAGGTAACCCTGTCGTTGAACAGATCGATGCCGAATTACCACAAACTCAATGTGGCCAGTGTGGTTACCCAGGCTGCAAGCCTTATGCAACAGCCGTGGCTAACGGTGAAGAAGTCAACTTATGTGTACCCGGTGGCGCAGATACCGTTGAAAAGCTTGCCGATATTATGGGTGTTGAAGTTAAACCAATCGCAGAACAGGAACATGATGCCAGCATTAAAATGGTTGCACGCATTATTGAAGAAGACTGCATTGGTTGCACTAAATGTATCCAAGCCTGCCCTGTTGACGCAATTGCAGGGGCGACACGTGCTATGCACACTGTGATTGTTGATTCCTGCACCGGTTGTAAGTTATGCGTTGCACCATGTCCTACCGATTGTATCGTGATGGAACCAGTACAAGCTGCCTGGAAATGGCAGTTAGATTCTATCCCAGTCGTCAATATTAAGTAGGTCACATGATGTCATTAATCGAACAAATCAAAAATGGTAAACTGTGGCGCTATCTTGGTGGTGTACACCCGAAAGAAAACAAAACTCAATCTACAAGTTTAGCGATCACCACTGCGAGTATTCCTAAACACCTTATTATTCCGGTTAAACAACATATTGGCCAAGGCGGTCAAATCATTGTTGCTTCAGGCGACCGTGTATTAAAGGGTCAGCCACTAACGGCATCTGACTCATTTATGGCCGTACCTATTCACGCGCCGACATCCGGCACGATTGAACACATAGCCCAATACCCAAGTACCCATCCATCTGCGACCCCAGAAATTGCTATTAAGCTTGTATGCGATCAAGAAGATCAAGCAATGCCAGCACAACCAGCGTTAGATTATAAACAGTTATCAACGTCTGAATTGCAGCAACACATTAGCCAAGCGGGTGTGGCTGGAATGGGCGGTGCTGGTTTTCCTACTGCCGTTAAACTCAACGATAGACAGCCAATTGAGTTTTTATTAATCAACGCCGCTGAATGTGAACCTTATATCACCTCTGATGATGTATTAATGCGTGAACGTGCTGACGATATTATTCAGGGTATTGAGATATTGCGTCACATGATCAAACCTGCACTGTGTGTTATTGGTATTGAAGATAATAAACCCGATGCCGCACAAGCGTTAGAAACTGCGATTAACAAAATCAACCTCAGCAATGATATTATTGTACGCAAAGTACCGACAAAATACCCGAACGGCGGTGAAAAACAGTTAATTCAAATGTTAACAGGTAAAGAGATAAGTAAAGGTCAAATCCCTGCGCAATCTGGTATCGTGATGCAAAACGTGGGTACTGTCTATGCGGTTAAACAAGCGATTATTGATCGCCAACCACTATTAAGTCGTATCGTGACTTTAACCGGTAAAGCATTTCCACAACCGCGTAATGTACAGGCGTTAATAGGGACACCAATCAGTGCATTGTTAAGTGAATTTCACTGTGATGAAACTAAAGCGGCAGCAATAATTTATGGCGGTCCGATGATGGGCTTTACCTTGCCCCATACGCAGTTTTCATTAACTAAAACCGGTAACTGCATTTTAACACCAGTCAAAGATGAAATTCCGCAAGTAAGAGAAGCCGATGCTTGTATTCGTTGTGGTGAATGTTCTGAAGTCTGCCCCGTCGATTTATTACCACAGCAGTTACATTGGTATAGCCAAGCTAAAGATGTAAAAAAACTGAACGATTACAATTTGATGGACTGTATTGAATGTGGCGCATGTAGTTATGTTTGTCCCAGCCAAATACCGCTGGTGCATCAATACCGTATTGCCAAAGTTGAAGTCCGTGCAAATGATGCCGAACTTGCCGCTGCTGCGATCGCTAAAGAACGTTTTGAAAAACGTAATGAACGCTTAGCATTAGAAAAAGCGCAACGTGAACAGCGTCAAAAAGAAGCAGCAGAAAAACGCCGTGCCACAGCAAAAGCAACAACGGGTGAAGACCCAGTGAAAGCGGCAATGGATCGAATCAAAAAAGCGAAAGCTGCTGAACAAACGCCAGCTAATGGTCAAGCAAGCAAAGGTTCAGCGGTTGCTGACGCTATTGCTCGCGCGAAAGCCAAGAAAGCGGCTGCCGCATCTACTGATACTGCGGTTCCAGATACTCTTTTGCCAAATAATGCCGCTGTCATTGCTGAACGTAAAGCGAGAAAAGCAGCGGCAAAAACCAAACGCGAAGCCGAAGGTTCAGAACAAGTACAAACAACAACGAGTCCAGCTATCGAAGCGAAAAAAGCCGCAGTGGCCGAGGCTATTGCTCGCGCTAAAGCCAAGAAAGCGGCCACACAGTCAGGCGAAAATGCAACTGACACACCAGCGCCTGCTGTTGATGCCAAGAATGCCGCTGTAGCTGCTGCAATCGCCCGTGCTAAAGCCAAAAAGGCTGCCGCACAATCAGGCGAAACAGCAACTGACACACCAACGCCAGCTGTCGATGTGAAGAAAGCCGCTGTAGCGGCTGCCATCGCCCGTGCTAAAGCCAAAAAGATTGCCGCAAAATTATCTCAAAGTGAAGCAACGGAATCGACAACAGAACCACCTGCGCCTGCCGTCGATGCTAAGAAAGCGGCTATTGCTGCTGCCATAGCCCGTGCTAAAGCCAAAAAGGCTGCCGCGCTATCATCCCAAACTGAAGCGGCTGTAACAGGTGAATCGACAATTGATACACCAGCGCCTACTGTTGATGCCAAGAAAGCCGCCGTTGCGGCTGCCATCGCCCGCGCTAAAGCCAAAAAGGCTGCCGCACAATCATCTCAAACTGAAACTGCGGAAGAGACAACAGAACCACCTGCGCCTGCAGTCGATGCTAAGAAAGCGGCTATTGCTGCTGCCATAGCCCGTGCTAAAGCCAAAAAGGCTGCCGCACAATCACAAAGTGAAGCAACGGAATCGACAACAGAATCACCTGCGCCTGTCGTCGATGCCAAAAAAGCAGCTATCGCGGCGGCCGTAGCTCGTGCTAAAGCCAAAAAGGCTGCCGCACAGCCACCTCAAAGTGAAGCAACGGAATCGACAACAGAATCACCTGCGCCTGTCGTCGATGCCAAGAAAGCGGCTATCGCTGCTGCTGTTGCCCGTGCTAAAGCAAAGAAAGCGGCAACTAAAGAAACACCGTCAACACAAAACGACACAATTGAAATAGCAGACTCAGCGGCCCCTGCCGTCGATAACAAAAAAGCAGCTATTGCCGCAGTAATAGCAAAAGCGAAAGCAAAAAAACTAGCCCAACTTGGTGACAAATAACATGGCATTTAGATTAGCAAGCTCTCCCCATAATCACAGTGGTAGCAGCACCAGTAACCTGATGCGTACCGTTATTTTAGCGACAATCCCAGGCATTGCCGCACAATGGTATTTTTTTGGTGCCGGTAACCTCATCCATATTGTTTTAGCTTGTCTAGCTGCAATTATTACTGAAGCAGTATTTCTTAAGGTACGTAAACAACCAATACTCAATCGTGTAAAAGATAACAGCGCATTATTAACAGGCTTGCTGATCGGTATTTCAATACCCGGCTTTGCACCGTGGTGGATCAGTGTCATGGGTGCAGTGTTTGCGATTGGTATTGCAAAGCAGCTTTATGGAGGCTTAGGTCAAAACATCTTTAATCCTGCTATGGTTGCTTATGTGATGTTGCTGGTGTCATTCCCACTGCAAATGACCACTTGGCCACCAGTAAGTGAAATAACGGGTTATGAATTATCATTATGGGATGTCTTTAATGTTATTTTTGCAGGCGTTACCTTAGACGGTCATACCGCACATCAGTTGATGCAAAATATTGACGGTATCACGATGGCAACCCCCCTTGATACCTTAAAGACGGGTCTGGCGATGGGTCATACGGTTAGCGAGATACAAACCAAAGAACAATTCAGTTGGTTATCAGGTTTAGGCTGGGAATGGATTAATTTAGCCTTCCTCGCTGGCGGTGTTTATTTACTCAGTAAGCGTGCGATCCTGTGGTATATACCAGTCGGCTTATTAGGTGGGTTATTTGTAATTAGTTTCATTGGTTTCCTATGGGATCCTGATTCTGTAGGCTCGCCAATCTTCCACCTGTTCTCTGGTGCAACCATGTTAGGCGCATTTTTTATTGCCACCGACCCGGTATCAGCATCAACAACACCAAAAGGTCGACTCATCTTCGGCGCATTAATTGGTGTATTAGTTTATGCCATTCGAACTTGGGGCGGTTATCCTGATGCCATGGCGTTTGCTGTATTACTCGCTAACATGTGTGTACCGTTAATAGATTATTACACTCAACCCCGTGTTTACGGTCATAAATAGGAGATCACCATGTTCGTATCAATGAAAAAAAATGGTGTAATACTCGCCTTATTTGCCCTTGCTTGTACCTCTGTCGTTGCGATCACAAATGCGGTAACGAAGGACCGTATTGTAGAACAAGAGCAAATCCAATTACTGAAAATTATTAATCAATTATTACCTGAAGATGGTCATGACAATAATATTTTCCAAAGCTGTAAATTAATGACCAATGAAGCGTTGCTTGGTACATCAGAGCCACAACGTATTTTCACTGCAACCAAGAATAATGAACCTATTGGTTACGCCATTGAAGGCATTGCACCAAAAGGCTATAGCGGTAATATTAAACTTGTTGTTGGTATTGATACCGTAGGTAAAGTAACAGGCGTACGTATTCTGGGCCACAATGAAACACCTGGTTTGGGTGACAAAGTAGAATACCGCAAGTCTAACTGGTTAGATGACTTTGTTGACCAGACACTCACAGAAGAGAATGCACACACTTGGGCCGTGACTAAAGATGGCGGTGATTTTGATTCCTTTACCGGTGCGACAATCACCCCACGAGCAGTGGTAAGCTCAGTGAAAGATATCCTCACTTTTTATCAGTCAGCGCAATTTTCAGACTTAACAAGCGCGCCTTCTTGTTGGAGTAAATCATGAGCCAATATCGCGATATAATCTATCAAGGGTTATGGAAAAATAACCCCGGTTTAGTACAAGTATTAGGCCTTTGTCCCCTACTTGCTGTAACAGCAACCGTCACCAATGCGATGGGGTTGGGCTTCGCAACCTTGTTAGTACTTGTTGCATCGAATACGACAATATCTCTGATACGTGAATACGTACCGAAAGAGATCCGTATTCCTATTTTCGTCATGATCATTGCGTCATTTGTAACCACAGTACAATTACTTATGAATGCCTACGTTTATGAACTATATCAATCGCTTGGTATTTTCATTCCGCTGATCGTAACCAACTGTATTATTATTGGTCGTGCTGAAGCATTTGCATCCCGTAACAAAGTCTTACCCTCTGCGGCTGATGGTTTGTTTATGGGTCTGGGTTTTGCCAGCGTATTAATTGTATTAGGCGCCATTCGTGAAGTCTTAGGTCAAGGTACACTCTTTGACGGCATGGATTTACTGTTAGGTGACTGGGCAAGTATATTACGTATTGAAGTGTTTCATGCGGATACTAACTTCTTGTTAGCTATCCTAGCACCGGGGGCATTCATCGGTATGGGCTTTTTAATTGCCATGAAACATGCCATTGATGAACAGCTAGATAAACGCCGTAAAGCACAGCCGGTCAGTATATCTGAGCCTGTCACAGATACTGAATCAACACCAAATTAATAGTAAACAACTTAAGCCATGCTGATTTACAATCATCAGTATGGCTTAATACCAATGACATTAAACTAGTTATTACTGCTTATTGTGGTTGGTATCATATACAGGATCAAGATATGAACAAGGATAAACGCCGCATTATTTTAGAGCGTCTGCGTGATAACAATCCCCACCCTGAAACTGAGCTAAACTTCTCTTCAGCATTTGAATTACTCGTGGCGGTGACGCTCTCAGCTCAAGCGACTGATGTGAGTGTGAATAAAGCGACTGATAAACTTTTTCCTGTTGCGAATACACCACAGGCTATCTTTGATTTAGGTGTTGAAGGTCTAAAAACCTATATCAAAACTATTGGTTTATACAACACCAAAGCCAGCAACGTCATTAAAGCCTGTCAGATATTAATAGAGAAACATAATAGTATTGTGCCCGAGGATCTGGATGCGTTAGTGGAACTGCCAGGTGTAGGTAGAAAGACCGCAAATGTGGTATTAAACACTGCATTTGGTTGGCCGACAATCGCTGTTGATACCCATATCTTCCGCGTTTCAAACCGCACTAAATTAGCCATGGGTAAAAACGTTGATCAAGTAGAAGCAAAACTACTGAAAGTGGTTCCTGCCGAATTTAAAGTTGATGTGCACCACTGGCTCATTTTACTCGGTCGCTATACCTGCATCGCCCGTAAACCACGTTGTGGTTCTTGTCTGATTGAGGATCTGTGTGAATATAAAGACAAAATATACCCTGAAGAGTAGCGACTCGCAAGATTGATTCTATGGCGCAGCCTTACCTGTAAGACCATTCATAAAATTAGTAATAAATACAAAATCCATGAAATATTTAACCTAAACGATTAAATATAAAGACTAATGATATTTAATGTAAAGTATACCGTTTCAACATTGACTTTAAATATCATTAAACTTACAATCCGCTCGAATTAACCAAGCAAAGGAAATAATATGGAAAGCGATCATTGTAGGAGAGCCTATATATAGATGTTGGATTACTAAATTATAAAATACCCCTCCCTCTATTTATACCTCTCTCATTATATAAAACGTCCATAATCTGAAATACCCATCATTATTAGACGTATTCAACTCATTATCAATAATTCTTAGTTACGATTACTTCATCGTTATCGTAAGTGTTAATAAATATTATATTTAATTATCGACTGTGTTACACATTGACTGTATGTAATAACCAATGATTATTGCTAATTTACTACATCCATAAAATAAAGTAAGTCATTGATAAATAGGGAAATACATGGAAATTGACATTCCTCCTAGTCTACTACCATCCCAGAAAATCGATGTGTAGTGGTATGTGAATTTATATTTTAATACTTTTTATTAATACCTAAATAAAGTCACAATAAATAATATCCCGCCATCGCTGTTATTAACATTATACAAATATTTAATCCTATTATATTGGAGGACTAATCATGTCCAATAATACAGCGTTTATAAACTATGAAAAAAAATTAATATTAAACAATGACATTAATAATTCTTTTGAATTATGGAGTGATGAAACGAAAAGTAAATTAATTATGTTTTTCACCAATAATTCAATCGAAGAACTACGTCATTGGTTTAGTAAAAAAACATTAAATCAATATTATCAAATCCAAAAGTTATCGTTAGAGTGCACTGATTTAAATTTAACAGCTCTATTACCCGCTTGGTTACTTGCCGATATTGAGATCTTAGGGAATGTCGATAGTCCAGTATTTTCTGTTATGTCGCCAGCCCACCCTCTGCTGCTAAATTCTAATATGTCAGTTGCAGAAGCAATAAACCACGTTAAATCAATGAAAAAAGATCTTCATTCTAAAGTAGCAATAATTGTTGACCAGCATGGACGTTATTATGCTTTATTGGAATTACAAATGCTGCTCCAGCATGATGAGGATGTCTTATTGGCTGATATTGCATTGCAAGTTGAACCTTGCCATGTTGGCGAAGATCAAGAGTATGCAGTCACCCAATTACAAATGAGCAATACAGAATATTTACCCATTGTGGATATACGCGGCCATCCAGTTGGCTTGTTTCAATGGCAACAAGCCTCTCGAATAATGCAGCTTGAGTTAACGGAAGATGTAAATTTACAGATGGGTATTCAGAGTAGTCTAGACGAACTAAGTTATCTTGATATGTCGGTAATAGATCATGTGCGTAAACGGATATTTTGGGTGTTGGGTTTGGCTGCAGTCGGGATTTTATCTGGCATGATTATTCAGAGTTATGACGATGCGATAGCGGCATTAACAATACTCGCTTTGTACATGCTTATGATTGCAGACACTGGTGGCAATGCAGGAAGTCAATCTGCCACTGTGATTGTACGTTCCTTAGCATTAGGGGAACTGAAAGTTAAAAACTGGCTCACGGTTGTCTGGAAAGAATTAAAAATAGCGAGTTTAATCGGTTTAACGTTGGCAGTCGCTTCATTTATAAAGGTCGAATTTTTATCTAGTGGCACCGAATTACCGGGTAATATAACGTTGACGTTACTAGGTTCGGCTATTGCATTAGCATTGTTTCTACAAGTACTTACTGCGACAGTTATTGGTGCGATTTTACCTTTAATTGCTAAATCATGTCGATTAGATCCAGCCGTTGTAGCAAGTCCTGCTATTACTACCTTTGTTGATATTACTGGGTTACTGATTTATTTCTATATCACCACGACATTACTTGGTATTGGTGCTTAATCATCTCTATTTAATAGTAAAAGTAATCGCAAAATTATAATGAAGGGATATAAATGTTAAATTTTAAAGCTATATATGCAATGGGACCGTATTTACGAATTGTGCACCTTAAATTAGGGCTTCAGTTGTTAGCGGTTATTATTGTTAGTACATCCATACTAGGCTGTTCAGAACCTAAGTTGACTAATAGTGCTTTTAACGGTCAGACAATGGGAACATTTTATGACATCAAAGTGGCTCACTTTCCATTAACTAAAAGTGAGCAGTCCGCTATTCATGCTGAGATTGAGCGACGCTTAGAGCTCGTCAATGATCAGATGTCGACTTATCGCTCACACTCCGAGCTATCACGCTTTAATTTAAGTCCTGCCGTTAATGATTTTCCTGTATCAGAAGATACCGCGAGGGTGGTTGCCGAGTCTATTCGAATACATGAGATAACATCAGGTGCATTCAATGTCACACTTGGCCCACTGGTTAACTTATGGGGGTTTGGTCCTGATCATTTACCACAAGAAAAACCAACTGTTGGGATGATTAAAGCAGCACTATCACGTGTTGGTATTGAACACCTTAGTCATACGAAGAATACTTTAAGTAAAAATATTGATATGCTTTATGTTGATTTATCTGGCATAGCTAAAGGATATGGAGCAGATGTAATCGCAGAATATTTAGAGTCTTTAGGTATTAAAAATTATATTGTTGGCCTTGGTGGCGATTTACGAGCAAAAGGAATAAATGCGAATAATGTAAGTTGGCAAATTGCGATAGAAAAACCGTCGACAACAGAACATTCAGTACAGCATGTGGTTGCCGTTGGTAATAATGCCATTGTTACATCAGGTAGCTACCGTAATTACTATGATCTTAATGATGAACGTTTTTCTCATACTATAGATCCAATCACAGGAAAACCAGCACAACATAACTTGGTTTCAGTGACTGTTATTCATTCTTCAGCGATGACTGCAGATGGTTTTGCAACTGCATTTATGGCGATGGGAGAAGTACAAGGGATGACATTGGCAAGGCAGAAAAAGTTAGCTGTGTACATGATTTATAAGTCGGGTGACGATTTTAAAGAAGTGTACACGGAGACCTTTTCACCATTCTTTCAGAAGTAATTAGAATTAATTAAAAGCGCACGATATTGGCTATCAAAAAGGCGCGCTCAAATAATTGAACGCGCCTTTATCGTATTTACTGCTTTATTATTTTAAAAAATAAGCTTACTTAAAAACGATCTTAGTTATTATTTAAAAACAGGTTTACCAACTGGTAGAATTTCACGACCATATTCGCCGTTCAGTACTTGCGCCATACTGAAGTACATTGCACTTAGGCCACAGAAAATACCAACATAACCAGCGATCACACCAATCACTGCACTACCGCTAAAGTCACGAGCAGCTAAAAGGAAAAATAATGCGGTTAGAGAAGCAAATACGATTTGTTTTGCACGCGGATAACGTAAAGAACCAATAAACAAACCTGCAGTAAATAAGCCCCACAACAATAAATACCAGCCCATAAAGCCAGCAGGACTCGCTGCCACACCCATTTTAGGCATTAAGATCAGACCAACTAATGTTAACCAGAAAAAACCATAAGAAATAAACGCTGTTGTTCCAAATGTATCTCCACGTTTATAACATAAGATCCCAGCGATAATTTGGCTAATACCACCGTAAAAAATACCCATTGCAAGTATCATTGAATCCATTGGGAAAAAACCCGCATTATGGATATTTAATAAAACGGTAGTCATACCGAAGCCCATTAGGCCTAACGGTGCTGGATTAGCTAATTGTGTCGACATTAATATAAAACCTGTGGAATATAAAGAAGCGGCGATTGTAGATTAATAGTTCTAACAGAGCAATTGGATGCAGTTTAAAATATCGCCAAAATAACATAACCCACTATTTAACGAATGTTAAAACATTAAATAGCACGGATTAAATCGTTCATTAATGATTTATAAAAAACAACAGGACACAGCAACCAGCCACACTCAACCATCTGTTATATAACGACTTTAATCCGACCTGGTTGTTTTCAATTAATATTGAAGTGTTGACTAAATTAAGCTGTAAAAATAAATTTAAAAAAGTTATATTTTATTTTTACAGTTATTACCTTTAAATATAATGAATTGTAATTATATATTTATAGGTTATATAAAATGTGTTCTTATATATTAAATAGCTAGGATCGTTAATTAATATAACTTTATCTTATATTGATTAAATAGGGAGAGTAATTGAATAACGAGGTTATTTATTGGATGCTTGATACGCTTTACTGGTTAATAACTTGATTGGTTTTGTTGATATGTGTGATTTATTATTTTGAAATAGAGACGAATAAATCACACTGAATAATAAATGATTACAACTTAGCAATTACTTGATTAATTCGCTGTAACCTCAAAATTACCACTCACCAATATTTTGCATCGATGCCCAAGGTTCTTGAGGTATTAATTTGTCGCCTTTTTGTAATAACTCGATAGAAATGCCGTCCGGTGAACGAATAAATGCCATATAGCCATCACGTGGGGGACGATTTATAATAACGCCTGCAGCCTGTAAATTTGCGCATGTTACATAAATGTCTTCAACTTCATAAGCAAGATGACCGAAATTACGACCACCTTCATATTCTTCTTCATCCCAGTTATAAGTAAGCTCAAGCGTTGGACGAGAAGTCTGTTTCGCTTGTTCGGCATCGCCTGGCGCAGCTAAAAAGATGAGAGAAAAGCGTGCAGCTTCATAATCATTACGTTTAACTTCGATTAAACCAAGTTTATTACAGTAAAAATCTAAAGATGTTTCTAAATTTTTAACACGAACCATAGTATGTAAAAATTGCATAACACGTCCTAGTACAACTGAGTGATATTAAAGAATGGGTTGTCCTAATGATATCACAACGCGTTGATTTTTTTGTCGTTCAATAATATTACCATTTGACGCTATTTGGCTTTTTTCACCATAACCATTGGTTTGGATTTCTAGGTTTTTAAGGCCATTGTCTAAAAAATATTGCTTAATATTCTCGGCACGTAGCGAGGATGTTTGTAAGTTTTGTAACTCGTCGCCATAACTACCCGTATAACTATCCACAACCACAACATTAATATCAGGGCTATATTGTAAGAATTCGGTAATCATCGCTAGCCGTAGCTGACTCTGCTGTGTTAATTCATCACTTGCAGCATTAAAATCAAGTACTGAATAAGCAATATCATCCAAGCTGTATGGGAGTAAATTACTGACACACTCTAAGAATTCTTGATATTTATTTTGAAAGTTAACTGAAGATAGCCCAACGCTAATAAATTCACCGCCGCGATACCAGTCTCGAAAATAAAATGTTGGATAATCACCCGAATCTAACGAGTCAAGCATACGCCAAGCGGGTTGCTCACTCACATAACCCGAAAATTGGCGATATAATTTTACATCAGCAAGATCTTTCGCTGCACTGCCCGGCTTCCAGTTTGGCGGTACCGAACGTAACGACGCCATTTCAGCTTGTGCAGGCAAACGTTTCATGTCTAATTCAAAATCAAGATTGATGAGCTTGGATGCGCGACTAGTAAAGATGGCTTGACCGTAACGAGGAATATCATGCTTCAGACTGCATTGCACAGGCGTAGAACGACTATTTTCCCATTGAGAAAATTCATAATTAGCGGCATAGTTTTTCATGCCAGCTGAAGCACTCGTTGAACCGAAAGCAACAAGTGAAGCAATTATAAAATGTTGGCAGTTATTCATACGGTTCAAAATCCTGTTTCTTCGGAGCCTATATTAACTTATCGGTATTGAATTAAATAACTTGAGGCCCTTTTCTAAAAAAGTTTAAACATATCTCAAAATACCGAAGATAGTAAAAGCCCCTAAATGTCATTTCCTGTTGATTATGCCGACAACTAACAATAAATTCGCAAAGTTGATTAGAGGACATGCGATTATTATGGCATAATCCCAGACAAGTCAACACTAATAAATGATCACATGAGCACAACTGAAAAATCAGCTTTTAGCCAACGATTCCGTGGCTACTTCCCTGTTGTTATCGATATTGAAACAGCAGGATTTAATGCACAAACAGATGCTATGTTAGAGATCGCTGCTTCTATTCTTGAAATGGATGAAGATGGTTATCTTAAAATATCGCATACTTTACACTTTAACGTTGAGCCATTTGAAGGGGCAAATTTAGAACAAGCGGCCTTAGACTTTACCGGTATCGACCCGACCAATCCACTACGTGGTGCAGTACCTGAACGCGAAGCGATCACCGAGATCTATAAAGCTGTTCGTAAAGGCTTGAAGGATACAGGTTGTCACCGTGCAATCATGGTGGCACACAATGCGGCTTTCGATCACGCTTTTTTAAGTGCCGCATCGAATCGAGAAAAGATTAAACGTAATCCTTTCCACCCTTTTGCTACATTTGATACCACCACACTGGCGGGTTTAGCGGTTGGTCAAACCGTTCTTGCTAAAGCATGTGTGGCTGCTGGTATTCCTTTTGATCATAAACAGGCGCATTCAGCTAAATATGATACAGAGCAAACCGCAGAACTATTTTGTTACATCGTAAACAAATGGAAAGACATGGGCGGCTGGCCACTGGCAGTCCCTGAAGAAGAAGATGATGATGCAACAGTTGTAAGTGACAGTGCATCAAGTACTGATACTGAATAAGTAATTAGGCCCCTGCGTAATGAACAATATGGATGCAATAACTCTCGAGTTAAGCACTCAGTTCTGACGCGTAAAGGGGCAAAATCTCTATGTTCATTTTAATACTAGAACTTCCCTTCAATTCCGATGATTGTCGTATCGGTTTCACTTTCATAATGAAAATGTAGCACTGTCGCACCGTAAGTTATGCCAGCAAAACAACCTAAAAAATTGGCCGCCATATCATTTTTACTGAATTCATTACCCTCTTTTCCGGCATCATAAGTTTCCTTTAGTGCACCAACGGATAAGCCAACTAACATGGTTTGCCACCAACTTTCTGTATACATCATAGTGGTACCGCAAATAACCGTCTCCGCAATAAAATGCTGCTGTTTATCATTTTCCACACTCTCGGCTCGCGCCGATAAAGAAAAGCACATAATTAAAAATAAGAGTACATATCGACGTAGGCTCGACATCGATGTAGGCCATAAATAATCTTCAATATAGGTAGGGAAATAAGTCTTACAGTATGTTTTGAATACATTACTACTTATTATTACTTTAGCTAAATGGATCATGAGTTTTTAAGCGCCATAACAAATCTAGCAATGGAACCTAAATAAACTTAACGCTCACTCGAGCCTTTTCACAATATAAACCTGATAACGATAGATTTACATTATAACTAACACTGTATTTAAAAAGGTTTAAATGCTAAATTTAATTAATATAAAGCATCCGTGCGCCACGTAATCACTATAGAGCGGTACAAAACTCCAAGCAGATAACACAATGCTAGCAGTCAAAATCCAGTTCGCAACAAATACCCCCATACAAAAATTAGCCTTCGTTGGTTAAAATGATTAACACTAAACTGCAACATTCACTAAACCTGCATAATTACCCATAAATAGACTTAAAATTCACTTATCTTATTCTTCATAGTTTTATATACTACAACTAATGAAATTATTAACATTGGAAAGTAGATAAATGAATCCCGTAGTTATCGCAGTGCTAGCTATGTTAATCCTCAGTTTTATGCGGATTAATGTTGTTGTAGCACTCACAATTAGTGCCTTTTTAGGTGGTTTAATTGGTGGTTTACCTTTAGAAGAAGTTATTTCGGCGTTTAACTCAGGTTTAGGTGGTGGTGCGTCAATTGCATTAAACTATGCCATGTTAGGTGCATTTGCAGTTGCCATATCTAAGTCAGGTATTACTGACCTATTAGCTAAAAAAATCGTGAGTCGTTTAGGTAAAGGGGATTCTCAGCGCCAAATTAACCGCTTTAAATATGGTTTACTATTCACCTTATTATTAGTTGCTATCTCATCACAGAACGTTATTCCTGTTCATATCGCTTTCATTCCTTTACTTATTCCACCACTACTTGGTGTAATGAATAAATTAAAACTAGATCGCCGTGCAGTTGCTTGTGTGATCACGTTTGGTTTAACTGCGACCTATATGTTCTTACCGATTGGCTTCGGTGGTATCTTCTTAAACAATATTTTGCTTAAGAATCTAAATGATAATGGCGCAAATGTTGTTGCTGAGCAGTTACCAACAGCAATGGCACTACCTGTGTTAGGCATGGTAATTGGTTTAATTATTGCAGTGACATTTAGCTACCGTAAACCACGTGAATATTTTTCTGAAAGCGAATTAACTGCTAAAGAAGACAAACCAGTTGAGTTTAACCCTCGCCACATCATTGTGGCTATGGTAGCAATTGTCGCAGCGTTAGGCCTGCAGTTAACTTATGATTCAATCATTCTTGGTGCACTAACAGGTTTCATTATCTTTACGCTAGGTGGCGTGATCAAGTTCCACGAAACACAAGATATGTTTACCCGCGGTGTACATATGATGGCAATGATTGGTTTCATTATGATCGCAGCATCCGGTTTTGCTGAAGTAATGAAAGCAACCAGCGGTGTTGACTCATTGGTTAATTCGATTGGCGGTGTCATTGGTGACAATAAAGGTCTGGCTGCATTGCTAATGCTAGTGACAGGTTTATTAGTAACGATGGGGATTGGCTCGTCTTTCTCTACGATCCCAATTCTAGCAACTATCTATGTACCGCTTGCTTTGCAGTTTGGTTTCTCACCACTTGCAACTGCATCACTTGTTGGTACCGCGGCAGCGCTTGGTGATGCCGGTTCACCCGCATCAGACTCCACGTTAGGTCCAACGTCTGGTCTAAATGTTGATGGTCAACACGATCACATTCGTGACTCAGTAATTCCGACATTCATCCATTATAACATCCCACTTCTTATCTTTGGTTGGATAGCAGCCGTTACGCTGTAACAAGCTAAAATACGCGTATTAAAAAGGGAAGCAATTGCTTCCCTTTTTCGTATTCTGATTATGGTTATAAGCGATTAATAACGCTTATAACCATAACTAACACTTAACAACGATTAACAGTTACTCAGCTTTCGCTTTTTCAGCAGCGGCAGCGATTAGAGGCTGTAGTTCACCTTGTTGGAACATTTCCATGATGATATCACAACCGCCAACTAGCTCGCCGTCAACCCATAGTTGTGGGAATGTAGGCCAGTTTGCGTATTTAGGTAGCTCAGCACGAATGTCTGGATTTTGTAGAATATCAACGTAAGCAAATTGCTCACCACAATTGATTACTGCTTGTGATGCTTGTGAAGAAAAACCACAGCTAGGTAGTTTTGGAGATCCTTTCATGTATAGGATAATTGAGTTCTCAGCAAGTTGCTGTTTGATTTTATCTAAAGTTTCCATTGTGTCCTCACAAATCTTAGCGTTTACATCTATCGTAGTTATAATTATTTAAACTCTAACCATAGAATGCATTTTATAAATATAAATTTAGCAGCCATTTTATGCTAATTATAGCTTGGTTAACACCGTTATTTTGTAGGGTTATTTTGTTTTATATTTAGTCTAATTGTTAAAAAATGAATTCTCTCGTTACAATTTATTAATTGAACAATACAATTGCAGTCAAATACTTGAATATATTCAACGCTAGCGTTAGTATTCCCCCCATAATTAAATCAATAATGAGCAATGGATAGCTTTTAGCTATCAATAAATAAGGAAATACCTATGAGTATTACACTACCAGCTTTACCGTACGCACAAGATGCACTTGAACCACATATCTCTGCTGAGACTCTTTCTTTCCATTACGGCAAACACCACAATACTTACGTGGTTAAGCTTAACGGTCTAATCGAAGGTACACCTTTTGCTGAAAAAACGTTAGAAGAAATTGTCAAATCTTCTGCAGGTCCGATGTTCAATAACGCTGCACAAGTATGGAACCACACGTTCTACTGGAACAGCCTTACTCCAAATGCAAAAGGCCAACCAGAAGGCGCTTTAGCTGACGCTATCAACGCTAAATTCGGTTCTTTCGAAGCATTCCAAGAAGCATTCAACGACAAAGCAGTAAACAACTTCGGTTCAAGCTGGACTTGGTTAGTTAAAAACGCTGAAGGCGAATTAGAAATCGTTAACACTTCTAACGCTGGCACGCCTATCACTGAAGCTGGTGTTACGCCACTAATCACAGTTGATCTGTGGGAACACGCTTACTACATTGATTACCGTAACCTACGTCCTAGCTACCTTAAAGGTTTCTGGGCATTAGCTAACTGGGATTTCGCTGCCGCTAACTTCGCAGCTTAATTAACCTGTTAGTTTTAGGTTAGTCTTGACCTGATCTTAGGTTAAAAAAGAATAAAAAACCGATAGTGCAAGCTATCGGTTTTTTTTTATTGAGCTAGTATTACTAATACTAAATTGTTATGCTCCATCTCATTAGATTAATGACAAGGATGTTATTACTTATTTTTCAAGACCGAGGTCGTTATGAATTTTAGTAGTACATTTAAAGCAATATTGACATTATCTATCCCAACAACATTAATGTTTACAGTCCTCTACTTATCAATCAACTAAGCTCTCTGCTTATCCATCGACTAAGTGAATCCTTTGATAATTAGTTAATTAGTTGTCTACCAAGTAATGAATGGGACAGGGTCGTTCCATCTACATACTCTAATTCACCACCCACAGGTACACCATGCGCAATACGGCTTGCTTTCACGCCATATTCTTGTGCTATCTCAGCAATATAATACGCAGTAGCCTCACCTTCCACGGTTGGATTGGTCGCCAGAATAAGCTCTTCATAATCACCTGATGCTAATAATTCAGCCAGTTTATCTAAACCAATTTCATCCGGCCCAATACCATCTAATGGCGATAAGTGACCCATCAATACAAAGTATTGACCACTAA
>NZ_ABCQ01000075.1 GCF_000170855.1 Moritella sp. PE36 | reverse complement strand
GCCATTTAAAGTGGTACGCGAGCTGGGTTTAGAACGTCGTGAGACAGTTCGGTCCCTATCTGCCGTGGGCGTTTGAGAATTGAGAGGAGCTGCTCCTAGTACGAGAGGACCGGAGTGGACGAACCACTGGTGTTCGGGTTGTCATGCCAATGGCATTGCCCGGTAGCTAAGTTCGGAACTGATAACCGCTGAAAGCATCTAAGCGGGAAGCAGGCCTCGAGATGAGTTCTCACTGGAGCTTTAAGCTCCCTGAAGGGCCGTTGGAGACTACAACGTTGATAGGCAAGGTGTGTAAGTGCTGTGAGGCATTGAGCTAACTTGTACTAATTACCCGTGAGGCTTAACCATACAAATTAAAGTATGATTAATTGAAATTTGACTTAAGAATTGATTGAACACTTTATGTTTTAAAGACTTCTTTATTTATAGCTTTTCAAATTAAAATGAAACGTAAAGTTTCTATATAGAAAGCAAACCAGATTTGCTTGGTGACCATAGTGTTGCGGTACCACCTGACTCCATTCCGAACTCAGTAGTGAAACGTAATAACGCCGATGGTAGTGTGGGGTTTCCCCATGTGAGAGTAGGGCATCGCCAAGCGCCAAATAATGTCGAAAGACACAAAATTTAGACTGATATTTATCAGCACAGATTGTGCGGAGTGGTAGTTCAGTTGGTTAGAATACCGGCCTGTCACGCCGGGGGTCGCGGGTTCGAGTCCCGTCCACTCCGCCAACAAACAACGAAAGCCTGAATCGAAAGATTCAGGCTTTTTTTGTGCCTGAAATTCAGCAAACAGAAAGCGCAGATTGTGGGGGAGTGCTAGTTCTTGTTATTATTCTTCAGTTGGACTGGAAATGCTCCCGGCATTTATCAGCACTTCCATCATCCCTGGTGGTCGTTATAATTTTGATGAGACAAGTGACCTGTCACGGCGAGGGACGCGGGTTGTGGTTTATAGATAGCCGTCCGCTCTTTCTCTTTGCCAACAAACAACGAAAGCCTGAAATTAAAGTAAATAACCTTATACAGTTGTTATAGTCTAAATATCCAAATGACTTTTCAATACCTTAAGACCCAGTTCGTACTCCTGATCACTATTATGTGTAATAGTTCTTAATTCACATGGCAATCTCAATATATTCGCTAATACTTAATTTGATGCAACTTTTACATTAAGGAATCAGCTTATGTTAGTAAAACACTTATGGGGTTTATACGTGCAGCCCAAGGACGAATGGATTGATATTGATACGCACCATGAGTCTTTATTATCGGTAGTGGTGAGTCTGTTTTTATTTGCGTTAATACCTGCTGTATCAGCATGGTATACCGCATCGGTGACCGGTTGGAAGCTTGGCTTTGGTGACACAACCTATTTATCTTCCTCCAGTGCAGCGATAATGGCAGTCGGTATGGTGATTGCGAGTATTGCTATTGTGGCAACGTTTTCGCTGTTTGTGCAGTGGATGGCGGCCAATTTTGGATCATCATCGAGTTTTACTCAAGCGTTAGAGCTAACAACATACACAGCTGCACCTATCTTTATTACTGGTATCGTAGCCTTGATCCCTATTGCTTGGGTGATCATGCTCGCACTATTAGTTGGGGTAGCATTTTCGGTACGGGCTCTGTATACCGGGGTTCCGATTATTATGCATATCACTGAAGAACGTGGTTTCATTTATGCGTCGTCATTATTAACTGTTGGTTTAGTATTATTTGTCGCCTCAATGGGGTTCACTGTGGTGATGTGGAGCTTTGGCTTGGGTCCGGAGTTTATTATTTAATTACGCTGCTATCAGTATCAGCATTAATCAAATTATTAACAGCGATATAGCTTAACTCTATTTCGCTGTTTTTGTTTGAGAGTTTAATAATTCTTTGTTTATTAGTATTATTTTTCTTGTACCTTAATTATTTCGTCAAATATAGATATACGTTCGGAATCTATCAATAAATATTATCCCGCCAAGTAGATAAACATCCAAAGATCCATTAATGTACTTAACCGTACTGAAACTTAACATAAATATAGAATGGGAAGAGAGTCGTGAGACTTTTGTGATTATTCCGGATTAAGCTTACGGTTATATTGATTAATTAGTGCAAGGATAGTTGCCGCATGGCTACGAATGATCGCGACTCAAGCTCGCATAACAAAAAAATTATTATTTTCGTCATTATTGCAGTGTTTTCACTGTGGTATGGTTTTGATCTAAACCAATACGCTTCTCTGGAGCAAATTAAAATATTGCAGCAAACCTCTGGCGATTATATTGCGGATAATCGCGCTTTGGCTATGCTGATCTTCTTTGTGAGTTATGTGGTTATCACCGGATTTTCATTACCGGGGGCGGTATTACTGACTTTACTGGGTGGTGGGTTATTTGGTTTTGGTTATGGCCTGCTACTTATCTCTTTTGCTAGTTCGATGGGCGCTACGCTGGCTTTTTTAGTTAGCCGCTATTTATTACGTGATTATGTACAGAATAAATTTGCTGCACGCCTTGCTGCGATTAATAAAGGCATGGAAAAGGAAGGTAACTTCTATTTATTCTCGTTGCGATTGATCCCGGTTTTCCCCTTCTTTGTGATCAATATTTTGATGGGATTAACTAAGATTAGTACCCGTAGTTTTTACCTTGTAAGTCAGGTGGGTATGTTAGCGGGTACGGCGGTTTATGTTTGGGCCGGTACACAGTTAAGTGAAATAAATAGTTTATCGGGTATTGCTTCACCATCATTGCTCAGTGCATTGGTATTATTGGGTGTTTTTCCTTGGATTGCGAAACGTGGGTTAGCACTATTTAGTCAACGTAAACGTTATGCGCGTTGGACTAAACCAAAATCATTTGATCGAAACATGATCATCATAGGTGCTGGTGCTGGCGGTTTGGTTAGTGCTTACATTGCGGCAGCCGTTAAATCAAAAGTGACGTTAGTTGAAAAACATCAAATGGGTGGTGACTGTTTAAATACCGGTTGTGTACCTTCTAAAGCGTTGATCCGTAGCGCACATGCGGTGGCCGAAATTAGCCGTGCGTATGAGTTTGGGATTGATGCCGAGATTAACAATATCAACTTTGCAAGGGTGATGGGACGTATTAAAAATGTCATTAAGACGATAGAGCCGCATGACTCTATCGCGCGTTATTCAGCTATGGGGGTTGAATGTCTAACCGCAGAAGCCAAAATTATTGACCCTTGGCATGTACGGATTGGTGATCAGGTATTAACCACAAAAAATATAATCGTGGCAACGGGCGCCCGTCCTATTGTGCCGCCAATTCCGGGATTAACAGATGTTCCCTATTTAACATCAGAAACCTTGTGGCAGTTAGCAGAACAACCGTCTCGTTTATTAGTATTAGGCGGTGGACCTATTGGTTGTGAAATAGCACAAAGCTTTGCCCGTTTAGGCTCTGCTGTTACCCAAGTTGAAATGGCTACGCAAATATTGGGTCGTGAAGATGAAGATGCAGTTGCTGTCGTGCAAGCTGAGTTGCAAGCGGATGGTGTCTCTATATTGTTAGGTAATAAAGTTGCGCGCTTTGTGAATGAAGATGGTCAATATAGTGCGGTATTATCGAATGGCGATTCAGTTGTATTTGATCAGGTATTTTTAGCGCTAGGGCGTCAGGCGAATACGCGCGGTTTTGGTTTGGAGGATCTCGATGTTGCGATCACAGATCGCGGTCTTATTGAGATTAATGAGTACCAACAAACATCTATCCCGAATATATATGCCGTCGGTGATGTTTCTGGACCTTATCAACTGACTCATGTCGCGGCGCATCAAGCTTGGTTTGCTGCTGTAAATGCATTATTTGGCTCAGTGAAAAAGTTTGCAACAGATTATCGTGTTATTCCTGCTGTGACTTATACCTATCCTGAGTTGGCGCGTGTTGGTATTAGCGAAAATGAAGCACAGCAAGCAAAACTCGATTATCAAGTGACGAAGTATAATATTGATGATTTAGACAGGGCGATCACTGACGGTGAAACCAAAGGTTTTGTTAAAGTTATAACGGCTGCAAATAGTGATAAGATCCTCGGGGTTACGATTGTTGCGAGCCACGCGGGTGAGTTATTGGCGGAATATACCTTAGCAATGAAATATAAATTAGGATTAAATAAAGTGTTAGGCACGATCCATCCGTATCCCACCATGAGCGAAGCAAATAAATATGTGGCAGGTAACTGGAAGCGTAACAACAGTCCTGAGAAATTATTAACTTGGGTAGAGAAATTCCATCGTTATATGCGCAAAGCTTAATATTTCCATTTACTTGTTATGTCAGGATGTCGGTCTGTATGGTGAGAAAATAGCATAGTCCTGAAAATATTGTATATAATCAATCGCACTTAATTTTCGTTTACTGTGCGATTGTTTGCTCGGTATGTTTTCAGGTTGATACTCAGGTAGATACTTAGGTAAATAGATTTATGTTGTTACAAAAAAGTCGCTACCACGGTGTTGCGGCTGAGATCCAATTACAGATCGAGCAGCGAATATGGCTCCCCGGCGATCGTATTCCTTCTATTCGTAAAATGAGCAAGATGCAAAGCATCAGTCCGATGACGGTGTTAAAAGCGTATGAGCTGTTAGAGTCGGCAGGTTGGATTTATGCTAAACCGCGTTCTGGGTATTTTGTTGCTGCTCACCTCAATCGTCTTGCCATTCCTCAGCAGACAATCCCGCAGCTGACTAATCGTGCAATTAAGATCAATGAACATGTTTTTGAAGTGCTTACTGCCTGTAAACGTCCTGATGTTGTGCCGCTTGGTTCTGCTTTTCCTGATCCGGCATTATTTCCGTTAAAACAATTGGGCCAAGCATTAGCAAAAACCATCAAAACGATGCCTGTCCAGAGTGCAGTAACCGAACTCCCCCCTGGCAGTGTGGCACTACGCCGGGCGATTGCTAAACGTTATATACGAGATGGGATTGATGTGTCTATTGATGACATCGTGATCACGTCCGGCGCGATGGAGTCATTAGGTTTGAGTCTGATGGCGGTGACCAAACCTGGCGATATCGTGGCGATTGAATCTCCGGCCTTTTATGGAGTATTGCAAACAGTCGAAAGGTTACAGCTTAAAGCCATCGAAATTACCACAGATCCACAGTTCGGCATGTCAGTGGATGCGCTGAAACATGCAGTGAATAGTCATGATATTAAAGCTTGTTGGTTAATGAGTAAATACCAAAATCCCTTAGGCGCATCGATGCCAGAAGCAAATAAATTGGCTATTTTAGATGTGCTAGCAGCGAAGCAAATTCCTTTACTTGAAGATGATGTTTACAGTGAGCTATATTTCTCAGAATACAAGCCTAAACCGATTAAAGCCTATGATCAACAAGGTCTGGTATTGCATTGCTCTTCATTTTCAAAATGTTTAGCGCCTGGTTTTAGAGTTGGTTGGGTGGTTGCTGGTCGTTATGCGAAACAGATCGAACAACTGCAATTTATGACCACGCTGTCTGCTGCTGTGCCTAATCAACTCGCCATTGCTGAATTTGTTTTGCATGGTAACTATGATACTCACCTGCGTCGGTTAAGGCGTCAACTGGAATCTCGTCAGCAGCAGATGCGCCATGCAATTGAACAATATTTCCCATTAGAAACCAAGATCACCCGACCGAGTGGCGGTTATTTTTTATGGGTGGTGTTATCTGACCATATTAATACCAGTGAGTTACTCCAAACCTTACTGGATGATCACAATATCAGCATCGCACCTGGCACCTTGTTTGCCAGTGACCAGCAATATAAAAACTGCATGCGAATTAATTGTTCTTATCTACTGACGGACAAAATCCGCCAAGCGCTTATCACCTTAGCTCGCTGTATTGCTTAATATTCAATTTAACTAACGACTGTTCTAGTCTTTATTTATAACTAAAGCATCTGTTATAGGGTAGTTTAGTATTGATCTGTACTATGCTTATGCGCCCGATTTGTGTTCCAATAGCCTCGCTAATTCATTAAATAATTATATCCATTAAGAGATGACTGAATTGGTGCTATGTCAACTTGCTTTCAAACCTGCCTGCAAGTTTTTCGGTTGTGATAAGTGTTTGATTAAATTAATAAGAATGAGATAAGTCAGATGATTGTAAAGACTTATTAAGCTTCTTTGGTATAATCGAAGATATAAAATAAGGAGCATGTAATGTCTGAAGAACGCATTAATATAAAAGATATAACCCCTAAAGTTAAGCCAAAATATACCAATGTCGGCCCTGATAATCATATTTATGTCAGAAAAATGAGTGGTGTATTTCAACGACTGAGAAAATACATGGGCTGGTTTTTTATGGTGTTGTTTTTTGCATTACCCTTGTTTCAGTGGAATGGGGATCAGGCGATCTTATTAAATATCTTAGAACAACGTATTCATATCTTTGCCTTAACTATTTTCCCTCAAGATCTGATGTTATTAGCGTTATTGTTGATTGTTGGCGCCTTTGCATTATTCTTTGTCACCGCCTATTTAGGCCGAGTGTGGTGTGGATTTATGTGTCCACAAACAATTTGGACGTTTATTTTTATTTGGTTTGAAGAAAAAATAGAAGGTTCAGCCAATAAACGTTTGAAGTTAAATCAAGGACCTATAACGGTTGATAAAGTCAAAAAGAAAGTGCTTAAACACACCGCATGGTTAAGCTTTTCAGTGGTTACCGGCCTCGCATTTATGGCTTATTTTGTGCCACTTTTTGATCTTTACACTGAGTTTTTCACGCTGCAGGCGAGTAGCACTGTGTATTTCTGGGTGCTATTTTTTGCATTTTGCACCTATGGTAACGCAGGTTGGATGCGCAGTATTATGTGTACCCACATGTGTCCATACTCACGTTTCCAATCGGCTATGTTTGATACTGATACCTTAATTGTCGGTTACGATTTTAACCGTGGTGAAGCAAGAGGCCCGCGTTCACGTAAAGTTGACCACAAAGCGCAAGGTCTGGGCGATTGTATTGACTGTAATCTTTGTGTGCAGGTATGTCCTGCCGGTATCGATATTCGTGACGGTCTACAATATGAGTGCATTAACTGTGGTGCTTGTATTGATGCCTGTGATCAAACGATGGAGCGGATGAACTACCCGAAAGGCTTGATCAGCTATACTTCTGAAAATGACCTAAATAATAAGCCTCATCAGAAAAGTAGATTCAAGTTAGTCGGTTACGGTATCGTCATGACGTTAATGACCGTGATGTTTGCGATGAGTGTGATGAGTATTTCACCCGTACAAATGGATATTATCCGCGATCGAAACGCACTCTATAGTGAGAATTCGGATGGTAATATTGAAAATACCTATACACTGAAAATTATCAATAAGACTTCATTTACCCAAAAATACAGTTTATCTGTTACTGACGTGCCTGATCATGAGTGGTTTGGTCCACGTGAAGTTGAAGTATTGCCGGGTGAGTTGTTAGTACAGCCAGTGAGTTTAGCCATCGACCCGTTTGATCTGAACCAACCGGTGATTAAAATAAACTTTGTGATCACCGAGCTTGGCAATGAGCATTATGTCTTTACCCAGCAAAGCCGTTTTATCAGCCAGTTGTAGTGCTAACCGGCAACTATAAATAGCTTTATAATCAATGTAAGTTAAAGTAAATAGCAAGCTCAGTGATACTGGGCTTGCTATTATTGTATCCAATCTAAGATCTGTTGTACGTCTATGACGGTTATTTGGATATAGAGGTTAGTACTTTAGGAAATAATAATGACAAATCTGCCTGTTGATTACAGTTTGCTTTCCCCTGACTTTATGTTGGATGCGATAGAGTCTATCGGTATCCGTGTGGATTCAGGGTTATTGGAATTAAACAGCTATGAAAATCGCGTGTTTCAATTTCTAGATGAAGATCGTCAACGTTTTGTGGTGAAGTTTTATCGTCCTGTGCGTTGGAGTGATGAACAGATCCAAGAAGAACATGATTTTTCTCTGCAGTTAAAGTCTGCTGATATTGATGTTGTTGCGCCGTTACAATTTGATGGTCGTAGTTTATTCATTTATCAAGGCTATCGCTTGGCTATTTTTCCGAGTGTCGGTGGTCGTCCTATTGAAGTGGATAACCTAGATGCATTGGAGTCTGTTGGACGTAACTTAGGTCGCGTTCATCAACTTGCAAGCCAGCAATCATTTTTGTATCGACCCACATTATCGATCGCCGAGTTTGTACAAGCACCCAAGCAGATATTGCAACAGAATAGTTTTATACCTAAGCGTTTAGAAACAGCATTTTTTGATGTTTATGATGCGTTGGAAAAAGAAATTACGCTGCAATATAAGCCGGATAATACGCAGTTAATTCGTTTACATGGGGATTTACACGCCGGTAATATTTTGTGGCGTGATAAGGTAACACTATTGGATTTTGACGATTGCCGTCAAGGACCTGCAGTGCAAGACTTGTGGATGATGCTACATGGTGAACGGCACGAACAATTATTGCAATTGGAAGTAATGCTTGAAGGTTATGAGGAGTTTTGTTCCTTTGATGCCAAGCAGTTGCAATTGATTGAGCCATTACGCGGCATGCGCATGATGAATTACATGGGATGGATTGCTAAACGCTGGGATGATCCTGCTTTTAAACGTCATTTTGCTTGGTTTACCGATGAGGAGTATTGGCAACAACAGGTGAAATTTTTACATGAGCAGATTGATAATATACAAAAACCGCCGTTATCTCTCATTCCTAATTACTAATTTTTTGTACAGTTAATTATGTTTAATTCAATTTTCAGGAAGGAAAATGATGAAAAAATTATTTATATTGATCACTGCAATGCTATTTTTACCCATTGCTAATGCGGCACAGTTTAAAGAAGGTGTGCATTATGATGTTATCTCTGAGCAGGCAACATCACAACCACAAGTTGCTGAGTACTTTTCGTATTTTTGCCCACACTGTAATAAATTCGAACCGATCATGACAGACGTCACTAAACGTCTCGCTGATAGCGATATTAAAGTAGAAAAAAATCACGTTGCTTTTATTGGTCGTGAAATGGGTATCGAAATGCAAAAAGCATTTGCGACTGCAGAGCTATTGAATGTTGAGCACCAAATGTCATCGGCAATTTTCACTGCGATCCATGATCAAAAACGTCGTTTTTCTAGTCGTGACGATATTCGTACCGTGTTTACGGATGCCGGTATCGACGGTAAGAAATTTGATGCGGCAGTAAATAGTTTTGCTGTTAACGGTAAAGTAGCGCGTATGGATAAAAATACCGCTGACAAGAATATCCGTGGTGTACCAGCATTAATCGTGAATGGTAAATATCAGATTAACATGGGTTCTATTAAGGCGCGTGGTGAACAATTTAATATTAAACTTACGGCGTTAATTAAATATTTAGCCGCAAAAACCAACTAATGTTTGATTAGATTTTAGCGATAAAAAAAGGACGCGATAGCGTCCTTTTTTTATCTTAACTCATTGCAGGCTTACTGTTCCCAAACAATCTTATCTTGGTGCTGCTCTTCGTAGAAAGGTTTAAAACGACTCTCTAGTTCATGACGCTTAAATTTCAACGTTGGTGTTAATAAACCATTATCCACCGTCCATTCATCTTTTAAGACGATGATATGACCAATGCGTGCATGTGATTCTAATGACTTATTAATGTGCTGACGTGTTTCTTCAAGGTTCGTTGTCATCACATCTTTACCTTGTTCACGCGCTTCTGGTGACAATACTACTAATGCAATCGGTTGCGTTAGGGCTGTACCAGTAATACAGATCTGCTCAATATTTGGATTTTCACCGAACTTGCATTCAATGGGTACTGGTGTGACATATTTACCCTTTGAAGTTTTAAAGATGTCTTTCACACGGCCGGTAATTTTGACATAACCATTACTATCGATTTCACCTTTATCACCGGTTTTGAAGTAACCGTTTTCATCAAATGACTCTTTGGTTTGTGCTTCATCCTTGTAATAGCCACTCATCAGGCCGTCACCTTTGACTAAGATCTCGCCAATCGCCGAAATTTTAAGATCAACACCTTCACCTGGTTTACCAATCGTGCCGATTTTTTGCGGGTTGAATGGGTAGTTTAGTGTGCCGTAAGCGAGGTTTTCTGTCATGCCCCATGCTTCAGTAATATTTAACCCTAAACGCTTGTACCATTCTAATAATGCTGGTGATACTGCCGCTGATCCGCAGCCAAGAATTCGGGCATGCTGTAGACCTAGACCGCGTTTAATCTTCGCTTTTACTAAACCACTCACGAATGGGATCTTGAGCAGGAAGTTAAGTTTGTGTGCGGGCATTTTTTGTAATACGCCCATTTGGAAGCGAGTCCATAGACGTGGTACAGAAATAAATAGCGTAGGCTCTACAGACTGGATATTACTGACGAAGGTATCGAGTGATTCAACAAAGGAAACCACGCCTTCGCCGGCATAAATACTTCCGCCTTCAATATATACACGTTCAGTAATGTGTGCCAATGGTAAGTAAGATAATAGACGGTCGCCAGGCTCAAATTCGAAGCTCTTGATAATGTTTTTCGAGGCTGATTTGAATGCCGCAAATGTGATCATCACGCCCTTTGGATCACCTGTGCTGCCTGAGGTATAAATGATTGACATCAAGTCTTCAAGATTGATGTGTGCTGGTGTTGCTAGTGGCTGGTGTTGCTCAAGCAGATCATTCCATTTATATTGACAACTAAGCGTTTCGTAAGGGTAGCTGATGGTAATAATGTCTGCCGGTATCTTCCCTTCTAGACTTTGATAGTTATCTAATTTACCAACAAACAGTACTTTTGCTTCACTGTGCTCTAGCACATAATTAATCGTTTTCGCGTTTGCTGTTGAATAAATTGGCACACTGATATAACCCGCGTACATAATGGCTAAATCGTTAATAAACCATTCGGCACTATTTTTTGCTAGGATCGCGATTTTATCACCCGGAGTTAATCCCAGTGATTGTAGTGCTTGAGCAATGCGTTTTGTTTGGTCTGCTACTTGCGACCAAGTAAATTCGTGAAATGTACCATTAATAGGTTGGCGTAAATATACTTCATTGGCACGATGCTTTTCCCAGTGCAATAAGGCATCGAGAGGTGTGTTTAAGTTTGGTGCTAATGTGCTCATATGTGGTCCCGAAAAAAGAGTAATGCAACAATGCATTAACAGTTATAGCACGTTACACCTTGTTTCGTTTAAGATTAAAGTAAAAGTGAGATGTTAATGTCAATTTAGAATTAAAACTCTATTTATGGCAGTTTTTACGCCTTTGGTTACCCCTAAAGCGTTATTTTATGGTGTTTTTTACGAATGAATATGAACTGGCCCACAATGTTGTTGTTAATACATTGTGGGCGTAATTGTTATTTCCGTTGGTGAATGTTGCAGTTTGTTTGTGTTTTCTTAGTTCTTCTTTGCTCTCAATATCCCATTAAACTTTATTCATTAGCTTAAGCTTTTCTAATTCTTGATCTTTGCTTAGCCATAATTCATTGATCCATTGCTGGAAATTAGTCTGGAAGGCTTTGTCATTGAGATAGTCGCCAATATAATTGCTATTAATGTCTTGTGTGCTGACTTGCACTTGGATCTGTTGTACTTGGCCGCTAATAAACTGCCAAAAAGTTGGAATACCTTGCGGATAGTAAATTGTCACGTTAACTAAAGTATCCAGCTGACCATTCATCGCATCGAGGGCAAATGCGATGCCACCTGCTTTAGGTTTTAATAAATGCGTAAATGTGGATGCTTGTTGGCTGTGTTTATGTGGAGTAAAGCGGGTACCTTCAACAAACGTCATGACACTGACTGGCTTGTGCTTGAACT
Source organism: Moritella sp. PE36 (assembly GCF_000170855.1). Lineage (GTDB taxonomy): Bacteria > Pseudomonadota > Gammaproteobacteria > Enterobacterales > Moritellaceae > Moritella. The sequence continues at coordinate 5,858 of NZ_ABCQ01000075.1, read as the reverse complement.
TAGCACAGGCTTTTTTTGTTGTTTCAATATCTTTACCACGCATGTGTGGGTTCTTGGCTAAAAACTTTTTGCTATAGCGTTTCATGAATGGAAAATCGAGCGCCCACCAAGCCAAGCCTAAAAATGGCACGAAGATAAGCTCTTTTTTTAAGAAGAATTTTAGAAACGGGATCTTACCGTTTAATACCCGTTGTAACACTAAAATATCAACCCAAGATTGGTGGTTTGAGATCACCATGTACCATTTATTTAGCGACAAGCCGTCAATACCCGTTACTTGGATGTTTGGATCACCTATTACTCTTTGGGTAATGCCGTTTACCGAGACCCAGTTCGACGCGCAGCCATCGAGTAAATGATTCAGTATTTTTTGTGCAGCGTTAAAGGGCATCATACTTTTTAACAGCGAAAACATAACAATCGGGATCAACCAAAATATGGTATTCAAAAGATAACAGAGAAATGCAATGGCGCCTGCCAGCTTTTGCGTGAATGTCGATAACATAATATGGCCTTGGTGTGATGAAGTGCTGAAATGATAAAACTATCATCACGTTATGCCAAACAAAAACTGCAATTATTAAACATTAATTTGTTGTAATAACCGATCCATAGCACGATATGAGAGTGCTTCAAGTAAATGGGATTTGTTGATATCTAGACAATTGTTTAAATCTGCTATGGTACGCGCCACCTTGATTATCTTATGAAATGCCCGGGTTGAGAGGCCCATCTTTTCAATGGCAAGCTCTAGGAACACCGCATCTTGCTGCTGGAGTGGACAATACTGTGCAATTTCTTTACTGGAAAGCGCATCATTTAATTTATCACAACGTTGACGCTGAGTTAGTTGCGCCGCACTCACTCTTTGCTTAATCTGTTCGCTGTTTTCACCACGCTGACCTGGCTCGGTTAAGCTGCCTTTGGGGAGTGCGGGGACTTCAATCGTGAGATCAAAGCGATCCAAGAAAGGCCCAGACAATTTACTTAAATATTTTGCTACTTGGCTGTTGTTACCGCCCCATTTATTATTGTCGTAATAGCCAGATGGTGATGGGTTTAGTGCGCCAATGAGTTGAAATCGAGCCGGAAAATCGACTTGTTGATTGGCGCGACAAATACTAATATGTCCTGCTTCTAAAGGCTCGCGTAAAGAATCGAGCGCTTTACGTTGGTATTCAGGTAGTTCATCCAAAAATAAGACCCCATTATGCGCGAGGGTGATTTCACCGGGACGCGGATTACGGCCTCCACCGACTAATGCAACGGCTGATGATGTGTGATGGGGAGTGCGAAAAGGCCGCCGACGCCAATCTTGGGCCACAAACTCGCCGCCGCTAATGGATTTAATCGCCGCGCATTCTAAGGCTTCTTGTTCAGTCATGTCGGGCTGAATGCTGGTTAAGCGACTGGCTAGCATGGTTTTTCCGGTTCCAGGAGGACCAAACAGCAATAAATTATGATTACCGGCTGCACAGATCTCTAACGCACGTTTGGCACTTTGTTGGCCGATAATATCTTGCATGTCTTGCTGGTTATTCTCTGGTGTTGTCAGTGACAGTATCCGTTTGGCGATGGGTAATGTTTGCTCGGCATTAATATGCTGACATACCTGTTGTAAATCTGCCGCAGTAAAACAATTGGCGTTGTCGATAAGTGCCGCTTCATGGCCATTATCAAATGGAATGATGGTACTGCGACTGGCTTTGTTACCGGCGATAATACTGGGAATGGTGCCTCGGCATGCTTGTAGCTTACCGGATAAAGATAATTCACCAATAAATTCTAATTGTTGATGACGGTTAGTACTGATCTGCTGTGAGGCGATTAAAATTGCGATCGCAATCGGTAAGTCATAACGACTGCCTTCTTTGGGTAAGTCAGCTGGCCCCAAGTTGACAGTGATGCGTTTGGCTGGCATCACAAAGTTAGAGTTCATCAAGGCACTACGCACGCGATCTTTGGCTTCCTTTACTGATGTTTCGGGCAGTCCGACAATGGTAAAGCCCGGTAGTCCTTCGCTGATGTGTACTTCGATGGTAATTAACGGTGCGTTGATACCTAAAATTGCACGGCTATAGATTACGGCTAAATTCATTCATCATCCTTGGCTATGTATGGTTGTATTTATACCCTAGTGTAATTAACAATAAGCATGCTTGAATTAGGTGGATTATTTTAAAACCTTAAGCAAGGCCTATTTGCCACAGTCTATTTTGTGATGTGTGTCATGCGTGAACTTTTAAACTGGAATTTGTTTGTTTTTTAATATTTTGAATTGCCACCGTGCATTTATTTGGTCGTTTTAGTTATTTTTAACGTGGTTAAAGGCTTGCTTAAATAAATTCGCCATGCTAATAATGAATCATAAAAATTTTATAGAGTTGTTGGATTAGTTATATGTTTGGGTTTACTTCGCGTCTTATTATTGTGGTCAGCATTCTGGTGGTAATTATTAAATTACCAAGCCGGGGACTTACTGCTAAGCGAAAATAAGCTTAATCCAGCAATAAGAAAACCCCGGTTGATAACCGGGGTTTTTTTTTGTTTGGCGTTTAACGGTTTACAAGAATGATGTTTAAAGGGATGTAGATTAATGAAAGCAACAGAGTTTATTGTAAATGCTTTACGTAAACAGGGCGTAACCCAAGTATTTGGTTATCCTGGCGGCGCGATCATGCCATTGTATGATGCGTTATATGATGGCGGTGTGGCGCATTTATTAGCGCGACATGAGCAAGGCGCAATCATGGCGGCGTTGGGTTATGCACGTGCTGGCGCTCGAGTCGGTGTCTGTATTGCGACGTCAGGTCCGGGTGCAACGAACCTAGTGACAGGTTTAGCAGAAGCAATGGCGGATTCGATCCCTGTTGTTGCGTTCACTGGACAAGTGCCGAGCGCCTTGATAGGTGTGGATACGTTTCAAGAAGTGGATATTCTTGGTATGACGTTATCGTGTACCAAACACAGCTTTTTGGTTGAAGACCAAAATGATTTAGACCGTATTATTGCCGAAGCATTTACAATTGCGACCACTGGCCGTCCTGGTCCAGTATTAATTGATATTCCTAAAGATATTCAGCTGGCAGAAATGGCGTGTGAGACGGTATCGGAATTACCGGGATTACCGCCGTTAGATGGCTTGGTTGATGACGAAGTTGCTGCGGCGCGGGCATTATTACACGCGGCTAAAAAACCGATATTGTACGTTGGTGGTGGCGTCGGTATGGCGAATGCGGTACCTGAATTGCGTGAATTAGCGGCGGCTTTAGATATTCCCATGGTCTGCACATTAAAAGGCATAGGTAGTGCCGATCCTGAACACCCTTATTATTTGGGTATGTTAGGGATGCATGGTCTGAAAGCGGCTAACTTAGCAGTACAAGAAAGTGATCTGTTGATTGCGGTCGGTGCCCGTTTTGATGATCGGGTGACTGGTAAACTTGATGAGTTTGCCCCACATGCCAAAGTTATCCACCTTGATATTGATGCGTGTGAACACCATAAATTGCGTGTTGCTAACGTTGCTATTACTACAGACCTGAAACTCATTCTGCCAGCGTTAAAAATGACCTTGGATATCGCGCCTTGGCGATTACATACCTTAGAGATGAAAGTCGACACCGCGTTTCGTTATGATCATCCCGGCATCGCCATCTATGCACCGCTGTTATTAAAACAATTGTCTGCCAGCTTACCTGAAGATCATCTAGTGGCGTGTGATGTTGGTCAGCACCAGATGTGGACTGCACAACACATGACATTTACCCAACCGGAAAACTTATTATCCAGTGCCGGTTTTGGCACCATGGGTTTTGGGTTGCCAGCGGCAGTTGGTGCGGCGCTTGCCCGTCCTGATGCGATGCCTGTTGTGGTCACTGGTGATGGTTCGATTATGATGAACATCCAAGAGTTAGCGACGATTAACCGGGCTAAATTACCAATCAAAATTGTATTAATCGATAATCAACGTCTCGGTATGGTGCGCCAATGGCAAACCCTGTTTTTTGATGGTCGATTATCGCAGACTATTCTCGATGATAACCCTGACTTTGTGGCGTTAGCGGCGGCATGTGGTATTCCCGGTGAAACGGTGGTGGTTAAAGAGCAAGTGCAACCCGCGATGGACCGTATGCTCGCCAGTGATGGTGCGTATTTCTTGCATGTACAGATTTCAGAGCAAGAAAATGTCTGGCCATTAGTGCCACCCGGGGTTAATAACGGTGAGATGTTGGAGCAATATGATGAGTTTTAAACAAGTCCATGAAGTGGTGATTGAAGCCACCAATACGCTGGAAATTTTAGAGCGGATATTACGCGTTATTCGTCATCGCGGCTTTCGCATTAGTAGCATGAATTCGGTACAAATGAATGATTGCAATGGCATAAAGATTACGGTTACAGTATCTGGTGAACGTAGCATTGATTTACTCTATAAACAGTTAGATAAATTATTTGATGTGCGTAAATTAAGTGTTCAGCACATAGTTACTATATAACAGTACTGCAATATAACACTTTATTGAAAACGCTGGTGTGCATTGGATTGCAGGATGCAAGGACTGGCGTTATTTAAAATAATACAAAATTACAGCATAAGGGAAGAAGCGATTATGGCGAATACTGAACAGCAAGTTTGGTTTAATGGAAAGATGGTACCGGAATCTCAGGCTAAAGTGAGTATATTTACGCATGCATTGCATTATGGCTCATCGGTATTTGAAGGTATTCGAGCATATGATACGCCGAAAGGTCCCGCTATTTTCCGTTTGAAAGAACACGTTCAACGCCTATTTGATTCCGCTAAAATTTACGGCTGGAGCATCCCTTATTCAAAACAAGAAATAGAACAGGCCTGTAAAGATGCGGTACTAGCCAATGGCCTTACCAATGCTTATTTACGTCCGCTGGCTTATATTGGTAATGTTGGACTGGGTTTAACACCTAAATCAACCGTATGCGACGCGCTTGTTGCTGCAATGGACTGGGGTTCTTATCTAGGCGATGAAAGCTTGGAAGAAGGCGTTGATGTTTGCGTGAGCTCTTGGAATCGCTTAGCGCCGAATACTATCCCGACAGGCGCCAAAGCCGGAGGTAACTACTTATCATCACAGTTGATTTCGTCAGAAGCGAAACGCCATGGTTACGCTGAAGGTATTGCGTTGGATGTGAATGGCACCATTTCTGAAGGCGCGGGTGAGAACTTGTTCTTCGTGAAAAATGGGGTGATCTATACGCCGCCAACAACGGCATGCATCTTACCGGGTTTAACCCGTAATACCTTAATGGTTCTGGCGCGTGACTTTGGTTATGAAGTGCGTGAAGAATCGATTGCCCGTGAAGCCATGTACTTAGCAGATGAAATGTTCATGTGCGGTACCGCAGCGGAAGTGGTGCCGGTACGTTCAGTTGATCGTATTGACATTGGCACAGGTAAACGTGGTCCAATTACAGAACAATTACAGACCGCTTATTTTGCGTTGATTAAAGGTCAGAGTGAAGACAAATGGGGTTGGTTGGATTACGTGGCTGACCCAAGCTAATCGTCTGGTTAGATTATTGTTACTTTTTATTATTAAGGTGAGGTGCAGAGCTGCCTCCTTTATTTACTGTTTATTTTGTTTCATGGAGAGAACCGATGCCTAAACTGCGTTCTGCAACATCTACCGAAGGCCGTAATATGGCTGGTGCTCGCGCCTTGTGGCGTGCAACCGGTACCCGAGAAGAAGATTTCGGCAAACCAATTATTGCTATTGCTAATTCATTTACCCAGTTTGTGCCTGGCCACGTCCATTTAAAAGACATGGGCCAATTGGTCGCAGGCGAAATTTTGAAAGCTGGCGGTATCGCTAAAGAAT
>NZ_ABCQ01000076.1 GCF_000170855.1 Moritella sp. PE36 | reverse complement strand
AATGTTATCGGTGGTTCTGTCACTGATACGGGGTTATTTGATTGGTCACACTATCCAAATATCTTTGAAGCGTACCGTAAAGGTGATCCTGCTATGTGGGGCTATGCGCAAATGAAGAAGAAAGGCCTGCGTGACATGGGCGCTTGCCTGAGTTCTGAAGCGGCTGGCCAATTAGCGCTAGGCTCAAAAACAATGGCGCTGCGTGTCAAACAATCGTCAAGTTCGGCATTGGCTTTAGCATTAATGTTAGAGAATCATCCAAAAGTTGAACGTGTTTATTATCCAGGTCTGGAATCACATCCTGAATATGCCCGTGCTAAATCACTATTTCGTGCATCTGGGTCAATGTTAAGTTTAGACTTAAAAGAAGGCTTGGATTGCTGCCAATTCTTGAATGAACTGAAACTGGTAATTTGCGCGACACATTTAGGTGATAACCGTACCTTAACACTGCCTGTTGCGCCAAGGATGTGCTTTTGATCATATCGATAAAATAATTCATCAATGATGGGGTGGCAATACGTGCCGCTTGTGGCAGCACGATACGGCGCATCGCTTGACTCGTGGTCATACCGATACTGAGTGCGGCTTCCATCTGGGATTTATCCACCGCCATAATAGCGGCGCGAATACTTTCTGCTTTGTAAGCGGCAAAGTGCAAGGTTAAGCCAATCACGGATGCGGTAAAGGCATCCATGTGGATCAATATTGGGAATACGCGCGGCAGACCGTAATACAGCAAAAATAACTGGACAAGGAGCGGGGTGCCACGAAAAAAAGAAATAAATAACATGGCCAATTGATTGAGTACAGGCACTTTGAACGTGCGTACCACCGCTAAGCCAATGGCTATTATCAGGGCAAAGACGACACCAATCAGTGCCATCTGCATGGTTGTTCCCAAATACTTAAGCAGTATCGGGAACAGGTTTAGCATGTACTCAAAATTAAATTGCATTTATTTTACAGTGATATCCGTTGAGAACCATTTTTCTGAAATTGCAGCTAGTGTGCCATCTGCACGCATGCTATCCAGAATTGCATTCACTTTTAGGCGTAGTTCTTCTTGTTTTTCAGTTTTCAAAAATGGCATTGCATTTTCGATCGTTTCAAACGTTGGGCCTGCAAGTTGCAACGGTAATGGTGATTTGTTAATTAATTCAAGTGATGATAAGCGATCCATCACAAACGCATCGGTACGGCCTAATGCTACATCACGTTCGATACCTGTGTCGTAGGTTTTGATGGTAATGTTGTTATTAGTATCATATTTGCGTAATAAATCAGCAAAATTAGAGCCTAAGTTTACGCCCACGGTTTTGTTTGCTAGGTCGCTAATACCGTTAATTTCGGTATTGCCTTTTTTCACTACGACTTGCGCACCGTCATACACGTAAGTTTGGCTAAATGCATATTTGGCGGTACGTGCAGGGGTAATGGTTACTTGGTTTGAAATCGTGTCGATACGACCTGTTTCTAACATCCCAAATAGACCGGAAAAATTAACCGTGATGAATTCTACTTTTGAATCATTACGCTTGGCGATCTCTTCCCATAAATCCACTTCAAAACCTTGGAGTTGATCATTTTTTGAAAAAGTGAACGGAAAGTAGTTACCTGACATGCCGACTTTAATTGTTTCTTGTGCATATGCCACGCTGGTTAATGTCGTGCTTACAAGCATTGCTGCTGCTAATAATAGTTTTTTCATGGTCCATCCTGATGATGCAAATTATATGTTTGATGGGTGCATGATATTCTAATGTAAAATGAATTATAAATAGCGTTTAGTTATAAGTAATTGCTAAAAGATAGTGTGATTAATTATATTTACCGATTTTTTCATATGTATTGGCTCCTTATTGGTTTTTATTTTGCTTTTGTGTGGATAACTGTTTATTCATGCTAGCGCTTATGCACAATTAGCAGTAAAATAATCCATTATTCTTTATAATTAATCTGGAGTGTGGAGAGTGTCAGTTTCTCTTTGGCAGCAATGCCTTTCGCGCTTACAAAATGAGCTTTCTGCTACTGAATTCAGTATGTGGTTACGCCCACTGAAAGCCGAACTTACCGATAGTACTCTCACCTTGTATGCTCCGAACCGTTTTGTTCTTGATTGGGTTCGTGATAAGTACCTTAATTCCATCACCGCATTATTTGATGAATTTTGTGGTGCTGACGCGCCTATCTTGCGTTTCGATATCGGTGGTAAACCAACGACAATCACGCAAACGACAACTAAGATTGATCGGGTGGTGGCTGCCAAAGTCATGCGCTTCCCACAAACCGATCCGTGGGAATCGAGTTCACCACAACAGCCAACCATCAATCACCGTAGTAATGTTAATCTGACTTATACTTTTGAGAACTTTGTTGAAGGTAAGTCAAACCAATTAGCACGTGCAGCCGCCCAGCAGGTGGCGAGTAATCCGGGTGGTGCTTATAACCCGTTATTTCTATACGGTGGCACAGGGTTAGGTAAAACGCATTTATTACACGCGGTTGGTAATGGTATTAAAGCGCAAAAACCCAATGCCAAAGTGATCTACATGCACTCCGAACGTTTTGTTCAGGACATGGTGAAAGCTCTGCAGAACAATGCCATTGAAGCGTTTAAAAATTATTACCGCAGCGTTGATGCGTTATTGATTGATGACATTCAATTTTTTGCCAAGAAAGAACGTTCACAGGAAGAATTTTTTCATACTTTTAATGCCTTACTTGAAGGTAACCAACAGATCATTTTAACGTCTGATCGTTATCCAAAAGAGATTGACGGCGTTGAAGATAGATTGAAATCGCGTTTTGGTTGGGGCTTAACCATTGCCATTGAACCACCAGAACTGGAAACCCGCGTTGCCATTTTAATGCGTAAAGCGGTTGAAAGTAACATTCATTTACCCGATGAAGTGGCGTTCTTTATTGCCAAACGTTTACGTTCAAATGTACGTGAACTGGAAGGGGCATTGAATCGCGTGATCGCCAATGCTAACTTTACGGGTCGGGCTATTAATATTGATTTTGTTCGTGAAGCATTACGAGACTTATTAGCGCTACAAGAAAAGTTAGTGACGATTGATAATATTCAAAAGACAGTGGCTGAGTATTATAAGATTAAAATGGCAGATTTATTATCTAAGCGTCGTAGTCGCTCTGTTGCCAGACCGCGTCAAGTGGCGATGGCATTAGCCAAAGAATTAACCAATCACAGCTTACCGGAAATTGGTGATGCGTTTGGTGGTCGTGACCATACTACGGTATTACACGCTTGTCGTAAGATCGTGCAACTAAAAGAAGAAAATCACGATATTAAAGAAGATTACTCTAATTTGATTAGAACCCTATCGTCGTAAAAGCGTCGTAAGAATCGTCGTAAAAAAGGTTATATTACATGCAGTTTACAATTAATCGCGAAGCATTATTACGACCGCTACAGTTGGTATCGGGTGCCTTGGGTAATCGCCCAACGCTGCCGATTTTAGGTAATGTGTTGCTTGATGCCAAAGAGGGTAAGTTAACGTTAACCGGTACCGATCTGGAAGTTGAATTAATTGGTCAAGTTACTCTTGAAGGTGAGTTCACTGAAGGGCGCACCACGGTACCAGCGAAAAAACTCCTGGATATCTGCCGTGGTTTACCGGACAGTGCACAAATTCAAGTGAGTTATGCGAATGATCGTATTGTGGTGAAATCAGGACGCAGTCGTTTTTCATTATCTACATTACCGGCAACCGAATTTCCAAATATTGAAGATTGGGATAACGATATTGAATTTGAACTGCTACAAGGTTCATTACGTCGATTGATTGATAATACTCAGTTCTCTATGGCCAGTCAGGATGTTCGTTATTATCTCAACGGTATGTTGTTTGAAACGGAAGGCAATATATTACGCACCGTGGCTACCGATGGCCACCGTCTGGCAGTGGCAAGCTGTGAGCATGATGCAAACTTAAAGCAACAACAAGTGATTGTGCCGCGTAAAGGTGTATTAGAGTTAGTGCGCTTGTTAGACAGTGAAGAAGACATGGTTAAGATCCAATTAGGGTCGAATAACATTCGTGCTATTACCAGCGGTTTTGTTTTTACCTGTAAATTGGTTGATGGTCGTTTTCCTGATTACCGTCGGGTATTACCAAAAAATGCCGATAAGATGTTAATATCAAGTCGTGAAGAATTAAAACAAGCATTTTCACGTGCGGCTATTTTATCGAATGAAAAATTCCGTGGTGTACGGTTGAATATGAATCAGGGCTTACTCAAAATCACGGCGAACAACCCAGAGCAAGAAGAAGCGGAAGAGCTACTTGATGTGGCGTTTGCACATGATGAGTTAGAGATCAGTTTCAACGTAAGTTATGTCTTAGATGTACTGAATACACTTAAATGTGAAAAAATTAAAATATCGTTATCAGATGCTAACAGCAGTGCGTTGATCGAAGATGAACAATCTGATCAAGCGCTGTATGTTGTTATGCCAATGCGGTTATAAGTTTAGATGGGACTGGTTAAGCTAAACTTCACTGATTTTAGAAATATTAAACAGGCATCCATGCAACCGGGTGCGGGTATTAATATTATTCTGGGTGACAATGGCAGTGGTAAATCGAGTGTATTAGAAGCGATTCATTATTTAGGATTGGGGCGTTCTTTTCGCACTCACTTAACCAGTCGCGTTGTTCAACATGGTGAGAAGGATTTCACTTTATTCTCACAATGTCAGCAACGATTAAACGATGACCGGATCACCACTATTGGGTTAAAAAAATCAAAAAACAGTGATACTGAATTAAAAATTGCCGGACAAAAAGCAGAACGACTTGCCGAGTTACCGGGGATATTACCGCTCCAATTAATTCACCCAGAAAGCTTTACCTTACTTTCAAGTGGCCCTAAATTACGTCGACAATTTGTTGATTGGGGGGTGTTCCACCTGGAAACTGAATTTTTTGCGACGTGGGCAAAACTAACGCGATTATTAAAACAGCGTAATGCTATTTTAAAATCGGGCAAACGTTATGCTGAGCTAGCATATTGGGATAAGGAGTTTGCAGTTCAAGGGACTATTATTGCGCAGATGCGTAGACGTTATCTTGAACAGCTTAATCCGATCATTAAATCTGCCTTGGCAGACTTCTTACCCGAATATGACTTTGATATTCGCTACCACCAAGGGTGGGATAGCGATATCGAGTTAGCAGCATTATTAAAACAAAATTTTATGCGCGATCAACAGTTAGGTTACACTAGCTTAGGTCCGCAAAAAGCGGATATCCGAATTAGAGCGAACGGAGTACCGGCACACGATATTTTATCGAGAGGTCAACTTAAATTGGCCGTGTGCGCAATGCGATTAAGTCAGGGACTTTTTTTAAGTCAGCACAGCAACAAGCGATGCACTTTTTTAATCGATGACTTTTCCTCAGAACTTGATGACAGTAAACGGAAGTTGCTGGCGCAGTATCTGATTGAGAGTAAGGCTCAAGTATTTGTTACGGCTATTGATAAAAGTCAGGTAACAGCTCTCTTAACGGAGGACTGTAAAATGTTTCACGTGGAACATGGCAAATTAATTGAATTTTAAATATAAAGGCGCGAGAGCTAACTATGTCTGAAAATAATTACGACTCTTCAAGTATTAAAGTACTGAAAGGCTTGGACGCGGTGCGTAAGCGCCCCGGTATGTATATTGGCGATACTGATGATGGTTCAGGTTTACATCACATGGTATTTGAGGTTGTTGATAACTCTATCGATGAAGCATTAGCGGGTCATTGTACCGATATTGTAGTGACAATACATGACGATGGTTCTGTATCTGTTAGCGATGACGGTCGTGGTATTCCGGTTGATATTCATGAAGAAGAAGGTGTCTCTGCTGCCGAAGTTATCTTAACGGTACTGCATGCAGGTGGTAAATTTGATGACAATTCTTATAAAGTTTCAGGTGGTTTACACGGTGTTGGTGTTTCTGTTGTAAATGCATTATCAGAAAAACTGGAACTGACGATCTTCCGTCACGGTAAGATCCATAACCAAATATATCGTCACGGTGTACCTGAGGCGCCAATGGCTGCGACGGGTGTTATCGAAGGCACGGGTACTAAATTACGTTTTTGGCCTAGTCATGATACCTTTACCAATACATTATTCCATTACGATATTTTAGCCAAACGTTTACGTGAGTTATCTTTCTTAAACTCGGGTGTATCAATCAAGCTAATTGATGAACGTGAAGATGGTAAATCGGATCATTTCGTTTACCAAGGTGGTATCAAGGCATTTATTGATTACTTAAATGTGAACAAAACCCCGATTAATAAAGACGCATTTCACTTCTCTGTGGAACGTGATGATGGCATTACTGTTGAAGTTGCGATGCAGTGGAACGATGGTTTCCAAGAAGCTATTTATTGCTTTACGAATAATATTCCGCAACGTGATGGTGGTGCTCACCTTGCTGGTTTCCGTGGTGCGTTAACGCGTACCCTGAATAATTACATGGAAAAAGAAGGCTTCCTGAAAAAAGCCAAATCTTCGACGGCAACAGGTGATGATGCCCGTGAAGGTCTGACTGCTGTTATTTCAGTGAAAGTACCTGATCCTAAGTTCTCTTCACAAACTAAAGATAAATTAGTGTCTTCTGAAGTGAAATCTGCGGTTGAACAATCGATGGGTGAAAAATTAGCTGAATACTTGCTAGAAAACCCGAAAGAAGCGGCAACCGTGGTGACTAAAATTATCGATGCATCGCGCGCGCGCGAAGCGGCACGTAAAGCACGTGATATGACACGTCGTAAAGGTGCGTTAGATTTAGCGGGACTACCTGGTAAACTGGCTGATTGTCAGGAAAAAGATCCGGCACTTTCTGAATTGTATATTGTGGAAGGTGACTCTGCTGGCGGTTCCGCTAAGCAGGGACGTAATCGTAAAAATCAAGCTATTCTACCGTTGAAAGGTAAGATCTTAAACGTAGAAAAAGCCCGTTTTGATAAGATGTTATCTTCACAAGAAGTTGCTACCTTAATCACCGCGATGGGCTGTGGTATTGGTCGTGATGAATATAATCCAGATAAAACGCGTTACCATCAAATCATTATCATGACGGATGCCGACGTCGATGGATCGCACATCCGTACCTTACTATTGACCTTCTTCTTCCGCCAAATGCCGGAACTTATTGAACGTGGTTATATCTATATTGCCCAACCACCACTATATAAAATGAAGAAGGGTAAACAAGAACGTTACCTTAAAGATGATGCGGACTTAACACAATACCTCACCACGATCGCATTGGACGATGCGGGTTTGTTTGTTAATCCAGATGCGCCAGCAATTCAAGGTGCAGCGTTAGAAGGTTTAGTGACTGGTTACCGTAAGATTGAAAAATTAATGGCGAAGCTAAATCGTAGTTTACCAAGAGTGTTTACTAACGAAATGATTTATCAGGCGCCACTAACCGTTGAGATGCTGGACGATGAAGCGCTAACGATGGCATGGGCTGAAGAGCTAGTTGCCACGTTAACCGCGAAAGAAATGTCGGGTACCTTGTACTCAGCACGAATTGTTAAAGATGAAGAGAGTCAATTATTCTATCCGGTATTAGCTATTCGCCAACATGGTCTAGATAATAACTATGATTTCACGCCTGGTTTCTTTAAGTCAAAAGAATACGCGACGCTGACTGGTTTAGGTATCGCCAATTTACTTGAAGAAGGCGCTTATATTAAGCGTGGTGAAAAAACTCGTGAAGTAACCAGTTTTGTTGAAGCGCTAAACTGGTTAATGGCTGAATCGAAACGTGGCAGTTATATCCAACGCTATAAAGGTCTAGGTGAAATGAACCCGAGTCAGTTATGGGAAACAACTATGGATCCTGATACGCGTCGTATGTTGCAAGTGCGTATTGAAGATGCTGTGGCAGCCGATCAACTGTTCACCACCTTAATGGGTGATCATGTTGAACCGCGTCGTGAATTTATTGAAGAAAACGCATTAAAAGTAGCTAACTTAGATTTCTAATTGCGCTATTTGATATGGATAGTTTAGAATAAGTAAAAGGAGCCGAGAGGCTCCTTTTTTGTATCTGCTGATTATGGCATTAATATTTAATCCGGCTTATGCTATTCAGATTAAACGGTTGCTGTACTTATTACCACCATTTCAGCGTAAGCTTTTTGTACTTCTTCGGCAATTATTTTGATCCCTCGTTGTACCGCATCATCGGGTTGCGAATAGTTCATGCGGATACATTCATCGGTATGACGCCATTCTTCATCTAAACCTGGGAAGAAATGATGACCCGATACGATGAGAACGCCGCGTGTTTTTAAACGCTCATACAGTTCTTGGCTGCTGATCGGCAGGTCTTTGAACCATAACCACAAGAAGATTGCGCCTTCCGGTTTATGAATGCGGAAGCGTTCATCGGTAATACTGTCTTGTAACCAAGTCACGGCTTGCTGTGCTTTGGCATAATAGTAAGGTTTGATCACGTCTTCACTTAAGCTAATGATGTCACCAGACTCAACCAGGTTTTGTGCCAGCATTGGCCCTAAGCTACCGGGTGCTAAGTTAATAATACCGCTTAAGTTCGAGATAGCGGAAATCACTTCTTCATTACCAATCACGATACCACACCGGGTGCCGGGTAAGCCGAGTTTTGAAAGACTCATGCATAAGATGGTATTGTCGTTGTAAATGGGTTCTACCGGCTCAAATATAATATTTGGAAACGGTGTGCCGTAAGCGTTATCTATCAGCAGTGGAATGTTATGTTGTCTGGCTAGCGTATCAAGGCGCTGCATTTCTTCATCCGTTAATACATTACCGGTTGGGTTAGTGGGACGCGATACGCAGATTAAACCAATATCGTCGGTAATATGCAGGTTGTCGAAATCAACATGGTACTTAAATAAACCATCATCAAGTAATTCAATCTTAGGTTTTACCGTCTCAAAAAAATCATCGCTCAGTGCCGTGTCGGTATAACCTATGTATTCCGGCGCTAACGGGAACAATACTTTCTTTTTCTTATTGCCGGCAAAGTCACCGGCGAACAAGTTGAATAGGTAGAAGAAGGCATTTTGGCTGCCATTGGTCAGGGCTATGTTTTTATCGGTTAATTCCCAGCCGTAAGTTTTATTTAATAATGTAGCAAGTGCGGTGGTGAAACTGTTCTTTCCTTGTGGACCATCGTAGTTGGACATTGCTGCAACCAGATCGCCACTGCTTAATAATTGTTGTGCTTCACTGTTAAAGCGCGCCAGCATCTCAGGGATCTGAGCAGGGTTACCACCACCAAGCATGATGACATCATCACCGCTGCGGATGCCTTCATTTAGATCATGCATTAGCTGCGTGATGCCTGAGAATTTAGTAAATCTTTGACCAAACAATGAGAATTCCATATCAGCACTTCTTGTAATTATTTAAAAGGGTAAACAACCAACATAGCGGAACTTTGAGCGCTTGTCGAGAGCTCGAGAGCGGCAAATTTACTTTTCTTACCCTTTTGTTTCACGTGAAACAAAAGGGTTTTAGTGGTGATATGTTCCACGTGGAACATCATCTAAAAGACGGATTGACGTTGTGTGCTTATAGCCAAAAGTACTGAATAATAAAGTCGTAATAACAAAAGAAATAGTCTACTAATTATGTATTTATTGTCCGCGATAGATGAGGTAAGGTTGAACTCCACCATTACAATAAAAGTCTTTAAAAGGCATGAAGAGCTTATTCCTATGCAAAGAAATTTGTTATCAGAACGTATTGAAACACTAATAGATCATCTTTCTTATGGTATTTATGAACGACGAGATGCCATAAGATTATGTTTATTAGCTGCCTTGAGTGGCGAGAGTGTGTTTTTATTAGGCCCGCCTGGGATTGCGAAAAGCTTGATCGCGAAACGTATGAGTGAGATTTTTGAAGGTGAAAGTTACTTCGAATATTTAATGACACGTTTTTCAACACCGGAAGAGATCTTTGGTCCGCTATCAATTAAAGCACTGAAAGATGAAGGTAAATATGTACGTCTCACTAAAGGTTATTTGCCTGAAGCGGAAGTTGTATTCCTAGATGAAATCTGGAAAGCGGGACCCGCGATCTTAAATACCTTATTAACGGTGATCAATGAGCGTACCTTCCATAATGGTATCGAGCATCAGAAAGTGCCAATGCGCGTTCTCGTTTCGGCATCGAATGAATTACCCAGTGCTGATTCCGGTTTAGAAGCGCTGTATGATCGTATGTTACTCCGTTTGTATTTAGAGCCTATCCAAGATAAACGTAATTTCAAAGCCATGTTAATTCAAAAACCTTTGTGCATAAACACGCCGAAATCGATGAAAGTCAGCAATGAAGAGTTCGAACTCTGGCAGCATGAGATTAATGAAGTACGTCTGAGTGAGCATTGTTTTGAAATCATTTACGAGCTTAAATTATTTTTAGAGCAACGTAATACCAGCGGCGAGATGATTGCAGAGTCGGTGTATGTCTCTGATCGACGTTGGAAGAAATCAATGCGTCTGTTGCAAGCCTGTGCTTATTTTAATGGTCGAGATGAAGTAACCGAAACCGATCTATTTGTGCTTAAAGATTGTATTTGGCATGATCTGGAATCGCGTGACGTTATTATCGAAGCCACGCACCAATTTGCCAGTAAGCGTTTTTGTGATCAAGATGAAGTTAACTCAGCATTAACAAGTATCAAGAAGCGGTTGATTAAACTCGATACTGAGTTTATTGATCGCTTTGCAACTCGCTTAACCGCTGATGTGTTATTGACTAAATTACGTTATAAATTAGATCGTGAGTTCGTACGCACCTCGAGCCTGAATGGTATCCCAGGTTTATGTAAGATAGCCTTACTTGGCGAGTACGATGTATTAGAGCAGGGCTCAAAAGAAACGGCAAAATGGGTGCATGTTGGACTGGATGATTTTCAAAAACAGATCCGCAGAGGTTCTTGTTTAGTGAAAGGCTACGTCAATGATCATCGTAATGATGTGTGGTTAAACTTTTCTGTGGATGCGAATCAGCATTTGCAGGTCCAAAATTTTGCCAATAAGAGTATTCCCGTTGCTGTGATTGTCTCTGATGCCGCATTGAATATTGATGAGAACTGGTTACAACCTTTAGCTGAGATTGATAACGAGATCACGGCTATTGCGGATAAATTGAAAAAAAGCCAGCACGAGTTTAGCTTAACCAATCATAATATTTTCGTCAGTGAGGACTTTATGGAGGATGTGGCAAGCAGTCTTGGCTCTTTATCATTAGAGCTAAATAACTTAGTGCAACGCAAAGCATCGTTATTAGACCGTTTGAATGCCATTGCGCATTTGTTTGAACAAGGCTAATTGGTATGGCTCATTCTCGTAATCACAGTCCCGCTATTCAACAATTAGTTGATGATGCCTTGTTAGATATTACCGCCCATGATCGCGTCACCAGTGATATTAAGCTGGCGTACATTGATGATTGGAAGCAGCAGATCATGAGCTTATTAGCAGATATGCCATTACCTGCTGGTTTGAGCAATGAGATCCATTTATGTGAAACCGCTCGTTTATTGAGTCCGAGCAACTTTAGAAATAAAGTTGAAGGTATTTTAAGTAAGATAAAAGCCGAATCGGCATTTTATAATACCGGCTTAACTATCTATCAGCAAAACAGAAGCATGCCGGATAATGTGTTCTTTGCGGTATTTTTAGATAGTTGGCAGCAAGCCATTGAGTTACTGCTTTATCAAGAACAAAGCCGTTTAATTGAAGAGAAACGAGAACAGTTACTTATTGAGTTAGCCGAACGTGAAGAAACCATTGAGCAGCTAGAAGATGTGCTTGATAGTGATCTGCTGTGCAATGGCGAGCGTTTATGGGATCTGGCGAAAGGTAAGTTGACCCATTTGGATACCAAATTATTGCAACGTTATGCGGTTAATTTACGTAAGAACAAAGACGTTAAAAAAATTGCCTCTGAGCTTGGACGCATGGCGCTTGCGCACATTAATCCGGAAGAAACGCCAAACAGTTATGAAACCTGGGTATTGGATAATAGCTATCAAGATAATGTGCCTGATGATATGCAAGGCGTGACTTACAGTGATGAGATCTCACGAATGTTGCAAACCGAAGCCGTTAACTTAACGTTTCCTGAGTTAGAGATCATCTTTTATAAACGTTATATTGAGCGCCATTTATTAACTTATCAGTATCAAGGTGCACTGCAACAGTATAAAAAAGTAACCCAGTATCGTGATATTACCGATGCTGATGAGCAAACTGGCGGACCTTTTATTATTTGTGTTGATAGTTCAACATCGATGCATGGCTTTCCCGAACTCACGGCAAAATCGATTTGTTATGCGTTATTACAGATCGCATTTGAACAACGCCGTCAATGTTACTTGATGATGTTTTCCAATGAGGTGATCACGTTTCCGGTTACCCAAAGCACCAGTCTGTCAACCATGCTGACGTTCTTGTCATCCAGCTTTCGTGGTGGTACCGACTTGCAACCTGTCATTGAAAAATCGCTGGAGTTGATGAGTTCGGCACAATATAAAAATGCTGATACCATCGTTATTTCTGATTTTATAGCACAGAAATTACCAACCCATGTGGCTGATAAAGTACGTGCAATTAAAGCGCAAAAAAATCGCTATCATGCTATTTCATTATCATCGCAAGGTAATCCAGAGTTAATGAAAATATTTGATCACGTTTGGCGTTATTCAGCCGGGCTAACAGGGCGGTTGAAGAAAGTGAAATAGTCGATGTTCCACGTGGAACATGCTGTATTACATGGCCGTGTTTGTTGGTGTCGTGAATGTTTACGTTGAAAAGAGAGTTGATAGTAAAAAGCCAGCATCATCGATGCTGGCTTTTTTATACGTAAGACTAATTTTAATTAACAGTTACTTCTGTAATAGAGAAATATCCGCGACATTTAAGAATTGGTTACGCAGTGTATTTAGCAATGTTAAACGGTTAATCTTAAGCGCTTCATCATCAGCCATGACCATCACGTTGTCGAAGAATGTATCTACAACATCGCGTAATTCAGATAACTCTGTTAATGCTTGTTGATAATCACCCGCGGCAAATAATGGCGTGAGTAATTCAACTTTAGCGTCAACAGCAGCGGCTAATGCTTTTTCTGCATCTTCTTGCAGCAGAGATGTATCAACCGTTGTATTTAGTTCACCTTCAAATTTAGCCAGGATATTACCAACACGTTTGTTCGCTGCCGCTAATGTTGCAGCAGCATCTAAACCACGGAAATGATTTACTGCTTTCACACGCTTATCAAAATCAGCCGGTTTAGTTGGGCGGCGCGCAAGTACTGCTTGAATTACATCAACGCTGATACCGGCATCTTTATACCATGCAGGGAAACGACCAAGTATAAATGCAACAACATCCGTTGATACGTTTTGGTTTGATAGTTTGTCACCGAATAATAATTTTGCGGTATCCACTAAATCAACAAGATCTAAAGGCAAATCTTTTTCGATAATGATACGCAATGTACCAATCGCAGCACGACGCAGTGCAAACGGGTCTTTATCCCCTTTAGGGATCTGACCAATACCAAAGATACCAACCAGTGTATCGAGTTTATCAGCAAGTGCTACCGAACAAGCAACTAATGATTCAGGTAGGCGATCACCCGCATAACGCGGCATGTATTGCTCGTTAAGTGCGATTGCGACTTCTTCTGCTTCACCGTCGTTACGTGCATAGTGCATGCCCATCACACCTTGAACGTCAGGGAATTCTACCACCATGTCTGACATTAAGTCAGCTTTAGCCAGTAGACCTGCGCGTTGTGCGTGTTCAGTGTTGGCCGAAATCTTACCTGCAATCGCAGCGGCTAGATCTGAAATACGTTGTGATTTTTCTTTTAACGTACCCAGCTGTTTTTGGAATATAACAGTTTCCAGATCAGCAAGACGACTTTCTAATGTGCGTTTTTTATCTGTGTTAAAGAAGAATTCAGCATCAGCTAGGCGAGGGCGTACAACTTTTTCATTACCTTCAATTACTTGTCTCACATCTTTACTGATGATGTTGGAAACAAAGATAAATTTAGGTAACAGTTCACCATCTTTACTTAGCATAGGGAAGTACTTTTGGTTGTCCTTCATCGTATAGATAAGGGCTTCCGCTGGTACGTCTAGGTAACGTTCTTCAAAGTTACCGACTAATGTTACTGGCCATTCGACTAACGACGTGACTTCTTCAAGTAGGGCTTCGTCGATTTCGGCAACACCGCCATGTTCTTCTGCAGCGGCGATAACTTGCTGACGAATTACCTCTTTACGACGTGCGTAATCAACCATTACCATGCCGTGATCTTCAAGTAGATCAACGTAGTTGTCAGCGTGTGGTAATTCAAAATCACCTTTGCCGAGGAAACGGTGTCCACGAATAGTACGTGCCGCTTTAATACCTAAGATCTCACCTGCAAGCGCTTCATCACCAAATAACATCGTTACTGTATGTACTGGGCGGATGAATTGAATAGGGCTGCTACCCCAACGCATCGGTTTGCTTACTGGTAGTTTAGCTAATGCTGTTGCGACCATGTCTGCGACAAGCACTTGTGTTGCTTGACCTTTAACTTCAGATTTATGCAGTAGCCATTCGCCTTTGTCGGTTTTAATTCGACCGGCTTGCTCAACAGTAATACCATTACCACGAGCCCAACCTTGCGCCGCTTTCGTTGCATTACCGTCGGCATCAAATGCCACAGAAATCGCAGGACCGCGTTTTTCGATTACTTTATCTGCTTGAGAATCTGCAAGTGCTGTTACTGTTAACGCTAAACGGCGAGGTGCTGCCATCCAGCTAACGTCAGCAAATTCTAAACCGGCTTTTTTTAGTTCCGCTTGGAAGTTTGCTGCAAACGCTTCTGCTAATGTGCGTAACGATTTTGGTGGTAATTCTTCAGTACCAATCTCGATTAATAAATTTTCAGTTGCCATGCTACTTCCTATTTTTCTTTGTTGCATAACGGGAAGCCTAGCGCTTCACGAGATGCGTAATACGCTTGTGCAACACCTTTAGAAAGGGTACGGATACGTAGAATATAACGTTGACGTTCAGTCACTGAGATTGCATGGCGCGCATCTAGCATATTAAATGCGTGGCCAGCATCAAGAATGCGTTCGTATGCTGGTAGTGGTAGCGGCACTTCTAAATCTAGCAGCTTTTGCGCTTCTTTTTCACTTTCATCAAAGAGCGTGAATAGGAAATCAACATTGGCATGCTCGAAGTTGTAAGTTGACTGTTCAACTTCATTTTGGTGGAAAATGTCACCGTATTTAACGGTACCCAGTGGACCATCAGTCCATACTAGGTCATAGACGCTGTCTACTTCTTGGATATACATCGCAAGACGTTCAAGCCCATAAGTCATTTCACCGGTAACCGGTTTACACTCAATACCACCAACTGCTTGGAAGTAGGTAAACTGCGATACTTCCATACCGTTTAGCCAGATTTCCCAACCCAGACCCCAGGCGCCCAATGTTGGGTTTTCCCAGTTATCTTCAACGAAGCGAATATCGTGAACTAATGGATCAAGACCCACTTCTTTCAGTGAATCCAAATACAATTCTTGGATGTTTGCTGGCGATGGTTTAAGCACTACTTGAAATTGATAGTAGTGTTGTAAACGGTTTGGGTTTTCACCATAACGGCCATCGGTAGGACGACGTGATGGTTGAACATAAGCAAATGCCATTGGCTCTGGCCCTAATGAACGTAAAAACGTCATTGGGTGAGAGGTGCCGGCACCTACTTCCATATCGAATGGTTGTACAATCGCACAACCTTGGCGAGCCCAGTAATCCTGCAGCGCTAGGATCAGCCCTTGAAAAGTTTTAACATTATATTTTGACATGATATCTGCACAATAAAGCAAAGAAATAATCATCAAAGTATACCTGCTGCGCAGATATGAATATAGGATAAATTACAATATTTGGTCTTGTTAGGGTGGTTTTTTCAGGTATTTCCACTTGCTTAGCAAGGCTTGGTTAGAAAAGTGGGGCGGGTATAAGAGGTACGCGAATATGCCGGGGTGATACTCGCGTGTGTCGATGGACTAGCTTACGCCTTTTTTAATCAGATATTGATACGGCAGTTGCTCTGTTTGGCTGGCCACTAAGGTGTGATCCATAAACTGACAAAAGCTGGGGATATCACGCACTGTCGCTGGATCGTCAGCAATAATTAATAACGTTTGACCTTCATCGAGTTTTCTTACTGTTTTTCGTACCATCATCACCGGTTCTGGACAGCGTAAACCAAGGGCATCTAGTTCATGTTCTGGATTTGAAAATAATGGATTCATCAGGTTTCTCTATGTGGTCAATATACGTAAATAGACTAATATTAATGAGTGAACGTAATTATGTATTGGTAAATTATGATTATGTTGTTAAATTGTTAATAACCGTGTGACATTTATCTTGCACCGTTAAGTAACCATCAACAAGGAGTGTGTATGTTACTACAAGCCAGTGGCAGACTAAAAGTATATTCTTCAATCGCTTTTTTTTCTTTATTAATCATGCTTATGGAAGTGCCTATTGCCGATACCGGTACTTGGCTCGGGGTATTAAGCATTGTTGGGATCGCCGTTTGGGTCGAATTAAGTGATTATTTTGTCGAAGAAGACAATACTGAAAATAAAGCCGAAAAAGTCAAACATGACGACGATAATAAGTAAAAGTAGCAGAGGGTATATCGCCCTCTGTGTTGTTATCTAGCCCTCCTAATTTTCTCTCTTGTCATGGTAAAACTTCAATTGTTATCTAAGCTTAATTCTACTATCTGTTTATTGGAGTTGATTATGAAAGGTAATACCAAGGTTATCACCACCCTTAATGGGTTGTTGCACAATGAATTAGCGGCAATTGATCAGTACTTTACGCATTC
>NZ_ABCQ01000077.1 GCF_000170855.1 Moritella sp. PE36 | reverse complement strand
ATGCCAAAGGCACCAGTGACGAACTTACTTATATTCGCGCGATTGCTAAATTAGTTAGCCATGGCGTGAATTTGAATTTAGATAGTCTGTTTAACGGGTCAATCCTGGTTAAAGCAGGCAGCCTTGCGAATGCGGGCAGATAATTAAACAAGACAATTAAACAAGATAGACAGTCCAGACGGGGCGTTCTCCGTCAGTCGAAATATGGATTTAAAGAGAGTAATTATGGAAAATATTGCAGTAGTAGGTATTGCTAATTTGTTTCCGGGCTCAAAAGCTCCGGATCAATTTTGGCAGCAATTGCTTGAACAACAAGATTGCCGCAGTAAAGCGACAGCCGTTCAAATGGGCGTTGACCCTGCTAAATACACCGGTAACAAGGGCGATACAGATAAGTTTTACTGTATCCACGGTGGTTACATCAGTGATTTCAATTTTGATGCTTCTGGTTATCAACTCGATAGTAGCTATTTAACGGGATTAGACGATCTAAATCAGTGGGGGCTTTATGTTACTAAACAAGCGCTTGCAGATGCAGGTTACTGGGGTAGTGATGCGCTGGCAAATTGCGGGGTTATTTTAGGCAATCTGTCATTCCCGACCAAGTCATCGAATCAGCTGTTTATGCCGTTATATCATCAAGTTGTTGATAATGCGTTAAAGTCAGTATTACATCCAGATTTTCAATTAACGCATTACACGGCTGCTAAAAAAACACATGCCGATAATGCCTTAGTCGCGGGTTATCCAGCGTCTTTGATCGCCAAAGCTGCGGGTCTAGGTGGGTCACACTTTGCACTGGATGCGGCTTGTGCGTCATCTTGTTATAGCGTTAAATTAGCCTGTGATTATCTGCATACCGGCAAAGCTGACATGATGTTAGCCGGCGCAGTATCAGCAGCAGATCCTATGTTTGTGAATATGGGCTTCTCGATTTTCCAAGCTTATCCTGGTAATAACTTGCACGCCCCGTTTGATAAAAATTCACAAGGTTTATTTGCCGGTGAAGGCGCGGGCATGATGGTATTAAAACGCCACAGTGATGCAGTACGTGATGGTGATAATATTTACGCCATTATTAAAGGCGGCGCATTATCGAATGATGGTAAAGGTGAGTTTGTATTAAGTCCAAATACCAAGGGCCAGGTACTCGCTTATGAACGCGCTTATGCCGATGCTGGCGTGGATCCAAGTGCCGTTGATTATATCGAGTGCCACGCTACCGGTACCCCGAAAGGTGATAATGTTGAATTACGCTCGATGGAAACCTTCTTTAGTCGAGTAAACAACAAACCGCTGTTGGGCTCGGTTAAATCTAACCTTGGTCATTTGTTAACGGCAGCCGGTATGCCGGGCATGACCAAAGCCATGTTAGCGCTAGGTAAGGGCATTATTCCTGCCACGATTAATTTGAAAGAACCACTGCAGTCTAAAAATGGTTACTTTACTGGCGAGCAGATGCCGACGAGTACTGTGCCTTGGCCTAAAACGACTGGCCCACGTACAGCTGGTGTCAGTGTCTTTGGTTTTGGTGGCAGTAACGCGCATTTGGTATTACAACAACCAACGCAAGTGCTTGAAACTAACTTTAGTGCTGCTAAACCCCGTGAGCCATTGGCTATTATTGGGATGGACAGCCATTTTGGTAGTGCGAGTAACTTAGCGCAGTTCAAAACCTTATTAGATAATAACCAAAACACCTTCCGTGAGTTACCTGAGCAACGCTGGAAAGGCATGGAAAGTAACGCTAACGTTATGCAGTCGTTGCAGTTAACAAAAGCGCCTAAGGGTGGCTATGTTGAACAGCTAGATATCGATTTCTTACGTTTCAAAGTGCCGCCAAATGAAAAAGACTGCTTGATCCCACAACAATTAATGATGATGCAAGTTGCCGACAATGCGGCGAAAGATGCAGGACTCGTTGAAGGCAGTAATGTTGCCGTATTAGTTGCTATGGGCATGGAGCTGGAGTTACACCAGTATCGTGGTCGCGTTAATTTAACCACTCAGATCGAAGACAGTTTATTACAGCAAGGCATTAACTTAACGGTTGAGCAACGTGAAGAACTGACTAATATTGCCAAAGATGGTCTCGCCTCTGCCGCGCAGTTAAATCAGTACACCAGTTTCATTGGTAATATCATGGCGTCACGTATTTCGGCGTTATGGGATTTCTCTGGTCCTGCTATTACGGTGTCGGCTGAAGAAAACTCGGTTTATCGTTGTGTTGAATTAGCTGAAAACTTATTCCAAACCAGTGATGTTGACGCGGTTATTATTGCTGCGGTTGATTTGGCTGGCTCAATTGAAAACATTACCTTACGTCAACACTTTGGTTCTGTTAATGAAAACGCTTCGGTAAACAATGATTTACTCGATGAACAGCAATGGCTGGTGGGTGAGGGCGCTGCTGCGATTGTAGTGAAACCTGTATCCCAAGTTGCATCTCAACAAGTTTACGCCAGCATTGATGCGGTTAGTTTTGCATCCGGTAGTGATGCAAAAGCCATTGCGAGTGCTGCTGATAAAGCCTTAACGTTAGCAGGTATCAGTGCTGCAGATGTGGCGAGTGTAGAAGCGCACGCCAGTGGTTTTAGTGCCGAAAACAGTGCTGAGAAAGCCGCGTTTGCTCAATTATATCCAAACGTTAATATTAGCTCGGTAAAATCCAATATCGGTCATACGTTTAATGCATCTGGTATTGCTAGTATTATTAAAACTGCCTTACTGTTAGATCAACCAAGTAGTCAAGATCAACAAAAAGCGGTACAACATATTGCTATTAATGGTCTTGGTCGTGATAACAGTTGTGCACATCTTATTTTGTCGACGTCGGAACAAGTTCATCAAGCTGCGCCAGCGCCAATTGGTAAACGCCGTCCGCAACTGGTTAAAACGATCAAGCTTGGTGGTCAGTTAATTGCCGAAGCCATTGTGAATAGTGCCAGTTCATCGTTGAATGTGATTAAAGCGCAGTTTGCGGGTAAAACCTTAACGAAGGTTAACCAGCCGGTAATTATGGATAATCTGATACCACAAGGTATTCGTCCTAATCCGATTAATGAAGCTGAGATCTCAGGATCCTCAATCCTTTCCCAACATCATACAGCGCAGCCAGTAATGGCTCAGAGCGTTGTTGGAGTGACAGTGAAAAGTAAAGCTAGTAACGAAATTCATCAGCAAGCGGCAACGCATCAGGCATTCTTAGAAAGCCGCTTAGCTGCACAGAAAAACATTTCTCAACTTATTGAACTGCAATCTAAACTTTCGGCTACAACGCCAGTTCAAGGTCAGGTTGTAAATACAGTTGCACAAACGGCTTCACCATTGACAGTGGTTTCAACTGCTGTTGCCACTGTTAATGCAAAGAGGCCAGTCGTCGCTGCTAATCTGACAAGTGTAGAAGCACTGGTACAGGCTGAAGCTACACAAGCTGGTTTCCAGATCAAAGGGCCTGTTGGTTACAACTACCCACCATTGCAGTTGATTGAGCGTTATAACAAACCAGAAAATGTTATTTATGATCAAGCCGACCTGGTTGAGTTCGCTGAAGGTGATATTGGTAAAGTATTTGGTGCTGAGTACAACATCATTGATGGTTATTCACGTCGCGTACGCTTGCCAACCTCGGATTATTTGTTAGTAACACGCGTTACCGAGCTTGATGCTAAGATTAACGAATACAAAAAATCATACATGTGTACGGAATATGATATTCCGGTTGATGCACCCTTCCTTATTGATGGTCAGATCCCTTGGTCAGTCGCCGTGGAATCAGGTCAGTGTGATTTGATGCTGATCTCTTATATCGGTATCGATTTCCAAGCTAAAGGTGAGCGTGTATACCGTTTACTTGATTGTGAACTTACTTTCCTTGAAGAGATGGCTTTCGGCGGTGAAACACTGCGTTATGAGATCCATATTGATTCTTATGCACGTAATGGTGAGCAGCTATTATTCTTCTTCCACTATGATTGTTATGTGGGTGATAAGAAAGTACTTATCATGCGTAATGGTTGTGCTGGTTTCTTTACTGATGAAGAACTTTCTGACGGTAAAGGTGTGATCCATAACGACAAAGATAAAGCTGAATTTGCTGATGCCGTTAAATCATCATTTACCCCACTATTGCAGCATAACCGCGGTCAATACGATCATAGCGACATGATGAAACTGGTTAACGGTGACGTGGCGGGTTGTTTCGGTCCACAATATGATCTTGGTGGCCGTAATCCGTCGTTGAAATTCTCATCAGAAAAGTTCTTGATGATTGAGCGTATTACCAAAATAGATCCAACCGGTGGTCATTGGGGCTTAGGGCTGTTAGAAGGCCAGAAAGACTTAGATCCTGAGCATTGGTATTTCCCTTGTCACTTTAAAGGTGATCAAGTGATGGCGGGTTCTTTGATGTCAGAAGGCTGTGGCCAGATGGCAATGTTCTTTATGTTGTCATTGGGCATGCATACCAACGTTAATAATGCACGATTCCAACCTCTGCCAGGCGAATCGCAAACTGTACGTTGTCGTGGTCAGGTATTACCGCAGCGCAACACGTTGACTTATCGTATGGAAGTGACTGCGATGGGTATGGAACCGTACCCGTTCATGAAGGCGAACATTGATATCTTGCTTGATGGTAAAGTAGTGGTAGATTTCAAAAATCTTTGCGTGATGATCACTGAACAAGATGAGAACTCACCTTATCCGGTGACATTACCTGAGAATGTGGCACTTAAAGCGTTAACAGCTCCTGCTTCAGCGTCTCTTGTAACACCGGCAGCACCAGTGGCTGCAAACGTTAACGCAGCTGATTTAGACGAACGTGGTATTGAACCATTCAAATACCCTGAACGTCCTTTAATGCGCGTAGAGTCAGATTTGTCAGCACCGAAAGCTAAAGGTGTAACACCTATTCAGCATTTCGAAGCACCAGCGGTTGCAGGACACCATCGCGTGCCTAATAAAGCACCGTTCACGCCTTGGCATATGTTTGAGTTCGCAACGGGTAACATTTCGAACTGTTTTGGTCCTGATTTTGATGTCTATGAAGGTCGCATTCCACCGCGTACGCCTTGTGGTGATCTACAAGTTGTTACTCAGGTTGTGGAAGTGCAGGGCGAACGTCTTGATCTGAAAAAACCGTCAAGCTGTGTGGCTGAGTACTATGTACCGGAAGACGCTTGGTATTTCACTAAAAACAGCCATGAAAACTGGATGCCATATTCACTGATCATGGAAATTGCACTGCAACCAAATGGCTTCATTTCTGGTTACATGGGCACGACGCTTAAATACCCAGAAAAAGACCTGTTCTTCCGTAACCTTGATGGTAGCGGCACGTTACTGAAACAGATCGATTTACGCGGCAAGACGATTGTGAACAAATCGGTACTTGTAAGTACGGCTATTGCTGGTGGCGCGATTATTCAAAGTTTCACTTTTGATATGTCAGTGGATGGCGAGCTGTTTTATACTGGTAAAGCGGTATTTGGTTACTTCAGTGGCGAGTCGCTGACTAACCAACTGGGTATTGATAACGGTAAAACCACCAATGCTTGGTTTGTTGATAACAATACCCCGACAGACAATATTGATGTGTTTGATTTAACTAATCAGTCATTGGCTCTGTATAAAGCACCTGCGGATAAACCGCATTATAAATTGGCTGGCGGTCAGATGAACTTCATCGATACCGTGTCAGTGGTTGAAGGCGGTGGTAAAGCCGGTGTTGCTTATGTTTATGGTGAACGTACTATTGATGCTGATGATTGGTTCTTCCGTTATCACTTCCACCAAGATCCGGTTATGCCTGGTTCATTAGGTGTTGAAGCTATCATCGAGTTAATGCAAACTTATGCGTTGAAAAATGATTTAGGCGCACAGTTCAGTAATCCTCGTTTCATTGCACCAATGACGAAAGTTGATTGGAAATACCGTGGTCAAATTACGCCGCTGAATAAGAAAATGTCTCTGGATGTACATATTACCGAGATCATTACTGAAGCAGGCGAAATACGTATTGTCGGTGATGCTAACCTGTCTAAAGATGGTCTGCGCATTTATGAAGTGAAGAATATTGTTTTAAGTATTGTTGAAGCGTAGCAGGCATAAGTGCCGAATTGGTTAAAGACGCTTATAGATATTCTTTAATCAATACGGCCGATGTAGCACAGGCTAGGTTACTTTTAAGATACAAGATAATAAACGGAATAGTTCAGTTGTTGAGTTCAGGCGTAAAGTTAAGAACTCAGCAGCTGCAAAAATAGGAATTAAGTATGTCGAGTTTAGGTTTTAACAATAGCAACGCAATTAACTGGGCTTGGAAAGTTGATCCGGCGTCAGTACATACGCAAGATGTCGAAATTAAAGCCGCTTTAATGGATTTGTCTAAGCCACTTTACGTTGCTAATCACTCGGGTGTTATGGGCATCACTAACCATACTTCAGTATCTGGTGCTATCAGTAACAATGTTGACGTTGATGTACTGGCATTTGCACAGAAGTTAACACCAGAAGATCTGGGCGATGCTGCTTACAAAAAACAACATGGGGTTAAATATGCCTACCATGGCGGCGCAATGGCGAATGGTATTGCGTCGGTTGAACTTGTTGTCGCGTTAGGTAAAGCGGGACTGTTATGTTCTTTCGGTGCCGCAGGTTTAGTACCTGATGCAGTTGAAGATGCAATTCGTCGTATTCAAGCAGAACTGCCAAATGGCCCTTATGCGGTTAACCTGATCCACGCACCAGCGGAAGAAGCACTAGAGCGTGGCGCGGTTGAACGTTTTCTTAAACTGGGTGTTAAAACAGTAGAGGCTTCGGCTTACCTGGGTTTAACTGAGCACATTGTTTGGTATCGTGCTGCTGGTTTATCAAAAAACAGCGATGGCACTGTTAATATCGGCAACAAGGTTATTGCAAAAGTATCGCGTACTGAAGTTGGTCGTCGCTTTATGGAGCCTGCACCGCAGAAATTACTGGATAAGTTATTAGCACAAGGCAAGATCACACCAGAACAAGCGGTATTAGCATTGTTAGTGCCAATGGCTGATGATATTACTGCAGAAGCGGATTCTGGTGGTCATACTGACAATCGACCATTTTTAACGTTATTACCGACTATTATTGGCCTGCGTGATGAAGTGCAAGCTAAGTATAACTTCTCTCCTGCATTACGTGTTGGTGCTGCTGGTGGTATCGGAACACCGGAAGCGGCGCTCGCCGCATTTAACATGGGCGCAGCTTACATAGTACTGGGCTCGGTTAATCAGGCCTGTGTCGAAGCTGGTGCATCTGAATATACCCGTAAACTATTAGCTACCGTTGAAATGGCCGATGTGACTATGGCACCCGCGGCAGATATGTTTGAAATGGGCGTTAAACTACAGGTATTAAAACGTGGTTCTATGTTCGCAATGCGTGCGAAGAAACTGTATGACTTGTATATTACTTATGATTCGATTGAAGACATTCCTGCAGCAGAACGTGAGAAGATTGAAAAGCAGATCTTCCGTTCAAACCTTGACGAGATCTGGGATGGTACGATCGCGTTCTTCGCTGAGCGTGATCCAGAAATGCTAGAACGTGCGAAAAGCAGTCCTAAGCGTAAAATGGCACTGATCTTCCGTTGGTATCTTGGTCTTTCTTCACGCTGGTCAAATACCGGTGAGAAGGGACGTGAAATGGATTATCAGATCTGGGCTGGCCCAAGTCTAGGTGCATTTAACAGCTGGGTGAAAGGTTCTTACCTTGAAGATTATACTCGCCGTGGCGCTGTTGATGTTGCCTTGCATATGCTTAAAGGTGCCGCGTATTTACAACGTGTAAACCAGTTGAAATTACAAGGTGTTAGCTTAAGTACAGAATTGGCAAGCTATCGTACGAGTGATTAATGTTGATTAGTTATAATGATTAATAAAAGCGCCTGAAGGCGCGAATACTACCCCGTTATTACAGGCTTACTCCCTGTTGATGGGGTTTTTTTATGTGTAATGAATAGTAATAATGGCACTCACAAGTACTAATTAGTAATTGCTTATATGTTGGCTTTACTTAAAAATTCCATTTCAGACACACCTTATTTTAACTTCCCCATACTTTTTGCCATCTTGTCTTATTGATATTGCATGAACAATTACTGTCATATTTGGTCAGCTCGAGGGTGGCCTAAGTCTCTATCAATCATAATTAAGTGCCTACGTTCTGCTGCGCCAGTTTTTAGCTGTTGCCCATGGTAGTGATTACCAAAGGTGTATTAATTCGAGTAGGGGACGTTTATCGGCAGACTTCTCAACCCAATCTTTTTGATTTTGAGTTGATAGCAGCCAGCTCTCATATTTTTGCGCTTCACCTTTGGTCTTAAACTTCTTTCTGTAGCGCTTACCGGAACGACCCTGTGGGCGACAATCGACTTCATAGCCGTTAGTAATCTGTTTAATAGACATTGAGTTACCTCTAAGGTTACTGGTGTTTTATACAGTTTTCTGTTGAATGATAGAGGGTAAACTGGAGGTGATCAATGTTTGTTTGTCGCGAATCAACACATTTTATAAAGTGTTATTGGTATTTTGGTAAAGGCTGTCACGACTTGACAAAAAAACAGTCTGGTTATCTTGTAGCTGAAATTAATATCAATATACTCAGTCATATAGCCTTTTTTATATACTTTATAAGACTAAAAACTAATTTACAGGACTGCTCGATATTCCAGAAATAGGTAATAATTGATTTATAGTAGAATCTTATTTTTTAATTGTTCTTTGTAATGGTAATTTAATTTGGAAAATTGAGATGTCCTACTATTAAAATTATTAAAATTATAAAAAATAAAGGAAATCGTAGTGAAGTTAGAATATTTGGTTCTGGTAAAGAATGATGATTCATTCTGTAATAGTAAAAAGGCCTTTATTGATTTTTTGAAAGTCGACTCATTGATTTCAATCAATGGACAAAAATTATCGTATAAAAGATCACTGAATTCTAAAGTCTTAATCACAGTAAAGTTCAGAGTTGAGACAGGGAATATACCTTCAAATAAAGAACGATTTTTTCTTATCGCATTAGAAAACTCTAAAGATGAGTTGATTGATGAGTTTGCTGAACTAGGGAGTAAGATCAAGGAAATTTCCAAAAGAATTAATCCAGAATCTACAATAGTTAATACTTTATGGGATGATGTTGGCAGGAGTTATGCGTATCAAGCCTACCCACTAATTAATGAAGTTGAGAACTTAATGCGTAAGCTTATTAGTAAGTTTATGCTAATTAATGTTGGAATGAATTGGTCAAAAGAGTCAATCCACCCTGATCTCTTTAAAAAGATAGAGAATTATGAAGAGGAAGAGCTAAATCTTAATGATCTTTATAAGCTAGACTTCATACATTTGTCTCAAGTACTATTCCAGAAAAAACGCGACATTAGCTTAGATGAGCTTGATAGGATTCTATCTAAAACAAAGTTTTCTGCAGAAGATCAGGAAAAAATACGTAAATATATACCAGTGTCTAATTGGGAGAAATATTTTTCAGCTCTACTAGGTGAAGATGCTCAAGGTTTAGAGAAAAAATGGGAGATTCTTTATAAACTAAGAAATAAGGTTGCTCATAATAGGTTTGTTGTTAAAGAGGATTTCGGAAAAATAAAAGGGCTAACAAGCGAAATAGGAAAAATACTAGGAGTGGCAATTAACAAACTAAGTGAAATTGATCTAGATGAGCAAGATAGAGAGTCGATTATTCACTCCTACCACTCTGAGTCACCAATTGCATATGGGTATCTAGCAGAAAAAGCAGTAGCCGAATACTATGTAAGGCAGGGGTTTATAGTAGAACCTTCAACTTTGAATGAGATGAAAAACAAAGGCATTGTTGATCTTACCGTTAAAACAAAAACTGAATCGATAGCTGTTGAAGTTAAGACCATAACTGCTAAGTCAATTAGTTTCCTTAAGATTAGGATTAATAGAGCTTCTCAACGAGTGGGAAAAGCTTTGAATTACGGTGAATTTACTCATGGAGAGGTCGTAATTGTATTAAGGGATTATCAAGATGACGATATGCCAGAGAGAATGTCTAAAAGGTTAGAAATGATTAGTGATCAACTAGACCCTAGAATAAGTATTGTTATGGGGTATCTTAATGAGAGTGATGAATTTGAAGTCATTGCTCAATAGCGGCTCTAACAAGTCAAAACACTCGGACTGATAAAGTGGTCACCTAACTAGAGGTGTATAATAACACCTCTAGTTAGGTGACCAAAATATTCTAAAACTACACAATAAACTTTATTTTAAAAGATAGGATATAACCACTGCACTTTTCATCCAAACGGTAAAACTTGAGATGGTGATTATAAGTAATGCCAATATAAACCAAGTTTCTTGCCAAGTTAAAAAATTTCTTTTTTTAGGTTTATCTCGTCTAAAAGATCCTCCAATAGAATCGAGTAATTTAACCTCATCATTTCGATATCCAAACCAAGACACTATATTGGAAAAAGACATTAATAAAAAAATACCGCATATAAAGCAACATAATAGGGATGATAATTGGAGTATTGTCATTAAACTGTCTTCTGACATAAGCTCAGGTTTATTTTTATATAAAGAAATACCCGTAATAACTAAACCGAATAAAGCAACTAACAGCTTTACAATGAAAGTCATATTTGTATGTAACACTGAATCTAAGTATTTTTGTTTTTCTTGAATGAACTTAAATCTCTCTATGACAAGTTCTTTTGTTATCTGATTTTTCGTTTCATCGTTGAACATCAGTTATTATTCCCAATTCATTTTAATTATATAATTGCGTAACAATACAGTAATCAATTGATTTTGCTATGAAAATATCGCCACGGGGAAGGTGTAATACTTCATTGCACATATCTGACAACAGTGAATTTAAAACATTGAAAGTATGACTTGAAAACTTCAACTAAGGCTGTAAGTTATTGAAATTATGTGTAATTTGATATATTGTGATAAAATCTTCTTAAACTAATTGAAATTTTATGAAACTATTTCTTCCCGAAAAATTTAGAAAAAAAATAAATACTAAAACAAACTTATCTGGTGCGCTGGACACTCTTGTTGATACTTTTTCAGATTGGCTAACCAATAATAAAACTGAGTTTTTTCCAGAGTATACCGATCATGGTATTGATCATATCCAAAGTGTACTTAATACGGCTGAAGAAATTATTTCGGATGATGCTTGGGATATTTTAACGCCTGAAGATATCTATGTTTTAACCTCATCTGTGTTACTACATGATTGTGCTATGCATATTTCTAAAGAAGGGTTATGGGATTTAATAAGTAACGACTTATATAATGGCGTATTATTAGGCTTTGATCGTGAAAATGAATGGTCTTCTCGTTGGAGTGATTTTTGTAACGAAGTCGCTAGGTTCGATGAATATGATTATCACAAGTTCTTTGGAGGCTATAGAGAGGTTGTTTTACCGGAAATTGGTAGCAATTCGCTAGAAGATAATCAAAAAATATTAATAGGGGACTTTGTTCGAAGATATCACGCATGTATTGCTCAAGTTATATCAACACATGGAATACCAAGCAGTAAAGGTGCAGTTGACATATTTGATAGCAATTTTAAATACTTGAATCAATTGTCAGGGTTGATTGCTAGAAGTCATAATCATAAACTTAGAGATATTGTTGATTTATTAGGTGATGGGAGAGCGCGAAAACATAGGAATACACATCCAACCTTTCTTATGGGAGTACTTAGGGTCGCTGATTACTTACAATTGAAGTCTGACAGAACACCAAAAATATTATTCAATACAATTGCTTTCTGTAGTCCTATATCAAATAAAGAATGGAAAAAACATCTATCAATAATTTCTACACATGATTTTCATCCAGACGATGAATTATTGTTTATTGAAGCGTATCCTGAAGATGCCAAAACACTTGTAGGTATTAAGCATTTACTGACCGGTCTTCAACAAGAGTTAGATGAATATTGGGCTGTAACAGGGGAAGTGTATAGTCGTTATGCCCCGTTAGATAAACTTAAATTAACTTATAGAAGGGTTAAATCTAATATTGATAACCCTATTAAGTATGTAGAAACTAACCATAAAATGTATCACCCTGAAGTATTGTCCGTTAAAGCCGATAATCAAAAATTATTTCCTTTGCTAATTAAACCATTATATGGAGATCTACCTCAGGTAGGGGTAAGAGAACTTTTGCAAAATTCACTTGATGCTACCAATGAAAGGTATAGTCAGGAAATTGAAGGCAATGTTAATGAGCTAAATATACCGCATGAAATCACTATAAATATTGATTTTGATAAAAATATATTTGAGTTAACAGATAATGGAGTGGGGATGGATGTAGCTATAATTAAAAATTATTTTTTAAAAATAGGTTCATCATATCGTACGTCTGAACAATGGAGATCAACTTTTTCGGAGGATGGTACAACTAGGGTCCCTAGAACAGGAAAATTTGGAATCGGGATGCTCGCAGGGTTCTTAATTGGCGATGAAATAGAAATACACACCAAGTCTATGAGTGGTGATTCACGCGGAATACACTTTAGATATACGCTGGATTCGAATGAAATTGAGTTAAGGGTTGAGAAGAAAAGAGAAATCGGCACTAATATAAAGATTCATACTGATCATAAAAGATTGAAGATTATACATGACAGTCTAAATATTAACTCTTCTTATCGAGGTTCTCAGTATTACAGACATGGGTTAAGTTCTTGGTGGTACTATCTTGATAGTCCTAAGGTTAACGTCTTTGTTAAAAAAGATGAAACTTGTAAGTCTATTAAAAAAAGCTATAGCATAGAGAAAAACAAGCTATTAGCAGACTGGATTAATATCAGCGATAGCGACTTAAACAGTTTTTATTGGAGGCATTACGATAGGTCAGAACTAAATGTAAACAATATTTATTGTAATGGTATCATTTTACAGAAAATGAAGCCTCCTAAAATTGAAATTAATACTAGCTTTGGTGATATTTTATTAAATAATATTGAAATATGTATCTTCGATAATGATGGGAGGTTTCCTTTAAATTTAACAAGAGATGGTCTTGTTACTGATAACTTTTATGAAATAGAAAAGCTAACTTATTCTGTCAAAAAGACGTACATTGAACGATGTATCTCTTCAGCATCTAATCATGATTATAGTGAAAAATTCATTTCTAATTTAGTTAGTGTTGCTCTAAATTCAAAACAGAATATGTCATTTTTCCCTTTTATTTTTACAGAGGAAAAAGTGTATCCTTTTGCTGGTAAGGAGCATGGTAATGAATCAAAGTATATTTTTGTTGATTTCACTTTTCCAAGGCAAAAAAGAGGTTTTATATATAGCGTGGGATTTAATCAAATTAAAAATGATATCGCTTACTCGTGTTTTCCAAATTCAGATAAAACAGGTACCACAATAGAACGTGCCATTAATTCCTTATTATTTAACAGAGATAGCCTGTATTTTGGATACACAGATGGAGTTGATACTAATCAACTATTTTCAGCATGGATTTATATTAAAAAGAAAGATTTTAGTAAATTGGCAGACAGCACGGTTAAGTTTATCGAGTCTAATGGAATTACTGTTGAAACATTGAATGATTGGGTCGTAGTTTCTAAAAATGAAGATGCTGATAATTTACCTGAACTAGGAAACACTATTATTAATTTTGATGATACGAATATGTTCATTTTCTCTTTATATAAAGTAGTTGAAGTTAATAGTACTGAATTCTCTGAGTTGTGGGAAAGCAATTTAATTGCTACAAATTGAGGACGTTATCATAGGATGTAATTGGCTAAATATAGTTAAGAATAAAGTTTAAACTCATCGTTATCTAACATTAAGGAGGGAACAGTCTAAATTAGTCAGTTCCCTCCACAAATCACATTTTCTGCCCAGTCCAAACCACACGTCCAATCAATGCCAGCTCTTCACCATCTAACTGTGACTTTGTGATCTCCCAAGGGTCATACATCGTATTGTCTGACTTAACGCGAATAATGCCGCCTGGTAACATCTGTAGTCGCTTCACTAACAAGTTATTGTCATGACGCATGACATAAACCCCATCAGATAAATTATCCACATCACGATTAACCATGATCATAGAGCCGTTCTTTAATGTCGGCTGCATACTGTCGCCGTCTACCAACATCAAAAAAACATTATTCGGGTATACGCCGATTTCATTACGTAACCAGTGAGGTTCAAAACTGATTGTTTTCGGGCGTTCTTCAACTTCAGCTAATAAACCAACGCCTGCTGATGCAGATATTTCGTAGAAAGGGAAACTTTTCAATATTCATTTGTAATTACTAGAGAATTTGGTACTGTTTTCTAGAAGAATGTTCACTTTATACTGATTTCCGTTTAAAAAGTGCCAACCATTAAGGAATGTTTATGGCTATTGCTGATATCTTACTGAAAGCTGGTGTTTTCATCGCTGCAATGATGAATATAGCCGCTTTGCTTGTCACATATGACAAAATTAAAAACTTTAAAGGTGAAAAAGCCAAGGAGCTCCATGGCCGCTACATACAAGTAAAACAACTATCAGAAAATTTAGAAGCTAATTACTCAGAAATATTGATAATTTTAAGTGGTATTACTAGAGCTGATTTAAGTATTGACGAAATACGTTGGTTTATCACAGAACCTCGGGCTTTTTTGAAACTCGAAAAATACGGCAAAGTATCAGGTCGTTATTGCAATATTGACCTTGATAAAGGCGAGTTCGTACTGAAGGAGATAGTATCTACACGCAAAAAACGTATTGTTGAACGATCAAAAATTTTAGGTATTAGCTTTTGCTTGTTAGCTTTCATATCAGCAGTATGGCTTTTCACTGTAAAGGATGTACAAAGTATTACGACTGTTTACATTGCTTTGTCATTTTGGACTGCTTACTTCTTGGTGTTGCTTTGGGGGGCCAATCTGTTACTTACCACATTAAGTAATGCCAAAAAAATGGTTGGCACCCTTTGAAAATATAGTTAACAAGTTGCGGTACTTATACTAGGTACAGTTGTTTGTTAGCGAGAAGTTAATCTCAATCCTGGCATATTATCTGTAATGCGAACAGCATCTATTGTAGTTTAAGCTCTATGCCGTAATGCCCTCAACGGCTTAATGTAATCGCACTAAGCCACTCTGAGTAAGAGTACCCATCTATGAAGTCAATTGGAAAGTATGGTGAATACAGAGTATTAGCAAACCTCTTGGAGTTGGATATAGAGGTCTACCAA
Organism: Moritella sp. PE36; assembly: GCF_000170855.1. Taxonomy (GTDB): domain Bacteria; phylum Pseudomonadota; class Gammaproteobacteria; order Enterobacterales; family Moritellaceae; genus Moritella. The sequence goes on along the minus strand of NZ_ABCQ01000077.1, from coordinate 877 downwards.
GCAATTAACATTAATCAGCCCGATTTCGATCTCACGGCTATATTAAGCGATAATAAAGTAATCAGAATTCAAGTTAAATCTACCGAACTTCACAATAAAGCGACAAACAATGCAATTTCCCGTATTGATAAAAACTATGACTTTCTTGTTGTTGTGATTTTTGAAGACCAAGGAATGACAAGGTTTTTTGTTATGTCAAAAGCGGAGGCATTACTGGCCAAAGGTACTAATAAACAGCTAGGTGTAACACAACAAAGAAAGAAAAAAAGTCAGGTTAAGAGCTGTCTTCTAGTACATGAAGATGAGTGGAGTAAAATAAAGAATGCGTAAAAAATTAATTAACCGGACGCATAATGGTTAACATCGTTTTTTAAAAATAAAAAGGCGCAAAACAACGCCAGCATACTCGCCAGTTATTTTACTGCCACTTAGCAAAACGTTAGACATCATGAAAGAGGAATATATTAGATATGGCGTTAGAAGCTTTCGTAAGTGCTAGAAGCAAAAATAATGCGGATAAGTCACTTTATCCACATAAGCACAAAGATGGTATGTACGTAGCGTCACACTCTCGCTACGAAGTGGACTATGTCAGAGTCGAAACCGTAGAACAGCTGCAAGCTTTGGTTGAAGTAGGTTATGGTGCCCGCATGTCGAATCCAAGTTTAAAAGTAGCGGCTTCATTAATCATTAGTAAAAATATCAATATAACTGATCGCCATACTCTTCTAGAAGAACTTGAAAAAACCTTTGAGGCGATTGAACTCGATATAGACTCAAGCAGTAAAAGGCGTGCTGAACAAACTCTATTGCGAGCAAACCTATTAAAAGGGCAAAGTATTGGTAAGTGCGTAATATGTGACTCAACGTTACCAGA
>NZ_ABCQ01000078.1 GCF_000170855.1 Moritella sp. PE36 | reverse complement strand
GTGGTACTCGTACTGAGACTAAATACATGTTGTCACTAACATTTAACGCCCCTGAAGAGTCATTTAATGATGACAGCGAATACCTATTCCAAGGTAAAAGTGTTGATGATTTGATGTTCCATATGCATGCAAATTTCCGTTTCTTCGGTATGTCTGCATTACCTACGTTTGCCTGTTTTGATGTAATGAAAAATGCTGATATTGATAGCGACTTTAAACGCTTTGAAGATCACCTAGACACTAATTTTTAATAATGGGATTAACAATGACTGAATTCACTTATTACAACGCAGAGACCGCTCCAGAAGAATCAACAGCGTTAGTTGAACAATCGCTTAAAGGTTTTGGTATGTTGCCAAACCTACATGCAGTCTTAGCTGAAGCACCAGCAACTTACGAAGCGTACAACACAACGTTTGATCTGTTCATGAACAATACGACCTTTAGTCCGTTAGAACAACAAATTGTATTTATGACCGCAAACTTTGAAAACAACTGTCATTATTGTGTGCCAGGCCATACTTGGATGATGAAAGCGGGAAAAATGCCAGATGAAGTAATTGAAGCACTTCGTGAAGGTACTGAGATACCTGATGCGAAGCTTCAAGCACTACACGATTTCACGAAAGAGTTGCTCGATAGCCGTGGTCATATTGGTGACGACCGTCTTCAAGCCTTCCTTGATGCTGGCTACAACAAACGTCAAGCATTAGAAGTGCTGACGGGACTGGCTGCGAAGTTAATTTCTAACTTCACTAATGCGCTAGCTCACACAGAAACGGACAAACCCTTTGGAGCATTCACTTGGACGCATCCGAGTGAACGCTAATATTACGACAATTTTCTGCTGAATTGTATTGGCATAAGTGCGTATTGGCTTATGCCATTTTTCGGTTGGATGTATGTCTGTTCGCATTAAGATTAGTTGCCTAATATGGTGGTCTGTAGTGTAAACTAAACTAAACTAGTGTACTTTTAGTAACCTTGTGGGGGAAGTTATGAAAGCAGAAGTAAAGTCTGATACAAGAGGTCGGAAGACGGTAGTCAATGCGTGCATCGAACCGTGTGCGATAGAAAAGGGCATGCGTGTACTTGGTGCGAAATGGAAAGGCTCGATTATCTTCCATTTAAAAGATGGACCAGTACGGTTCAATGATTTAGCACGTATGCTTGGTGGTGCGAGTAAAAAAATGGTCGATCAGCGTCTCAAGGAATTAGAGGAAGAAAATATGGTCACAAGGAAAGTGCTCAGTGATCGCCCAATTGCAGTCAGTTATGAATTAACTGATTTTGGCCGAAGTGCGTTAAAAATATTAGATGACTTACGAGTTTGGTCGGAAACAAATGAGATTCAGGTTCGTAAATAAGTGATAACTTTAAAATACCAGTTCAGATAACTGGTATTTTTGATTCATTAGTTAATAGTTCAGAGTGCCACGGATAGGGTAGTTATTATCTGGATCTCGGATCCAATTAAGCCCACGGGATAGTGCGCCTAATTCAGGACGAACAAATGGGTTATTTGAAATATCAACCACATGCAAATCACCATCTTCATTCACGACAAATAATCCTGGCTCCGCAAAGTTATGATCCGTTTCTTGCTCTGAACGTGGGAGCGATATGTACAAGCCAAGCGCTTTCATCTGAGTTTCAGTCAGTCCATACGCAATTGGGAAACTGATTGTCAGTTTAGCTAAATGCGTTTCTAATTGTAGTTTTGAATCTGCGGAAACGGCGAAAATATCCACACCCGCCTCAGCAAATGTCTGTTTGTAACCTTCTAGTTCATTTAGATACTTAGTACATAATGGGCAGTGTTTACCACGATAAACAAACACGGCTTGCCAGGTTGCATTACCCTGCGGTTTTCCCAGGGTGACAGTAGAACCGTCTAATAGAGTAGCCTCTAAGTTTGGAAATAAATCACCAGCCTTGAGCTTTATTGAGTGTGCCATCGATATCCTCTTTTCAAATGTAAAATTTATATCAAAATTATAGGTACAAGTTAGCGACTAAACAACTAGTTACATTTTAGTAACCACGTCGAAGTTGTTACAAATGCGTTTGCATTGGGTTCGCATTGGCCAGGTTGCTATTCACTGCCGCTATTACACCGTTTGTTTAGCGAGATTGAGTTCTGCGTCTTCATCGCGTAGTGCTTTCTTATCTAATTTTCCACTCAAGCGGGTTAATGCCAGCGCAACGAGAACAAAGACAGCGCCTACCCAAGGTGTGTGCATTAAGCCTGCTTTGGCAACAATAATACCGCCGCCCCAAGAGCCAAGTGCAATGCCCACGTTAAAGGCTGCGATGTTTAATCCTGATGCTACATCGACAGCGTCTGGAGTGTGTTTTTCTGCTAGTTTTACCACGTACACTTGCAGTCCAGGAACATTACCGAAGGCAAATGCACCCCACACTAAGATGGTTGTCACCGCTGCTACTGGATTCACCGCGGTGAAGTTAAACACAACCAAGACTGCAGCAAGACCTGAGAAGATCACCGTCAGCGCTTTAACAGGCCCCATTTTGTCAGCCATTTTACCGCCCCATATATTACCGAATGCAACCGATAGCCCGTAGACCAGCATGATTAAACCGATGGCGCTTGAGCTAAACCCTGATACTTGTTCTAGGATTGGGGCTAGAAAAGTAAAGGCTGTAAATGTGCCGCCGTAACCCAATGCAGTGATCGCATACACCAATAGTAAACGAGGTTGCGTGAGAACTTTAACCTGTGCTGACAGTTTTGCTGCTGGGGGCTGTTTTAGGTTGTTTGGTACTAATAACGCGCTACCAATAAGGGCAATAAGACCAAGCGCTGCAACAATTAAAAAAGTTGCTTGCCAGCCAAAGGATTGACCAATGTAAGTCCCTATAGGTACACCCGTTACCAATGCGACGGTTAAACCAGTAAACATGATCGCAATCGCACTGGCGGCTTTCTCTTTAGGGACTAAGCCGGTAGCGATAGTCGAACCAATGGAGAAAAATACACCATGAGCAAGGCCAGTAATAATACGTGCGATAATTAACGTATCGTAGCCTGGAGCTTGCCAAGCGAGTAAGTTACCCGCAACAAACAAAGACATCACAGCAAGTAAGACGTGCTTTCTATTCCACTTGCCAGTCAGTGCAGTTAAAACAGGCGCGCCCACCGCAACACCAAGGGCGTAAAGGCTAACTAAAAGTCCGGCTGATGGTAGGGATACATTTAAATCGGCCGCCATCGTAGGAATAAGCCCTACGATGACGAACTCGGTGGTTCCGATAGCAAAGGCGCTGAGCGTCAATGCAAGTAGTGCTAAAGGCATAATAATTCTCTTTTTTACAGTGTCTGATGGATAAAAATAGCGATAATAAATGTACCGCACTTCATTTGGATGGCTTCATTATGCATAACAAACTTATTGTGAAAAACAGTGTCTTTGACAAATTACTTTTGTTATAAATAGGGGTAATAAGCAAATATGTTGGAGAGAATGAATGCTGACCCGTTCTGATGATTTAGAAATTTTATTGACTGTGGTGGATAGTGGTGGTTTTTCTGCGGCGGCAGAGGCGTTAGATATTCAAGTCGCACGTGTATCACGGGCGGTAAGCAAGGTGGAAAAACAGCTTGGCGTATCGATACTTAATCGTACGACGCGGCGTGTTGAATTAACTGATGAAGGCCGCCAATTTGTCGACTCCATCCGTGTTGGCTTGCTGCAAATTCAGCAAGCGGAAGAAGAGCTTATTACACGCGGAGAATTACCGAAAGGGCGCTTACGTGTCGATGCTGCCAGTCCGTTTGTGTTTCATCAGTTAGTGCCACTGGTGCAAGCCTTTAATAAGGTTTACCCAGATATCCAATTGGAGCTCACCTCGAATGAAGGTTTTGTAGACCTATTAGAGAAGAAAACCGATCTGGCTATTCGTATTGGTCAGTTAACTGACTCCACCCTTCATGCAAGACTGTTAGGGAAAAGTTTGTTGTATATTGTGGCATCGCCTGATTACTTAGCTCGGCGAGGTATTCCTAAACAGACAAACGATCTCTCAACTCATGAAACGATTGGCTTTTCTGGGCCAAAAATACTAAACCATTGGCCGCTAAAAGGTTTTGAAACATTAGCGTCCACTGTTACCTCGAGTAATGGTGAAACCGTTCGACAACTGACGTTAGCGGGGAACGGTATTGCCTGTTTGTCTGGATTTATGGTTAAAAAAGATATTGAAGAAGGGCGATTGGTCGCATTATTGGAGCCTGATAAATTAATCAATACGGGCAGAGAACAGATCAACGCGGTGTACTACAAGTCTTCTTCTGTAGCAAAACGTATTTCGGCGTTTATCGACTTTATCCAGCCTAAGCTGTCTTTATGAGTTAAATCCGCTGTGATTTACGCTTAGCTGGTAGCCATAAACTCAAGATGCAGCTTTCTGAATCTTGAGTTGCTTTAGCTAATCTAAATTGTGTTTACTGACCGATAAACGTTGAACGAGTGTTGGCGAAAACATGATGTTTTCAGGCTCACATTCTTCTTTTTTGGCTAGCTTAATAGAAAGCAGAATAGCTTGTTTAGCCATTATCTCAATTGGGTAATTAATGGTGGTCAGTTTAGGGTGAACATAGCGAGAAATTAAACCATTATCAAAACCAACCAGTGACATTTTGGCAGGTACTGCAATGTTATGTTCTTCAAGCGCAGCAAGCACGCCCGCAGCGATGATATCGTTGTAGGTCTGCACAGCCGTGATGGGCATGTTTTTAGATAATAACGCAACCATAGCCTGTTTTCCGCCTTCATCGCTGGGTTCAGCCTCCAGAGTATAGCTATCAGGACTTGGAAGGTTATAGTCTTGTAAGGCGCTTAGGTAACCCGCTTTGCGTTGTTCGGCATCATCAATTTTGTGGTTTGAATTGATGTAGGCAATATGTTTATGACCGTTATTGATCAAAAACTCGGTTGCCATATAAGCGCCTTTAAAGTTATCAAAAGCGATACAGCGCTCAGCAATTTCCGGAATATAGCGGTTAATAAGCACGAGACCAGGCGCCTCTTTAGTAAAATCAATAAGTTCTTGATCACTTAATGCTTTGGAGTGGATAACTAAAGATTCACTCCCGCTATTAATCAATAGTTCTATCGCATCTCGCTCGGCGTTTGCATCATGATAACCATTGCCAATTAACAAGTGCTTATTATTTTCACGTGCGACTTGATCAACCGCTTTAATGATGGACCCAAAAAATGGATCGGAAACATCACCGACTAAAACGCCAATGGTATTGGTATTTTTACTGACCAGAGCTCGGGCATTAGCGTTAGGGCGATAGCTTAATTTTTTCATCGCCGCTTGCACTGATTGTATCGAGGCTTTCCCAGCTTTAGGGGATTTATTGACTACTCTTGATACAGTTGCAATTGATACACCTGCTTCTCTAGCCACATCTTTAATCGTTGCCATTTTACCTTCTTAAACTGTGTTTATTTATCTACTCTGAGGCATTTTTCCAATTCAGTGTAAACGATCTAATTATTAATGTTGATGATTTTTTACATCGCGCTCATATAAATAATAACGAACGTAAATTAACGCATGTCATTAAAGCCTTTATTCGAAATAAATCAGTCAAATAGCGAGGATTTCATCGCATATCTGTAAACAAGAACACGCTGATGTGGAATCGTTTACATTCAGGTTGATTAGAAGGTGTTACCGACCTCTGATTTCTTAACAGTAAATAAAAAAACGCTATTATGTAAACGTTTACAGTGATATAGATCGAGGTATCTTATTTGTTCGATTAAAAGAGTCTGATTTGGGTTGACCATGACAGCGCATCGCGAAAGGAATCACATGAAAACATTTTCTGAAATAATCAACGCACGTGATTGGGAAAACCAGCATGTCACACATCAGCATGTTGCCGAAGCGCATGCACCATTACATGCCTATCACTCTCATCAGGCTGCGTTAAACAATCAGACCTCAAACTATCAGCAATCATTAAATGGTGAGTGGACATTCCAGTTATTTGATAAGCCAGAAAACGTGCCTGCTAGTTGTATGCGTGCCGACTTTGATGATAAAGACTGGTCCACAATCCCTGTACCAAGTAACTGGCAGTTACAAGGCCATGATAAACCGATTTATACCAACCTAAAATATCCGTTTTCAGATTCCCCGCCTTTTATTCCGCAAGACAATCCGACCGGTGTTTACCGTTTACAATTTGATTTGCCTGAGTCCTGGGAAGGGCGTAAGCAAAGTATTATTTTTGATGGCGTTAACTCGGCATTTCATCTTTGGTGTAATGGAGTATGGATTGGTTATTCTCAAGATAGCCGACTCGCTGCTGAATTTGATTTAAGTGAACATTTACTTGCCAACAATAATCAATTAACCGTGATGGTGATGCGTTGGTCTGATGGCAGTTATCTTGAAGATCAAGATATGTGGTGGTTAAGCGGTATATTCCGCGATGTGACCTTATTAAGTAAACCCGCCTTTGCTATCCGAGATGTGGCGATCACCACTGTTCTGGATCGCTGTTATAACCATGGCACACTGAATGTGTGTACTTTTTTAAGCGGACAAAGTCAGGAGTATCAGGTCAAAGTACAGTTATTTGATGCACAATTACAACCGGTATTTGAAAGTATATCGGCAAGTTCAGGTCAACGTATTATCGATGAAAAAGGGCCTTATTTAGACCAAGTTGAGCATCAAATTAGTATACCGTCGCCACATAAATGGAGTGCAGAATCGCCGTATTTATATCGAGTGGTGGTATCGCTTATCAATAGAGCAGGTGACGAGCTCGATTTCGAAGCATACCACGTTGGTTTTCGCGTTATTGAGATCACCGACGGGCAGCTTAAAGTGAATGGTGAAGCGCTGTTAATTCGGGGTGTTAACCGTCATGAACACCATCCTGAAAAGGGACATGCGGTTTCTTATGACGATATGCTTGTTGATATAAAGTTACTTAAGCAAAATAATTTTAATGCGGTGCGTACTGCGCATTATCCAAACCATCCTGCCTGGTATGAGCTGTGTGACCAATACGGTTTATATGTGGTGGATGAGGCCAATATTGAAACTCATGGGCAATTTCCAATGTCGCGGCTGTCCAATGATGGAAGCTGGTTGAATGCTTACATGCGCCGTATGACGCGTATGGTTGAGCGCGATAAGAACCATCCTTGTATTATTATCTGGTCGTTAGGGAATGAGTCTGGAATAGGCAGTAACCATCATGCTATGTACCAATGGACGAAGCTTAAAGATCCCACTCGTCCGGTACAATATGAAGGGGGCGGGGCAAATACTGCGGCCACGGATATTATTGCGCCTATGTATGCGCGAGTCGATGAGGATGTAGTATTGCCGACTGCTGCCGATGTTGTTCCCAAATTTTCGATTAAAAAATGGATAGGATTACCCAATGAACATCGCCCGTTGATCTTGTGTGAGTATGCGCATGCCATGGGGAACAGTTTAGGCAGTTTTGATAAATACTGGCAGGCATTCCGTGACAATCCAAGGCTGCAGGGTGGATTTATATGGGACTGGGTGGATCAAGGTCTAACCAAAACAGATGAAAACGGTCAACAATATTGGGCGTATGGTGGTGATTTTGGTGATCAGATTAACGACCGTCAATTCTGTATTAATGGTTTAATTTTCCCGGATAGAAGCTTACACCCAACGATTTTTGAAGTGAAAAAAGCACAACAGTTCTACCACTTTACTCAAGTAAAAGATACGCATGTCGATGACACTAGCTTAACCATTAAAGTCACCAGTGAAAATCTGTTCACGACCAGTAATGGTGAAACGCTGCATTGGAATGTGAGTGAAGACGGTTATGTGATCGTGTCGGGTGACATAGTATTAGATGTGGCTGCAAAAAGCACTCAGCGATTAACCTTATTAGAGACAGTGCCTGTACAAAAAACAGGATGTGATTATCACCTTAATATTGAAGTGCGCTTAAACCAGGATAAGCCTTGGGCTAACAAAGGTTTTGTGGTGGCAACAGAGCAACTTGAGGTCCCCAATAGCAGTGAATTGCGCGCTCTATCATTACCCGAAACAGCAGCACCTGCGTTGAGTGAAAATGAGCAATCTGTTTTGGTATCGACGGATAACTTTAGCATCGAAATAAACAAAACCACGGGCCTGATCAGTAACTGGTTGGTTAATGGCGAAGCGAAACTGTTGCAGGGACCTAAAGACAATTTTTTCCGTGCGCCAGTTGATAATGATATTGGCACAAGCGAAGCGGATAATATTGATGACAATGCTTGGGTTAGCCGTTGGCAAGCTGCAGGACTTAATGATCTGCAAGTAAAATGTTTAAATATCGAAGCGCATAGGTTAACTCATATTGTGCAGCTAGCAGTACAGTTTGGCCATTATTATCAAGGCAAACTGCTGCTGGCAACACGTTGGCGATATGAGATAAATGCGCAAGGCTCGGTAATTATTGACGTAGATCTGAATGTCGCTAAATCATTGCCTCCGTTAGCGCGGGTCGGTCTGGAATTGGTATTACCTAATACCAATAAGGATGTGGAATGGTTTGGCCGCGGACCGCATGAAAACTACCCGGATCGAATGTTGTCTGCGTATATTGCTCGTCATTCCAGCTCGATTGAAGCGATGCATACGCCTTATATATTCCCGACAGAGAGTGGACTACGTTGTGATGTCAAAGAAGCCAATGTGGGAGATTTAACCATTGCGGGTGATTTTCATTTATCGGTCAGCCGGTATAGTCTGGCTAATGTAACGCAGGCTAAGCACACGAATGAACTGCTCGCAGAGGATCTACTTTATGTGCGGTTAGACGGTTTCCACATGGGGGTCGGTGGCGATGATTCATGGAGTCCAAGTGTTCATCAGGAGTTTCTGTTAAATAAAGCGCGTTATCATTATCAGATGACGATTGCATTTAATGAATAGCGCATCGGAATTAAACTCCAGCGTTAACGGATTGGCGATGTTATCAAAGGGGCTCCTCATGGCGCGGGTAGAACGGCTGTTTTCCCGCTGCGTGGTTGGTCGTATCGACAATTTCCTCGATTTCGGGGGCGACCCTTTTCAGCATGACTTCAAATCCCTGTCGCAGTGTTACCTGAGCGGATGCACATCCCTGGCAGCCGCCGCTCATGCTGATGTAAAGTTTTCCTTGGCGGATTTCTACTATCGATATTTTGCCGCCGTGGTTAGCAATTGAACGGTTTATCTCCTTGTCCAGCAGTCCCTGAATAACAGTAATAAGCTCTGCATCTGACCTTCTTTGCATACCGGTTTGTGTGTCAGTGTGAATATACATCTCCAAGATAGCCGGCACGCCAGTCAACAATTGTGCGCGGATGGCTGTGCCTATGGCGGCTTTTAGTCCTGACCACGAGGCTGTCGGCTCCTTGCAGATGGTCACTATGCTTTCGGCAATGAGCACGTTGGCCACGCCGGGGAGTGCAAACAATTGCTCGCCGAGCGGCGAACCAGCAGCTCGTTCCTTGTTGGCGAAGAAGAAGGGTCCGCCAGGATGCAAGGTACGGCTCACGATGAACTTGCACGTGTCGGGGTCGGCGATCGAAGTCTCCGCACGAATGCTGATCGGCTGATCCGCAAGCGGGAAATCAGACATTTTCAACACTCGTCGCCGCTGCGTGCGTGCCTAATTCACGTAGGTCGTTAAACGAATATATCCCGCTGTTATGGCCGTCGCTCCAATCGAACGAGATCGCGTAGTTGCCGACGCTCACTATCTGTCGCGGACTCACATCAGATCGTATCGTCTTTGGATCAAGCAGCTTGCGTCCGCTCATCTCCTCGATGCAGAGGGCGCAATGACATGCCAAGCGCAGGTCGCGGACGTCGAAGTCGTCGCGATGACCGTCCTCCCAGAGAATGGATAAGGTACGCGGATCGCGCCGCAGGAAACCGATCGGGGTCTTCTGTGAACCAGCAGGCCGTGCCGCGTCTTCCATCCAGCCAGGCGTGCCCTCGTCGCTGTCCCACTTCCACACAAAGGGTTTTAGCACGGTAACCGCCTCGTGCAGCTGCTCCACCAGTGTGGTGGCGATGGAGGCATACACCTTGGCGCTGACCGACGTTGGCTGGTCCGCCACGATCGGCCGACCCTCATCACCGGAGGTAACGACATCGATATCGAGAGGTAAGGCACCCAAGAAGGGGACGTCGAGCTCCTGGCTCATTAGCTCGCCACCGCCGTGACGGAAGATATCCGTGTTCTCACCGCAGTGAGGGCAGGTAAATGTGCGCATGTTCTCGATGATGCCAAGGATATTGACCTGAACCTTCTCGAACATCCGCAAGCCTCGGCGGGCGATCTTTAGGCTCACGGCCTGTGGTGTTGTCACGATAACCACGCCCGACAGCGGCATACTCTGTGCCAGCGTCAATTGGGTGTCGCCGGTACCGGGCGGGAGGTCGAGAATCAAATAGTCCAGCGATCCCCATTGCACGCCGCCGATGAACATATTCAGATATTTTCCTACCATCGGCCCACGCAAGACGGCCGGGTCGTCGTCTCCGGTGAACATGGCCATCGATACAACTTTCAGACCGTGCTGCTGTGCAGGGATCATCTTGCCGTCCGGGGTCATCAACGGCGGTTCATCTGTTTCGATACCTAGCATGCCGGGAATACTTGGTCCAAGGATGTCTGCATCTACGAGTCCTACACGCGCCCCGAGTTGTTGTAGCGCGAGCGCCAGATTGACGCTCACTGTAGACTTTCCGACGCCGCCCTTGCCGCTGCCGACAGCAATTATATGACGTATCCCAGGCATCCTGTCGGCGCTAACGGCCGATTGGGGTGACGCGTTTGGACTTTTTCGTTGATTATGGTCAGTGGTGTGCATGGCTAAATTACTGGTATTTTGACTTAGCGGTGGAGCAGATAACGGGGAGCTCTTCCGCCAGAAAAACAACCAATCCCAATTTTTGTTCCTATTACGAATTTTCAAAATACCTCCGCCGCACGCGCCTGTTCATCTTTCGCCATACTTTCAGATGCGAACCATACCCCTTAAAGTATAAGTACTAAGCCGTTCCTGTCCAACTCTGGCTTGGTGCAATAACTCTAAGCCAAACTTGCCCCATATCGACTTAACGTAATTATTCAGTGGCAGATCCTACCACTGAAATCACCATACATTTCTTCATGGCTAACTGCTGAGGGACTGTACTCGAAAACTCCCAAAAGTTATCACAAGTTTTAACTATCCCTTTAGTTCAAAATTTGCATAACAATGCAAATTTGAATCCAAGTAAAATTACATATTTTACGGCTTATTCATGCCGATTTTAAACCTGATGCGAGTAAAAGCTGTAAGCTCAGGCTGCGTATCTTAATTGCTTATGCTTATACTGTTTTTTGTGTGGGAGGTTATTTCGCGGACATAACAGGGGTATTGCTTTTGTTGTTTCTCTACGAATTCTAAATCAAGTTCAAACGATACTATAGGGTTATCTTCCGAAGTCTCTGATATTAATGAACCATCTGGAGCAAAGGCAAACCCTATGCCACCAAAACTTAAGTCGTCACCAACTTTCCCTACACGGTTAGAGCTGACTACATAACACCCAGAAACAATAGCAGCCATTGATGCTGCTGTTTTCCAGTTTTCAATACTATGTTCTGTCGCTCTTGGAATAACAATCAATTGCGCTCCTTGATGCCTATAAGACCTAGCCCATTCATTGAACATTACTTCCGTACACAAAAGGAAGCCTATGGTTAACTTGTCACTTTCGAAGGTATCGAACCCCTTTTTCCCAGTTCGAAACCATTCTGTCTCATAGAACCCTGTCTCATCAGGGAAGTAATGTTTCTGATGTGCAAAATGATATTCGCCGTTTGCTAAAGCAAATGCTTCATTTGCTAGTATATCCTCACATTTGACTGGTCTAGAGGAAAGGATAAGTGGAATACTAAGTTTCTTTAAAGCGTCTATGCCCATGTCATGGGCAAGAATAGATTCCTCGGCACATAGAGCATCGAATTTATTACTTGCCGATAACCATTTTCCAAAAGGCATTTCATTTGTTACCAACACATCAGAATTTTCTGAGTTAATTTTTTTCTTTATCTCTTCCCAATCTCTTCCATCAGTGGTTAAGCCTTCAGGAAATTCAACATAGGTTATTTTCATCTTGTGTGATCCTTATTGGAGGTCTGCTAATACTTGTATACTAATTTAATTTAACAACGGAAAAATGCATATAGACAGGTCGCCATTTTTAACCAACGTTTCGTTGTTTATGCTGTCGAATCGTCGGTTGTGCTCATTGGTATGCTATATTGCATAACACTTAAAATTTCGAACTACTAATTCTTAAGCGGACTAATGGACAAATTTGATCAGAACATACTAGCTTGCTTGACTGAGAATGCTCGTCAATCTAACGCAGAAATAGCACGGAAAGTCGGTCTATCGCGAAGTGCAGTATCAGAACGCATTCGCAAAATGGAGGAGAAGGGCCTCATCCTCGGTTATCGAGCAGATTTGACGCCTCAAGAAAGCAAAGTTGCTGCCTATTTTCAGTTGTACTTCAGCCAGAGTTGCTGTGATGAGGTTGAGGTTATTATTCGACCATATACAGAAATTAAAAGTTGCCATAGTACTTCAGGAGATGTGGATATGATTATTTTCGCAGAAGCTGAGGGCATAACGGAATTGAACGAGCTTCGAAACCGTCTTGAAAAACTGCCGAAGTTAACTCGCATTGTTACACATACTGTCTTAGAAGAACGTATCAGAAGGTAACTCAACTCTGTCACATGAGGCTATCCTAATCTTCATAAAATAAATTGATTTTGCATAGAAATTTAATTCAATCACTTCATGAATCGTTTACATTATGAAAGAAAATGTCCAAAACCTTATATCTGCGGCACCTCTAAAAGTGGTGCCGTTCTGCTTTTTGCAATACTAAAAGTTATCTGAAGGCTGGATTCTGGTAGGTATACTCTAACGAGCTTTTGTCCACGAATGAGTTAGCTAGCCTAGCTAACTCATTGCCTAGCTAACTCAAAATTGCCCCATTCCTTGCTAGGGATGCAGCTCGCCGATTTCAACTTACTGAATAATTTTCAGTCCATTCGGGTAATAAAGGTTTGCTCGTCATCCACAAAAGCCACAAAGCCGCCGTGATAGATAAATACCCGACCACGCCCTTCAACTAGGCAGGCAAGCTGTGGGTTCAAATCTTCTTCGTTATCCTGGCTTTGAAAAGTGCCGGTATCGGTAATTACGCCCCTGAGTGTAGGCAAATATCCATAAGTGCGCTTGGCTTGATCAATCAGGTTCAATTCGCTGGCGGTAGAGAAGCAAAAGGTGATCGCACTAGCTTCTTCGATAAATATAGTTTTCAGTTCTTCAAAAGCTGTAATCACCAGCCAGTCGATGCCGTTAACATGATGGATTAACATAGAGTTTCTCGGTTATTTTGGTGCGGAGATTTTATCACTATTAGGGGGGGATGTAGTAGAGATTTAGTTGATAAAGTTATTTTCGGACATTCATTAGATCAACTTGAAACACGTCTTTGTTCATGTCCTTCCAACTACAATCGTGATGACCAAATAAAGAAGGAGGTCATCATGGAATCTTTCAACAAAAAGAAACGAAGCTGCGTAAAAAAGCCTTTTCGGCTTGAGTAGATTTGGCGGATCAGAACCAGACTAGCTACCTTGGAGTTGAATTAGAAGGCGCATTATTACTTTCAGAAGGCACTGATTGTTAGTCGAAAGGAACCCTATTTTGTAGCGTTCCAGTTAACCGCTATTCTGACAAATTCTTGCCCGAAAGTGGCTTAGGGTAACAGCCCATTTATAATAGGTTGATATCGATTAGCCATAGGTTTAGTAATGTCCGGAGTAGGCATCATTTTTCATAACTTGCAAGCATAAATTGAGAACGGTCGATAGGGTTTAACTTGCAGTATTATATTGGTAAGGTGTCGTCAATATAATTTAGTCAATTACAAATACCCTCTATTGGGCTCTAAATGGATCGCTATGATACAAGCTGTAATTTTTGATATGGATGGGATTCTTATTGATTCAGAACCCATGTGGAAAGAAGCTGAGAAACAAGTATTTTCTTCTGTCGGTGTTGAAGTCTGTGATTCGCTATCGGCGTATACTGCATCAATGACGACACGAGAAGTTACTGAATTTTGGTATAGTCATTTCCCTTGGTCAGGTAAAAGTTTAGAGCAAGTTGAGATTGAAGTTGTTGAGCGCGTGGAGTTTTTGATTTCCGAAAAGGGTAAACCGATGGAGGGCGTGAAAGAAATTTTAGATTTTTGTCAAAATCAAAATCTCAAAATTGGCCTTTCAACGAACGCTCCTTTTAAATTAATATCGGTAGTGCTGAGTAAACTTGATATTGCTCACTATTTTCAAGCTACTTCTTCTTCAGAGCATGAAATTAAAGGAAAACCTCATCCAGCTGTATATTTGTCTACCGCTAATAAACTAAACGTTGAACCTTCAAAATGTATTGCATTTGAAGATTCAGTATCAGGAATCATGGCGGCAAAAGCGGCAAACATTAAAGCTATAGCAGTACCATCGAACTTAGAATTTACAGACGTTAAGTTTGAAATATCTGATTTTAAACTTAGGCGGTTATCAGATTTTACCCTTTCCCATCTGAAAGAAATAACAAACCACATCTAGTTTGAAGTTTTAGCCCTAAGCCGTTTATGTCCAGATCTGGCTTAGTGCAATAACGCTAAGCATAACGCTAAGCATAACGCTAAGCATAACGCTAAGCATGTGAAGCCTGTTCGCTATAACTCATAATTCCAATAGTGATTTTGTAAACCTCGAGGAATTATTAAACTGTATTGTCTTAACTTAATCAGATGAATAAGTATGCAGAGATAGCACAGATAGCACAGATAGCACAGAGGCGAGTGTGCAGCATGTAAGCCACCCTCACTTTATCTTAATTTAAAACGTAAAAAGACAAAGCACAATGCTTTGTCTTTTTAAGTGTTTATCACATTAGTTGTTATTTTTTATCTGCGTATTTCATTGAATCCAGTGCTACAGCAAAGATGATGATGCCGCCTTTGATAATGTACTGCCAATAAGGGCTGACGCCAATGTAGGTCATACCATAGTTGATAATGGTAAAGATCAATACACCCGTTACCACGCCCATAACGCGACCGACACCACCTGCAAATGAAACACCGCCAACAACACAAGCCGCAATCGCATCAAGCTCGTACATAAAACCCAGGTTATTGGTTGCGCTACCAATACGACCAGCTTCTAACATACCGCCAAAGGCATAAAATACCCCCGATAAAGCATATATTTTAAGGAGCGTGATAGGCACATTTACACCCGATACTTTAGCCGCTTCAGGGTTGCCACC
>NZ_ABCQ01000079.1 GCF_000170855.1 Moritella sp. PE36 | reverse complement strand
TATTTTATTTCTTGAGGGAACGCCAAATTTAAAAGATCGCCGAGATTTACTAATCGGCAGTGATGTGCCGAGTATGCTGGCGAATGATCTGGTGCTGGAAATGGAAGTTGTTGGTGCTTTACGTGCCGGTATTAAAGTATGTGAAGAGGAAGGTGATTATCAAACCAGGGAAGTATTGTTACCATTACTGGCGGATACTGAAGAAGATCATGTTTACTGGTTAGAGCAGCAGCTGGGATTGATTAAGAAAATTAGTTTATCCAATTATATCCAATCACATATGGGCAGTTAATTATTATCGTATTACCACGTCTATCGTATTATGACATTCATCGCTCAGGAGTCGGTTATGCAAGGCAATAAAAATATCCTCATGTTATTAAATAAGGCGCTAGGTTGTAAGCTGGTTGCGATCAATCAATATTTCTTACATGCCAGAATGTATAAAAATTGGGGCTTGGAGGGATTGGATAAAGCGGATTACAAGCAGTCAATTTTAAAGATGAAGCAAGCTGATAAGTTAATTAATCGTATTTTGTTCTTGCAAGGGCTGCCGAATTTACAGGACTTAGGTCGTTTGGCTATCGGCGAAGAGGCCGTTGAAATGTTGCAGCTGAATATTGAGCTAGAGTTGAGTATTCGCGTCGTATTGCAAAATTTGATTGAAGAATGTGAAAAAAATAATGACTTTGTCAGTCGTGATATCGCCACTGAGATCTTAGAAGAAGTGGAAGAGCAAATTGACTGGATTGAAAGTCAGCAATATCTGATCGGTCATGAGGGAATAGATAACTATTTACAATCTAAAATGTAGCTAGGCAACCAGTGGCTGTTGTTGCGCTTGTTTGATTAAGGTCTGATTTAAGATCTTTTTCGCACATTGGCAGCACTTGCCACACTGACTACCGATACCAAGCTCTCCGCTTAATTTTTTCATTGTGTTAGCACCGTCATCAATACTTTTAATCATCTGCTTATCGGTAATACCGCGACAAATACATACGTACATAAATAACCACTCTGAGCTTCAATTTACGCTGATACTAATATGAATGAGAATGATTATCAAGCCGCTAAACGGCAAAAACTTTGGCTTTTACCATGTCTCGATATTGTTTTGGAACCATATCAAAGTGTTGCTGGAATTTTTTGTTGAAATAATAAGTGTCACGAAAACCCACTTGTTCGGCGACATCACACATAGTAAGGCCAACATCGCGTAATAATACTTGTGCAGTCTCTAATCTCAGGGTTAACAGAAACTGATTGGGGGTTTGTCCAACTTGTTCTTTGAAGCGGCGATTGAAAGTACGTAGCGGTAATTGACACACATCGGCCACCATTTGATTGGTGATCACCTTGGCCATATTACGTTGCATCCAATCTTGTGCGAGGGCAATTGACTCATCGAATTGCACTTGGCCGCCAACTTGATAAAAAGGTTGTTGTTGAGTGCGTGATATTTCATGGGAAAAATGATTTTCAATCACGCTGGCGATCTTCTTGCCAAACATTTCATTAATTAAAAATAACATCATTTCTGATTGTGAGTTAATACTGCCTGCACAATATAAGCCGTTTGCCGCGGTGATAGAGGCTTGACGATTGAGTTTTACTTGTGGGTATTGTTGACTAAATTGATCGTAAAAATACCAGTGTGTTGTTGCTGGTAAGCCATCAAGCAAACCGGCTTCGGCTAACCAACAAACCCCGGTGCCTGTCGATAATATTTTCGCCCCCTTGTTATATTGTTGGTGTAACCAAGGAATGATTTCTGGATGTTTAATTATTGGTACTAAAGGGTTTCCCCACATCGGAGGGAAGATGACCAGATCAAAATCTTGTTCACAAGAAAAAGTGAGGTCGGGTTGTAAGCGTAATCCTGCGGTGAGTGACTTAGCCTCTAAAGTGGTCGAAATTAATTTTATTTCGAGCGGATCTTGATGTTGGGCTTTTCGATCGCGTAAGCGTGACGCGCCGGATAGCATTTCTGCGGCTAAGGAGATCCCGGTAACTAACGCTTTATCATAAAGTACGAATCCAATTTTCACATCAAGGTCCTATGCGTGGTATTTAAACTTAGTATATCTATTTGTTTATGGTTCTGCGTCTGGTTTTTATAGGCTAAAAATCTGCACTGGCACGTTAGTCAGGGTTATTGGCACAGTTGAAAGTGTATTGTTAGTATAACTTGCTAGACTATCAAGCAATAGCTGAGATTCGAATTGAGATGTAATAAAATGGCAAAGTTAGCGTTAATTGTTGGTTTAGGTGGGATAAATGCAGCTGGACGTAGTTCTGGTTTCCACAGTTATAAGCGTTTAGTGTGTGATGTCCTGCAAGAAGATGTCATGGCCAGTACTTGGCAAGATCTCGCACAGCGTATGGGATTAGATACGAACGATATTAATGCTGATATTATTACCCAAATTAAAGCTGGTACCTTAGTACGCCGTACCACCACGTTTGATCCAGACGCGGTACCTTTTCAGCGTAAAGCTAAATTAGCACCTGGTGCTGAGTCAATTACATTTCAATTAAAAAAATCAAAATTACCACAAACTATTCCGGCTAACTGGTCACTTACCGACGTTGATAATAAAACCGTTGAAGTTGTTGTCGACGGTGATTTTGAGGTGTTGATTAATGACACCATCACTTACCCGGTATCAAGTGCCGGTAATATTCCAACGGGCTTTGATTTAGATAAGTTATACAATTCACGTTCGCACCCTCGTGGTTTGAAGCTAACAGTATATGGTGCATCCGATGCGCTTAACTCACTGGGCATTGATTGGGATGATATTCTCACATTAATTAATCCTGATGAAGTTTCTGTGTACGCGGGAAGTGCTCTCGGCCAAGTCGATGAAAATTCATTTGCCGGTATGCTATCAGCTTATTTTAAAGGCGGTCGTGTTAGTACCAAAATGATGGCGATGGCGTTAGCAGAAATGCCTGCAGATTTCATTAATAGTTATGTGATCAACAGTGCTGGCACTACTGGCACTAACATGGGGGCTTGTGCGAGTTTCTTATATAACTTGCGTCAAGGCATGTTAGACATTCAGTCTGGTAAAGCAAGAGTCGCTATCGTTGGCAACGCCGAAGCACCGGTTGAAACCGGCGTGATGGAAGGCTTCCGTGTGATGGGCGCGTTAGCAGAAGATGATCAGTTAAAAGCATTAGATAACAGTGATACCGTTGATAACCGCCGTGCCTGTCGTCCATTTTCAGCGAATGCCGGTTTTACCATGGCTGAGTCAGCACAGTTTGTAGTATTGATGGATGATGAACTGGCTTTAGAGTTAGGCGTATCTATTTATGGTTCTGTTGCCGATGTGTTTATTAATGCCGATGCCAATAAGAAATCAATATCAGCACCGGGTATAGGCAATTATGTGACAGTAGCAAAAGCAACTGCACTCGCTAAAGCCATTTTAGGCGAGGCTGGTTTACAGCATACTTTTGTTCAAGCTCACGGTACTGGAACACCACAAAATAGGGTGACTGAAAGCCATATTTTAAGTCAAGTGGCGACCAGTTTTAATATTAAAAACTGGCCGGTGACAGCGATAAAATCTTATGTTGGCCATTCCATGGGCGCCGCGGCGGGTGATCAGCTTGTAGCGTCGTTGGGTGTGTGGCAACACGGCTGGATCCCTGGGATTAAAACCATTGACCATATTGCCGATGACGTACATCAACAAAATCTACACATCTTAACCGACCACCAATTTGTTGGCGATAAAGGTCACGAGATGAAAGCGGTGATCTTAAATGCGAAAGGTTTTGGCGGTAATAATGCCAGTGGTTTGGTGTTATCCCCTCAGCAAACATTAACCATGCTTGCAGCTAAATACGGTGCTTCAGTAGTAAGTGCTTACCAGGAAAAAAACAATCAGGTTCAAAAAAGGGCTCAAGCTAATGATAACAAAGCTTGTTTTGGCGATGAAAATATTCGTTATGAATTTGGCAATGCGGTGATTGACGAAAGCGGCGTGAATATCACGACTGAAGAAGTGCGTTTACAAGGCTTTGTAAACGCCATCAAGTTAGTGCAAGATAATCCGTATCACGATTATAGCCAATAAGCTTATGACTTTTGCACGCTAAGTGCGTGCAAGAGTCTCGTTAACAAGATTCATTTCATCTGCCATAACCTGTAACTCTTCAGTAATTTCTGCTATCTGTTTAAGCTTCTGCATTAATAAAAGCGTATGTTTATGATCATCATTTTCATAACGTTGGAGTAACTCCTCGAGTTCACTAATATAAAAATCATTGTCATTGACTGGTGACAAAATAGTGCTTTTGGTTTGTGCTAACGCACGGGTAATCATTTGCTCCACTAAGCGTAAATCTTGCTGTAATCTCGTATCAATCATTTTATTTCTGTGTACGCCTAATGCCGACAATGCCGATAACATGGCATGATTACGACGAGAAATATCGTAAACATGATTGAGCTTATGACGTTTATCGCTGGGTTCAACCTGCATATCTTTCCAAGAAGCGGTCAAGTGGCTATCCGCTACATAGGCTTTACGGCGTGACACTCGATACGGTAATTCATTGTTTTTCCCCGAGATATATTGATTGATGATCTCATGAAAGTAAGCCTGGTTAGCGGTAATCGCTTCGACCAAATATTTAGGGAATTGCTTATATTGCCAGTTCGGTAGGACTAACTTAGCCAGTAAGTAGGCAATACTACAACCGGTTAAGGTATCGATGATGCGTGGGATCGTGACTGCATAACCTTGTTGATAAAGCACGTTGAATGCTAATAAAACCAGCAAGGTTATATAGGTAACGGCTCTGCTGTAATTTTGACGTAAATAATAAAAGAACAGGAATGCCGATATCGCTAATAAAAATAACTGGCTACGCTCTGTTGGAAACAGGTATAACAAGGTAGCACCTATGATAATGCCCATTAGCGTACCGGAAATACGCTGTTTTAATTTAACTCGCGTCGCACTGTAACTGGGCTGTAGTACAAATAGTGTGGTTAACACCACCCAATAACCATGTAGTTCAGAGGCAAAAATAATCCCTATCCCCAATGCGATGCCGATGGTTAAGCGGATCGCATGGCGAAATACCGGGCTGGATAAGTGCAACGCGTTACCTAATCGTTGTTTTATCGATAGGCGTTCACGTGGTGCCATGACTAAGAATTCATGCTCATTTGTGGGCTCGCTGTTAATTAATAGCTCATCAGCCTTGCGTAAATTACGAAACAATAATTTCAGAGGACCAAACAGCTGCCATTGCACTGATTTTTCTAATGTCAGTAATTCTTGTTTTAAAATAGCCAATGACCAAGTCAAGCCGTGATCGTGTGCATAAGTTTGCTTGTATAGTGTTGCGTTACCGCGTTGCGTACAAGCGCTGGCTAGTTGCTTTAATACCTGTTCAAAACCATTAATAATCAAATCATTATTTAAATTACGTTTGAGTGAATCATAATGAAAATGGCTAGATGTCATTTTTTCATGCAATTCTTGGGCTTCTTGATAGAGGTGGATCAAGTGCTGAAGTTCATGGGATAGGTTTTTACTCTCCATATGATAATCAATGTTGGTACGACATTCGGTCATGGCATTGACGATATTAATATTTAACGTCGATAAGGTATGGCGAATGGTTTTATGATCATGTTTTGTTTGTGAGAAAAATTTGGCTTTTTCTTGTTGGTATAAACCTAATGAAAAATAAATTTCGGCCAATTGTTCTCTGATCGGGTTATATAAAGTGACCTTAAGCAGCACTGTCGAGATAATAAAATACCAAGCCGCACCGGCAATGAGGAGTAGAGAGTAAGGATTAAATTCGACTTCAGTCGTGAGTATCGCTGCTGATTCTGCATCATGGCTCAAGCCTAACATGGTGTAAACCGCAATCATCAAGGTGGCAAAACTAATGGTGACATAGCGTTTACCTAAGGAACCGAGAATGATGATCGAAAAACTAAATAAGCAGCTGCCAATTAAAAATAACAGCGGGTAAGGGAACAGCTGGCTGACTAATAAGGATGATAAGGTAAAACAAACAAGCGTTAATAAGCTATTAATCATGCGCTGTTTGATGCTGTCATCACCTTCTGAAATTACCGCTGCCACAATACCGAGAACGGCGGTAACTGATAATTCAGAAAGTTCCAGCACATACCCCGGGATCAATAAGGTGATGGAGGCTAAGAATGCTTTTAGCGCAATAAAAAAATTACTGTTGGCGGTTAAATAAGTCAGCTTTCGCCATGGCTGTAGCATGCGTGATGAGTCCCTTATAAAAATGTTACTGTGCTGCTTTAATGGCATTGACGAGTTGTACTACTGCCGCTTGATTGGTAATGCTTTTATCATAAATAAAATTACTGATAACCCGTGTTATTGCTGATTGTACATAGGTTGTCGTGGCCATTGCCTGAGAAAACGTTGGCACTAATGTATTGTCTCGGGTTGCTTGTTGATAATCTTGATACGCTTGCTGCGTACAGGCATTAAAATTACCCTTATCAGTGGTCTCAATAATCGGCAGTGACCCTTTTTTGGCATTGAAATCACGCTGTAATGCCGGTGTTAATATGATACTCGCTAGGGTGTTTTGCGCTTGCCTTACTTCTGATGATACACTTTTTAATTTAAAAAAAGCAAAACTATCAACATTATAGCTAAATGTACCTGCAGTGCCAGGGAAGGGGATGCAGCGGATCTTGGTATTTAATTGCTGCTTTTCTTGGAGTAATTTACCTGCAACCCAATCACCCATAATTTGTATTGCCGCTTTATCTTCAATCAAGAGTTTAGTGGATTGTTCCCAAGTTCGATTTTTGGCATTGTCGTCGATGAATAACGATATAGTGCGTAATTTAGCAAAGGCTCGGATCATTGCTGGTGATGCCAATACTTGTGGATTAAGTTCGACAAAAGCCTGTTTATATTGCTCCGCCCCTAAAATTGATAAACTGATCGACTCAAATAATATTGCATCCGCCCAAGGTTCAGAGGTATGGGCTATCGGTAAGTAACCGGCGACTTCAAGCTGTGGTAATGCGGTGATCAGCTCCGTTAGATCGCGAGGAATGGCAATATTCGCGTTGTTAAAAATTGTTGCATTGAACCATAACCAATTAATACGATGAATATTAATCGGCACTGCCACGTAATGTCCTTGGTATTTCATCACCGGCTTAATAAATTCTGGGAGCTTGGCATCCCATTGTTCTTGTTTGGCAATATCGTCAAGCGAGGTCAGAAATCCTAATTTAGCCCATTCTTGAATATTGTGCCCCTTAATTAAAGCGGCTGTCGGTGGGTTCCCCGAGACCGCTCGCGAACGTAATACCGTTAACGCGCTGTTACCACCACCACCTTTAATGGCAAAATCGAGCCAGGTATTGTCGGTTTCTTCGACTTTATTTTGTAGTTCGCTGAGCGCATCAAGTTCACCACCGGATGTCCACCAATGGAGTACTTCTACTTGGCTTGCGGTGGCAGAAAACGTGAATAAGCTACTCAATAATATAAAGAATGGTGAGATGCTATTACTAATGGTGGTATTCATGACGTTACTCGTGATGAGGGGTTGTGTGGGAGTCGTAAGATCACTTTTAATCCTGAATTTTCTCTATTGTGTAAGGTTAATGTGCCGCCATGGGCGCTGGCGATATTGCGTGCAATGCTTAACCCTAAACCTGAACCGTCCGTGTCGGTGGCGATCCGTGTATAGGGCGTGAATATCTCTTCTAGCATATCTTCTGGAATACCTGGACCTGAATCAATGAGGCAGATGACGATATGCTCTTGCTGTTGTTCGACGATCAGGTGTAAGAAGTCGCCATATTTTATCGCGTTTTCAACAAGGTTAGTTAAACAGCGTTTTATCGCAAGGGGTTTTCCATGATAGTGAATGGCCACTTCGGGGAATTCAAAGGTGACTTTTTCTTCATTGTGGTTATGGTGCTCGGTGATTTCATACAGTAATTCTTGGATATCAATCAGGCTATTGTTTTCATGGATGTCGGTATCTTTGACACACTGTAGCGCGCCTTTAACCATCATCTCTAATTGGTCGAGATCCTTATTGAATTTCGCGGTTTTTACATCGTCATTGAGTAATTCGGCCCGTAAGCGTAATCGCGTGATTGGGGTTTTTAAATCGTGAGAGATAGAACGAAATAAACGTTCACGATCGTCAATATAACGTTTTATGCGCAAATGCATACGGTTAAATGCTTTAGTCGCAATCACTAATTCCGATGCACCTTTTTCTTCAAGCAGAGGTTGGTCCAAATCTTGGCTTAATGTCGCTGCTGCAGCGGCAAGTTTTTTAAGTGGTTTAGTTTGCCAACGCACCAATACGTAGATCATCCACATTAAATTAGCCGTGATCAAAAAGATAAAAAACACCTGCTCATTATTCACGATACTATCGTCAAGAGAGACATAAGGGGCGGGGAGTAACGCGGCGATATACAACCATTCATCTGGTGCTAACATCATTTGTATTACTAATACGGGGGGATTAAGTGGCTCTAAGGTGAGTGAGTAATGTGCCCATGACTTTGGCAGTTCAGACAGTAAGGTATCGTTATTGAGTACATGCAGATTTTTTGGGTGAGAAAAATCCGTTTTAATCACGATATTATTACCCAGTTTATCACCGAGCACACGTTGAAACTCATCGAGTACGACGCGTTTCATTTCGCTGTTGGCAACGGGAACGATATTAATTTCGACCTCATTTAATGATACAAAATAGCGGCTGCCACCAAAATCGCGTAATTGTTCTAATACAATGTGGCGATATTGCAAGGGTAATGAGTTAAAGAAGGTGGCGGTAGAGGCGATGTTGTGCGCCATACTCTCCGCGGTATTTTTTAAGCCTTCAAGTTCTTGGTCTTTACTGAAGTTATACCAAATACTGGTTGAAATTAACTGCGCTGTGGCGATGGATAACAGCGTCAGTAATAACATTCTCGAGACTAAAGAGCTGGGTAGCAGGCGGTAAATATGCTCTTTAATCGTCATAAGATACTTCGGTGATCAACACATAACCGCGTCCGCGAATGGTTTTAATTAAGGTTGGACTTTTACTGTTATCGCCCAGTTTTTGACGTAAACGACTCAGTTGAATATCGATGCCTCGCTCAAGGGGCAGCGCTTCTCGACCGCGGGTCGCATCCGAAAGGGCATCACGACTCAGTACTTGGTTCGGGTTAGTCACAAACAGTTTCAGCATATTGAATTCACTGCCTGACAGTTCTGTTGTCGCGTTATCATGTTGATTAATTAATTGGCGGGTTAGTGTATCAAGCTTCCAATGAGCAAAAATAAAATAACGACCTTGGGTTGGTTTGGTATAACTTGAACGGCGTAATAAGGCTTTGATGCGCGCCAGTAACTCTCGCGGGCTAAACGGTTTAGCCATGTAATCATCAGCACCAATTTCTAAGCCGACAATGCGATCTGCTTCATCAGAATTTGCCGTTAACATGATGATAGGTACTTGTGACGTTCGGCGAATTTTTTGACATAAAGTAAAACCATCATCACCAGGCATCATTACATCTAAGACAATCAGATCGGGCGTATTGGTGGCCAAGACGCGTTGCATTTCTTTGCCTTCACCGGCGGTCAGCACTGAAAATCCAGCTTGATCGAGATATTCACTGAGTAATTCTTTGATCTCAACATCATCATCAACGACTAATATTTGTTTTTTTGTGCTCATGCCCAGTCCATTATTTACATTGCGAATGTGTATTGAACAGCTTGGAGGGGGAAATTTCAAGAAGAACATTTTAAGAAGAACATAAAAAAGCCAACTATCGTCATAGTTGGCTTGATATAGATTAACTAACCGTATTTTTTGTACAGTTGTTTTTAGTCTTCGATACGCTCAAAGATAGTCGCGATACCTTGACCAAGACCGATACACATAGTCGCTAGACCATATCTTCCGCCTTGAACTTCAAGTTCGTTCACTAACGTAGTAGAGATACGTGAACCTGAACAACCTAGTGGGTGACCTAATGAGATTGCACCACCGTTAAGATTAACCTTCGTATCAACAACATCTTCTAAGCCAAGATCTTTAACACAAGGTAAAGATTGGGCTGCGAATGCTTCGTTTAATTCGAATACATCGATATCGTCAATGGTTAGACCGGCACGCTTAAGAGCTTTCTTCGTTGCTGGTACTGGACCGTAACCCATGATTGATGGATCACAACCTGCGACAGCCATTGACACAATTCTTGCTCGTGGCTTAAGACCCAGTTCTTTGGCTTTGTCAGCAGACATAAGTAACATCGCTGAAGCACCATCTGATAATGCAGATGACGTACCCGCTGTAACGGTACCGTTTACTGGATCAAATACTGGACGTAAACCAGCGAGGCTTTCCATTGTTGTTTCTGGACGAATTACTTCATCGAAATCATACAATTTTAACACGCCGTCAGCATCGTGACCTTCGATAGGCAGAATTTCACGTTTAAAACGACCAGAAACAGTCGCTGCTTGTGCTAATTTGTGTGAACGAACAGCAAATGCATCTTGTTGTTCACGAGTAATGCCATGCATTTTACCTAACATTTCAGCAGTAAGGCCCATCATGCCCGCTGCTTTCGCAGTAGACTTAGCCAGACCCACGTGGAAATCAACACCGTGGTTCATTGGTACATGACCCATGTGCTCAACACCACCAATGATCATTACGTCACCGTCGCCCATTGCGATTGCACGTGTTGCATCATGGATAGCTTGCATTGATGAACCACATAGACGGTTAACAGTTGTCGCGCCTGCTGTGATTGGGATACCAGCAAGTAATGAAGCATTACGGGCGATATTAAAACCTTGCTCTAGCGTTTGCTGAACACAGCCCCAATAAACATCTTCGATGTCATTTGGATCAACTTTAGGGTTACGGTCAAGTAAGCCCTTCATTAATTTTGCAGATAGATCTTCAGCACGAACGTGACGGAATGCACCGGCTTTAGAACGACCCATAGGTGTACGTAGGCAATCGATTACAACTACATCTCTCATTTTATTATCCTCGTTCGTGTCTTAGTAAAAAGTTTTGCCGTCAGCTGCGCGTTGACGCAAGCCATCAGTTACTTGGTAAAGTGGTCCTAAATCAGCAAATGAATCTGCTAATTCAATGTATTTATCTAGACCCATAGTATCTAGGTAACGGAACACACCACCACGGAATGGAGGGAAGCCAATACCATAGATAAGTGCCATGTCAGCATCACCTGGCGTAGCAACAATACCTTCTTCAAGACAACGAACAACTTCGTTAATCATTGGGATCATACAGCGAGCAATAATGTCATCTTTCGAGAACTCTGCTTTTTCGCTGGCAACTTCAGCAAGCAGCTCATAGCTTTTCGCATCCGGTGTTTTCTGCATGCGGCCACGACGGTCTTTAGCGTAAGTATAGAAACCAACACCATTTTTCTGACCATAACGTGTTGCTTCAAACATCACATCGATAGAATCTTTGCCTGTTTTAGCCATACGCTCTGGGAAACCGTCAGCCATAACTGCTGCTGCATGGTGACCTGTATCAATACCAACAACGTCGAGTAGGTATGCAGGACCCATTGGCCAACCGAATTGTTTTTCCATTACTTTATCTACAGCAACAAAATCAGCGCCATCAGCGATGAGTTTTGAGAAACCGAAGAAGTATGGGAATAATACGCGGTTAACGAAGAAACCAGGGCAGTCGTTTACAACGATAGGCGTTTTACCCATTTTCGCTGCGTAAGCAACGGTTGTCGCAATTGTTTCATCAGATGATTTCTCACCTCGGATGATTTCTACCAGCGGCATTTTGTGTACTGGGTTGAAGAAGTGCATACCACAGAATTGTTCAGGGCGTTTTAAGTTCTTCGCGAGTACGTTAATTGGAATAGTCGACGTATTTGAAGTGATGACAGTGTCGGCACTGACGTTATCTTCCAATTCAGCTAATACAGCGGCTTTAATTTTCGGATTTTCAACAACGGCTTCAACGATAATGTCAGCTTCATCAATTGAGTTATAGCTTAGTGTCGGGGTGATTGAAGAAATAACTTTCGCCAGTTTAGTCCCGTCAATACGACCACGCTTAAGTTGCGTTGTTAATAAACCAGACGCTGTCGCCATTCCTAGGTCAAGCGCTGCATCATTGATATCTTTCATGATAACAGGCGTGCCTTTAACCGCTGATTGGTAAGCGATACCGCCACCCATGATACCAGCGCCAAGTACAGCGGCTTTATTTGTTACTTTACCGGCTTTTGCTGCTTTCTTCGCGCCCGCTTTTAATGCTTGGTCACTTAAGAATAAGCCAACTAATGCTTGTGCTGCATCTGTTTTAGCAAGTTTAATGAATGTTGCTGCTTCTACACCAAGTGCACCGGTACGGTCCATTCTTGCTGCTGCTTCAATCGCCTTCACTGCTGCAGTAGGTGCTGGGTAATGTTTACCTGCTTTCGCGTATACCATGCCTAGTGCAGTAGAGAAGCTCATTGTTGCTTCAATTTTATTTAACCCTAATGGTGCTTGTTTTTGCGCACGACGTGATTGCCAGTCAAGTTTTCCTGCAATCGCATCTTTAACCATTGATAGTGCTGCATCACGTAATTTCTCAGGTGCTACAACCGCATCTACAGTGCCAAATTTAAGGGCTGCAAGTGCTTTATAATCTTTACCTGTTGTGATCCATTCAACTGCATTATCTGCACCGATCAGACGAGGTAAACGTACTGTGCCACCGAAACCAGGCATGATACCTAATTTAGTTTCAGGTAAACCGATACGTGCAGTGGTGTCTGCTACACGGAAATCCGTAGCAAGAATTGCTTCACAACCACCACCAAGTGCATGACCGTTAACGGCTGAAATTGTTGGATAAGGCAGGTCTTCAATGGCATTGAATACTGCATTTGCTTGTTCCAACCAACCTAATAATTCAGCGTCAGGTAGTTTAAACAGCTCAAGGAATTCAGTAATATCAGCGCCAACGATGAATGCACCTTTGCCTGATGTTTGAATTAATCCTTTAATGTCTGAATTAGTCTGTAATACTTTTACAGCTTCAGTTAATGCTTGTAATGTTGCTTGATCAAATTTATTAACAGGGCCTTTCGCGTCATATTTTAATTCTGCGATGCCATCTTCTAATAGAGTGACCGAGAGTTGTTCGGCTTGGTAAATCATTACATTTCTCCTTGCTAAAGCGATGGTGATCATCAGCTCCGTTTGCTATTTACCAGCTATGTAGGGTACTGGTTGCTCTCATTCTGTCGATAATCTAACAATATTTCAACACTTATTTTAAACGACTGTTTAACTTTTGCTGGCTAGGGACGTAATGAACTAATCCGTAAGTAGTATTAATAACTCAGGGGCGGGTGAGGGTTAATGGTAGTGAAATAACTTATTTAGCTTTTAAACTGGTGTCTGGTACTTATTTTGAGGTTTAATTTAGTGTTTAATACTTTAATTTGATGATGTATTGGTTTTATTTGCTGTAAAATGTTCGGCTTACAACTGTTTTTAATTGTTGGATGTTTGTTGCTGAATATTTAATGAAAATAAATTGACCGTCACTTAACTTTTAAAAATTGTGATCCTGAACCTGCTATTATCAACAAGCATATAACAGTAGAATGGTGATGAGCATCTTTAAAGTAGAATATACACAGGATAGAAATGACAGCTAATAACCCCTATTTTGTTTTAGAACAGTCTTATGAATATACTGAAGAAATGAGAATAAAAAAGCCGTTTTATTACTTATCTTACGCCGACCAAAGGACGTCAAGCTGCTGAGCAATTTGTGCGAGATATTAAAGCACAACACCCGAGCGCACGACATCACTGCTGGGCATTTGTTGCCGGTAGACCGAGTGATGGGCAGCAATATGGCTTTAGTGATGACGGTGAACCTTCTGGCACTGCAGGTAAACCGATACTAAATTGTTTACTTGGTAGTGATGTTGGTGAGATGACTGCTGTTGTCGTGCGTTATTATGGCGGTATCAAATTGGGTACAGGTGGATTAGTTCGTGCATATGCAGGTGGTGTACAGCAGGTATTAAAGTTAATTGAACCGATTGAATGCCTTATATATAAAGAACTTCACTTAACTTGTGATTATGCTCAAATAGCTGCAATAGAGAGTTTGTTTTCAGTATATAATGGTAAATTAAAGCATGCCGAATATGGTGCGCAAGTCGTCATGCAGCTTGATGTTGATGCAAGACATATTCAAGCTTTTATTACGGCTGTAAGAAACAAAACCAATGGCCAAGTTAATGTCAAAGTGGTCGATTAATATTTAGGGATAAAAATAATAATGCAATTCAGGGCAATTTTAAGAATTGTTGGGATATTAGTTACCATCTTTAGTGTAACGATGATATTCCCCGCACTGATCGCGGCAATATACAAGGATGGTGGTGGTCTTGTCTTCATTAACTCCTTTGCTTTTTGTGTCACGTTAGGCAGTATCGTATGGTACAAAAACCGCAATTATAAAAAAGAATTAAAAGCCAAAGATGGTTTCTTGATTGTGGTTTTGTTTTGGACGGTACTGGGAAGTGTTGGTGCGTTACCCTTTATTCTTTCCGAACAACCAGATCTCAGTGTCGCTGGTGCATTCTTTGAATCTTTCTCTGGTCTAACGACTACAGGTGCAACCGTTATTGTTGGACTTGATGAATTGCCTAAAGCCTTGTTGTTTTATCGTCAGTTTCTACAATGGCTCGGTGGTATGGGTATCATTGTACTTGCTGTTGCTGTGTTACCTGTTTTAGGTATTGGTGGCATGCAGCTTTATCGTGCTGAAACCCCTGGCCCAGTCAAAGATTCTAAGATGACTCCCCGTATTGCTGAGACTGCTAAAGCGCTTTGGTACATATATTTATGCCTTACAGTTGTTTGCGCAATGGCATTTTGGCTGGCTGGGATGACGATGTTTGATGCTATTGCTCATAGCTTCTCAACTATTGCCATCGGTGGTTTCTCTACCCATGACAGCAGTATGGGGCATTTTGATAGTCCAGTGATTAATTTGATCACTGTGGTGTTCTTAATTATTGCCGGCATGAATTTTTCGCTACATTTTGCGGCTTTTTCGATTAAAGGTTTTAAACCTGGTTCTTATTTTCATGACATTGAATTACGTGCGTTTTTATTCGTACAATTGACACTTGTTGCTATT
>NZ_ABCQ01000080.1 GCF_000170855.1 Moritella sp. PE36 | reverse complement strand
AAGTTATATAAACCGCCTAAACGAAAAGCAAAGTTATCTTGATCAATGGCAGCGTCAGTATCGGCGCCAGTTGCATGGTCTGTTGATGTCTGTTCATATTGGTCATAACGGCCACCAGCAATCACAACCCAATTACCCAGTACTAACTGGTCTTGCACGTAAATCCCAACCTGGCGACTTTCTAAATCAAAATCAGTGGTATAAGTGTAATTAAGCGTACTACCGTCAATCTGTTGGTGATTAGGGTTGAAGATATCAATCGACGGAGCACTGGCATCTTTATAGATGATGCGTGAATCTAATTGCTGATAATCAAACCCTAACAGCACGTTATGCTCAACCGAGGCAGTATTAAAACGACCTGAAATTTGGTTATCTATGACAAAACTCTGTGATGTTTCATCGGTAAGATAAGCGCGGCGGCCTAAGGTACGCATATCATTCTCAAGCCCAGTGCCATAAGTATTTTCTTGATAAGCGTCCGCGTCCATAAAACGCGCATTCATTAAGAAGCGCCAATCCGCATTAAATTCATGGTTAATTTTATAACCCAACATTAATACTTCACGCTCGTAAGTATTCCAGTTCTCATCACCGGTAAAGGTACTTGAATCAAGCTGACCGTTCGGATTGGCCAATACACTGCCTGCCCCCGGTAATGATGTATAAATACCCGCAGATGGATCATTCTGATAATACATATTAAAATTAACGAGGGTCTTATCAGACACCTGCCAATCTAAAGACGGTGCAAACACATAACGTTCTTCTTCCGAGGTATCAGCTTGGCCATCTTTCTTCCGTGCCATCGCCACAACACGATAAGACAAGTTTGTATCTGCGATCTGGCCTGTTGAATCAATAGAGAGTTCTTTACGATCGAAGTTCCCTGCTGTCACCGTCACATCCGTACTCTGTTCTTGTTGTGGCGATTTAGCAATGAGATTGACCATGCCCCCTGGTGGAATATTTCCATACAAAACAGAAGTTGGTCCCTTAAATACTTCGACTTGTTCAAGTGCAATTGAATCAATTTGTGGCTGTAAATTCCAGCCATTAAACATCAGCGGCAAACCATCGTAAAAATTCTGATAGTTAATAAAACCACGAATATTAAATAAATCTAATCGAGAAACCGCGCCACCCCTTAGTTCCGTATTCACAGCCGGTACATAACGTAATGCTTCTGCTACTGACTTAACCCCACGTAAATCTAGCGTTTCTCGATCAACGTTCGAGATAGCTTGAGGTGTATCCATAGGCGCTAATGCCGTTTTTGTGGCGGTATTTCGATATGCTTTACCGAAGACAGTCATTTGTTCTTCAGTACTATCGCTAGAACTATCGATAATAGGCTGTTCAGCAAAAGCTGAACTCGAGAAAGCGCAAATAATGGCAAAGGCCACAGGGGATAATATACGAGCAGGTTGGTGTAACATTCGATCTCCAAATCTCAATCTATACAAATGATAATTATTATCGTTCGCATTGTATAGAGAGATTTAGAGAAAAAATTAACAATTTGGTGCAATAATCAAAAAGTTCAAATTATTTTAGCCTCGAGGTTCGATTGGTAGCCAATATTCCATGTAAGAAGATGAGTCCTCAGGGTCATAATTTACCGGATAGATCTCCAATTCATAACCATCAACACTGTCATAATTTGAATCAGGTATCCAATGTGAAAACAACCAAGCAAGTACTTGTTCTAATTGTTTAATCGGACCTGTAAATGGAATAACAGCGTACTCTTGTGCAGGTACATCTATAGTATCTAGTGACGTGGTACCGAGTAAAGCACCCGCAGTACTTCCCGCCCAATAAGGAATTGCATTCATATCATCATTAGCGTCAATAACACCCACAACACCAATCAGTTCTATATCCATATGCTTTGATGATACTTCACTCAATACGGATGTTTTTTCTACTTCCGGCAGATTGTAGATAAATTCAGACCAAATTTTAGGCACTTGTTGCTGATAATTAGGCTCTAATGAAAACAAGCCAGAAATAACACCAGAGGTACAATGAAGCGTAAATTCTGGACGGGTTTCAATACGGATTTGCAATAATCTAGCCGTCAAATCAAAACTATCTAACACCCGAGAACAGAGCTTAATTGGAGTGCGTAGACCAAGGCGTTTACCTCGACGTCGGTACGCCATTGGCGAATATGCAAACATATTTTTAAACGTACGACTAAAACTGACTTCAGAGCTAAAACCTAACGCCAACGCGATATCAACAACCCGACTTTTACTGCCTAATAATTGCTCAGCTGCTAAACTCAGTTTTAACTCTCGCACATACTGCGCAAGATTCAGCCCCGTTTCATGATGAAATACGCGCTGTAATTGCCAACGTGACCAACAACTTTTATCCGCCAATTGTTCAACCGATAACGGTTGGTCTATGTTTTCATTGATAAAATCCAACAACTTTCCGATGCGGGTAAAACGGTTAACTTGTTTTTGGTTTTCTTTCTGCATCGTACGCACAATACCTTCGGTAAATAATAGAGGAACATAATAGAATTTAGATAATCCATTATAAGAATAATTCTCATTTGTGCAATAAAACGGAAGGATAAATCGTGATGGATATACGCATTGGAAAACAACTCAGGTTATTTATTTGGACACGCTAAACAAAAATCGCCATCACTACGACGATAATACATGCAACAACTGACCCGCTTTACCGACCACTGTTTATCATTTGGTTGCTTGTATAGTGAATCCAAATATTGCGCTGGCATATTCATGGCGGAAAACCAACGTTGGGCTTGTTGATAGATATCGATAGTCGGTTTATGTTTTTGTAGCTTCAACAGATTAATCAAAATAAGGTCTGCCAATAATTGCTCTGCAAGCCTAGAGGTAAACCTAACTATGGCAGAAAACTGTTGATGTGATCCATTAAACAAAATAGATAATTCTTGCCCCGCATACGCCACTAATTGTGTTAATTCGCCTGTAACCATGGGTTCTTTCGGTAAAATATATCCCGCGACTAAGCCATTATCATAATATTGGCCGATATGACGTAATTTAGGCACCGCCTGCGTTGTATAAACGCTAATAAAAGCGAGTTGGATTGGCTGCCAAAGTAACATGATCCAGCTTTGTGTTAACCAATACGCAGAGCCAGCTTCGGGATGCTCGACTTTCCAATATTGGTATAATTGCTTCATTACATCTTGATTAGCTTGCTGTAAATGAATGTCAGCTTGCTTTGCGGATCCTATTTCACCTTTAAGTAATGGGGTTATGGTCTCTGCTGTTTTAAAAAGATAACTATAATCATCTCTGTGCATAATTTTTCTTTTGTAGCCTTTTTGAACTAAAAATAGTTAAGCAATAAATAGTTAAACAAAAAATGATTGGTACTGTTTTGGCGTCACCGCTAAACGTTTTTTGAAGTTTCGTTGTAAATGGCTTTGGTCTGCAAACCCTAATGCTATTGAAGTATCAATAATAGAATACCCAGATTTAAGTAATGTCTTCGCACTCTTAATTCGTTCATCTAATTGGAAGGCATGCGGTGACAAACCATAGGTCTGTTTAAAGGTACGCAGTAAATGAAAGCGACTTAACCCCGATTCTTGAGCAAGGTCGGTGAGTGAATGATTGACATCAAGTTGGTCGGCAATCATTTCTTTGACTCTGTGGATATGTGTGTGTGCTGATTTTTCTAGATCTTTCGTTAACCAATGCTGCTGCATATATTCTATCAGTAACGCTTCTGCCGACAGTGCATTAGATTCGAGTAATAAATTGGTAAATAATAAGTCAAAATGTCCATACGCTTGTTGGCTACGTAAATAAGGATTGGTAAAGGGAGAGTAATCAATGCTATCTATGCCACTGATCTCAGCTTGCAGTTCTCCCACCCAACCTGTATCAACAAATAACATACGATAAGACCAATCACCTACAGTTGGGTTACATGAATGGATATCACCAGGGTTAATAGTCACCGTATCACCTTGGCCAATACGATTGTGCTGATTTAAGTTGTTATAATCAGCAATCCCGGTATCAATCACACCAAATGAAAATTCATCGTGCGTATGTCCCTGATAACAAGCATTAGAGCGCGACGCTTGCCGCATTTCGACAAATGGCAACGCCTTACTTTGTTTGAAGAATACTGCTTTGTCCTGCTTCATTGCTTTCATCCTTGTGTTGTTCATGTCCAATCATGGTTATTATCAATTCCGACCGTAATGACTAGCCATTCAAAGTACCTTGGTTATCATCCCTGTCACAGACCAAAGAACATCGAAATAACAGTACCACTGAGTAATAATCCCATCATCATGTTAAATCTTATTTGTCGTGTCCGCGTTGATAATTGGTCTCGAATAATATGTCCCATGGCAGCCCAAGTCGATATGCCAACAAAACATACAGTAAATGATATCGCACTGAATACAAGTAAATAGAATGTGGATTGTGTCTGAACGGACACAAATATACTCACGCCTGACATAGAGACTAACCAAGCTTTCGGGTTTAATCCTTGTGATAATACCCCATCAATAAATGCAGGCGGTTGTTTTACCGCTGCACTAATGGTTGAATTTAAGGGGACTGCTGTCGCAATTTTAAATGACATGAACAGGAGGTAAATACCAGCGAGATATTTTAAAAAATGGGTTATTTCTGGAAATTGCACTAACGATTGGCTTAAACCAAATCCAACCAACAATACAATCAGAGTGTAAGCGAATGTTGCGCCAATAACATGCGGTACGGTGCGACGAAATCCAAAACAAGCGCCTGAACTTGTCGCAATAATATTAACCGGCCCGGGAGATATGGCGCCCACTAGGGCAAAAATAGCCATCGATAACATAACTGTAATCATAAACACCTCTACATAAATTGATGTTTACACTATACCGTTTGACTGACAGCCAGTATTGAACAAAATTGCTATTCCCTACCATAAAAAATAGCGCCTATTCACCTTTGGGCATATCAAAACTAATGCCCTGTGCTAAAGGTAATTCACTGCCGTAGTTAATCGTATTAGTCATACGGCGCATATAACTCTTCCATGCATCTGAGCCACTTTCGCGACCACCGCCAGTGTCTTTTTCGCCGCCAAACGCACCACCGATTTCCGCACCAGACGTACCGATATTGACATTGACTAACCCACAGTCAGAGCCGTTTGCACTCATAAATATCTCAGCTTCGGCCATGTCTTTAGTAAAGATCGCGGAAGACAGTCCCTGACTGACACTATTTTGGATAGCGATAGCTTGCTCAAGTGAATCGTAACTGTGCACATACAGTAACGGTGCAAAAGTTTCTTGCTGAACGATATCAGCTTGAGGGTCGATATCCACAATAGCGGGCGTAATATAGAATCCGTGCTCTTCTTTGCCTTTATTGCTTAAGTTCGAGACTCGTTCACCACCCGTGATCAACTTGCCCCCCTGAGAGATAGCCGTATTGATACTCACGGTCATGGAATCAATGGCATGCTGATTAATCAGTGGTCCCATTAAATTCAGGCCATCAAAGGGATCACCAATACTCACTGTTTTATAAATTGCTTCTAGTTTGGTAAGCACTTGATGTTTTAAGCTACTATGCACAATCAATCTACGCAGCGTCGTACACCGTTGTCCGCTTGTTCCCAAGGCAGAGAAGGTGATCGCACGAATTGCTAATTCAAGATCGGCACTCGGGCAAACAATCATGGCATTATTACCACCAAGCTCTAGCAGTGTACGTCCCAATCTCGCTGCGACACGGCAATTAACCGCTCGGCCCATTGCACATGAGCCTGTTGCTGATACCAATGCAATATCCTTATGATCGACCAATTGTTCAACCTGCGTTTTCTCACCAAACACGATACTACTGAGTTCCGCATTACCCCCAAATTGTTTAATCGCTGACAATAATAATCGATGGCAAGCCAGTGCACTGAGTGGTGTTTGACTTGATGGTTTCCAAATGATGCTGTTTCCACAAATCAAACTCAGTGTCGCATTCCAAGCCCATACTGCCATGGGAAAATTAAACGCTGTAATGATCACAACAGGGCCAATAGGATGCCACTGCTCCATCATTCTGTGATTTGGTCTTTCGGTGGCAATAGTTAACCCATAAAGTTGTCGCGATAAGCCAACTGCAAAATCACATACGTCAATCAACTCTTGCACTTCACCTAAGCTTTCTTGAAATGGCTTACCCGCTTCAAGGCTAATAATGGTCGCTAATTGATGTTTCGCTGCACGGGCTTTTTCGGCAAACAGTCTTACTAACTCACCTCGTTGTGGCGCAGGCACACTACGCCAATGATAAAACTCAGTTTTTGCACTGTTGATCACGTTTTCAATAACATCGGGTTGGGCATGACTGATGGAAACAAATTTTTGACCATTGTTCGGGCTAATCACATCTACTTTCGTCTCACTATCAAAGCACTGGTCCCCCAGAAACGCACTACCATAGTGTTTATCTTGAGCATAAAAATCGCCAAGAACGGTTTTCAAAATTGCTTCATGCATGTGATTCTCCTCGTCATTAATGTTAAATACTTAATTCCGCGTCTCGATAAGATTTCGCAAACTCATTTGCCAAAAAATCTTCAATGTCTAACGTCTCTTGCTCAACAAAACCCTGCCTTTGCTCACTACTATTTAAAATTAAATCAACCGTCGTGACTGCCGCACTCGCTGTAGAGATTTGGATCGCACTTTGCTCTGCAGTATGTCGCAGTAAAAAAGTACGACTACATTGTCTTAATTTTTCGTCGACATAACCCGTTGCCACCACAGATATCAATACCAGATCCTGCATTGTGGTCGCCACTGAACTTTCGAATATTTCCATCAACATGTCGCGACGTTTACCCTCTTCCCCTAGTCGTAAATCATGAAACAAGAACTTCATTAGCTTGCAATGGCCTGGATAACGGATAGTTTTATAAGTCAGTTCTCGCAGTTTTCCGTCCAAGGAATAACAAAGATTAGCCAGACCACCCGAGGTATTAAACGCCTCGTATTCAACGCCAGAAATAGAAAACACTTCACGACCTTCTAATGGTTCAGTTAAGGTCTGGATATGATTTTTAATGGACTCACAGGGATTGGCATATTCATTAATTAACCCTTCTGTTGACCATGTCAGGTTGTACATCATTTGATTAGATGGATATTCAGGTAAGGCACCAACACGTAATTTAAGACTATCAAGACGATCGAAATAAGACCGAAAGCTGTAACCTAAAATACCGATAAAGCCAGGGGCTAAACCGCACTGCGGCATAAATACCTGCCCCGGCGCTGCAGCGAGTGCGATTTCTTTAATGGCTTGGGTACAACGTACATCTTCGGTCAAATCAAAATAACTACAGCCATTAGCTAAGGCGGCCTGTGCAACGTAAGGATTATCATTGAATGTTAACGCCGAAATGACCGCATCCTGCCCCGTGAGTAAATCATTATAATCTCGCATATCAGGTGACGAATTAGATAATAACTTAGTTGTAAATTGGTCACTAAAATGAGCGACTGCATTGGGGTTGATATCAGCACCCGTAACATCATAATCAGGGTGACTATTGAGGATTTTGGCTATTGCGCCACCAATTCGACCAAGCCCTAAAACAACAATTCGTTTTGCCATTCATAACTCCCTAAGACTGAACTCTTATTAATGCATGAGTACAGTCTATCCCTTTCCATTTTTACGGATAAAAAGCGACTAACACCTAATTTTCGTTATCGGGGGTAGTACTCCCAAGTATGGATTTCATATTAGTCGATTCAAATATTTTATCTGCACTCATCGGTACAA
Organism: Moritella sp. PE36; assembly: GCF_000170855.1. GTDB lineage: Bacteria > Pseudomonadota > Gammaproteobacteria > Enterobacterales > Moritellaceae > Moritella. The sequence continues at coordinate 7,347 of NZ_ABCQ01000080.1, read as the reverse complement.
ACCCTTGGTATAACTCGCCATTTTCTTGGTTAAACCGCTGTGCAAATTCGTAATAACAACTGCTAATAGCTTGTTCGCCAGCATCGTTAAAATTGACAATGCAAGTATCTGCCATGGTTGATGCTTGAATTAATAAATCCGATGGTGCGCCTTTGATCACCCCACCGGCCTCATTCAGCTGATAACCTTGTTGCTGTAATAACGCCACGACGTCTGTCAATTCAGGGGTGTTTTTTAAGTGATTTACAAAGATGGTGAAATGGTTAGCACGTAATCCCCAGACTGATAACCAAGCGGCGTATTCGGACTCTGACGCTAAGGTTTGATAGTCTGCATAGCTGGGTAATTGCCATAACCGACCGGCACTTAATAAAGGACTGAGTCCTCTGCTCGATTGCTCAAGTAAGGGAGACTTTAATGTCGCTTTTGTCTGTTCAATAATATCTTGAATAATGACCTGAGAAGCGTCGGATAAAGACTGCCAGCGCAGTTCACTAATGAATATTTTGGTCGGTGAGTTATTATGAACATAACAACGCGCATCTAACTTTTTAACATCAAACTGGTAAGAATCAAGATGCCGATAACCGAGCGCTAATACCTCATCTTCTAATATATCGATGCCAATATGCGAGTCGGCGAAGGTACGAAAAGCAACGTGATCATTCACTAACTCTTCACCACGATGCTCAAACAGCTGATGTATATCGACTGCTTGTGGGCTAATGACACTGTACTGTTGCCAAAGTTTGGTAAAAAATGCATCTAAAACAGACATAGGTTATCTCCTTAATTGCATTGCTGTTTTCAGAGATGATTAATACTAAGATAGGTGATGAATTCGGGTTTTGCTAGCAGGCGAGATCAAGTGTGAGACGTCAGAGGGTTAAGAACGGATAACTGAGTCATACTCTGGCTTAAAACGTTAGTGCGGATGACTCTAATAATAAACAGCCTACAACGGAAAGTAGACTGTTTTCGCTATCAATATTTTGGACTATCGCAACAGATCAAGAAACTCAACTGGTGCTGGCGCCTCAAAAGTGAGTCGTTTGCCAGTATTCGGTCGCGTAATACTTAAGCTCAATGCATGCAGTCCCATGCGTGGGCCATCAGTGCCATAACGAGGATCGCCAATCACCGAATGTCCTAACCAGGCCATATGGACACGGATTTGATGTTGTCGACCCGTCTCGAGTTTAACTTCAAGCAATGTCAACTCCTTTACAGTGCGCAGCGTTTTAAAATGCGTGACGGCGTTTTTGGCTTCCGAATGTGGACCGACAATCATCTGATACTTCTCTGGGTCCATTCTCAAGGGCTGGTCAATCCGCCCTTGACTTGGTTTAGGGCTACCTTCAACTACCGCAAGGTAGGTTTTTTCGGCCCCTGACCATCCCTCATTCACAGCGTCACGCATCTCACGAGACGTTGCAAACATCAACACACCCGATGTATCACGATCGAGGCGATGCACAGGCCATAAAGCAACAGAGTTTTTTGCATGTGAGAGTTGCTTGCGAAGAATAGCAAGCGCATGCTGCTTGTTTTCATTGGCTGATGCCACTGACAACAAGCCTGCAGGTTTGTTAATGACGACAAGATCATTGTCCGAATACAAAATTTCGAGGTGGCGAACACCCAGTTGCGTGTTCTTACCCGCTGCCCGAACCTCGACATTGTCGCCAACTTCAAGCTCATGGTCATGCTTCATGATCTGCTGATCGTTGACCAGTACGCATCCTGTTTTCAGTCGTTGTTTTATGTTTTTTCGACTCCAGCCTTTTAGCTGAGTATTGAGGAAAGTCAGTAGACCAGAGGCCTCTTTCACTCGTAATCTATCAGACATAGTAAGTTATTCTCCAACTAGCTTGTTCCTGTAATGCTTTAAACATAATGATCATCACTTAACATTTATATAGTAGACGTCTCGATTTGATAAAACGAACCGTCCTGTAAATTATTTTTTAATCTTGTAAGTTTTTTTAATCTTGTAAGTTATATAACCAAGCTACTTGAGTATATGCAAGACTAATTATGAGCCTGAGTATATTGATATTAATTTTCAGCACAAGATAAACCTGAATGTTTGACCAGAATACTAATAACACTGCATAAAACCATCCGATTAAGGATCATTAAGCCCCACCCGCTTCCACTAACCATCACTAACCCCCACTAAGTTCCATTGGGATCTATTAAGTATTATATGAGGAGAAAAGCTTAAACCCTGCATCAATCATTCGATTGCCACATTTCGCCCAAATATCAGGCTCTGTGAAATAAAATATTAAAATATATTTTTGGGCGGAATCTTTACCTAATGTGTGCCCTTACAATGCGTAAATACAAAATATAATGATGCATTTAATGCCCCATTATTACACCGTCGAAACCGTGATCAACTTGAAATTCACCCAACACATTGAAGCCTAAACCACTGAGCGAACCCCCTTAAAACCTTGAAGAACACAAGCTGGCCAAACCAATTCTAACCTACTGTTTTTGATAGTTATACTCTTCCATTTCATCGGAATTAGTGATAGGAGAATATAACCCAAAAAACACGTTTACAGCCTTTGTTGGCATTTTTTTAGTAAAATACGATGAAAGCCGTTATGCATCCAACACGAGGCTTTATTAGCATCGATTAAACGCTCTAAGTTAATCTCATCATGGAGCCTCAATTATACTTAAAATGCTTGAGAGAGCCTCTCAGGCCTCTTACTGCTTTGATTTTATATGGGCTATCATGTATAAGTAAGCCGCCGAGTCTTGGCTAATGCGAACAGCTATCGTACAGAGTCAAAAAATAAGACATGTCACTGCTTTTATTCCACGCATTTCAATTCTCGCCATAATCATAACCCCAAGGAGACCTATGTTAGACCCAGTGTTTTATCAATTCTCAACAAGTACTACCCTTATACTCTTAATTGGCTTTTACGGCCTTACCTTTCTGTTCTCAACCTTAGCTTCAAAAAAATCGAGCAGTGTCGATGGCTATATGGTTGCCAATGGCGCAGTAGGATTTGGCATCGCAGCAGCAAGTATGACGGCCACCTGGATTTGGGCAGCATCTTTTTACGGCGCGGCAAGCTCAGGCTACCAATATGGTTTATCCGGCGCTATGCACTACGGATTCTGGGGAGCTTTAATGATATTATTTATCTATCCCTACGGACAACGCTTTCGTGAACTCGCCCCTAGAGCACGTACCTTAGCTGAAATAATGCAAGCAAGACACGGTTCTTCAAGTCAGCTTATCTTAGCCGTTTCAAACTTAGTTGGTAGTGTTATCAGCCTAATGGTTAACTTCACAGCTGCGGGCGCGTTGGTATCTGTGCTAACACCATTGTCTTTCGAAGTTGGCGTAGTAATAGCTGGTATTGGCGTTTTATCTTATACTTTATGGTCAGGTTTCAGAGCTTCAATCTTAACCGATTTCGCACAAGTTGTGGCCATGATGCTCGTTGCTATTGTGTTAATCCCTTGGATTTATTTCAACATGGGCGGCTCAGAGGCACTTTCACAAGGCTTCAGTATAATCACCGCTGAACAAGCCGACTTTTTCTCGACTAAAGCAATTTTAGAGCAAGGCGCACCATTCTTTGTCGCCGTTCTTGCCTACGGCATCGGTAATCAAACAATTGCCCAACGACTTTTTGCGGTACGCAAAGACCTCATTAAATCGTCATTTATTACTGCGACACTAGGCTACGGTTCAATCGTTATCGGTTTGGGTATGCTTGGTATGATGGCACTGCTTATGGGAATGACGCCTCATGAAGGCGACCTGAACAACCTGATCCCACAAGTTGCTTCAGCCTACCTACCGCCATTTGCTATCGGTATGCTGTTTATCTTAGTTATTGGCTCTTTGTCATCAACAGCCGATTCAGATCTCTCTGCACTTTCTGCTATTGTTATGACTGATATCTACGCTAAAAACTTAGCGAAAGGTAAAATCGACAATAAAAAGATGCTGCTACTAGGTCGTATAACCATGATTGTCGCGACAGCCCTTGGTTTAATTCTCGCTAGTTTCTCGCTCGACATTCTAGTCATGCTGGTATTTGTTGGTGCATTATGGGGTACGCTTGTCTTCCCTGTTATCGCTAGCTGTTATTGGGACAGAGTGACCAACCGCGCTTTCTTAAGTGCTGTACTCGGTGGTCTAATTCTATTTTGCTTGGTTCGTTTTGAATGGATCGCACTTGTCGGCCTTTGGGCTTATAGTCTAGAATTTATTGCTGCTGTCGGTGGTGGTACTGTTATTGGCTTAATGTTCTTTGGCTTTACAAATCGCAACGTGGCGCTTATCGCTGGTTCAATCGTTGGTGTGTTATGTGCGTTCTATTTCCACGACTTCTTACGTGACTACACTGTGCTGCTTGGTTCTCTGGTTGCCTACGGTGCAAGTACCATGATTTGTACTGCGGTTAGTCTCACAAGCAATGAACGATTTGACTTTGCGCTGATCCATGAACGCGTTCAACATTTTGATGATTAAACACTAGGAGCACAACATGATGTTATCCCTCTATATTTTAATATGGCCAGTAATTTCAGCAGCAGTGCTGTTCGTTATCGTCAGAGCTTTTGTTAAAGACTTGGCAGAAGCCAAACGCGAAGACCGTGATATAGTTTAAACAAGAAAATGCAGAAAATACTCTCACTGCTCAATGACTAAACATCACTGAGTAGTGTGTTATAAAAACAAAACACCCATGTGAATTCAACATTCACATGGGTGTTTTTATATAGTCACTAAGCCCCGAACAGAAATCCCTTTTAGCCAGATATGTAATCATCCAACCAACGGTATACTGTATTCCAACTTATAACGTCGTAATTTACGCATGAGGTGGGATGACGCTTTTGTGCAAAACCTAGTAGCACACGGAGTTTCGCAAGATTGCCTAGTTAAGGCTGCCTATCTTCAATGCATGAAATTATTTTAGCCGCCATCATTTTTAGCTCTTCAGGGTTTGCAAGTTCAAGCGCATGTCCTTTTATACTACTTGCATCAAGTATTGAGCCTGGCAACACATGAAAATGAAAGTGAGGAACAGTTTGGCCTGCCTTTACACCATTATGTTGAAATACAGTAGAGCCACCGAACCCAACTGCCTTTTCAACAGCCGAACCAATTAATTTAACTGTACGCATGCAAGCCATTGCAGCCTCATCGCTAAGATCATATATGGTTACTGCGGATTCCTTTGGAATGACCAATGTATGCCCTGCCATTTGCGGCATTATATCCATAAAAGCCAACGTATATTCGTCTTCATAGACCTTTATACAGGGAAGCTCAGCCCTTAATATTTTTGCGAAAATATTATTGTTGTCGTACTCAGTGAACATACCTTACTCCTTGGTGAAAACAGTCAATTGTATTTTTCCGTTTGAAGTTCTTGTTGAGCGAAGTCGCTGCACGGCAGAATAAACAAGCGCGCATTCATACAAGCAATATCCCGCTATTAGGGTGGTGTTATTGGAGTATGGGAAATGAACCATTCACAACAGCAACGATTAAATTCCAGTTGTATCGAATGTTAAAAGCAGGGGGCGGATACAATAAAGATTAAGCATAATGAATAAGTGTATTCGCCCCCTTTATTCTATTATTTCTTCGCACTGACTCCCATCAGATGCTCGACCTTTACTATGTTCTTAAAGCCCGCGGCTTTTAGCCGGCGGATGACGCCGTCAACAAAGCTGCTTCCCTTCTTTATTATGTGTGGATTTCCGGTGTAATGAAACAGCTGTCCGTCTCTGCGTAGCACCCGGTAGATCTGTCGGTAGAACTCTTCGCTATAGAGCTCTCCAGCAAGGGAAAAACGCGGTGGATCGTGAATGACCGAATCGAAAGAAGCCGCATCCATGGTGCGGATCAGCTCATAGCTACTGCCCTGACGTTGCACTATCCCCTTGTTCCCCAAATCGTTTGACCAAGGGTTCTGCGCACGCAGTCCCATTACCTCTGGGCTCAACTCGATAGTGAGTACCTCGCTTGCGCCTAGTCGGTGGGCAGCAATAGCCGCATAACCTAGTCCGCTACAGCAATCCAGTACCTTATCACCCTTGCGCACAGCCTGCTTAGCCATCTCGGAAGCACTAACAAAAGGGTCGGTTCCCTTGGATATGTGCATCTTGACGCCACTAATTTCTAGCAGAGGTGATCCTGCAGTGGGTGCAAGTTTATAGTAGCCACGGCTGCGGTCTTCAAGCGGAACCATATCGCCATCGCTACAGAGGTAGATCCTCTGCGTCTTCTTGACGATTTTTTTGAGTTCGTCAATAGAAAGTCGATTGTCTTCGTCGAGCACGAGGCTCTGGTCACTTAAGGAAAAATCCTGCTCAGAAAGATTCAGATCAACGGAGATCCGCACGCAAGACTGTCCTTTGGCGATAGCCTCCAGCGCCTGTTTGGCATTTGTTGTATGAAGGTAGTAGTTGGGCATATAGTTCGTCTATCTAGTTAAAAATACTGGCCCTACTATACACCTTCAACGTTAGAGGGCTTACTTAAATAATGATATTCCTCTGAAATAATGAACATCATCGACTACTAATTAACTGATGATTGCTCACTGCCACAAATGACGATGCTGAAATTCCTTTGGCTTATCTTGCAACACGTGTTGACGACAGGATTACAACGAGTACGGGATAATGGTGATAACAAATAACGAAGGTGTAAGGTCGGTTTGAGCGCATGGTTAGGTATTTATGAACCACCTTTTAAACTTGGATGAAGAAAGAGTATTAGTGCGGCGATGACTGCACCCACAAGTTCCATAATCAGGAAATCCCACTGAATGGTCTCATTATCTCCATCCACTATTATTCCGTATAACCGTGATAATCCGACTGTAGTCAGGATACATATGATCGCGACAAGGCCAAAACGAACGGAACTATCTCTACTTGCTGAATACGCGAACAACACACCAAGTCCAACGAGAAGGCCACCATACGTCGCTCGGACTTCAATTTTAGCATGGTTATTGTCTATAATAATGCCCATATTCGCAACGGAGCTAACCGGTTCAAGAAAGCCAATAACCCCATATATGATGAATACTGCCGCAAAAAAGTATAAAAAAGCGTTGGGCAAGCGTGCAATTAAGGATTCCAAAACCTCACCTATGAGCGAGTAGCATAGTATGCGACCACACGTGGATCAGCACTGATGCGCTTCTGATGCTCCACAAGGCTAGGAGCCAGTCGCTGAACGATATCTGTAGGTACGTAATCAAGATTTCCCGCGCACAACGAACGTGTCTGAACGAAGACCTTTAGGTCAGCTACTGTCAACTGATTGTCGGCGAAATACTT
>NZ_ABCQ01000081.1 GCF_000170855.1 Moritella sp. PE36 | reverse complement strand
TGATGGATGAACAATGTTATTAACCAGGTGTTCACGCATATTCTGTACATGGTATAACTGGATATTTTCAGGGTTGTCGATAATAAACTCTTGGCGTGCCGTTAACGTTTGTAACGTCACGGGCATTTCATCAAACACAGAAAAACTGATCTCCCCTTCACTGCCTGTGATCAGCACCCGATCTTGTCTTGTACAACCACCAAAATTCCAACTTCCGACACCGGTTACGCCATTCTTGTGCTGCCAGCATGCTGATATTGAATCTAACGATGAATAGAGGCCTTGTTGATTGGTACCAAGTCCTTTCACGATATCAAAATCACCCAACAAATAAGCAAACAGATCAAGACCATGACTGGCAAGATCGTCAAAGTAACCACCAACAGCGACTTGTTTATCTGTTCGCCAATTAAACTCACCCGATAGATCTAATGCGTTGGCTGGTTTATTTAAAAACGCATTAATCGTTCTTACTTGGCCAATCGCACCTGATTCAAGTAATGCTTTCACTTTATTAAAACGCGGTAATGAACGGCGATAGTAAGCCACAAATAAGGGAATGTCTTTGTCGTTAAACGCATTGTGAATCGCCAAACTGTCCGCATAACTGGGTGCCAGTGGTTTTTCGATACAACAAGGCTTACCCGCGTCTGCCACTTGTAAGGCGTAAAATTTATGACTATCAGGAGGAGTGGCAATATACACGGCATCAATATTATCGTTATTGATAATATCTGCAGGATTTGAGGAGTATGCTTCAATGTTATGTCTTAACGCATAATCTTGTGCAAGAGCAAGATTACGTCGCATTACAGCCGCAAGTTTAAAACCGTCTGTTTTTTGATATGCAGGGCCGCTTTTTAATTCTGTGACAGCACCACAGCCGATGATCCCCCAGCGAATAGGTAATTGTATTTCTTTGTTACTCTGCATATTCTATCCATCTAAAAATATTGAATGTAATAAGTATGCAAAAGAATATATGCTATTTAGATATCAGTCCAGCGCCCGCTTCAACTCTGTGACATATTGCGGGTACTGCGAAATATCGTTATGACTGGCTCCGGTGATCAAAATAGTCGCCACCAATTGCTCAGCAAACTGCGCAATTAACGACTCAGCCCTTGCTCGGGGGATCACCTGGTCGTGCTCAGCAATGAAGATATAGGTTTGAGCGGTAATTTTGTCCACGCGATTTATTGACAAGTATTTATCTTTAAGCAACAGGTTTACCGGAAACATCCAGTAAACCGACTTAGCGACATTCACGATACTATCAAAGGGGGTGATCAATACCAACTTGGTTACTTGTCGGTTCGCTGCAACATAAGTCGCAACGCCGGTACCGAGACTTCTGCCCATCAGGGTTATCTGTTCGTGATTAACGGTTACCCGGTCGAAAACAGACAAGGCATCATGATAGAGGTGCTCCTCAGTGGGCGATCCCGTACTGTTGCCATAACCTCGGTAGGGAATTAGATAGACGCTATAATCCGGTAACACATCCTTAAAAAAATCGATGTTGTTTTCGATATTTTCGGCATTACCGCCATAATACATTAACGCCTTAGCGCGCCCTTCGTTAACCACCCAGCCACGTAACTGTTCACCATCGGAATCAAAGCTGATTGCTGCTACATCATTTACTGGCGCTGCTGGTTGCGGAAAATACAAGAAGTTGCGTTGAAATACGAATAACACAACACAAATACCGATATAGAACACGATCATGGTGATCAACATGCTTTTCATGACGACTCCCTATCTTGTTTAGCTATGTTTATAATAAACAAAGATATAAATACTGATGTTAAAAACTACAACAAAAATGCCAAGTATAATGTGAATATTAGCGGTGATCCCAACAGGGTAAAGAATTGGCATGAGATAATGTTCGACAAATCCGCCGGTATACCCGTCGGCACCAGCAGCATTTCTCAGATAATTTTCCAGCGGCGTCAAAGGACAGGTCCAGCCCATAAAACTCATTAATGATGCCCAAATGACAGCGGGAAGATGGACAACAATCAAATAACGGCGAGCAATGAGTGACAGTCCACCCAATACTACAAAAAGAATAAACAGCGCATGGATGATGACCACCAAGTCCGTCAATATTAGATAAACCAATATGTCCCCCTCAGAATCAACGCAGCGCTTAGAATGGCAATAACAAACTCACGGTCAGTAGTAAGTCAGGGTTCTATTATTAAGTCTAGGAACTCTAATATCAATTGCGTTAAATAAGGATCCATTATTTATCGTGATAGGTATAAAATAACAGACAAGGTAAACGAAGGGATTTTTGATATGAATAAGCGTCTCATACAAGCTGTACGGACGCTTACACATAGGTATAATTGAAATTAAACCGTTAATGTTTGTAAACGCTTCAACGCTGCATCGACACCGACATTAAGCTGCTTAGTGCCGGCGAGATAACGTTCGCGGAAAACATCAAACCAACAGCCAAGAATATCCGCATTCAGCGCTTCACCATGATGACCCAACACCAGTGATGCAACTTCTGCCGTTGCGAGCTGATTGTCTTTTGCCGCCTTGCGGATCTGATACTGTGAAACGACGTCAGGATCAAATGAGATCACCGGTATATCTTCTAACCACGGGCTTTTTTTGAACATCTTCTTCGCTTCACGCCAGCTACCATCAAGTAGGATGTATAACGGTCGTTTACCCTGCTCAATTATTAATGGCCCTGTTTGTACCCGCTCACGCTCAACCACATACTCTTCAGGGAAGATAATGAATGGCTGCCAGCAACTTTGGTTAATGATATCGATCATCTCTTGATTGGGCTCTGTACGTGACCATTGGTAAGCAAATGTGTCTTCGATGACATCTGCAATCAAACGGCCAGTATTACTCGGTTTTATCATTTCATAATCAAACATCACCAGCATAAAGCCAGCTGTCGATTTTACTAACGGTTGGTGTTCACAAATACAAAATTGCTTGCCTAACATGCAGTAATCACAACGAATTAATCGACCGCCACGAGCTTTGAAAGGTTTGGTACTGTCAGCTAAACGCTGTGTTGCTAATCGATGAACATTATGAATGCGCATAAAGTGATACCACTTAGAAATAAATTGCCAAAATGCAGATAAAAAAATGACCCAGAACCAAGTTCTATCACCACCGTCGTGGGACAACACTTGCTACTGAGTCATTCACATAGTTAAGGTACGCGTCAAGCGTTACTTAATTATGGTGCTTACGGTCTTCCAATTCAGATTTAGTCGCACGAACCTGACGCATAAAGAAGTTAGCCATAGATGCAGCAGCAGGTTTCTTTTCTGGTGCTGGCATTTTAGACGTTATTACGCGTGGCTTTGGTGGCGCAACAGGTGCAGCAGCAACAACAGGTCTTGCAACTTCTGGCTTCACAGCAGCAGTCGCATGTACAGGACGAACCTGATTCGTCGCAAATTGTGACGATGCAACATGTTGTCTTTGATGTTGTACTTGTTGTGGCACTGGTTGTCCAACCATTTGCGGACGAGTTCGAATCACTTCTATCGAGTAAAGTTTACTTGAGACAGAATTTGTAGACTGCGAGACTTGCTCACGACGTAAACGTTCACCAGTTGATTTGAATTCTTGGTATTGTACAGCTAACCAATTCTTCAAATGCATCAACATACCTGCTTCAATTAATTCGAGACAAGTTCTGCTGTTGTACTCAACCAGTTTCGTTTCTGAAAAATACGTCTTGGCTTCTGCTTCTGAGCCGATGCGTTCGACTAATTCGAACCATGTTGATAAACCTAAAACTGTGTAATGACTCATTGTCTACCTTGCAGATAACCGGCTACATTTTAGTAGCTTTCTGTAAAAATTAGGAGGCGGATTCTATACCTTTGTCGCTGTGATTAAAAGCATATTTACGAAAAAAACCTAAAAATAATGTGATAACTCATAAATGTGCACTTTCAACTTCATTTAGACTAGACTAAATTAATTTTTTAGTGTTCGAAATGAACAAAAAAATAACAATAATTTTTCACTAAATTAGCCGCGATTCAATTTCGAAAATAGATGTTATCCGTTTTGTTATTCTCCTTGCGGTTTCGAATTGCTTAGATGAAAATACAGCGACTACATTTTATTAATAAGGAAATACTCGAATGCCTGACGCTTCATCACCAGTCACACCTCAACCACACAAGGTTAAAATTTATATCGGTCAGGTTACGCAGCATTATGGTTTTGAGTCTGCCATTAATAAAAAAGTAGTAAATCACAGCATTTACCTTTCTGTGCACGGACTCGCAGAAGACACCACCGCCGATAAAAAATATCACGGTGGTCTTGAGCGTGCTTTACATCAGTACCCTACCGAGCATTATTCATTTTGGCAGCAAGCATTTTCCCCTCGCAGTGACGAACAAGCTCAATTTGAAGCTCCAGGTATGGGCGAAAACATCAGTGCAGTGGGTATGACTGAAGAAAATGTGTGTATCGGTGATCAATACCAATGGGGTGAAGCCATAATCGAAGTGAGTCAACCGCGCCTGCCTTGCTTTAAATTAAATGGCCGTTGGGATGTCGCTGATATCTCTGTGCAGATGCAAACGCTCAGTCGGTGCGGTTGGTTATATCGCGTTATCACACCAGGAATGGTAAGTGAAAATGATGCTTTAATCCGAATTAAACGGCTAGACTCTGCGACAACAGTGAAACAAGTGTGTGAGTTATTCTTTAGTGAGCCATTAAACAAAGCCAATCTAGCCCGATTGATAGAAATACCTGCTCTCTCACCTATTTGGGCTGAAGTGGCCAAAGCACGCTTAGAAACGAATACCGTTGAGAATTGGAATTTTAGATTGTTCGATCATGCTTAATCTAAGGCTTTATAACTTGCCATCTATTCGCGCTTAGCTTACCCTCTCACTATCGTTTAACAGCATATATTCATAAGTTTTCAAGCCATTAAGTATCCGCTGTATTTAATTAGATAAAAATGAATAAGAACAAGGCGTAGTATGGATAACAATTCGAATAAATCAGCAGCTGACCAACCCACTTTTTACTGGCATGACTACGAGACTTTCGGGTTAAGCCCGTCCCTCGATCGCCCATCTCAATTTGCTGGCATTCGCACCGATATGGACTTTAACGTGATCGGCGAGCCAGATATGTTTTATTGCCGTCAGTCAGATGATTACCTTCCTTCGCCAGAAGCCACTTTAATTACCGGGATCACACCGCAAAAGACCCAAGCTGAAGGTGTGAATGAAGCAGAATTCAGTAAACGTATTGAAGCGCAGTTTAGCCACAAAAACACCTGTATCATTGGTTATAACAATATCCGTTTTGATGATGAAGTAACGCGTAATATCTTCTACCGTAACTTCTACGACCCATACGCACACACCTGGAAAGATGGTAACTCACGCTGGGATATTATTGATTTGATGCGCGCTTGTTATGCACTGCGTCCAGAAGGCATTGTATGGCCAGAAAATGATGATGGCCTGCCAAGCATGCGTCTTGAGCTATTAACGAAAGCCAATGGTATTGAACACGCCAATGCCCATGATGCGACATCAGATGTATACGCAACCATTGCTATGGCTAAATTGGTTAAAGAAAAACAACCTAAGTTATTTGATTTCTTATTTAATCTGCGTAGCAAGCGTAAAGTAGAATCACTTATTGATATCATCAACATGACACCATTAGTGCATGTGAGTGGTATGTTCGGTGCCGACCGTGGTTTCACAAGCTGGGTTGTGCCACTAGCTTGGCATCCGACCAACAATAATGCCGTGATCGTGGCTGACTTAGCCCAAGACATTACGCCGTTATTAGAGTTAAGCGCAGATGAACTGCGTGAGCGTTTATATACACCCAAGAAAGATCTCGGTGACCTGGCCCCTATCCCACTGAAACTTATTCATATCAATAAGTGTCCAGTGCTAGCGCCAGCGAAAACCTTATTGCCTGAAAATGCAGAACGTTTAGGCATTGATCGCAACGCCTGTTTAGCAAACCTTAAACGTTTAAAAGAAAGCGCAACGCTACGCGAGAATGTGGTTGGTGTTTATCAAGTAGATCGTGAATATCCAAAATCAAATAATGTTGATGCCATGATCTACGATGGTTTCTTTAGCGCTGGGGATAAAGCTAACTTTGAAATATTACGCGAAACAGCACCCGAGCAATTAGTTGGATTGCAACTAAAAATCAGTGATGAACGTTTTAACGAGTTGTTCTTCCGTTATCGTGCGCGTAACTTCCCGCATTTACTATCAATGCCTGAGCAACAAAAATGGCTTAATCATTGCCGTAGTGTGTTAGAAGACAGTGCACCTGCCTATTTTGACCGATTAGATGCATTGGCGATTGAAAATAGTCATGACGAACGCAAAATGAAACTGCTGCAGCAACTATACCTCTATGGTCAGACGATCATTGGTGCATAGCGGCTAACGAAGCAAATTAAAATGAGCGCATTAAAAAAGCCTGTTAGTGATATCACTAACAGGCTTTTTATATTAACCCCAAATTAGAATAGTTTTTTCAAACCTCTAAATATTTCATTCTTAATTTTATTCTTGTCTTCGTCTGACCCAAGATACTTATCAATCAGTTTATCTTTTTCAAGCTCAATGACTTGTTTAGTAATATCACCGAAATCAACTTTAATACTTGGCGCTGCAAAGCTGCCTTTCACTTCGACAGGAAGACGCAAGTCACGAATAGCCTTCATTGTTGAACTCGATTGGCCACCAATACTTTCGGCCACTGAGGCGCCAAAAGTAAAATCAAGTTTTTCACGCATCAGATCTGCATAGCCCTTGCCATCAACCTTGATCGCAGGTGAAGCCAAATCGATCTTCGTCGATGTTAACTTACCGCCACCGAGTTTAAAGTTTGCCACCATCGCGCTGAAATCTGTCTGTTCACTTTGATCCGCATTACCGACAGGTTTCTTGCTAAACATAGCAATCGCTTTACGCACTTCTTGTGCCACATTTATCCCTAACACAGCTCCATCAGAAAACGTTGTATTAATCGTACCCTTAGTCATCGACTTCAACTTGGTCATGGTTAAGCCTTTACCGCTTAAACGCACGTCTACATCAACCAAACCTGTCAGCATTTTTTTACCTGCCGCGATTGTGACTAATTGCTCTGACTGCACTTTTTCCAGCGTACTATTCATATTGAATATCGCTGGCGTCTTATTACTGTCTAACAGGGCCTTAACCATTAACTTGCCTTCATAAAGATCAGACGACAGTCTAGTTAACTGGAATACACCATCTTTTAACTCACTTTGTAGTTTAATATTATCCAAGACATACTCGCCTTGCTTAATTTGAGTGATCGTCAATGACCCTTTTTGATTAACACTTGATAGCGCACTAAGATCCGGTTCAACTTCTGCCTGTTGCTTTTTACCAGTCTGACTTACTCCTTGTTTACCTGCTGCGCCTTTAGCCGCTGATTCGTTATTTGTACTTGCAGGTTTAACCTTAGGCAGCCAATCATCAACGACAAGGGTATTCATTGCGAGGTTGTATTCTATGCTAGGCTTTGAAAATACATCGACAGACAAATCACCAGTGACTGTGAGTTCATCGACAGCTAATTTAAGCCCTACAAATTTTACTGTTTTATAAGCATTGTCATAGGTCAGGTCACCTTGCAGTGAAATATTCATTTCTGGGCGAGGTAGTAACTTGCCAGTTAACGCGAGTTTATTATCCAGCTGTGCTAATTTAATTTCGTTAAATTGCTCATCAACGGTGAGGACCATACTGGTATTTAATTTAGCGGTTAATTCATTGGTACGATAGTTTGCAGCTAATGTGATCGCAACAGGCTTACCAAAGGCAAATTCGCCTATATTTAAGCTGCTGTCAGACAATTTATGATATGTGCCGTCTTGGCGATTATTCAAAGATAACTGGGCGTTGGTTATATTCACCCCTTCAACTACAAATTGATATTCACTTTTGGCAATCTCGCCTTCTGAAGTTACCTTAATCGCTTGAATATCTTCGTTTGATAATGGCTTTTCTGGCGGCGCTAATCTAGCAAGTAACTCATCCATGTTATTACGGCCATCAGATAACGTCTCTACATTAACTGTTAAGCCATCAACTTTCACATTCGTTACCACAATTGTTTTAGTTAATAGCGACATAAGCTCAACGGCGGCATGCACGCTCTTCACTTCAATTTGTGTCGAGTCTGAATATTCATGTTTATTAAATAAGGTAAGTTTACCTAATTCAAAACCAATCTGTGGATAAAAAGTTAAATGTAAGTCCCCTTCAATCGTGACGTCTTGTTTAGTCAATTGCTTTGCTTGCTCAATCAAATTATCTTTAATTAATTCTTCATTAACTAGGAATTTCATTGCAATAACACCGACGATAAAAATTATCGCAATGAGCCCGCCAATACCAAGCAGTACTTTTTTCATCCTAAAACCACCTTATAAAAATACATCTAAATCAATTAAGATAACGCGCAAGCATTATATTAACGCCAGCTAGCCTAATAATATCATGTAATTACCAGAAAGCAGAAGGATTAACAATAATACATCTTATCGATACAAATAATTAACAAGTTTTAGTTATATTTCAGAAATTTCTCATTATATTCTGTAAAACGAAACATTCAGCTCAAAAAACAATCATAAAAACAATTTCGTTATTTGAATATTATTCACAAATATAGCCTAAATACGAAAACATAATCACAATTACTGCATATCTATTATTTATTGAAATATAAAACTAGAAAAAACACACTAATCCATATAATAAATTAGCTTTAAAACCGATTTATGTGACGTAGCGCACCTAAAGTTCCATAAAACATTTTATTTTCATGACGCCTGACACATGGTGTTAATAATATGTTTCTCACATGTATATTCGCAGTTACTATCTCCGGCAATTAAGTTTAAGGCAGTTAAAAACTCCAAACTTTATAGTAAAAATAGATATACAAATAGAAATGGAATATTTAGTGGCAACACTGTTATATCAATTTGATCCTCAGTGTTAGCCCTATAAAAGGGAACTATTTAATGAAAGATAATAATATTTACGCTGAATCACCGCGTGACATAAATAAAACAAACTCAGGTAATAAATCACTACTCCGATTTTTGTTACCCTCGTTAATCGGCTTATTTTTATTCATGACACCGGTTACCTATGAAGGTGACATGACAATTCCAGTCGCCTTATTAGCAAAATTGTTAATGTCTGTATTGGACGGTTATTTACTTAATATCATTACCGTCATCATTTCATTCATGGCTGTGGCATCCACACTAGCAGTGCTGCTTAAACCCAAATTTATTACTGAGCGTGCATTCTTCAAAGAGCTATTCATGCCAACACCACTTTGGCTAATCGTCAGAATCCTCAGCTGTGCTTTTACTATCGCAACTGTTTATCAAGTGGGTCCAGAATATATTTGGAATGAAAATACCGGTGGTTTGGTACTCAACGATTTATTACCAACCTTATTCGCAGTATTTATCTTTGCAGGTCTGCTACTGCCTTTATTGCTTAACTTTGGATTGCTGGAGCTGTGTGGCGCGTTATGTACTAAAATCATGCGCCCTATCTTCAATCTACCAGGACGCTCTGCGGTAGACTGTATTGCCTCTTGGTTAGGTGACGGCAGCGTGGGTATCTTATTAACGGATAAGCAGTACCAAGAGAAGTTTTATACTCAACGCGAAGCAGCTGTTATTGGTACTACGTTCTCTGCGGTATCGATTACCTTTAGTCTCGTTGTGATTGCGCAGGTTAACTTAGAGCAATACTTCTTACCTTACTACATGGCAATCACATTATCAGGTATCGTAGCGGCGATCATTGTGCCTAAACTGCCACCACTATGTTGGAAAAAAGATATCTATATTGATGGCTCACCAAAGAACCACGATTTAGAGTCAATCCCAACTGGACACTCTGTGTTCTCATGGGGTATTGAACAAGCAGTCGATAGAGCATCAAAAGTAACGTCATATAGCACTGTGTTTATCGAAGGTCTAAAAAATGCAACACACATGGTGTTTGGTATCTTACCTGTCGTAATGGCAATCGGTACAATTGGACTACTCATCGCGGAATATACCTCTGTGTTTGCAGTACTTGGTCAACCGTTCATGTATTACCTTGAGTTCATGAACGTGCCAGAAGCTGCACTTGCATCTGAATCATTAGTGGTTGGTTTTGCTGATATGTTTGTACCAAGTATTCTTGCTACATCAATGGAAAGCGACATGACTCGATTCATTATTGCCGGTGTATCAGTATCGCAACTTATCTATATGTCAGAAGTGGGTGCCTTACTGTTAGGCAGTAAAATACCCGTTAACATCGTTGACCTATTTATTATCTTCGTACTCCGTACAATCATAACACTGCCAATTATCACTGGTGTTGCACATCTTATCTTCTAAATTACGGTTAGCTAAGAAAACGTAAACAAAAAAATGCCCATCACTTTAACGGTGATGGGCATTTTTGTATTCTAATTAAGTCCAGTTAGCTAGTCATTATATGACTGAACCATTATGCGTTTTGATTAGCATTGTCATCTTGGTTGATACGGCTTGTATCGGCACCATGTTGATTTTTATACTTCGCATCTTTACGTTTATTGTAAGGACGTGCAGCCGGTGCAGTCAGTGTTTCAAAGTTTAACGCAGCGATGGTCATTTTCGGACGTAATGCTAGCGGCAATTTACCACTGTTATAAAACTCAAGCACGATACGACCAGACCAACCTGGATCAATACGGTGTGCTGTTACATGGACCATAAGACCAAGACGAGCGAGTGATGAACGTCCATCTAACCAACCCACGATATCTGCTGGCAACGTGACTTTCTCAAACGTTACCGATAAAGCGAATTCACCTGGGTGTAAGATAAATGCTTCACCGTCAGGAATAACGATTTCGTCGCTCATGACTTTATCAAGCTGAATAGCCACTTCTTCTTTAGGGCCACTCAAATCAATATAAGGTGCGTTATGTGCTTGGAATACTCGGAATTCATGACCTAAAGTAACATCAACGCTTACGCCACTGATTTTACTTTGGTCAGGTCTTGGTTCAATCGAAATTCGACCATCGTCTAAGTAGTTTTCAATATCTGTATCGCACAGGCGCATGTTTTCTCTCTTTAATAGATGCTGTATTAATTATAATGCTTTTCGCGTTGATACAACAAACCACTTAAATTAGTCGTTAAGTAACTGACAAATCTTCGCTTTTAATGTATCAATCGCAAAACGGTTTTTACCACCACGCGGTACAATAAGATCCGCATATTGTTTTGATGGTTCAATAAACTGTAAAAACATTGGACGAACCGTCTCATTGTATTGCTCAATTACCGATTCCATTGTTCTGCCACGTTCGGCAACATCACGCTGTAAACGGCGGATAAAACAAATGTCTAACGGGGTTTCCATAAATACACTTGCGTGAATGATTTCACGGATATTTGGATCTGTCAGTAATAAAATACCTTCTAAAATGATCACTTTCTTGGGTGTCAATTTAATCGTCTCAGCCAAACGCGTATGTTCGGTATAGCTGTACGTTGGAATTTCTACTGCTTTGCCGTCACTTAAATCCTGTAAATGACTGCACAATAATTTATGATCCATCGCTTGTGGATGGTCATAATTTGTTTTAACTCGCTCTTCCATCTCGAGGTGACTTTGATCACGGTAATAACAATCTTCGGTAATTACTGCAATTTGTGATTCGCCAAACTCTGCAACAAGTTCATTATAGATTGTTGACGAAAGTAAGCTTTTGCCAGATGCAGAAGCACCTGCGATTGCGATGATCACACAAGAGTTAGATATATTATTCATTAATAAAATGATCCGTTGGGAGCCTAAGACACCGCTATTATAGAAATTTATAGACTGTCATTCTAGAGTAAACCTAAAAATACCTATAATAAGTTAGTAAATACCTATAATAAGCTAATAAATATCGATACTAGCGCATCAAAGTACCTACATTACGTTAGCTTAATAGGTATCTCTGTTGATATAGTGTGCGTTTGAAAAAACATTTTACTCACAATATCATTTGCTAATTGCGCATAGATAGCGGCAAACTCAGAATCAGGTCGTGCTGCAACCGTTGGGGTACCAGCATCAATATCCGCACGCAGGTCAATATGTAACGGTAGTTGAGCAACACATTCAGTGTCAAAACGAGCCGCCATTTTCACTACACCTCCGCTACCAAAAATGGCTTCTTCATGACCACAGTTACTACAGATATGGGTACTCATGTTTTCGACAACGCCCAATACCGGTACTTTCACCTGTCTGAACATGCTAATGCCTTTTGCTGCATCAGCAAGGGCAACATCTTGTGGTGTTGATACGATCAATGCGCCCGTCACCGGAATATTTTGGCTCAAGGTTAATTGAATATCACCCGTGCCCGGTGGCATATCGATAAATAGATAATCGAGTTCACCCCAATGCGTTTCATTTAACAACTGCATTAATGCTTTACTCGCCATTGGACCACGCCAGATCATCGCTTGATCATGTAACGCAATAAAGCCAATACTGTTAACCGCTAATCCATGTGCGTTAATGGCCTTCATGCTGTTACCATCGTACTGCTCTGGGCGAGAATCACTTACCCCAAGCATCAATGGTATTGATGGGCCATAAATATCCGCGTCCATGATGCCGACTTTCGCACCCATTTTCGCCAATGCCAGTGCCGTATTAACGGTGGTTGTTGACTTACCTACGCCACCTTTACCAGACGCAACCGCAATGACATTCTTCACACCATGAATCGCAGGCGCGTCGTTACAACGGGCTAAGGTCGCAATGTCTAACGTTATCACCCATTCAACGCTTTCCACGCCTTTCATTAGCGCTACTTTGGGTGCTAACTTGGTTTTAACTTCGTTTTCAAAATCCAACGATGGAAACGGTAACCGTATCTGGATCTCAACACAACCGTCCTTGTTGCTAATTGTTTCTAATACATTACTGTCGCCAATATTTTTTAACCAATTTTTAGGTTGAAAAATACCAACGAGCCGAGTGATCTTTGCAATATCCATAACCGCCTCTTTATTTGAGCTTGTAAGTGTTTAGCTTTTAAGCATTTATACTTTATTAATCTACTATATCAATGATAAAGCAAAGAATCACAAATAAATACGCTAAAAATAGCAGGGTTTTTAGCCTAACATCTATGCTTTATAGGTCGTATCAGGTAACATCGGATAACTTTATTTTTAACCTCAAGATGAATCAGATTTTTATGACATCAGAACGCAAAATCTTAGTAACAAGCGCATTACCCTATGCCAATGGCCCTATTCATTTAGGTCATATGCTTGAGTATATCCAGACTGACATCTGGGTTCGTTTCCAAAAGCAACGTGGTAACACATGTACATATGTATGTGCAGATGACGCCCACGGCACTCCAATCATGCTTAAAGCGCAAGAGCGCGGCATTACGCCGGAAGCAATGATCGCGCAGACTAAAATTGAGCACATGGCTGATTTTGCTGATTTCAATGTTGATTTTGATAATTACCATTCAACGCACAGTGACGAAAACCGTGAACTTGCAACTATGATCTACACGCGTCTGCGTGACAATGGTCATATCAAAACACGTGTAATTTCACAACTATTCGATCCTGAAAAAGAAATGTTCCTACCGGACCGTTTTGTTAAAGGTATCTGCCCAGAATGTAAGAGCGAAGATCAAAATGGTGATAACTGTGACGCTTGTGGCGCAACCTATTCGCCAACGGATTTAATCTCGCCAAGATCAGTTGTGTCTGGTGCCGAGCCAGTACTTAAAGATTCAGAGCATTATTTCTTCGACTTACCTGCATTTTCTGACATGTTACAAACATGGACACGTTCAGGTGCACTGCAAGATGAAATCGCCAATAAACTCGCAGAATGGTTTGAAACAGGCCTGAAACAGTGGGATATCAGTCGTGATGCACCTTACTTTGGTTTCGAGATCCCTGATGCACCAGGTAAATTCTTCTACGTTTGGCTAGACGCACCAATCGGTTACATGGGTAGCTTCAAAAACCTTTGCGATCGTCGTGACGACCTTGATTTTGACGAGTACTTCAAAAAAGATTCAACGACTGAACTTTATCACTTCATTGGTAAAGACATCGTCAATTTCCATAGCCTATTCTGGCCAGCAATGCTTGAAGGCACGGGTTTCCGTAAGCCAACAGGTGTATTTGCACACGGTTTTGTTACTGTAAACGGTAAGAAAATGTCTAAATCACGCGGTACATTTATTATGGCGCGTACTTACCTAGACAACCTAAACCCAGAATACCTACGTTATTACTACGCAGCAAAACTAAGCAGCAAGATTGTTGATTTAGATTTGAATCTAGAAGATTTTGCACAACGTGTAAACTCTGACGTTGTGGGTAAAGTAGTGAATCTTGCAAGCCGTACGGCTGGTTTCATCTACAAACGTTTTGATGCAAAACTAGCAAGCGAAATTTCAGAACCTGCATTATTAGCTGAATTCGTTGCTGCTGGCGATACTATTGCTCAATACTACGAAACGCGTGAGTTTAGCAAAGCGATCAAAGAAATTATGGCACTTGCTGATAAAGCAAATGCATACAT
>NZ_ABCQ01000082.1 GCF_000170855.1 Moritella sp. PE36 | reverse complement strand
GATAATGTACTTGATACCACAGAGCGTAGCGCTGACTTTATGTCAACCTTCTATCAAGTATGGGAAAACCGTTTAGAAAATGATGGTTTTAATAAATTAGTACTTAAGACTAACTTGTCTGGTCGTCAAATCTCGGTACTGAGATCATACGCAAAATACATGCGTCAAATTGGTAACAATTTTAGCCAAGCGTATATTGAGAACACGTTAGCGTCGTTACCTGAATTGGCGAATAGCTTGTATAGCTATTTCCACCAAAAGTTTGCAATGGACCAGGGCGAAATTGATAGCTTAGATATCATCGCTAACTTTGAAACTAAGCTAGAGCAAGTTAACAACTTGGATGATGACCGTATTATTCGTCGTTTCATCGACCTTATCACGGCTACATCACGTACTAACTTCTATCAAATTGATTCAAAATTAAAAACGGCAGATCAAAGCAAAGCGTATATCTCATTCAAATTTGAGTCATCACTGATCCCTGATATGCCATTGCCACTGCCAAAGTTTGAAGTGTTCGTGTATTCACCGCAAGTTGAAGGTGTTCATTTACGTGGTGGCAAAGTTGCACGTGGCGGGTTACGTTGGTCTGACCGTCGTGAAGATTTCCGTACCGAAGTGCTTGGCCTAGTAAAAGCACAGCAAGTGAAAAATACGGTAATTGTACCTGTCGGCGCTAAAGGTGGTTTTGTTTGTAAACAAATTCTACCTTCTCATAACCGTGATGAAGCCTTCAATATCGGTAAAGAGTGTTACCGCACGTTTATCCGTGGTTTACTTGATATAACTGATAATATTGTCGACGGTGAACTGGTTCATCCAACAAATGTCCGCTTCTATGATGAAGATGATTCATACTTGGTTGTTGCTGCAGATAAAGGGACAGCAACTTTCTCTGATATCGCTAACGAAATCAGTGATGAGTACAACTTCTGGCTTGGTGATGCATTTGCATCTGGTGGTTCAGTCGGTTATGACCATAAAAAAATGGGAATTACGGCTAAAGGCGCTTGGGAGTCAGTTAAACGTCACTTCCGTGAAATGGGCATAAACTGCCAAGAAGAAGAGTTTACTTGTATTGCTATCGGTGACATGGCGGGAGATGTGTTTGGTAACGGCATGCTGTTATCAAAAAGCACTAAGTTAATCGCGGCCTTTAACCACATGCACATCTTCATCGATCCTAATCCAGACTGTGCAACAAGTTATGCTGAGCGTGATCGTTTATTCAATTTACCGCGTTCAAGCTGGTCGGATTATGATCGTTCAATTATGTCAAAAGGCAGTGGTATCTTCTTACGTTCAGCAAAAGCGATCACGCTAACGCCTGAAATCAAGAAAATGCTGGGTACGAATTTATCATTAATGACGCCAACAGACTTAATTAAAGCTATCTTAACATCACAAGCAGATCTACTGTGGAATGGTGGTATTGGTACCTATGTCAAAGCAACGTCTGAAACCAATAATGATGTTGGTGATCGTGCAAATGATCATGTTCGTATTAATGGTAATGAACTCAACGTTAAGATTGTCGGCGAGGGTGGTAACTTAGGTTGTACACAGCTTGGCCGTATTGAATACGCCAAAAATGGTGGTCGTATTAATAGTGACTTCATTGATAATGTTGGTGGTGTTGATTGCTCTGATAACGAAGTTAACATTAAGATCTTACTTAACAGTATCGTCAGCAGCGGTGATTTAACACGCAAACAGCGTAACGAATTACTGTATTCAATGACGAATGAAGTATCTGAAATTGTACTTGATAATGCTTACAAGCAAACCTTATCAGTATCTGTTACTCAAACACGTGCAGCGGAGCAATTAAAAGAACAAATTCGTTTCATGCAAATCCTTGAACGTACAGGCAAGCTTAACCGTCAACTTGAATTCTTACCAAGTGAAGATGAATTGGCTGAGCGTCTGGCTAAAAACGAAGGTTTAACGCGTCCAGAGCTCGCTGTGTTACTTGCATACGCAAAAATGCAGTTAAAAGAACAGCTTAACTGCCCTGAAGTATTTGAAGATGAATTCTTATCTGAATTACTTATTACTGCTTTCCCACAGTTGTTACAAGACAAGTACAAAGCAGAGATGCAAGATCATCCGTTAAGAAATGAAATCATTGCCACTCAACTTGCAAATGAAATCATTAATGACATGGGGTTGAACTTTGTTGGTCGCATGCAAGATGAAACAGGCTCTCCAGTTGTAGAAATTGCGAAATGTTTTGTTATTAGTAAACATGTAATTGGCATGGAAAATATGTGGGATGCCGTGACAGGGCTAGACAACACAGTTGACTCTGCAACGCAGCTTGACATGTTATTTGAAAGCCGCCGCTACATTCGCCGTGCCACATGTTGGTTAGTGCGTTACCGCGATCGCAACATGAGTATTTCTGCTACCATTGCTTTCTATAAACCGATTTATGATGGTATGAAAGAAAATATTGAGCAAGTACTTGTTGACGTAGATAAAGAAAAACAAAGTAAACGTATTGATAGTCTAATTGAAAAATCAGTACCAGCTGATGTGGCACATGAGATCGTGCATCAAAATACACTATTCTCAGCTTTTGACATTGCAGATGTGTGCAAGCAGCACCAAGTACCAATGTCTTTAGTACAACCTATTTTCTTCTCGTTAGGTAATAAGTTACAGTTACACGACTTTATGCATCAAATTAACTTGCAACCAGTTGCTAACCATTGGCAAGCACTTGCAAGAGCTGCGTTCCGTGAAGAACTTGCGCTACAACAACGTAGCTTAACATCAGTGGTGTTATCTACTTGTTCATCAACAGGTAAGTGCGATATAATAATTGACGAATGGTTATCTGATCATGAAGTGCTTGTTGTTCGTTGGCTGCAAATGTTGACTGATTTTAATATGAGTTCTTCGCATGAATTTGCTAAATTCTCAGTAGCGTTACGCGAATTGAATTTACTTCACTTAAGCTGCAGAAGTGCAAGTTAACGAGTAAATTGATGTTTGTTTAGGCACACATTTAAAATGATTTAATTATGAAGCACTGTTGATACAGTGCTTTTTTATGAGGAATAGAAAATGTTATATCGTATTGTACGTGAATTTTTATTTATGCAAGACCCTGAAGTAGTACATGAAATGACAATCAAAGGGTTAAAATTAACAGGCTCTACTCCTTTAAGTTGCTTATATTCGCAGAAATTACCGAGCAAACCAGTGACCGTAATGGGACTGACGTTTGATAATCCAGTCGGTTTAGCGGCTGGTCTTGATAAAAATGGTGAAAGCATTGATGCATTTGCGGCAATGGGATTTGGTTTCATAGAAGTGGGTACTGTAACTCCATTGCCACAATCTGGTAATGAAAAACCGCGTATATTCCGAATTACACAAGCGGAAGCGATTATTAACCGCATGGGCTTTAACAATGCAGGTGTTGACGCACTTGTTGAAAATGTAAAAAAAGCCAACTATAAAGGTATCTTAGGTATTAACATTGGTAAAAACAAAGATACACCAATCGAAAAGGGCAATGAAGACTACCTGATTTGTATGGATAAGGTTTACCAATATGCGTCTTACATCACCATTAATATCTCATCACCAAATACCCCTGGATTGCGTACACTTCAGTATGGTGAAGCGCTTGATAGTTTATTAAGTTGCCTTAAAGAGCGTCAGGCTGAATTAACTAAAACGCACGAGAAATATGTACCGTTGGCGGTTAAAATTGCACCAGATTTAACCGATGAAGAGTTGGCTCAAGTTGCTGAGTCATTAGTTAAATATAAAATGGATGGTGTAATTGCAACTAATACCACACTAGATAGAACATTGGTACATGATATGCCTCATGCTAGCGAAGCGGGTGGTTTAAGTGGTCGTCCAGTACAGCACGCGAGTACTGAGATCGTACGTAAATTAGCAGTATTGCTTGATGGTCAACTACCTATCATAGGTGTAGGCGGTATTGATTCTGTTGTTTCAGCAAAAGAAAAGTTTGTTGCAGGTGCAGAATTAGTACAAGTGTACAGCGGATTTATCTATAAAGGCCCTAAATTAGTTAAAAATATCGTCAAAAGTCTGTAATTTTTAACTTGGTTTTAGTCTATTTTTCTGATAAGGCTATTTACTTATGGATCTGGTGTCGTTACACTAGGCGGTAGTTAATTACACTACTGGTATCAGGATGTTACTAGAACCAAGCAACAAATGGTATTGGCAATATGACTGCGCAAGTCGATTCATCGTTATTCAATTATCTGATGGGCTTGCGATGTCTTGCCATTTAGATAAACGAAACATGAATAATCTGTGCAAAGGCCGTATTAACTTTTGCGCAGAAGATTCAAGCTATTATTACTATTTCTTAGAAGCACTCAAAGATTTAGATTTTAACGTGCCTGAAAAAGTTCAAATAGCATTAAATGCGGTGACTAGTTTACGTTTCCAAAAAGTGAAAATGCCGCAAAGCTGGTTCTTTGACTATAACGATTCTGATGTTTCGTTTAGTACTGGCGACATTATCACCTTGTCTTTAAAAGGCCATAATGTTCAGTTCGTGATTCTTGAAGCCGATGAGCGTGTATCCACGTGCATGCTGTTAGAAGACACTGTTCAACTTTCTGATGCTAAAAAATTAGCCAGATTTGATGTTATTCGTGTTATGAACGACCGCGTTCAGTTACATAATGCAGTGGCAAAAAAAGTAACAGATGATTCATTTTCCTTCGTTCAGATCATGGCATAGCTTAATCTATCAATAAACCTCCGTTTATCTAACAATTTCCTCAACATGACTATGCGACTATAATGCCGCGTGCTATAGTTCGCCCCCATAAATAATCACATAACTTACTTTCTTTTTTATCAGAAAGTATCTCGAAATAATATAGGCTTTCAAATTGACTACACTCAACACTTATTTTGCTTCTTCACCTAAAGGTTTAGAGCTTCTACTAAAAGAAGAGCTAATTGAACTTGGCGCACAAGACTGCCGTGAAACAATGGCCGGTGTCTCATTTAAATCAACTCAATTAACAGCGTATAAAATTTGTTTGTGGAGCCGCTTAGCATCTCGAGTGACCTTACAATTAAAAACATTTAAAATCTTTGATGTATTAGACCTTTATCTTGCGGTAACAGGTATGCATTGGGAAAAAATATTCGATATCGATAAAACATTTGCTGTTTCTTGCTCAGGTACTAATGACAGTATCCGTGATACGCAGTTTGGTGCATTGAAAGTTAAAGATGGTATTGTTGATCGCTTTAACAAAAGCATGAGCGACCGTCCCAATGTGGCTAAAAATGATCCAGATGTGCGTATTCACCTGCACATTCGTCGTGAAGAAGCGACGCTTTCTCTTGATCTATGCGGTAATGGTCTGCATCAACGTGGTTACCGTCAAGGTACGGGCGCAGCACCATTAAAAGAGAACTTAGCAGCAGCAATCATTAAACGTAGTGGTTATACGGATGGTTTACTTGTTGATCCTATGTGTGGTTCAGCGACCTTACTTATTGAAGCTGCATTAATGGCTTTAAAAGTACCTGCCGGTATTTTACGCACACGTTATTGCTTCCAACAACTGAATGACTTTGATCAATCTGGTTGGGAAGAACTGGTTGCGCAAGCTAAATATCAAGCGCGCAAAAACATTGCGAACAGTGATTTAAAAGTATACGGCTTTGATAAGAGCTGGCGTGTACTTGACCAAGCAAAAGCCAACGTACGTGCGGCAGGCTTAGAACACATCATCGAATTAGAAACGGGTGACGCTAAAAACCTCGTTAACGATTTCACCAGTGAAGGTACATTAATTTGTAACCCTCCTTATGGTGAACGTATGGGTGAGCAACCTGAACTGATTGTTTTACACCAAGTATTAGGTGAACGTCTGAAGAGTGAATTTTCGGGCTGGAATGTTGCATTTTTCTCATCAAGCCCTGATTTACTGTCTCGTTTAGGCATGCGTGCAAATAAGCAATACAAATTGTTCAACGGTTCATTAGAGTGTTTCCTTAAAATTTACCAAATTTCATCGATTGCGCGTCAAGCCAAAGCACACGTTGAAACACAAATGACCCCTGGTTTTGCCGAAGACTTCCGTAACCGTTTAAAGAAAAACATTAAACAGTTAACGAAGTGGGCGAAAAAAGAACAAGTTAACTGCTACCGTCTCTATGATGCGGATTTACCTGAATACAATGCTGCTATCGATTTATACGGTGATTGGATTGTGGTACAAGAATACAAAGCGCCGAAAGACGTGCCAGAACAAAAAGCCAAACAACGTATCATGGATATTGTTGCTGTTACGCTTGATGTGACTCAAATTGATCCGAACAAACTGGTATTGAAAGTTCGCCAAAAACAAAAAGGCAGCAACCAGTACGAAAAAATACAGCAAGTTAAGTCAGTGTTTACGGTAAGTGAATATGGTGCTCAATTTGAAGTGAACATGAAAGATTACTTAGATACCGGTCTGTTTATCGATCACCGTCTAACACGTCGCATGCTTGGCCAAATGAGTGCGGGTAAACGTTTCTTAAACCTATTCTCATATACTGGCAGTGCAAGTGTTCACGCAATTCTAGGTGGTGCAGAATCATCTGTTACTGTTGATATGTCGAATACTTACCTTGATTGGGCAAAACGTAACTTTGCGTTAAACAACATCAGTATGCGTAAGCATGAAGTGGTACAAGCGGATTGCTTAGCCTGGCTAGCGCGTTGTGAAGACAAGTTTGACCTTATCTTTATTGATCCACCAACATTCTCAAACTCAAAGCGTATGGAAGACAGCTTCGATGTAGAACGTGATCACATACAATTGTTTACTTGGCTAGAGAATATTCTATCTGCACGTGGTGAAATTATTTTCTCTAACAATAAGCGTAACTTTAAGCTAGATTTTGAAGGACTTGAAAAACTAGGTCTTAAAGCAACCAATATTACTGAAAAAAATCGCTCTAAAGATTTCGCGCGTAACAAAAACATCAGTAACTGTTGGCTTGTTGAACGAGTAGCATAATGACTAAATACGCATTCTATACCACAGAAGGTTGTCACTTATGTGAGCACGCTTGGGAACTGGTGACAGCTCAACACTTGGTCAATGACATGACGCAAGTAGAGATCATCCATGATGAAGCTGACATCGCCCGTTATGGTATTCGTATTCCCGTTATTAAGAACACTGTGACTGATAAAGAAATTGGTTGGCCATTTGATACTGAAGAATTGGCTGATTTTATCGCACAAGACTGATTTAGGTGACTCAATCCGAGTGGATTCTCAATTACCAGTTAATTGTTAACGCTCGGATTTTTTCTATTTTACAACTTTATGTTAGAATCTATCTAACTGCTTGTTTCAACATTACCTATAATGGTTTTATTTTTGAAACAATTGAATTTTATATTAAGGAATTATCGTGGCTGTTATCACGTTACAAAATGCATGTTTAGCCTTCGGCGACTTACCGTTATTAAACCATGCCGATGCTGTATTTGAACGAAAAGAACGTGTTTGTCTTGTTGGCCGTAATGGTGCAGGTAAATCAACAATGATGAAAGTTATTGCCGGTGATATTCAACTAGATGACGGTGTAGTTCGTATTGAACAAGATGCCGTAGTTTCTCGTTTAGAGCAAGATCCACCGAAAGTAAGCGGTGTTACTATTTTTGATTTTGTAGCCGGTGGTTTAGCTGATATTGGTCAGGTATTAAAAGACTACCATCATCAATCTATTTTGGTTGCTGATGATTACAGTGAAAAATCGCTGAATAAGTTGATGCGTTTACAAGAAGAACTTGATAATCGTAATGGCTGGGAGTTCGAGCAAAACATTGAGCAAGTATTGACGCGTTTAGACTTAGACCCAGAAATGATGCTTGATAATTTATCCGGTGGTTGGTTACGTCGCGCCGCACTTGCGCGTGCATTAGCTTGTAAGCCTGATCTGTTATTACTTGATGAACCAACAAACCATTTGGATATTGAATCTATTCTTTGGTTAGAAGAGTTCTTAAAAGATTTCGCTGGTACCATCATTTTTGTAAGCCATGATAGAAGTTTTATTCGTTCAATGGCAACGCGTATTATTGATATTGACCGTGGTAACCTTTCGTCTTTCCCTGGTGACTATGACCAATATTTAGTTGCTAAAGAAGAAGCGCTGCGTGTTGAAGACGAACAAAATGCATTATTCGATAAGCGCCTAGCGCAAGAAGAAGTATGGATCCGTCAAGGGGTTAAAGCCCGTCGTACCCGTAATGAAGGTCGTGTTAAAGCACTGAAAGAAATGCGTAATGAACGTAGCGACCGTCTAAGTGTACAAGGTAAAGCTAAGATCACAGTGGATGAGACTTCTCGTTCAGGTAAACGTGTATTTGAAGGCGAAGATGTAACTTATGCTTACGAGAACAAGCAGATCGTCAAAGACTTTACCTTTAACATTATGCGTGGCGATAAGATCGCATTTGTTGGACCAAATGGTTGTGGTAAAAGTACTTTAATCAAATTGTTACTTGAAGAGTTACAACCACAAGCCGGTGTCATTAAATGTGGTACTAAGTTAGAAGTTTCTTATTTCGATCAGCACCGTACAGAGCTTGATCTTGAAAAGACAGTAATGGATAACTTAGGTGACGGTAAACAAGAGGTGATGGTTAATGGTAAACCTCGTCACATACTTGGTTACTTACAAGACTTCTTATTCCACCCTCAACGTGCTCGTACTCCGGTAAAAGCGCTGTCTGGTGGTGAACGTAACCGTCTATTATTAGCTAAATTGTTCCTAAAACCATCTAATCTTTTGATTATGGATGAACCAACCAATGATTTAGATATCGAAACATTGGAACTTTTAGAAGAATTACTTGCCAATTATCAGGGTACGTTATTATTAGTAAGCCATGATCGTAATTTCATTGATAACACAGTAACAAGTTGCTGGATGTTTGATGGTAAAGGGCAAATTACTAATTTTGTTGGTGGTTACCATGATGCTAAGAACCAACAAGCAAATACACAATCTATGTCAGCAAAGCCAAAAGCGAAAGCCGCGGTAGTTGCTAAACCAGCAAAACAAGAGAAATCAACTCAGGCCGTTAAGACCAAAAAACTGCCATACAATATACAAGTTGAACTCGATAAACTGCCTGCAAAAATGGAACAACTTGAAGAATTAGTTGAAACCTTGCAAGCTGAAATTAATCAACCTGATTTCTTTAATAAGCCTGCTGATGAAACGAAAGCAATGCTTGAAAATCTTGCTAACAAAGAGCAAGAACTAGAGACTGCTTTCGCACGTTGGGAAGAGCTTGAAGAAATGAAAGGCTAAGGAAACGTTAAAATAATGCATTTAAAAAAGACTAAGCTAGCAGGGATTATTAGTCTCCTTTTGTGTTCGAATGCAATTGCGGTGACAATCAGTGCACCGTCAATTAGTATTCCAACTGATGGCAGGTTTGGCCCATTTGTATCAGCTATGGATACATCTAGTGCTGCTACTGCAACAACAAGTACTGCGATTTATACTAATACATACGGACAACCATTTACTTTTGACATTGCTGCGCCTTGGACATATAACGAATATTGTCAATACAACGATGACGTATGTAAATTATTGTGGGAGGGCAAGGAAGGTGGTGATGGCAAAGACGGGCTTTATGCTTGGCGCAGTAATATTTTAAATACCTATAACGCTAACTATATTCCTGAGACAGAATATGAAATTTTAGGTTTTGATAGTAATGTCATAACCGTCGCTGAATCTACTAAAGTCACTGCAATCAATAGTACAGGGGAAAAAATTGGCAATATAACAAATAATACCGATTTTACTCGTCGCGGGTTTTATGAAGATAAATCATTACAAGCGGTTGATTTTACAAGTGATGGTACTAACAATGGCGGTTTTAGTTCTGTCTACGATTTCACCAAAGTATCTCTACCAGGATATGACAAGACATTGATTGTTGGTCAGTCAAGTGTTAATTGGCCTAATGCTAATGGTTCGAGTGGTCGTTTTAATGCATGTTTTAATGCAGGACCTGATTATAATGACCGTAATGACTATGATGATTTGTACTATTGCCCAGGCTTTAATTTACAAGCGTCATACTGGGTTTCTGATGACACGGATAATGTTAAAACATTCAGCAGCACATGGATTAATGGATTAAGCGGGCATGAAGATGATGCAACTTATATTGCCAATGCTTATGCGATAAATACCTCAGGTTTTGCTGTTGGTTTTTCAACACAAAATATTTATAATAATGATAGTGGGGGCCGTGCTCGTGCAACCATATTCATGCCTAAGGTGACGCCTGTAGAACCTGCAACAAGTCCTGTTACATCGACACTTAGCTACAAAAGTAAACTTGAAATAATAAAACTAAAAGAAGATGTTGGTAGTGATTTCGATAAGGTAATTCGCGATACAGTTGCAATTGATATTACAGATACTGTTTATGTTTCGGCTAATGTGCCGTTTGTGGCCGCAGATGGCACTGATAATGACTCACAAGCATTTATTGTTGTTGGTAACCGCACTTTCGAGGCGGTTCAAAACAGAAGCCGAGTTACCGAGTTTTACACTTATGATGTCGCTAGTGGTACGGTTCGCTATCCATTTAAAGCAAACCCTATTAAAGGTGCTACATCTCAAGTTAGTAAAATTAACAATGATGGCTTAATTGTAGGTTGGCGTGATGCCCGTGGTGAAACATCACCAAGGGAAGATGGATCTGCGCGTTTCCAAAGTGCCTTTATTTACGACTACAAAACTCAAAAAACAGCTTATTTAGATGACTTATATTGTGGTTCACTTGGTACTAATGAAGAAGTTCGTTATCGCTTTGCTAACGCGATAAGTATCAGTGATAACAATAGTGGCTCGTACACTATTGTTGCTAATGGTTTTGACTATAAGAATGTTGAGAACTACAAAAACAGAGTGGGCTCTACTCCTGTTGTATTAACAATGACGCTCACTGCTGATGAGATAAAAGATTTATCCACGGTATCTCAATGCCCAATAAAAGCAGATGAAGACTATGAACGAAGTGGGGCAGGCATGGGATGGTTTATACTATTGCCAACCATGATGCTGTTGTTCCGTCGTTTCAAACGTTAGTCATTAATCGCTAAACATCATTTTTGTTTCTCAAAGGCACAGTAATTTTATTACTGTGCCTTTTTTATTTGATTTGTCGAATATCTTGACCTATTACTTAATAGAGGCACGGAAAGTCTCAGGTTTAAGTTATATCATTTTTGAGGAATATAGAATGAAGAGACAGAAACGAGATCGTTTGGAAAGAGCATATTCGAAAGGTTACCAAGCTGGAACCGCAGGTCGCTCGAATGAAGTTTGTCCATTTCAAAGCGCAGATTCGCGCGGTCAGTGGCTAGGTGGTTGGCGTGAAGCACAAGAGATCCGAGGTACAGGGCTCTTCATGAAATAATAAGTGAATAGATACACAAAGCCTCGGTGAGAGAGGCTACTGAAGCCCCGTTATTACAGCCTTAGCACCTGTTGACGGGGTTTTTCATGTGTAATGAGTTGCATTAAATGGCATTAAAGAGTATTAATTGGCTCATTAAATAAATTGAACTGTTGTTCTTGCTACGTTATAGTTGCTCGTAATCTTGTTTGACATATAGTCGAAAAATTTAATCAGGTATTTATATGTATATAGTCATTAGGTCAGATTGTACTCACTGCCCGCCACTTTCATAAGATATCAACATAATTAAGTGATTTAAGGCGTATTGCTATACGTCATGATATTTTATTGGAGTTTTAAATATGACTATTAACACTATAATGGCCTTCGCTGGCATCGTTTTTCTATTGGCAATTATTCCTGGTCCCAACGCACTTCTAATCTTGTATACCTCAATAGCACAAGGAAAGCGACTGGCTTTCGTTAATATATTAGGTGTATGTTTTGGTTTTCTGGTTCATGCATTTGTATCAGCCCAAGGATTAAGTCTTTTACTGTCGCAGTCTTCCGTGGCTTTTAATATCTTTAAATGGCTAGGGGTAGGTTATTTACTTTGGCTTGGTGTGAGTAATATCAAAAATGGCTTAAAGCTATCTCAGCTAAAATTGGAACCGAATCAACGCCCCATGAACGCATCTTTGATCAGCAGCTTTACCAAAGGACTGTTGACTAATTTACTCAACCCCAAGATTGTGATGTTCTATTTATCTATCTTTCCGCAGTTTATTTCACCACAGCATATTTTAGAGCAAAGTATGATATTAGGTC
Organism: Moritella sp. PE36; assembly: GCF_000170855.1. Classification (GTDB taxonomy): domain Bacteria; phylum Pseudomonadota; class Gammaproteobacteria; order Enterobacterales; family Moritellaceae; genus Moritella. The sequence goes on along the minus strand of NZ_ABCQ01000082.1, from coordinate 2,189 downwards.
TGGTTCAAGCTTTGGTTGTTGCCAGCTGGTTTCTTGTGGTCATTATTTTTGCCACGAAGCTTAAAGCTTTGCTCACCACACCTAAAATAGCGAAGTGGTTAAACTATGTCAGCGGTGGACTTTTTGTTAGTTTCGGGGTTAGTTTAGCTACCACTAGGTTGTAATGTGCTGTCTTGAAATGAAATTGAGATAAACTATAGTGGTAGGTAAGTTGGGGCATACACATCGCTAGGTATGTCTTACGGGGACAAATTCTGGCTCAGCATTTCACTGATTAACCATAAAAAAACGCCCCTAATAGGGGCGTTGATCATTATTCTGTATCAGTAAACGATTAGAATACTGAAGTATCTTGGAATAAGCCTACTTTAAGATCTTTTGCAGTGTAAATTACTTTACCGTCTACAAGCATTTCAGCGTCAGCAATACCCATGACCAAACGACGTAGTACAACACGCTTCATGGTAATTTTATAAGTTACTTTTTTATTTGTTGGTAATACTTGGCCTGTGAATTTAACTTCACCTACACCCAGTGCGCGTCCTTTACCTTTAGCGCCATTCCAACCTAGGAAGAAGCCAACTAATTGCCACATCGCATCTAGGCCTAGGCAACCAGGCATAACAGGATCACTGTCAAAGTGACAGTCAAAAAACCATAAATCAGGGGTAATATCTAGCTCTGCAGTAATTTCGCCTTTGCCAAATTCACCACTAGTACTATCAATGTGTAGAATGCGATCCATCATCAACATATTGTCTTTTGGAAGACGGATTTCAGATTCAAATAACTCGCCGTTACCACATTTAACTAAATCTTCTTTATCGAAGCTATTACGTTCTGTTGCTGACATAGGTACCACTTCAACCTCTAATTCGTTTGTCATAATAATATCCTTGTTATCTTGAAGCTATTCTAGCGTACATCTGTACGCCTAACAAGTCCAATCAGTTGTTACATCCCTGTTTGCCAATGATTTTAGCGCACAATTGTTTAAGTTTTTTTACAAAACCAGTTTCATCATCGTCTAATTTGTCGTTTTCTTCAGCAAGTAACTGAATGATATTGTAGAGACTTCCTTCATCGTCGACTTTTCCTGCTTTTATATCCATTAATAGCTCAATAGCTTGGTCGATATGGGTAATAGGATAAATAGCCAGTTGTTCATTGTTAACGGCAGCAACGAGCTTGTCGCTTAAGTTCAAGTTTATTATATTTGCCGCTGGAATTAAAACCCCCATGTCTGTTTGACCATTTAACTCACAGATCCGCAGGAAACCTTCAAGTTTTTCATTGATACCACCGACGGCAAGTACAGTACCAAACTGGTCGATAGCACCAGTAACAGCCAAGTTTTGTGCAATCGGCTTTTGCGCAAGCACGGATAATAATGCGCATGTGCCAGCTAATGCCGCACTATCGCCATCAATTTCACCATATGATTGTTCAAATACTAAATTTGCGCTTATCGGTAAAGGCAAGGGTTTTGCAAACGTATGGGTGAAAAAACCTTGAATGATCATCATCGATTTGGCGTGAATGTTGCCAGCTAATTCAGCTTTACGTTCAACATCAGAGATATCGCCATCACCATTGAGATGACCTGTCGCAGTAATTCGAATCGGCTCACCAAAACTCTCTGGGTGGCCATCCATTTCAAGCACGGATAAACCATTTATTTGGCCAATTTTTCTGCCGTGCGTTTCTAAAATAATTTGTTTTTCTATAATGCCTTCGTTACTCAGGCGGATATAACCATTCAACGCTTCATACTGCAGTTTTAACACTGTATTTAAAGTATCACTATCAATACTTTCTAACTTGTTACCTGATGCGATTTGATGGCAATAGCTTAACAGTGTTGTTAATTTAGCTTCGTTAAGACTGAGGTAGTTATTATGCTCACACCAACGACTGCTTAACTGTAATAGGCGCTTAAGGCCACAAGCCGAGAGGGGAAGCAAATTGGCGTCTGTGATTAGTGATTTAATATAACCGACATAGTTCGCTATATTTTGTTCGCTGACATTAAACTCGGAAGAGAAATCAATAAATGAACTGGCAAGACTTGATAACTCTCTGTCACCCTCAGTAAGCTGACTAATCGCGAAACGATCGCCGACTAGAATAACTTTAACGTCAATGGGTGCTGCGTCGGGTTTTAGTTCTGTTTGAATCGCTTGATTACT
>NZ_ABCQ01000083.1 GCF_000170855.1 Moritella sp. PE36 | reverse complement strand
TATTTCAGTTGATGCGTCTGTGAACGACTTAAATCACGACGTAGTACTAACATAAGATCACGAGACTGTTCTAGCAGGCCATATTCCCATGACGGCATGTTATCCATCAAGATAGCGGGTGGTAATACCGAGTTACTTAGATAACCGCCATTTTTTTCGTCTAACGTTTGAATCGTTTTAATGAGAGTTGCTGTGGTGTAAGAACCAACTGCAATATCAGCGTTGTTTTTAGTCAGCGCTTCGGTTATTTGTGTTGGGCTAAAACTGTCAGGTTCAACACTCCAATAAATTGACGTGGCATAAAAGATAATGCCGACAGCAGCAATACCGGCTATGATTTTAGATTTACTCATCAGGTCGTTCCCTCGAATCATGCGTTAAGTTAGTAATATTTACTCTAGTGTAACTCGCTGAAATGTTTGCAACAAGCTTAATCAACATATAAAAAATGACAGACTCAAGACTACATTTAATACCTTATGATTTTTTAATTCTGACCACATGCATGATTTCTACCTTGAACCCGGCAACCGTTTCTACCTCTGGATAGTAGGTGAGATTAACACGTGCATCCGTTAACGATTTATACGCTTTTTTACGTTTAAACTTAAACGGTACACTGTGGCCTTCTATCATGACGGTATTGAGAAACCACTCGTCTTTTTCTCGCTGTACGTGAGAGGTCACTTTCTGGAGTTCTGAATGGGTTAATCCGGGATGCTGTTTGAGTAGTTTATCTGGATCTGAAGCCATTTTGATTGTCTCGTTGGTGTTTTGTTATCTGAAAAAAGTTGTTATTTAAATGAAGTCGTTACTTGAATGTAGTGGCTGCTCGCCATGATTAACTTGATGATTGCAACTTGATAATCATGATGAACAGGTATGAGTATATCCCAAAATGACGTTAAACTTTGTTTATTGACGCTATTTTTCAGGTTTACAGGTGTAAATATGATATAAACTAAGGGTAAATTTAAACTCCCTTTCGATAATGTTATTAGGGGAAACAGGGAGAACGATGTGAGACAGAATACACGTCACCAAAAAATAATTTCGCTGGTTAAGGAAGAAGGGTTTGTCAGTACTGAAGTGCTGGTAGAGCATTTTTCAGTCAGTCCACAGACAATACGTCGAGACTTAAATGAATTGGCAGAAAATAATTTAGTACGTCGTCATCACGGCGGCGCATCACTATTAGAGAGCAGTGTTGTTAACGATTCATACGTTAATCGTCAGCAAAAAACAGCCAAAGAAAAAATGAAAATAGCGCAAGCGATGGCTGAGTTAATACCTGATGGTTCCTCGCTGTTTATTGATATTGGTACCACGTCTGAAGCATTAGCACATGCATTATTAAATCATAACAATTTACGCATTGTGACCAACAATCTAAATGTAGCCACTATTTTGATGCAAAAACCCGACTTCAGAGTCATTGTTGCTGGTGGTGAAGTCCGTAATAAAGATGCCGGTGTGGTTGGCGAAGCAACCGTTGATTTTATTAAACAGTTTAGAATGGATTTTGGCATCGTTACCATCAGTGGTTTAGATATGGATGGTTCACTATTAGACTTCGATTATCAAGAAGTGCGGGTAACGCAAGCGATTATCGAGTGCTCACAAGAAGTGTTTTTACCGGTTGATCATACTAAGTTTGGCCGTAATGCGATGGTGAATATTGGTAATGTAAATCAGGTGAATAAATTATTTACCGACATTGAGCCACCAGAAGAGCTCGCTAAGTTATTAAAATTGCATCAAGTTGAGTCAATAGTCTGTGAAATGAATCCAGAGAGTTAGAACGTTAGAGAGTCAAATAATTTAGAGAAGGGAGTATCTCGTGATCCGTGTTGTTTTTAATCAAAAAGGTGGCGTAGGTAAATCTACGATCTGCAGTAATTTGGCAGCGATTGCTGCATCAGAAGGCAAGCGCACCCTGATTATTGATTTAGATAGTCAATGTGATACCAGCGCTTATTTATTAGGAAACGATTATAAGGTTGAGTTGAGTGCGGCTGCGTTTTTTGAGCAGACATTAAATATTATTATGAAAGGGCGACCTTATAATGATTTTATCACGCCGACGCCATTTCCTAACCTTGCTATTATGCCGGCGTCAGAATTGCTTGGTGAATTGATTGTTAAATTAGAACAACGTCATAAAATCTATAAATTACGTGATGCAATGGTGAAGTTAAGGCGTGATTACGATGAGATTTACATCGATACGCCGCCCGCATTTAACTTTTATAGTTTGTCGGCCTTGATAGCCGCGGATTCCTGTTTGATCCCCTTCGATTGTGATGATTTCTCACGTCGTGGTTTATACAGTTTGTTGGCCAATATTGAAGAAACACGACAAGATCACAATGATAAACTACGGGTAGAAGGGATTGTGGTTAATCAGTATCAAGGGCAAGCTAGCTTACCTAAAAAACTGGTTGCAGAATTAAGAGCGGAAAATTTACCGATTTTAAATACCCTGATCCACAGCTCAGTGAAAGTAAAAGAATCACATAATATCTCCCAACCCTTGATCAATTGTGCGCCTAAGCATAAAGTGACGCTGCAATTTTGCGATCTCTACGCTGAGATCTCTGCATAATATTTCCAATTGCTTTGGCGAATAGGGTATGAAACCTTAGGCTAAAGCGGTTGGATTTCTTTTCATACTCATTTGTATGAGTATATTTTTATTAATCATCTTTTTAGACAGCATTCGGCCTCAATGTTTGCTGTTTAAGTGATAAGCAAGGTAGTTATGTCAGTTAGTATTAATGACCTAGAATCATTTTTTCGTAATATCCAACAATCAATTATCACGGCTTTTCAGGCTGAAGAAACCAACGGCGAGTTTATCGCTGATCATTGGACCAGTCATCTCGGTCGGGGCACTAGTTGTGTATTACGCGATGGTGAAGTATATGAAAGCGCGGGGGTAAACTTTTCGATGGTAAGCGGCGATAAATTACCGGCGGCTGCATCGGCTAAACGTCCACAGTTTACTGGTATGTCATACCAAGCAATGGGTGTATCTGTAGTGGTGCATCCACGTAACCCACATGCACCGACAAGTCATGCCAATGTACGCATGTTTATGGTCACTGACAATGATGGTCAGCAGCATTGGTGGTTAGGGGGCGGATTTGATTTAACGCCAATCCATTTATATGCCGATGACGCCCGTCATTTTCATACGGCTGCGCGTGATGCGGTGGTGCCGTTTGGTGATGATTTGTATGCAAAGTTTAAACAAGACGCAGATGAATACTTCTATATGCCACACCGTGAAGAATATCGTGGTATCGGCGGCATTATTTATGATGATCTGAATGAATGGGATATCGAGAAAAGTTTAAGCTTTATTGAATCGGTTGCTAAGGGTTACACACAAGCTTACGCGCCAATTATTGCTAAACGTAAGAATCAACCGTATACAGAGCAAGAACGTCAGTTCCAGTTATTCCGTCGTACTCGCTATGCGGAATTTAACTTGATTGTGGATCGTGGCACTATCTTTGGCTTGCAGAGCAAAGGCCGTACCAAGTCGATTCTTATGTCTATGCCACCACTGGCAAGTTGGCATTACGATGACTTAGAACCGCAGAACGATGCGCAGAAAGCGTTAGTGGATGTTGTCTCACAACCTCGAACTTGGTTATAGTTTTTATTTAGGACCACGTTTAACGGCGTGGTTTTAACATTCAATTCGAACGAATGTGTTTCGAAAAATCTTTAATTATCGCCGCAGTTGTTCCCCATATTGGATATTTTCCCCAAGGCATGAAAGTCACTTCACGGTATTTCCCTTTAAATAAACTCTTTTCGATAATATGGTTGTCATCATCGAGTAAAAAAGACAACGGCACTTCAAAAACTTCCTCGACTTCATTGGGGTCAATCTTGGATTGGTAATCACTGTCGATTAAGGCCACGACTGGGGTGACATAATAGCGGCTAATTGTTGGTCGACTCGGTAGCGTTCCTAATACGGTGATCTTATCGGCTGGAATGCCAATTTCTTCATGGGTTTCACGCAATGCGGTGGCGATGGATGAGCTATCGGTTTTTTCTGTTTTGCCACCCGGTAAGGCTATTTGGCCACTGTGGTGACGCAAGTGTGACGCTCGACGAGTGAGAATTAGGTTAAGTTGTTGGTCGCGTTCGACAATGGGAAACAGCACCGCAGCAGGCGTGAAAAATTTGCTGAATTTACTCTCGGGTGCTGAAAGTGGTGATAACACAAAGCGTGATGTTAAAGAGTTAATATCCATATACGTCCTTGCAACTTATTACTTGTATTGATTAGCTTAATTAGTGGCGACTAATTAAAGTATAGGTAATATCTTGGCTAATTTATCAAATGTTTCTTGATATTCATCTTCGACTACAGAGTCTGCAACGATACCCCCACCGGCCCAGCAATATATTTGACCATTGTCACATAATAGTGTCCGAATAGTGATACTTGAATCCATATTACCCTGTGCAGAGAGATAACCTATGCTACCACAATATAAAGAGCGACGGTGCGGTTCTAATTCCTCAATAATTTGCATTGCGCGTACTTTGGGCGCCCCCGTAATGGAACCACCAGGGAAACAAGCACGTAATAATTCACTCGCATGCTTGTCTGTTGGCAGTTGACCTGTGATGGTGCTCACCAGATGATGTACTGCTGGGAAACTTTCGACATCAAATAGTTTTGGTACACTCACTGAGCCTGGTACGGCAATCTTACCAATATCATTACGCAATAAATCGACAATCATTAAGTTTTCTGCACGGTCTTTTTCGGCATGCTGCAGTGCCAGTGCATTCGCTTGATCAATCACTGGGTCGTGACTACGTGGACGCGTGCCTTTAATCGGTTTTGTCTCGATATTTGCGCCTTGAACTCGAATGAAGCGCTCAGGTGAAATAGATAATACCGCTTTATCTTCAAGGCGTATAAATGCTGAGAAGGGGGCCTTGTTATGTTGACTTAAGGTGCAGTAAGCTTGCCACTCATCACCTTGATATTGGTTGTTAAACCGTTGAGCTAGATTGATTTGATAACAATCACCAGAGCGTAAATATTGCTGGATTTGAGCAAATTTTTGATGGTATGCCTGTTCTGACATATTAGAAATCCAGCTGTGTTTCAATTCAAATGCTGTTGCTGTTGCTGTTGCAGTTGTGGGGGCAGATAATGGTTTACTGACACCTTGTTGTTCTAACCAATCATGGCGGACTTGCCAAGTCTGTTCGGCATGGTCACTAAATTGTATTTGCCATGCTTGCTGCTGTTTAATATCAACGACAATCGCCCAATCATATAAACCAACCGCCATATCAGGGAAGTTCAGATCGTCATTGGCCAGGTTGCCAATGTTTTCAATATTGCGGCCTAAGTCATAGCCAAAATAACCGAGTGCCCCGGCAATGAAAGGTAAATCAACAGCCAGTGTATGCGGTGCGATGTCGCCAATCAGTTGCTGGTTGAGGGTTTGTAATACTGAAAATGGATCCTCGGTGGTGACGGTTGTGCCACTGGCTTGATTAATTGTTGTTTGGGTCTCTTCTGTGATGAGGGTGGCAATCGGATCGGCCACAATAATGTGGAAGCGACTATCAATGTGATCAACAGATCCAGACTCGAGTAAAATTGACCAAGGGGCAGAGCTTAGCGGGGCAAAAAATGGGCGAATGCCATTGCTAGGAAAGGCGATTGGTTTTATTACAAGTGTTTTCATTAGTACAGCATATCCCTCAATTTTGATGCGCGCAGATTAGCATAAATCGACAGATTAATCTTGGCTCTAAGGTGATATAAAATGAATTTGGTGTTGCTATAAAGTTGTGTTGCTGTTGTTATTTCGTATAGGTTAAGCACAGTTTTAGTGGAGAGAAGTGATCAGCAAAGGTATGATAGAGAGAAATTTTAGAACCACATATCTTAATGTTAACTATGTTGAGGCCGTTCCATGGCCTTAAACATGATAAATATAATAATCAGTTAACACAGTGAGTAAGCAAAAGGGAGTTGACCATGAGTACAGTTATCCGTAAAGCGGACTTTATCGACAGTATTGCAGATTCACTACAATACATTTCATATTACCATCCGCTTGATTTTATCCAAGCAATGGAAAAAGCCTACAACGCAGAAAAAAGCCAAGCCGCTAAAGATGCGATTGCGCAAATTCTAATTAACTCGCGCATGTCAGCGGAAGGTAAGCGTCCAATTTGTCAAGACACGGGTATTGTGACTTGTTTCGTTAAAATTGGCATGAATGTACAGTGGGAAACCGATCAAACTGTGCAAGAAATGGTTGATGAAGGGATTCGTCGTGCTTATGCCTTTGCTGGTAATCCACTACGAGCTTCGATTGTTGCAGATCCAGCTGGCGCACGTAAAAATACCCAAGATAATACCCCAGGCGTGGTGCATGTCGAAATGGTACCGGGCGCGAAAGTAGAAGTAATGATTGCGGCTAAAGGCGGCGGTTCTGAAAATAAAAGTAAGATGGTGATGTTAAACCCATCTGATGATGTTGCTGAATGGGTTGAGAAAACAGTACCGACAATGGGCGCAGGCTGGTGTCCACCGGGTATGCTAGGCATAGGCATTGGTGGTACTGCCGAAAAAGCCGCTATAATGGCAAAAGAGTCATTAATGGAACCCGTTGATATCCATGAATTAATGGAACGTGGTGCGGAAACTACTGATGAGAAAATGCGTTTAGATATTTTTGACCGGGTAAATAAACTTGGTATTGGCGCGCAAGGCTTAGGTGGTATGGCAACGGTATTGGATATCAAGATTAAATCTTGTCCAACACACGCGGCATCAAAACCGGTAGTGATGATCCCGAACTGTGCAGCGACACGTCATACTCATTTTACACTCGATGGTTCGGGCCCTGCAGAATTGCATGTGCCTAAATTAGAAGATTGGCCAGAAGTGACATGGGAAATAAGCGATAGCGTTCGTCGCGTTAATGTTAATGACATTAAGCGAGAGTCAGTACTGGAGTGGAAAACAGGCGAAACCGTTCTATTATCAGGTAAGATCTTAACGGGTCGTGATGCGGCGCACAAACGCATTAAAGACATGCTCGATAGAGGTGAAGGCTTGCCTGAAGGCGTAGATTTTACCAACCGCTTTATCTATTACGTTGGACCTGTAGACGCTGTGGGTGATGAAGTTGTCGGACCTGCTGGTCCAACAACTGCAACTCGTATGGATAAGTTTACCGATACTATGTTAGAACAGACGGGTTTATTAGGTATGATCGGTAAATCAGAACGTGGTCCAGCAACTGTTGAAAGTATCAAGAAGCATAAAGCTGTTTATTTAATGGCTGTTGGTGGTGCTGCGTACCTGGTATCAAAAGCGATTAAGAAGTCACGTGTTGTCGCGTTTGCAGACTTAGGTATGGAAGCAATCTACGAATTTGATGTGGTAGATATGCCAATGACAGTAGCGGTAGATACCAATGGTGTATCTGCACATGTCGAAGGTCCAGCTATCTGGAAAATAAAGTTGAATGAATAACATAAAGTGAATCACAAGATAGTCACTCGTTAGTGTTTTAAAAACTGTTTGAATATAAATAAAGCGGCAACCTCGGTTGGCGCTTTATTCATTTTAACAGTGCTATATTTGAAGGAGTAGGTGATAAATATCGGCGCTCGTGTTTATCTCTAACCCCTGACTGTAGTTACCCACTAATGGGTGTTTTTTATTTTATATTCGTAGGAAAATGCGAACTAGGGCAAATTAAAAACATTTGTTTCAAACATTTGTTTACATTGTGTTGACATTTTGTCCGCCAGAACGTAATTTTAAAACGTTCGTTTAAAAAGGGTTAATTATGGTTAGTAAGTTGGATACAAAAACTCGCATTCTCGATGCAGCCGAAAGCTTGTTCGCTGAACATGGGTTTTCAGATACTTCTTTACGCTTGATAACTACACGAGCAAGTGTGAATTTGGCATCGGTTAATTATCATTTTGGTTCTAAGAAAGAATTGATTCAGGCGGTAATCGCCCGACATCTCGAACTCTTCATGCCCCTGCTGAATGAAAAGTTAACCGCCTTATGTGCACAAGCTGAAAAACCATCGTTGTTAGATGTGTTTAACAGTTTTGTTGATCCGCTATTAGCGTTAGAGAAGCAAAGTAAAAATGGTACGGTGATCTTTATGCAATTGCTTGGTCGAAGTTATACCGATGAGCAAGGGCATTTACGTTGGTATACCACAACGCATTACGGTGAAGTCTTAGCCAACATAACTAAGGCTTTATTGAAAGCGAACCCAACATTGTCATCGCAAGAATTGTTTTGGCGATTACATTTTACCTTGGGTACGGCGGTATTTACGATGAGCTCAAGCGGCGCATTGATGGATATTGCGAAAGCAGATTTTAATCAAGATATTGATGTCGAGGGGCTAATTCGTAAAGTGATCCCTTATTTGGCATCGGGAATGAATACCTCAACAGAAACTACAAGTATGTAGAAGCAATATAGTTATTTGGATGTTGTAGAGACAGCATCAGGATAGTGAAACAAAAGGAAATAGTTATGAGCGCAATGAGTGAGTTTAGAAAGAAGAATGTCACAGCACCATTATTTAAAGTGTTTAAGAGCATCTTGCCACCGCTTTCGCAAACAGAGCAGGAAGCAATGGAATCTGGTAGTGTGTGGTGGGATGGTGATTTATTCGCAGGTAGTCCTGATTGGAATAAAATGCTTAGCTACCCAACGCCTAAGTTAACTAAAGATGAGCAAAGCTTCATTGATAACGAACTTAAAACACTAATGTCGATGCTGGATGATTATAAAATCGTTCATGAAGATCGTGACCTACCAAAACCAGTTTGGGATTTCATTAAATCTAAAGGCTTCTTTGCGCTTATCATTCCAACAGAATACGGCGGTAAAGCATTCTCTGCTTACGCTAACTCAACAATTGTAACAACGATTGCTACACGTAGTTTATCGACTGCAGTAACAGTAATGGTACCTAACTCATTAGGTCCTGGCGAATTACTTGCACATTACGGTACACAAGCAGAGAAAGATCGTTGGTTACCAGGTCTAGCAAACGGTACTGAAGTACCATGTTTCGCTCTTACTGGTCCTGAAGCGGGTTCGGATGCTGGTGGTATTCCAGATATGGGTCGCGTTGTTAAAGAAGAATTTGAAGGTAAAGAAACGCTTGGTATCCGCGTATCGTGGAGCAAACGTTATATTACCCTAGCACCTGTTGCGACTGTACTTGGTCTGGCATTTAAACTGCAAGATCCGGATGGTCTACTGGGTGATAAAGTTGATATCGGTATTACGTGTGCATTAATCCCAACCTCACACGAAGGTGTTGAAATTGGCGACCGTCACTTCCCAATGGGTCTAGCATTCATGAATGGTACGACTTATGGTGAAGATGTATTCATCCCGATGGATTGGGTTATTGGTGGCGCACCAATGGTTGGTAAAGGCTGGCGTATGCTGGTTGAATGTCTCTCTGCTGGTCGTGGTATTTCTTTACCTGCGCTGGGCAGTGCTTGTGGCCATTTAACTGCGCGTATGACGGGTGCTTACTCATATGTACGTAAACAGTTTGGTTTATCAATTGGTAAATTTGAAGGTGTGCAAGAGTCTCTGGCTCGTATTGGTGGTCTAACTTACCAACTTGAAGCGGCACGTAAATTTACCACAGGTGCATTAGATCTTGGTCAAAGTCCTGCGATTGTTACGGCAATCTCTAAATACCACATGACTGAAATGGCGCGTACTGTTATTGATGATGCACTTGATATACAAGCTGGTAGCGGTATTCAGTGTGGTCCTAAGAACTATTTAGCCAGCGCTTATTGGGGTATTCCGGTAGCGATTACAGTTGAGGGTGCAAATATCCTTACGCGTAACCTAATGATCTTCGGTCAAGGTGCTACACGTTGTCACCCATATGTACTCGGTGAATTACAAGCGGCTGCAAATCCAAATGAAAAAGAAGGATTAGCGCAATTTGACGAATTATTGTATAAGCATATTGCCTTTGGTACGAAAAACTTCTTTGGCGCACTAGGCCAAGGTCTGACAGGTGGTCTTTTAAATTCTGCGCCTGTATCGGGTCCAACGAAGAAATACTACAAGCAACTTACGCGTATGAGTAAAGCATTAGCATTGTGTGCTGACGTATCTATGCTTGTGCTTGGTGGTGACTTGAAACGTCGTGAAATGATTTCTGCACGTTTAGGTGACGTACTAAGTAACTTGTACCTTGCATCTGCAACGTTGAAACATTTTGAAGAGCAAGGTCGCCAAGCTGAAGATCTACCTATGTTGTCTTGGGCTATCGAACGTAACTTGTTTGAAATTGGTAAAGCATTTTCTGGTTTCTTCCAAAACTTCGGTAACAAAGCAATTGCTAATACGCTTAAAGTTGTGGTATTCCCATTCGGCATCAGCTATAAAATGCCTGCTGATGATACAGCAAAAGCAATTTGTAAAGTGCTGCTTAAACCAAGCGAAGCACGTGACCGTCTGACACACCTTTGTTATGTTGGTGACGCGAACGATGCAAACACGACGATGTTCGATATGGAATCTGCGTTCCAAGCTATGTATAAAGTGGAGCCAATCGAGAAGAAAATTGCGATTGCAGCATCGAAAGGTACTATTCCACGTAAGTTAGCGGCGAAAGTTGCTGCGCCACTTGCTGTTGAAAAAGGTATCATTACCCAAGTTGAAGCAGATGAATTATTAGCTGCTGATGAACTACGTTTTGCTGCGATTAGCGTTGACTCATTCACTCCAGAAGAGTTTGCGGGTATTTCAAAAGTAATAAAAGACGAAAAAGTAGCTTAAGGTTCAACTGAGCGACTCATTAAAATCTAGCTTACGGGTTAGATTTTTAATAAAAAAATAAAAAATAAAGAGTAATAAAAAAACCGAGACTGCTATTTTATATATAGTAGCCTCGGTTTTTTTTATGTCTGAATCAAAAAATACTTATTTGATTGTTAGGATCTTACAGGTGTTTGTTGAACCAACTGTATCCATTTTATCACCTAACGTGAGTAAGATGATGTCGCCGGCTTTAACTTGGCCCGTTTCTTTCAGTACTGCGTAAGTACCTTCGACGATCTGCTCCTGCGATAAACCTTCAGTGCAAAACTGTAAGGGTGTTACACCACGGTAAAGCGCTGTCGCATTCAATGTTTTCTGATGTGGAGACAAGCAGAAGATAGGTAACCCCGAACTGATGCGTGACATCAATAATGGCGTAGTACCGGATTCACTTAATGCCACAATCGCTTTTACACCTTTTAGGTGATTCGCTGCATACATAGTCGACATGGCAATTGTTTCTTCAATTGAATCGAATGTATATTCAATACGGTGGTTTGATACATTGATGCTTGGGTGTGTTTCTGCGCCTAAACATACTTCTGCCATGGCTTTCACTGTTTCGACTGGGAAATCTCCCGCCGCAGTCTCTGCAGATAGCATGACAGCATCTGTACCATCAAGCACCGCATTCGCTACGTCCATCACTTCTGCACGTGTCGGCATTGGGCTGGTGATCATTGATTCCATCATTTGTGTTGCAGTGATCACAACACGGTTATATTTACGCGATAAGTTGATGAGAGATTTTTGTACACCCACAAGTGCTGCATCGCCAATCTCAACGCCTAGATCGCCACGTGCGACCATAATGGCATCAGATGCTAGGATGATATCTACCATGCTTTCTTCTGTCGCTACCGTCTCTGCACGCTCTACTTTGGCACAAATTTTAGCATTAGAGCCCGCCGCTCGAACAAGTTCACGGGCATAATTGATATCACTGCCGTTACGTGGGAAAGAGACGGCGATAAAGTCGACGTCAATTTTAGCCGCAGTAAGAATGTCTGCTTTATCTTTGTCGGTCAGCGCTTCGGCAGATAACCCTCCGCCTTGCTTGTTGATACCTTTATTGTTTGATAATGGGCCCGCTACTGTTACTTCAGTGTGGATCTGTTGACCTTTAATTTCGATTACTTTTAATTGTACGCGGCCATCGTCAAGCAGTAGTACATCACCCGCGAATACATCTTTTGATAATTCAGGGTAATCGATACTAACGCGTTCTTGGTTACCCGCCGTTTTATCAAAATCTGCATCTAGACAGAATTTATCACCAAGGTTTAATTGGATCTTCCCGTCTGTGAATTTAGATACACGGATCTTAGGACCTTGTAAGTCACCTAAAATAGCCACGTGTTTATTGTGTTTTTTAGCGATCGCACGAACATCTTTGGCGCGCTTGATGTGGTCTTCGGCGTTGCCGTGAGAAAAATTCATGCGAACCATATTGGCACCGGCAAGAATGATTTTTTCTAGATTATTATCGCGGTCTGTCGCTGGACCTAAGGTGGTTACAATTTTAGTTCTACGTAACATATTTACTCCATATGAATAATGAGATGATGTGTTTTGTTTTATAGTTTGTTACTAAAATACTGACGACAAAGGGGGGGCTCTTTAATCATCTTATTATGTAAGGTTTGATTAAAGTTTGTTGACAGGTAAAAAAATGGCCACTTAATGTGGCCATGTGTTATTCATCTATTTTGTTAAAGCGCGAATCTTTAATCGCAGACTTAACTTTCTTCAAGTTCTCTCGGAATTTATCACCGCGACGTAATGTGAAGCCTGTGGCGAGTACGTCTACCAGTACTAACTGCGCGACACGTGATGCCATTGGCATATAAACATCTGTGTCTTCTAACACATCGAGTGAAATAACCAAGTTGCAATATTCTGCGAGCGGTGAATTTTCCGCGGTGATACCAATCACAATAGCATCATTTTCACGGGCTAGTTTCGCGACATCAACCATACTTTTAGTTCGGCCCGTATGTGAGAATAAAACCACGACCGAATCTTCGGTACTGTTAATTACGCTCATACGTTGCATCATGATGTCATCAAAGCAAATGACGGGTACGTTAAAGCGGAAAAATTTATTTTCAGCATCACGCGCGACAGAAGCTGAAGCGCCTAAACCAAAGAAAGAGATCTGTTTGGGCTTGGATCAGAAGATC
>NZ_ABCQ01000084.1 GCF_000170855.1 Moritella sp. PE36 | reverse complement strand
ATTACCGACATTTATAAGCATTCAATCTCTGGTGAGTTAATTATTAGCATCGCAGAACCATTTTATGAAAACGGTCAATTCAAAGGCGTGCTATTGGCTGACATTAACTTAAACATGCTTGAAGATATGATCAATAAATCTGCATTCTTTGGGGCAACTACGAGTCTGTATGATATAAATACCATGACAATCGCATCGACGAATGAACGAGAAGTTGTTGGTGAAAAAATGCAGTCTTATAGTAATGCTTACACTGCGCTTCAAAGAGACATATTTCAAAATAATACGGGTACATTTCAATTAGTTATTAATGGTATTGACCAAATTGTTTACTATAAAACGTTACACTTAGATGATAAATCAAGCTGGAAAATTGTTGTTACTATTGATAAATCAGTACTCTTCTTACCTGTTCAAAACAGTTTGAATAACGCGATCATAATAAATGTACTACTTGTCATTTTTGCTTCGGTTATTATATTTATCGCCCTATCACGCTTATATCGTCCTATTTTGGCTTTAAAAGCAACTATCTTTGACTTAGCACAAGGGGATGCAGACCTAACACGACGCTTAGATGTGAATAGCCGTGACGACCTCGGACAGATTGCTGAATCAGTGAATGCATTCGTCAGTAATCTACAACGCATGATGTTAGAAATATCGAAGTCAACTGAGCATATCTCAATGGGTGTTGAACAACTAAAAGCCCAAACAGAGCATAACAATACGGTACTCATCGAACATGCGAGTGAAACAGACCAAGTTGTTGTCGCGGTAACTGAAATGAGTTCAACCGCCGACAGTGTAGCCCAAAGTGCCGCACAATCAGCCATATTCACACAACGAAGTGCCGATGAAGCATATAAATCAAAAGCGGTTGTCGAAGGTGCTGTGCACGGTGTTGCTGACTTAGTTAATGAAGTTGACGCAATGGCGCTAAACATTCAAACTATGAATGAAGACACCCATAAGATCAGCACTGTATTGAGTGTTATCGGTGAAATTGCAGATCAAACTAATTTATTAGCGCTAAATGCCGCAATCGAAGCAGCTCGCGCCGGTGAGCAAGGCCGTGGGTTTGCGGTAGTCGCAGATGAAGTACGCACACTTGCAGCAAGAACACAGCAGAGCACGTCCGAAATTAACGAGATGCTTGCACGTCTACGTAACGGTGCAGACATGGTTGTACGCGCGATGGATATTACCAAAGCAAGCTGCCAAAAAACGGCTGTCACAACGGCAAGTGTTAATGATAACCTCGATTCAATGACCGAGTCAGTGATGCAAATCAATGATCTAGGCATCCAAATAGCAACAGCGGCAGAAGAGCAAAGTTCAGTAACCGAAGAGATAAATCGTAATATGACGATGATCCAAGGCATGGTTAATCAATTAACTGAAAATGGCGAAAAAACCATGGGCAGTACGCGTAATCTAGCAAGTTGCAATGAACAATTATTGGCCATCGTTAGTCAATTTAAATTAAAGTAACCGCAATATAAAATATCAATCTTTATGGCACTGCGCAGCTGTAAAGCTTGACCTTAAATAATAGTTAAGCATTTAATGCCAATATTGGCGCTATAAACACCCATAAAACCCTACCCGCACTTTCATGTGAATGATAGAATATAAAAAATTGCCTTTAACTAAATATACATTGGCAAATCAGCTAAATAGCAATAATTTTAACCATTAAAGGGTATAAATACACGTGGATTTTCTATCAAGTTTTAAAGGGAGAATAATATCTGTCATTATTCTCCTGTTAATAACAACATTAACTATTTCTAACTTCTTTTCTTACCGCCAGTTATCTTCTTCGATGTCGAGTAATATCAACGATTACTCTATATTAAAAGCTGATACCACATCGGAAAAAATTAATACTTGGTTCCAAACCATTAAAGACGGGTTGATTGCAACGGCACCCGATTTTTCCCAAGCACGTAGTGACGAACAGATACACTTAATGGTACGACAAATCACCGCAGCCACTAAAGCCAGTGACATAGTGGTTGGTTTTGCCGATGGCCGCTCTTATGGCGCTGCAAGTGGGAAACGAGATTTAGCTAGTTATGATCCCCGCACGCGTGATTGGTATACCCTTGCTCAACAAAAACGCAGTACAGTTGTAACTGCAATGTATAAAGATGCACTAACAAAACAATTACTTATTAGTATTGCGGCCCCGTTTTATAAAAATGGCCAACTTGAAGGTGTACTGCTTGCCGATATCGAGTTAGGTGTGTTAAATGAGATGGTTCGTGCATCTGCATTTGCCAATGCAGTAACAAGCTTACACGATAACCAAGGTACTACAATCGCGTCAACAGAGCGGATCCGCAACCCAGGACAAAGTAAGTTATCTGACGATATGGGCTATGCGCAACTGCAACAAGAGATACTCAGTAAAGATGAAGGTGTAACAAACTTCACTGTTAATGGTGCAGATAAAGTGAGTTACTTTGAAAGCATTAAACTTGATGACTCAATGAGCTGGCATTTAGTCATCACCATTGATCAGTCAGCACATTACGCGACAGTACAAGAACTATTAGAAGAAAGCGTATTAAGCGCCCTACTGCTTATCCTTATTGCATCCGCTATTGTATATGCCGCACTTAATCGATTATACCGTCCAATTCTGGCGTTAAAAGCGACAATTGTAGACCTTGCCCAAGGCAATGCTGATTTAACCCAGCGTCTAACTGTAAACAGTAACGATGACTTGGGCCAAATTGCAGAAGCAGTGAATCGATTCGTGAGCAACTTACAAGAGATGATGTTAGAGATATCACAATCAACAGACCATATCTCAGCAGGCATTGAGCAACTTAGAACGCAGACTGAGCACAATAATACAGTACTAATCGACCATGCTAGTGAAACAGACCAGGTTGTTGTAGCGATAACAGAAATGAGTTCAACCGCTGACAGCGTTGCCCAAAATGCGGCACAATCTGCAACCTTTACTCAGCAATCTGCAGACGAGGCACGCAAATCAAAAACGGTTGTAGAAGGCGCAGTGCACGGTGTTGCTGACTTAGTTAATGAAGTTGAAGCGATGGCACTCAACATTCAAACAATGAATGAAGACACCGATAGGATCAGCACTGTATTGAGTGTGATTGGTGAAATTGCAGACCAGACTAACTTACTGGCATTAAATGCTGCGATTGAAGCAGCCCGCGCAGGTGAACAAGGCCGTGGTTTTGCCGTTGTAGCAGATGAAGTTCGAACTCTTGCAGCACGCACACAGCAAAGTACCTCTGAAATTAACGAGATGCTTACACGTTTACGCAATGGCGCTGATATGGTTGTTCGTGCAATGGACATCACTAAAGCCAGTTGTCAGCAAACAGCGACGACCACGGCAAGTGTTAATGATAACCTAGATTCAATGACTAACTCTGTCATGCAGATTAATGATCTTGGTATTCAAATCGCAACTGCTGCTGAAGAACAAAGCTCAGTAACGGAAGAGATCAACCGTAACATGACCATGATCCAAGGCATGGTAAATCAACTTACCCAGAACGGTGAGAAGACCATGGACAGTACACGTGATCTAGCCAGTTCAAATGAACAGTTAGTTGCGATTGTTGGTCAGTTTAAACTGAAATAAGTACAAAAATATAAAGAATAAAAACCACCTTGAATAGCTTTAAGGTGGTTTTTTATTATCTGCAATTATACAGCAAACGCTTCTGCTGCGGCTTTCTGTGAGACTCGATTCGACATCCCTGACAAAGCAATGTTATGAACCATTTCATCGATGGTTGTACAGCAATCAGTAATCACGATAACATCATATTTATCGGCTGCTTTTGAAATTGCTGTGTGCGTTACGCAATTATGCGTCATCATCCCACAAATTAATAACGAGGTAATACCTCGCTCTTTTAACAACCCTTCTAAATTAGTTTGTTCAAAACTATCTGCAAAAGATTTAACAACAATAGGACTTTCAGGTGCGGCTTGTAAAATGCGAGGATCTATTTCGATCCCTTTAGTGCCTTTATTAAAAAAAGGAGCTGGCGTATCAAAGACATGTTGTACATGAATAATATCGACCCCGTGAGATTGCGCTAATGCCATCGCCGATAGTGTATTTACGACCGTTTCTTCAGGCTGCCATAATGGATATGCTCCACCAGGGAAATAGTCTTTTTGGATATCGATTACTAATAACGCCGTTTTATTTACAATTGTCATCACTGTCTCTCTTATTTAAAGTCGGTATTGGAAATAATAATAAATCCGAAACCGCTGATTATAGTTAACGTTTCATGTGACAAATTATGTCGTAAATATGAACGAACCATAAGAGTCACAAATGACATAATTATGGTTAAAAGTGACAACCATTGGAAATACATGCTATAAAGTAACGAGCTAGGTAATCGAAGTATATACCATGACAGATAGACAAATTACAATCACGATTCTTGCTTATCCGGGGAGTATTAAATCCGCACAATATGGCTTACAGGAAATGTTCGAACTTGCTAATCAAGCTTGCAGTGAACAACATATTAATGTTCAATTTGACACTAAAATAATGCAAGTTTCGGATATTTCAAACATTAATAATGTAACATTTGATATAGTTATTTTACCCCCTGCCAACAGTAATCACTTTTACCTTAAGCCAGACAATGCCGTATTAATCTGGCTATCAAGACAACATAAACAAGGCGCGGTCTTAACTTCTGCGTGTGCAGGAGCCTTTATTCTCGCTGAAACAGGATTAATACAAACACAAAAAATGACGACACATTGGAATCTTGAACCCGATTTCAAAACGATGTTTCCGAAAGTAACGCTCGAAATCGAAAAAATATTGATTAATGAAGGTAATATTATTACCGCTGGCGGGATGATGTCTTGGCTAGACTTAGGCTTGGAACTTATCGCACAATTTTCTCATCCCAGTGTAATGAGACAAATTGGTAAAATGTTAGTCGTCGATACAGGCCAGCGTGAACAGCGATACTATCAACAATTCAACCCGCCGTTCAATCATGGTGATATCGTCATTCTTAAGCTGCAACAACACTTGCAACAAACTTTCATGATAAATACAACGATCACAGACCTTGCACTCCAATGTAATCTCACTTCTCGTACTTTTCTACGTCGATTTTACAAAGTGACATGTTATAAACCAACAGAATATATTCAGCGTCTTAGAATACAAAAAGCATGTGAATTATTAGAAACAAGTCGTTATTCTTTTGAGTATATTGCAAATAAAGTAGGATATGAGGATACGGGTGCCTGTCGAAAGATATTTTTTCGTATCATAGGGTTAACGCCTAAAAACTTTCGTCAACGTTTTATGAAAAATAGCTAAATAATAAAAAATGCACCTACAAATTTCCAAAGATGTATTTATACTTAAGTTATGTAACTTGATAGGCCCTTACTTATCTTAAGGGCCGATGTATTAAAGGCCGAAACTCGGTGCAGATACAAATTGTTGTTTAAATAGAAAGCCTTGTACATAATCAATATTTAATGCTTTTGCAAATGCCAGATCCTCATCCGTTTCAACCCCCTCCAAAATTGTTTTCTTTCCGGCCTCTTCAGCGTAAGAAATTAACGCTTTAATTAGCAGTAGAAAACTTGAATTGTGTTTATTCAATACCACAAAACGATCGAATTTTATAAAATCAACTTGCTCTAATACTGCGGTCGAAAGCATAGACTGTTCATTACAGATATCGTCAAGCGCTGTCCTTATATTATATGACGCCATAAGCTTGATCATGTTCAGGCTCATTTTAGCATCGTTTATTTCAGAATTTTCAATTAACTCGACAACTATTTCATTATCCCCATGTTCTAAAAACAATCGAATGAAAGGGTTTAATTCCGTCGCCATTACCGACTGCTCAGCGACATCGTCACCATAAGCAAAATAGGAGTCTTGATCTAAATTAACGAATAATTTGAAATTTTTAGGGGCATGTTTAAGCTGTAATTTTTTCTGTGCTAATTCCACCTGAAATAATGATAACGGATTATGATGCAAAGCTTTATATACGTGATCAGGGGGAATTGGATTGTTTGCTTCGTCATAAAAGCGAGACAAAGCTTCATAAGCAAAAACCTCAAGTGTTTCAACCGCAATAATAGGCTGATACTCAACACCATAATTCTTTGCTTTTAATATATATAGTAGTAGTTTAGGTGGTAAAGTTGACGCTATATTAGTCAAATCTGTTAACTCTGGCTTAAAAACGATTTAGTATACTAACACCATATGTTAATAATTCTCAATATCACTACCAATGGTTAGCTCAAAAAATGACTATTAAATTATAAAAAAGGCCTTTAGTTCAGAACTAAAGGCCTATTTATTCATGGTTATACTCTTAACCAACTAACCAACTAACCAACTAACCAACTAACCAACTGAGTTTATCGCATCTGTTAAAATAGCAACAACCACATCAATTTCTTCTGGTTGGATGATGAGTGGCGGTAACATACGGATAGTCGAACCAAAACGGCCGCCTAATTCGATAATCAAACCACGACGTAATGCCGCTTGTTGAATTTCTTTCGCACGTTGCCCATCTTGTGGCAAGTTACCCAATACATCACGTTCGCCATTAGGATCAACAATCTCGATGCCTAACATCAAACCACGGCCGCGCACATCACCGATAACGTTACTGTCAATCGCTTCTAGATCATGTTTTAACTTAGCGCCCATTGCACCCGCATGTAAATGCAGTTGCTCTTGCGCAAGATGACGCATAACCACCAACCCCGACGCCATTGCCAACTGGTTACCACGGAATGTGCCCGCGTGTGCACCAGGGTTCCATTTATCAAAGTCATTATGATAAATAATCGCGGCTAATGGTTGGCCACCACCTAGCGCTTTAGAAACTACAATCACATCCGGTTCAATATCGGCATGTTCAAATGCAAATACTTTACCTGTACGACCCATACCCGCTTGAATTTCATCAATGATGAGTAAAATGCCGTGACGTTTAGTGATGTCACGTAAGCCTTTAAGCCAAGTAGGATCTGCGGGCAGTGAACCGGCCTCGCCCTGCACTGCTTCTACGATAATAGCGGCAGGTTTAGCAACACCCGATTCCGGATCTGTTAGCATGGTCTCTAGTTGATAAAGACTGGTCTTAATCCCTGCTTCACCTAGGCCATAAGGGCAGCGAGGTGCATACGGGAATGGCATAATTTGCACATCCGCGCCCGTCATACTCAGTGCCGATTTCGGCCCTAAGTTACCCATCATCGCTAACGCGCCATGCGTCATGCCATGATAAGCACCAGAGAATGCGAGAATTGAACGACGACCCGTGGCAATTTTAGCTAACTTCAATGCCGCTTCAACCGCATCGGAACCGCAAGGGCTACACATTTGAATACGTGCATTGTCAGCCATATTACCCGGTAACAAACCCAATAATTGAGTCATAAACTCATCTTTTATCGGCGTCATCAGATCTAGCGTTTGCATTGGTACTTCTGATTGCACCGCTTCAATCAAAGCTGTTGTCACATCTGGGTGACTATGGCCAAGCGCTAACGTACCAGCAGCAGCTAAACAATCAATAAAGATCTGTTGTTCAGTATCTTCAACAAAGATACCTTGACCGCGTTTAAGCGCAAATGGCAAACGACGCGGATAACT
This sequence comes from Moritella sp. PE36, assembly GCF_000170855.1. GTDB lineage: Bacteria > Pseudomonadota > Gammaproteobacteria > Enterobacterales > Moritellaceae > Moritella. The sequence goes on along the minus strand of NZ_ABCQ01000084.1, from coordinate 5,048 downwards.
GCGAGCATTTGATTCACGCTGTTCTTGGCGTTGTAAATAGCTATTAGTCGCCAGCACGCGTGCAGGCTGACTAAGAAACGAAGTCAGATTTAACGCAACAGGCGCTGGTGCGCGCGTCACTGGTTTATCGTTATTCATTTCTGTCACATAATTTAAAACTTCGCTCACGGCGTTTCCAACCTTCTTTGATCTTTTATTCATAATTGCCACCTTGTGAAAGGTATCAGTCATATTGTTACTTACACTTGGCAAGATTACCCTTGGCCCAGTGTCGCCTTGAAATCCTGATAATTAAATTGATTCAGGGTTTCTATTTTACCTTCAACACGTTCGCCATCAACGCCACCACTACCAACACGCTTATAGTAGATACTTGGCATCTTTAGGCCGTTAAACCAGTTCAGTTTCACCATGGTATAACCTGCTGAATCTTTGATGGTTAAACGATCGCCAACTTGTAATGGTTGTGGAAAATTGGCTTCACCAAATATATCCCCAGCCAAACATGAACAGCTGCCAATAATATAAGGGTGCTGACCATCTTCAGTTGCTTCAGCAAAACTCGCCGGTTCGTTATAGATAAGCGTATCTAAACGGTGCGCTTCGGTTGCACTGTCAACAATCGCAGTTTTCTTATCGTTTTCAACAATATCGAGTACCGATACAACAAGGTCTGTGGTATCTGTAATAACCGCTTCACCCGGTTCAAGATATAATTGTACTTGGTGTTTTTCAGCAAAGGCTTTAAGTGCTAATGCTAATTCTGCCACCGGATAGCCAGGATAAGTGAAAAACAAACCGCCACCCAGACTCACCCAAGAAACTTGATCCAAATGTGCTGAAAACTGTTCTGAAATAGTAGTCAAGATCTTGTTATAAGCAACAAAGTCTTTATTTTCACAGTTCATGTGGAACATCAAACCATCAAGTTTAGCCACTGTTTCCGCAGTTAACCCCGCTTGTTTAACCCCTAAACGAGAATAAGCACGCGCGGGATCGGCAAGATCCTGTCCTGCATAGCTCACTTCTGGATTGATGCGTAAACCAACACTGCTTGAAGCGGGCAACAAAGGCTGCATACGCTCAAGTTGTGATACCGAGTTAAAAATTATTTTATCGGCGATATCACGCACAGCAATGACGTCATCTTCGCTGTAACCCACGCTATAAGCATGTGTTTCACCGGGGAATGTTTCGTGACCAAGCTGTACTTCGTACGGGCCACTGCTGGTTGTACCGTCTAGGTATTTACTGATAGTGTTGAATGTTCCCCAGGTAGAGAAACACTTCAACGCCAACACCAGTTTCACACCAGACAGATCTTTTAACTGCTTGCAGATCTCAAGATTACGCAGCAGTTTATCTTCATGGATCATGAAATAAGGGGTTTTCAGAGGCGTGCTAGACACCTCTGTTTGCATAGCTTTAGCAGCCGGCATTATTAGCATTCCAACTCTTGAACTTCCCACGTTAGACCAATGCGAGGCATCAAGTCTAAGAAGTCATCAGGGTTAAGCTGTTCTACATTGAACAAACCAACGTCGCTCCACTTACCTTGGAAGTAAAGTAATGCTGCAGTGATTGCTGGCACGCCCGTAGTGTAAGAAATCGCTTGATGCTCAACTTCTTTGTATGCTTCTTCATGGTCGCAGATGTTGTATACGAATACGCTACGTGGCTTGCCACCTTTCGTACCACGTACCCAAGTACCGATACATGTTTTACCTGTGTAACCAGCAGCAAGTGACGTTGGATCCGGTAAGATCGCTTTCAATACTTTGAGTGGTTCAACCGTAATGCCGTCAGTTGTTGTAACAGGTACTTGGCTTAATAAACCAATGTCACGCATTACGTTGAAGTAGTTTAGGTAGTTATCAGAGAAACCCATCCAGAATTCAATACGTTTTGCAGGAATGAATTCTGCTAATGAACGTACTTCATCGTGCGCCATTGAGTAAACTTTTTGCTGACCAACAACTGGGAAATCAAATTCCATTACACGGCTGTGGCAAGGCACTTGGTGCCATTCTTTGTTTTCAAAGTAGAACGAATCGCCTAAGATCTCTAACATGTTTGTTTCTGGATCAAAGTTAGTTGCAAAGCGTTGACCGTGATCACCCGCGTTTACGTCCATTACGTCGATACTATCGATTTCATCAAACAAGTGCTTGTAAGCATACGTTGCGAACACGCTTACTACGCCAGGATCAAAACCAGCACCAAGAATACCTGTGATACCGGCTTTTTCGAAGTCTTCACGGAATGCCCATTGTGGATCGTAAGCTTCTGGTACTTGCTGACCTTCACTACATAGATCCGTTGCTACAGATGTATCTAGGTAAGCCGTTTTCGTTGCTACACAAGCTGCCATGATTGCTACGTTAACCCACGGAGGACCAGCATTGATGACTAAATCTGGATTTACTTCTTCAATTAATGCAATAAGTGCTTCTTTGTTATCAACGTTGATTTGACGTGATACTAAGCTACGGCTCTTGTCTTTTAAGTTGTCACGGTTGTGCACACTAGTGATGATCTTGTCACATTTAGCGATTGTACGTGATGCGATAGTGATATCACCAAACACGTCATTGTTTTGTGCACATTTATGCGCAATAACCCAACCAACACCACCAGCACCAATTTGTAATACAGACATATCTATTCCTTAAACTTATTCTTTTTTGTTATTTATTAAATGGCTGGTTTATTCGAGAAACACCAACCACTGTTCTATTTGTTTTTCGTTATTCAGCACTGCTTATTTGCTATCAATTATTAACATAAGCTTGCTCTGCAGCAAAATCAGCAATCTTGGTAAACAAGCTTTCAAAATCACTTAACTGCAAGCATGGATTCAAAATCGTCAGTTTTAGACAGGTATAACCATTGATTTTGGTTTCGCCTAATACGGCTTGCCCTGCTGTTAACAGATCTAAACGTAAACGTTGATTGATCACACTGATTTCTTCTTCATGCTCAATCGTGACGTCGTTGTTTGTAGATAGATGGTTGTATCTAAACAACACGGTACTTAATTGCGGTTGCGCTAACAGTTCAAACTTGTCCGTTGCTGTTACTAACGCTGCTACATCTTGCGTTAAGCTAATGAGGTGATCGTACATCGCACCAAATTTATCTGTCCCCAAGGCTTGCATAGACATCAGTAATTTTAACGCATCAAAACGTTTAGTCGTGGCAATGGATTTATCCACCAAGTTTGGCAGTTCATCCGTTTCACGATTTAAATAATCGGCATGATGCAGCAAGTATTTAAAATTGTGTTTATCGCGGATCAATAATGCGCCACAGCTAATCGGCTGGAAGAACAACTTGTGGAAGTCGGTGCTAATCGAATCAGCTAACTCAATACCCGCTAAACGGTCTTTGTGCGAGCTTAAGATCAATGCGCCGCCATATGCACCATCAACGTGGAACCACATGTTGTGCTGTTCGCTGATAGCCGCAATGGCTTGTAGATCATCAATCGCGCCAAGGTCGGTTGTACCCGCAGTACCAACAACGCAGAACGGGATCAAGTCTTGAGACTGTAGGTCAGCAATCGTTGCAGTTAGCTCGTTAATGTCTAAACAACCAAACTCATCAGTCGCTACAGTAACTACAGCGCGTTCACCTAGTCCCATTAACGATGCTGACTTTTGCACTGTGAAGTGACTTGTTTGTGAACATAAAATTCGTAATTTTTTAGCGTAACTTGGTAAGCCGTCTTTTTGAACGCTCTCACCCGAGATCTTCTCTACCGCACGATCACGTGCTAATAATAGTCCCATTAAATTACTTTGCGTACCACCACTGGTAAATACACCATCAGCGCCATTATTTGTCGCTGACTGTTCCAGGTTATAACCAAATAGTTCACATAACCAATCTGTCATTTTCTGTTCTACGTAAGTAGCAGAAGACGCTTGGTCCCATGAATCCATCGACTGGTTTAATGCCGAAATAATCGTTTCAGCAGCAAGCGCTGGAATTAACGGTGGCGTATGTAAATGCGCAATACAGTGTGGGTGTTGCACAATAATTGAGTTTTTACCAATGAGATTAACATTGTTTGAAATGATGTCAGCCAAGGATGCAATCGGCGCGTTACCAATTGGCATCGCCATGATCTGCTCATTCAACTGCGCAGGTTCAAGCCCTGAATACGGCGCGTCAATAGCGGTAAACATCGCTGATAACTCGCGTGCAGAATGCTCGATAGCGTTAAGGTAATGCGGCTGAGCATTAGGATCTAGATGTATAAAAACATCTGACCAATCGTTATTTTGTTTTGGATTTTGGTTTTTCATCATTCTTCAAATTTTAAATAAAAAAATGCGTATTCGAATGCTTAATCGCGTCATATATGACAAGTAAAACAAGCGAACAGATAAGCTGCGTTAAGCAACAGATAGAAAATTCTAAATTTTAGGCAAAGCGGTAAAGCGCTCGCGCTAATCAGAGATCAGAAGTACGGTAGGGAAATTTGAAATGTGTGATTAATGGTTTGTATCACTGTATTTTAAAGTCCATATAAAAGAAAAATAATCGAGCGGGTCGATTTAATGACGGCAATGTAATTTAAATGTAATCGAGATGCAAGTATTTTATCTCACGTTAATATAAATTAATCTGTAAATACAAGCTGGTTTGGTTATATCAACTATAAATATAACAACATATAGGTATATTTAATACGTTCTAAACGTTAAAGGTTGGCACTTTAAAGTAACTAGCAAGATCAAAAGGCGTTGTGGTGGAAACTAAGTGATTTTTAATCCTTACTATCAATCTGCTAATTAAAAGCTATCGTTCTGTTAATTCAAAACTAATCAGCGCCTCTGTTTCAGTACTGATCCTGCTTTCCTGGCCATTAATAATAATGGCCAGTTTGTGACAGCCCAAATGAAACACACGGGTGCTGATCACTTTGAAACTTTGATGATCAGGATTTAATCGTATTAAGTTTCTCAACAATTACCTTGGCCTGGTCTTTACCATGCTGTTTTAAAGCATTTATGTAATCCGACTTTAGGAAAGCCCCATCA
>NZ_ABCQ01000085.1 GCF_000170855.1 Moritella sp. PE36 | reverse complement strand
AATATCGCGTTTTGGGCTATCTTCCTGACCTATATTAATTAGTACTTTTTTACTACCTTTTTGGAGTGTTCGTGTCTTATAAGAATATTTTTGTCTCGCTATTATGTAGTGTATTACTGCTAACAACTCAGGTTAATGCCGAAGATACTACAAAAAGTAATTCTGAGAATAGTACCGAAAATAGTACTGAAAGCAGTGATGCTACTGCTAACGGTAATACCGATCAAGTAACAAAAATGCCTCACTTTGATACTGAAGTCGCAGGTGTGCCTTTTATTATATCAACAGAACAATTGGGCACTGCCGTTGGCGTATCCGGTATTGTCAAACATGCTGGACAGCCGCAAGCATCGATATTCGGACTTGGCATATACAGTGAGAATGACAGTAATATTAGTTTTATCTCATTCAACAATTACGCACTGCCAGGTCTGAAATCTTGGTTGTTCTCGACGGAATATTACCGTGGTTATTTAAGTAACGGTATTTATTATGTTCCAGCTGCAAGAGCGCCAGGCGAACCCCGTACGACCAACGAAATTATTGCAGAGGGGACTGAATCTTCGTTACGTGTAAATGCGAGATATGTATTACCTTGGGGTTTAGGTGCCAATGGTGCTGCGCGTAGTTTGAAGCCGGAACGTGGGGAAATGGCGTTTAATCCACTGGAATCTGGCGTTACCAGTATTAATGTTACGCCGTTTCAACAAAAGCGTGATGTCACTGGTTACGACAATTTACCCGATGTCGCTCAAGGGTTAGAACTAAAGTTTGACTGGGATAACCGTGACAGTATTGGTGATACTGAATCAGGTAGTCAAACTCGATTTACCGTACGTCGTGATTTTGGTAACGATGAGCGTAACAGCTGGACGACTTGGGAATTAGAGCAAAGTGCATTTGTGCCATTTGATGGGAATATGTTCTTTAAAGAGCAAGTCTTAGCATTTAACTATTACCTTGCCGATACACCAACATGGGATAGTGGCACTGGCGTTGCGGATAAACATCGTCCACCTGCGTTTGCAGGTATCAAGTTGGGTGGCTTTAACCGCTTACGTGGTTATTCGTCAGGGCAATTCTATAGTCGCAGCGCAGTATCTTACAGCGCTGAATACCGTGTAAAACCGCATTGGCAACCATTACATAACTTACCATTTTATGACTTCCCTTGGTGGCAGTGGTCTGCATTTGTCGAAACAGGGCAGGTTGCTGATAGCTTTGATTTGTCGGCATTACACGATGATTTGAAATGGACTGCTGGTTTAGGCTTACGGTTTAACGTGGAAGGCGTATTAGTACGTATTGATTTTGCTAAAAGTGAAAATGGTGGCCAAACTTGGTTTATGGTTAATCAACCATTCTAACGGTAAGAACACGATGTTAAAGACATAAAAAAGCCGTCATTGTTACTCATTTATAAGGTATACAATGACGGCTTTTTCGTCTTTTTAATAAGCTCTAAATCAATGGTTACTTCTTGAACATTGACTTTAAATCAGCGAAAGGATTGTAAGTCGCTGAGTCTTGATTGTTATCACCGGCTTCAATTTCTGTCGCGTACTGATCGTGCTCAGTGTATTTTGAATGCTCGTTGTCATGACAATATAAGCAGAGTAATTCCCAGTTACTACCGTCATTCGGGTTGTTACTGTGGTCATGGTCCATGTGGTGAACCGTTAACTCTCTTAAGTTAGAATAAACAAACTCGCGTGTGCAACGGCCACATATCCATGGGAATAACTTAAGTGCTTTCTCGCGATAACCTTGCTCCATACGCTTATACGTTACGCTGGAACCTAAAGTATCTGATGACATAACTGTGCATCCATAATAATCAAAAGGGTATTGTAAAAGTATATCGAACACTGATCAACTGATTATTTAAGCCAGTTATGGGTATCAGAACAAAAGTGGATGAGGTAAAATATGCGCTATTCAATTTACCAGTATTTTAGCTACCTATGTCAGTCTCAAAAATAGATTCAACCGCACTTAAATACCTGTCAGCCTATTCAGATCAAGTTAAAAGCCAGGTCAAATTGATGTTAGAGCAGGATAAGCTTAGTCAATTCTTATTAACTAAATACCCGACAACGCATGTCATTACCAATGATAAGAAATTGCGTGAATATGTTATGGATTTAAAGAATAATTATTTAAAGAAATCATCGCCGATCAGCAAGATTATTTATGATCCTAAAATTCATGTGGTGAATAACGCACTGGGTTTACATACCTTTGTATCGCGCGTGCAGGGCAATAAATTAAAAAGTAAAAACGAGATCCGGATCAGTGAGATGTTTAGACGTTGTCCAGAAGCATTTTTACAAATGATAACGGTACACGAACTTTCGCATGTTCGCGAAAAAAATCACGACAAAGCCTTCTATAAGCTTTGCGAGCATATGTTGCCTGACTATCATCAGCTAGAATTTGATATGCGTTTGTATTTAACTCAAGTCGAATTTCGAGGCGAGATCTATTAATTAGTTCGAGACGGCTACTTCATCGTTACCTTGCCACCCACCATTTTATAAGCTGGCGTGCCTCTGATTAGCATGTCTCTTGCGAAGATTTGTCCACATTTAGGGCAAGTACAGGGCGTTTCGCAGTAGTCTGTGACGATACGCTCTTTAAAACATTTCACCAGGCTGCCTTTACCGCCTTTACGGTACTTAAACAGCAGTGTTTTACATTTACTGCATGAGATCTCAACTGTTTGAGTGGGACCTTTTTTGTTCGGTTTTGCCATTTAAATTTTTCTTATGGGAAGTAGTATCAGAAATAATGTTGTAGTTTACACGCTTCTCATCCTTGATTTCACTATGTTTGTAGTTCAGGATAGGAAATTATATTCGTAAAGGTCAGCACTTCAATGTCGGCGTCGAACAACACCAATAAAAAAACAACAAAATCATCGAATAAACTCAGAACCTGGATCTTAAGCCTGCTAATTCTGATGCTATCAAGTGTCGCTGTCACCTTGGTATATCGTGAACGTATTATCGTCGGTGTTACTAATCATTTCGCAGCCCCTTACGGTGTAAAAGTTGCGACGTTAAATGGACTCGCGGTTCAATTTGACTTACAGCAACCTTTCTTTATCAAGAAGGTTACTCTTGCACAGCTTGAGTTGTATGTCGATTACTTACAGTTTGAAAAAACTACGCAAGGCCAAACCAATCAAGCGGCAACGCAAACTGCCATCACGCCGCTTAGCTTACCAGAGTTACCGAATTGGATACCCGATCTTCATATTACTAACATAGCAGTGCAGGGCAGTAGTTTACCTAAGCTTAATTTAGAACAACTTCACTTCCAGGACAACATTTTCAAAGTAATAGACTTCAAGGCTTTGGACTTGAATTCTATTGCCATCAAAGACATCGACTTTAAATATATGGCGGGTGTTCCTGAGTTTGGTTTTTCAGTGTGGCAGGCAGGACGAAACCTGTTAGAAGCTAAATTAAACTATATTTTTGATAATAATGTTGATAGCAACAATGTCGATCGCAATAATGTTGATAACCAAGCGTTCATTAAAGCGCAATTAACGACAGATTTAACCAATATCAGCAGTATTGTGAATAAGCTGTTGCCCGATCTGAACACCACTATCGTAGGCACTGCAACGCTTGAAACAAGGTTCGATCCACAGTTGATAGATAATGTGGCCGTCAAATTGTCATTCAGTAATCTTGGAATGAGTCATAACCAACAAGCAATGATTGCCAATGCAGATGTTATTGTCGATACCGTACTCGTGCTTGAGGGTATCGATTGGTTACCTGAGCATGTTAATTTAAACATCGCGCATATAGATCCAATCAATCTCACCGCAGATACATGTGCGCCTTATACTCAGCTATTCAATATAGACAAAACGGCTTGTCAATCGTTTAACAAAGAAGCGTCACCAACATTAGCACCTATCGTTATTACACCTGAGTTACCTTTATCTTTACAGCTTTCAATACAGGAAAGTGATATTCAACGCTGGCAAGTACAAGCAAAGCAGCTCGGTATGAAAGTGCAGATGCTGGATAAAACAGCTAAAAATAGCGTGGTTGTAAAGGCGCAGAAATTACAGTTAACCCCGCAATCGTGGCTGAGTGATTGGTCGTTCGCTATGATCACCAACAGTCATTATGTCAGTGATATTCATGTACCAGTACAACTAAACGCGCAAGGACATATTGACGTCAATCCGACCGAGTCAGCAATGAATATTAAAGTCACCGTTAATGAAGCCGCATTCACGGCGCAGAAATTTAACTACATGGATATATCCAGCGAGGATATTCAGGTTGCTTTACTCGCTCCGATGACAGTGAATATCGACAAGGGTGAGGTACGACCGTTTGACTTTGCTTTATCGACAGCCTTGTTCAATACCAAATACCAGCACGAATATAAATTGGAGCGATTGACTGCGCAGCATCAGGGACGTTTTAGCGCTAAAACAGTGAGCGTAAGTTCTGATTGGCAGTTGGATGATGTGGTATTGAAAAGTAAAAATACCATTAAGCTATTCAATTTAGCGCCGCACAAATTGGAGGGTAAATGGCAATTTCCTAAGCAAACCATTCCATCTTTAATTACGGATATATATCCTTTACCTGTTGGACTTAACTTGCCTGCACGAGTGACAAACAGACTTGAATATCAGGTGATGTTGAATGGACAAGAAAGGTATCTAACAGCCAGTATGTCGGGTGGACTCACCGCCGATCATAGTACTTTTAATGAGATAACTGCTACTGATATCAATGCTACATGGATGTGTAGCATTGTTGCGGATAAACCTGATTTAGCCACATCGTTAAATGCGAAATGTAATATTAATAGTGACATTTCATCCGTTGACATGGGGCCTGTCACCACTGACGTTAATTTCTCTGGCTTGGTATCATTCGCTGATGAAAAGCTGCAAGTGGTGGTTGATAATGCATCTGCAAAGGCTTTCTCTGGCACTATTTCGGTATCGCCGTTGTTAATTACCGATTTTGATCATATTGTTGGTCAGTTACAGGTTCGCAATCTATCTTTACCTGAGGTACTTGAATTATATAACGTTCCTGGTGTGAAAGTGACTGGCTTATTAAAAGCTGATTTACCTTTTATTGTTCAGGGCGCTGGGATATCAATAACCGATGGCTCAATAGAGCAGCAAGGTGCAGGTGGGGTGATCCAAATAAAGGATAATGTCACGATAGATCAGTTAAAGTTAACTCAGCCACAATTACGCTATGCTTTAGAACTGTTAGAAAACTTACATTATGATTCGTTACACAGTGATATTGATTATAAGCCCAGCGGAGATACCAAATTAACGATTAATATCAAAGGGCATAACCCGAGTGTGGCGCAGCCAATTGAATTTAATTATTCCCATGAAGAAAATGTATTGCAGCTATTTCGTAGTTTAAGAATTAATGATGCGCTGTATGATGCGCTTGATAAAATGAATCACCCATAAGGATATAATATGAAAGCACTGTTATTTAGTGCAAGTTTACTTGTACTTATCGCAGGTTGTACACCAACAGTACAGCTTGCTGTTCCCGATAAACCGATTGTGATTAATTTAAATGTAAAGATTGATCACGAGATTAAAGTGAAAATAGATAAAGAGCTAGATGATGTATTTAGCGATGATGAGTTATTCTAGTGAAATGGAGATTACAATGAGAAGAATTTTTTCAGCCTTGATTATTTTAATCGCGATGTCATTTTCGGTACAGGCGATGAACCTACAAGACGCGAAACAAGCAGGATTAGTCGGTGAGCAAGTCAACGGTTATCTTGGCGCTGTAAAGCCAAGTAACGAAGTGAATACGTTAGTTACAACGGTTAATAATAAGCGTAAAGCTAAATATCAAGAACTTGCTACAAAGCATAATATTACGGTTAAATCTGTTGCTGCACGCGCGGCTAAAAAAGCCATGTCGATGACAGCTAAAGGTCAGTTTATTGAATCTTCTCCAGGACAGTGGAAGAAGAAATAGCCATACTATTACGTTTATAAAAACAATTACGTTCATAAAAACAGTAACGTTTAAAAAGCATAAGCTCTGCGGTGATGTATTAACAACATGACGGTGGGGCTTTTATGTTTATGCTAAACGTTTAACCCTTTATGTGAAATATCCCTGCTTAAACATATTGCCATAGTCAGCCCCTTGTTACTTCAAATAAACTTCAATATACTCATATAGATATGGAATAAATTCAATAAAGGAAGTTGTCATGATGGTAAACATCGAAAGTACTGACAAGGAAAGTGAATCACAATCAAGCGAGATAGAATTCTATGTCGTCTCTCAAAAAAAACTGTTAATTTTATTTATTAGTTCATTTGGTTTATACACTGTTTATTGGTTTTATAAACATTGGAGCCAATGCAAAAAAAGCACAAATAAAGATGTATGGCCGGTGATGAGAGGCATATTTTCTATTTTCTTTGTTCATGAGTTGTTTTCATTATTTGAACAGAAATATGAAGAAAAAACGGGTGCAGCACCTAAAAGTATTCGTTATCTAGCAACCATGTATGTTGTATTTTCTATTGGTTGTCAAATCGTTGGCAATCTGTCTGAATATGGGTATGCACCACAACTCACATTCATTTTAAGCTTATTGGTCCTGCCTGTGTCAGGTTGGGTTTTGTATAACGCGCAATCGTTAGCCAATTATGCTGGCGAGGATGTACTGGGTGAGGCGAATAGTAAATTAACCGGGTTGAATTATCTGTGGTTATTGCTTGCAGCTGCGTTTTGGTCTTTTCTTGTTTTTGGACTTTTTTCGTATGTTCAACTGCAAAAGTCTAAAGAAGAAGTGCGAACATCCTATGCTCAATATTTCACCGAGACCGATGATCGCATAAAGATGACCCACTTTAATATTAATGAAAACGCTGTGGATATTGTGTTAGAGCTAAATGGTATGGGCAATAAGTTGAGCTCGTATGATATGGAAACATTGCAAGCTAACTCGAAGATGTTCATACGCGATAAGGTCTGTGGAGCAGCAACGCTTGTTGAGTTTATTGATGACGGTAATTATGTGACCGTTGATATCGTCAATGGAGACAGTGAAAGCTTAGAAAATATCATTAATTTAAGTTTCTCTCGAGGAGCGTGTGAATAAAGTGACCATTGATATCACTGGGGCATAAATAAGTAAAATTTACGCAACGAGCTATGATTAATATTGTGATAATGGCTTGTTTTAAACAATTTGGTGAATATATCGATGATGACTTGTCGGTTCGGCTTACTGTGTTTAATATTACTGATCACTGTTAATTCGGTGAATGCGGCATCAGAAATGGATGATCCTGAAACACGTCTTCCGTTCATCGCTGAATTTCGTGTCGGTATATTAGCGCATAATATTGGCCCAATCGCGTCTAGAGAAGAAAACGGTACTGATGTAAATATGGAAATACATTTTCAACCCCCCAAATTGCTGAGGGCACTCGGTGAACCTAAACCTTTTATAGGCACCACCATTAATACGGTGGGCGATACCAGTTTTCTTTATGCTGGTTTTATGTGGGATTTTGATATTACAGCATCTTTCTTTGCTAGTCTGGGTCTTGGCATGGCAGTGCATAATGGTAATAGTGGCGTGGTAGAAGAAGATGATGGGCTGACAACATTAGGCTGTTGGTGGTTGTTCAGAGAGTCTCTTGAACTCGGTTATAAAGTGGAAAAACAGATTTCAATTGCCCTGTTTTGGGATCACGTATCACATGGGGACTTTTGTAGCGATCGTAATAGTGGCATGGATAACACGGGCTTACGGTTACATTTCAAGTTTTAAGCGTAAACCGCCAAGCGTTGATGCGCGAAACATCTTGCTGGGCGGTTTCATATTACTCATTCAGAATGGCTTTAACCAACCGCAGGGATCACGTCCGCCATTTGTAAAAACTGCGAAGCGATGATCACGCAACCCATCAAGCTAGCAAGTACTAGACTCACATTACCACCGCTAACTTTATAACCACTTGCTTGTGCTTTACGTTGCTTAGAAACCATCGCCACAGGCAAGAAGATCGCTAGAATAACCAATGCAATTGCGGCATAACCCAACGCCGTAATAAATCCTTGTGGGTAAAACAGCGCAAAAGCCAGTGGTGGTAAAAATGTGACAAGCGCTGTTTTTAAACGGTGCGATTTACCGTCTGTGCGAGTGCTATCGTTAGCGCCGCTGTCATTGCTGTTATTAAGACCAGTGTTAGTGCGTTTCATCATGCCTGATAACAAATCAAACAAACCTAAGCTCACACCTAAGAATGACGTTGCTAAAGCAAGATCGGCAAACACTGAGACTGACTGGCTTACGTGCGGTTGTTGTAATACATCGCTGAGCGATGCAATAAAGCTAGTTAGCGAGTTATTCGCCATTAGCTCGGTCTGGCTTAATACACCTTGCGTCGCGACTTGCCATAACAGATAGATAACCAGTGGCGCAGATGCACCGCAGATCATTACTTTTTTCAGTGTTTTAATATCAATACCCACATAACGTACGATTGATGGGATACTGCCGTGGAAACCAAACGATGTAAAAATAACCGGTAACGCAGATAGTAGCAAACCTTGCTGTACTGGCATTTCTAATAAATTAATCGATTCAACGTGTGGAAATAACAGGCTTAGTGTCAGTGCTAAGACAACAATTTTCACGCTAAACAATACCCGATTTACGATATCCACAGAGTGCGTACCGATAGATACAACTGTCGCCACTACGATTGTCAGTAATATAGCGCCAAACTGAGGCGTTAATTCTAAACTCATGAAATCATTAATCTTGTTAGTTAACTGCGAACCGCCACCAGCGATGTATGCAGCACAAAGCGCATAGAATAAGAAGAAAGAAGCAAACGTTGCGAGATATTGACCGGGTTTACCCAATAAATTTTTAGCCAGTGAGTTAAGCGTTGCATCATGCTCTGCATGTTGGTGGATCTCTAACATAAGTAATGCGGTATACGTCATTAACGCCCAGTTAGTGATGATCAAAAATGCGGCGGGATAGAAACCTAAACCAGCGGATGCAAGGGGTAAAGCTAACATACCACCACCAAGAGCGGTGCCAGCAATAATAAGGGTACTTCCTACTATTTTATTCACAGTTATAAAACCTTATTCACAGTCATAAAACATTCCATTACGGATCTCGATTGAAAATGTGTAAACTTATGTTTACAACAACTTCCTTGAATATAGATAAACTATTAAGACGCGGTGAGTTTACTTATAATGTAGGGGTTAGTGCAATAGCTTTAGTGTAAAATATGCACATTAGATTGGAAACTAATATTTACAGCTTTACCTGCGAGGCTTTAACTATCTAAATATCTGAGGTGATCTTGCCGATTTTGTTGTTCAGACTACGAAGTTATTCAATAACGTAGTACCATAGCGAAGTCTTTAATTTGCTCAGATAATGATCCTTTATGTTTAAGTTTTTTGAAAAAATGTCTTCGGCGTTCCCCAAGCATCAGCCAGAACAGCCGCCGCAAGATCTCGTCGCTTTCTGCCGTTATTATACCCGTGGTTTTGAATCGCCTTTATTAGCGATGGCAATACTTAGCGCGATGATTGCGATATTAGAAGTATCGCTATTTGGTTTTATGGGGCAGCTGGTAGATTGGCTATCTACTCATGAACCTGAACATTTCTTAAATGATGAGAGTGCCAACCTCATTGGTTTAAGTGTATTGATACTGGTGGGGATGCCGCTATTGGTATTGTTGCACTCGTTGATCATGCATCAGACATTGTTGGGTAATTACCCTATGTCTATTCGTTGGTTAGCACATCGCTATTTATTACGTCAAAGTGTGTCTTTTTTCCAAAGTGACTTTGCCGGACGTATTGCCACCAAAGTAATGCAAACTGCCTTGTCTGTACGTGAAACAGTGATGAAGTTACTGGATGTATTGGTCTATATCGCAGTGTATTTTATGGCGATGTTAGTTATGATTGGGCAAGCAGACATGCGCTTGATGCTGCCGATGCTGGCGTGGCTTGTTGGTTTTATTGCTATCCAGTTATACTTTGTGCCGAAGCTTAAGAAGATCTCGACAGAACAAGCCAATGCCCGTTCAATGATGACAGGCCGGTTAGTTGATAGTTATACCAACATCACCACAGTTAAGTTGTTCTCGCATAACTCTCGCGAAATGGTGTATGCCGAAGAAGGCATGGACGAATTCCTGGTGACGGTCCATAAACAGATGCGTTTGGTTACCGGTTTCACTTTCTGTGTCGAGTTATTAAATTACTTATTATTATTTGGTGTTGCTGCGATGTCGATCATGCTGTGGTTAGACGCGAGTTTAAGTGTAGGTATTATTGCGGTTGCGATCAGCTTGGCGTTACGTCTAAACAGTATGTCGAAGTGGATCATGTGGGAAATTGGTGGTCTGTTTGAGAATATGGGCACAGTGATTGATGGTATGAATACCTTAGCCAAGCCGATCGAAATTGAAGATAAACCAAATGCTAAACCTCTGACTGTATCAGCAGGTGAAATCGAATTTGATAACATCAGTTTCCATTATGGCGAATCAGCGGGTGTGATAGAGAAGTTAAATCTGAAGATTAAACCGGGTGAAAAAGTCGGCCTAGTTGGTCGCTCTGGGGCGGGTAAATCGACCTTGGTTAACTTGTTGATGCGCTTTCATGATGTGGAATCGGGATCAATTAAAATTGATGGCCAAAATATCAGTGATGTCCAGCAAGACAGTTTACGCGGTCAAATTGGGATGGTGACACAAGATACCTCGTTATTACATCGTACCATTCGCGAAAATATTATGTATGGCAATCCTGATGCTAGCGAAGCACAGTTACTGCAAGCGACCAAGCAAGCCTGTGCCGATGAGTTCATTAGCACCTTGACGGATACCTTTGGTAACAAGGGTTATGATGCGCAAGTGGGTGAGCGTGGGGTTAAACTGTCGGGTGGGCAACGTCAGCGTATTGCCATTTCGCGGGTATTATTAAAAGATGCACCAATCCTGGTATTAGATGAAGCGACTTCGGCGTTAGATTCTGAAGTTGAATCGGCCATTCAAGATAGTTTAAATGAACTCATGGATGGTAAAACAGTCATTGCGATTGCGCATAGACTATCAACGATAGCGGCAATGGATCGTTTAATTATTCTCGATGAAGGTCGTGTAGTGGAGCAGGGTTCACACCAAGAGCTGCTTGCGCAACACGGCATCTATGCCAAGCTTTGGGCCCATCAAACCGGTGGTTTCATTGGTGAGAATGCTTAGTCAGCAGTCATTATATCAATCACAATAAATATATGCAGCTCGTATATTACTCAATATACGGAGCTGCATCTATACCCAAGTTACTTCAAGGTGCTGTATCAGATACGAGCAGGGCAAACCGAATGAAGGCATCTTCGGCGTTATGAAATCTTGATTTAGAATAACTAAATCCTCGATTTCATGCCTTGAATATCCTCTCCTTTCGGTTTGCTGATTGTGCACCTTGAAGTAGCTTGGGTAT
>NZ_ABCQ01000086.1 GCF_000170855.1 Moritella sp. PE36 | reverse complement strand
TCTTCACCTGTCGCTGCTTTGACCAATGGTGGACCCGCTAAGAAGATGGTACCTTGTTGTTTTACAATAATTGATTCATCTGCCATGGCCGGAACATACGCACCACCTGCGGTACATAAGCCCATGACTGAGGCTATTTGTGGGATGCCTTTGGCGGACATATTGGCTTGATTAAAGAAGATGCGACCAAAGTGATCACGGTCGGGAAAGACTTCATCTTGTCGCGGTAAAAATGCCCCGCCAGAGTCGACTAAATAGATACAGGGCAGGCAACAACGCTCTGCTATCTCTTGCGCGCGTAGGTGTTTCTTCACCGTTAACGGGTAATAAGTACCGCCTTTTACAGTCGCATCATTGGCTATGATCATACATTCGATGCCATTAACACGACCGATACCCGCAACGATACCTGCAGCGGGCACGGAATCGGGATAATATTGCCAAGCCGCAAATTGTCCGAGCTCTAAGAAGGGCGAACCAGGATCTAATAAAGCATCAATACGTTCACGGGCCAGCATTTTGCCACGGGCTAAATGGCGTTGTTGTGCTATTTCGCCACCCCCTTTTTTTACTTGTTCAATATTAATTTCAAGTTGTTGAACAAGATCTTGCATAGCTTGTTGTTTTGCCACAAAAGTAGGGTGTGTGATGTTGAGTGTCGTGCCTATTTTCGCCATGCTTGCTACGCTCCTGACTCATTAAACAGTTCTCGTCCTATCAATATACGGCGCATTTCTGATGTGCCTGCGCCAATCTCATAGAGTTTGGCATCTCGGAGTAAACGACCGGCTGGGTATTCGTTACTGTACCCATTTCCGCCTAATAATTGGATCGTATCCAGTGCCATTTTTGTGGCCAGTTCGGCGCTGTATAAGATCACTCCGGCACAATCCTTACGGCTGGCGTCACCGTTGTCACAAGCGCGCGCAACCGTATAGGTATAACATTTAGCTGCGTTCATCTGACTATACATATCGGCGATTTTGGCTTGCACGAGTTGAAATTCACCAATGGCTTTACCAAACTGCTTACGCTGGTGAATATAAGGTACGACAAGATCCATGCAGGCATCCATGATCCCGAGTGGTCCGCCGGTTAGCACAAGGCGTTCGTAATCAAGTCCGCTCATGAGTACTTGCACGCCGTGATTGAGTGTGCCAAGGATATTGGTTTTTGGTACTCGGCAGTGTTGAAATACTAACTCACAGGTATTGGAACCGCGCATACCTAGCTTATCGAGCTTTTGCGCTTGGCTAAATCCAGCCAAGCCGCGTTCAACGATAAAAGCGGTAATACCGTGGCTGTTTAATTCTGGGGCTGTTTTGGCATAAACAATATAGGTGCTGGCTTCGGGACCATTGGTGATCCACATTTTATTGCCATTTAGTATGTAGTCGTCACCGTCTAATACCGCACTTAATTTCATTGATACCACGTCAGATCCTGCGTTGGATTCGGTCATGGCGAGTGCTCCCACGTGTTCGCCACTAATTAGCTTGGGCAGGTATTGCTGTTTTTGTTGTGCGTTGCCATGTCGGTAAATTTGATTCACACACAGATTTGAATGCGCGCCATAGCTGAGCCCAACCGAGGCTGAAGCACGACTTATTTCTTGCATCGCAATGACATGAGCGAGGTAACTCATATTAACCCCGCCATACTCTTCGCTGATAGTGATGCCTAATAACCCCATGTCACCGAATTTTTGCCACATATCCGCTGGAAACAGATTGTCGCGGTCTATTTGCGCCGCGCGTGGCGCTATTTCGTCACTGGCAAAGGCGGTAACACTGTCGCGTAGTAGATCGATGGTTTCACCAAGGGCGAAGTTGAGTGACGAGTAGGCGTTTGGCATCGGCGTTCCTGTTCTGGTTGTTAAGTGAACCGTCATGTCAGCTAGTTTTTGTTAAGTGATTCGGTAAATTAATCTTGTCTTTCATTCATTTGAGTATGGTCGTTAACGACTGGGTTGCCAATTTGAATGTATAGGGATGAAATCGTAGCTGTAGTTGAACTATTGTATGTTTAGTTGGATATTTAACCATTATTTTAACGATTAAAATATAAATGAGGATAATATTATTAATGTGACCTAGATCTCTATATAATTCCGTTCCGGCCAGAACCATCGAGTTTAGCCACCTTAGTTACAAGCCGTCATCAAGGAAATGTGAACGACCCAAGGATTTTGGACCAGCGTGACTGTAGCTTGCTATCAAGGTGACTCGTATGTTGTTATTGGGCGGACTGACTAGATTATTTGTTAAAAATACTGTTTTTCCTCTCCCTATATACCAATGCACGTAATACCCATTGCAATAAAATACTGATCACTAATCAGGTCTAAATTAATCCCACAGGGTGTTAATCTTTCCTGCGTTTACTGCCATCTAAATTTTATTACAATCGGTATGACACCTTCATTTTTTATACATCTATTTTTAAGAACAGGATGAAATTATGCAGTTGTTAATTAGCTTAGTCGGTATTGTAGTACTGATCTTATGTGCATGCGCACTTTCTGAAAATCGCAAAGCGATCAAATGGCGTACCGTGGGTGGGGCATTGTTCCTACAAGCTGGTTTTGCCGCAATTGTGCTTTATTCTTCTATTGGCCAAAGCATGCTTGGTGCGATGAGCAGTGGTGTGGCGAGTATCTTAGGTTTTGCTGATGTGGGTATCCAATTCTTATTTGGTGATTTAGCGACGGGAGGATTTATCTTCGCGATCCGCGTTTTACCCTTAGTTATCTTTATTAGTGCGCTTATCTCATTACTTTATTACATTGGTATCATGCAGTGGGTAATTAAAGTGATTGGCGGTGGGATCCAGAAGTTTCTTGGTACCAGCCGTGTTGAATCATTAGCAGCAACAGGTAACATTTTCCTTTCTCAAGGTGAATCACCATTGTTGGTAAAACCGTTTTTACCAACAATGACACGTTCAGAATTGTTCGCGGTGATGACGGGGGGTATGGCATCGGTTGCAGGTAGTGTACTGGGCGGTTATGCCGGTTTAGGTGTTGAGATTAAGTACCTTATTGCCGCAAGCTTCATGGCGGCTCCAGGTAGCTTGCTGATGGCTAAATTATTAGTACCAGAGCAAGAAACGGTAGTTGAAGATGCTAATGTTGAAATAGCAAAAAGCGAACATAGTAACGCGATTGATGCATTAGCAGCAGGGGCGATGAATGGTATGAAGGTTGCTGTGGCAATCGGTACTATGTTAATTGCATTTGTGAGTGTTATCGCGATGGCCAATGCAGGTTTCGAAATGGTCGGTAACTGGGTAGGTATTGAAAACCTGACGTTACAAAGTGTATTGGGTTACATCTTCTCGCCATTAGCCTTTCTGATCGGGGTACCTGAAAATGAAATGCTGATTGCGGGTTCATTTATTGGTCAAAAAATGATCCTAAATGAATTTGTGGCGTTCATGGACTTCGCTGCAGTTAAAGATACTATCTCTGAGCACAGCCAAATAATTATTACTTTTGCACTGTGTGGTTTTGCCAACATTGGTTCTATTGCCATTCAAATCGGGTCTATCGGGGTGATGGCACCAGAGCGTCGTTCAGACGTGGCAAGCTTAGGCTTTAAAGCGGTACTTGCTGCGACACTGGCTAACTTAATGAGTGCGGCATTAGCAGGTATTTTTATTAGCCTGTAAATAGTAAGAGTAAGAGATAGCGGTAGTAATAACTTGCAGCTAGGCTCTACAATGAGCAAGGCACACACTCACTGACGTAGGTGTGTGTCTTTTTTGTTACGGCCGTTTTAACATTCCTGCTTGTTCATTCGTCATTAAAATAACGAGAGTGCTTAACTTGCTTGTGCTAGCGAGTCGGTAGCGTTGTTATTGGTAAGCAGGCGTTTACCGGCTTTATCAAACAGGTGTAAATGTTGTTTTGCGACATTTAGCGTTAAGACTTCCTTATTTGGGAAATTCAGCTCGGGTGTTAACGCAGTAAATATTTTTTCATTCACTAAGCCATGCACCAGTTGATTAGGCCCTAAAGGCTCAACCGCTTGTACCGTTAATGAAAAACTTAAGCCTGAATTTGAAGCCTCTAGTAGCGCATGTTCAGGTCTAATACCTAACTGGATCTTCTGCGCGGGTAAATGCGCGTACTCAGCGAGGAATAAGCGTTGATGCTCAAAATTGATCACGCCATCAGCAATTTCAGCTTGATGAAAATTCATCGCGGGACTGCCAATAAAACTGGCGACAAAGGTACTTGCGGGCTGGTGATAGACTTCTGCTGGTGTCCCTACTTGTTCAATTTCGCCTTGATTCAATACAATAATACGGTCTGCTAATGTCATGGCCTCAACTTGGTCGTGAGTAACATAAACACTCGTCACCGCTAATTCACGTTGTAGTTTCTTAATTTCTAAACGCATGTGCGCACGCAATGACGCATCGAGGTTCGATAGCGGCTCATCAAATAAGAACAATTTTGGTTCGCGGACTATCGCTCGGCCCATCGCCACACGCTGGCGTTGACCACCAGATAATTTAGCGGGTTTACGATCTAAATAATCTGTTATTTTCAGTGTTTCTGCGACTTTTTCAATTTTTGACTCGATGGTATCTCTATCAACACCGCGGTTCTTTAAACCATAGGCTAAGTTTTCATATACCGTCATGTGCGGATATAGGGCGTAGTTTTGAAATACCATGGCAATATCACGACTTGCTGGTGTTTCAGTATCAATACGGCGATTATTCAGCTCTATCTTGCCACTTGTGATTGATTCTAAACCGGCGATAGAGCGTAATATGGATGATTTACCACACCCTGATGGGCCAACTAATACAATGAATTCACCTTGTTTAATATCGACTGAAATCCCTTTTACTGCTTGGTGACCGTTGTTATAAGTTTTAACTAAATTCTTAAGTGCTAACATATTCTATCTCTTTACAAATTTGCTGTGGTGATACTATTGGTGGTTATGATCACAACCATGACTACTTTTCTGTTTCAACAAGACCTTGAACAAACCAACGTTGGAAAATGATGACGACTAAAATAGGTGGCAGCATGGCGAAGATAACTAACGCAAACGCTTGATCATAACGTGGTTGACTGCTTTGGCTAATGTCGCTCAGTAGTTGCTTAATCCCCATGACGATGGTGTTGTAGCTTTCATCTGTGGTCATCATGATTGGCCATAAATATTGATTCCAACCGACCACAAACATAATGATAAAAATAGCGGCGATCATGGTTTTTGATAGCGGTAATAAAATATCAATAAAGAAGCGGACTGGGCCGGCATTATCGAGTTGTGCCGCTTCCAATAGTTCATTCGGAATGGTGCGGAAAAACTGACGGAAGAAGAAGGTTGCCGTTGCCGATGCAATTAATGGCAAGATTAATCCAGAAAAACTGTTTAACATGCCCAATTTAGCGACCACTTCATAAGAGGGGATGATCCGTACCTCAAGCGGCAGCAGTAGGGTGACAAAAATAAGCCAGAACCAAAATGATGCAAACGGCATGCGGAAGTAAACGAGTGCGTAAGCGGCCATCATTGAAATGATGATCTTGCCGATAGCAAAACCAAGACCCATGATCATCGAGTTGATGATCATGGATTTTGCGTTAACATCGCTGCTAAAGCCGATACTCTTGTTCCATACTTCACTGTAAACCGTGGTGAAGTTACCACCCGGTAACCACTGTAATCCATCACTGATGATGGTATTTGGATTGTGTGTCGAACTGGCAAATATTAGCCAGATAGGCACGATCATAAAGAGTGCGCCGATAATCAGGATCGCATGATCTAACCATTGATTTTTTTTCATCATAAAACTCTCAAAGTTGTAACCGCAGACTGCGATTAATAGTGCACACGTTTTTCGATAAACTTAAATTGCATCCAAGTTAATGCCAATACTAAAACCAGTAACACCACTGATTGAGCCGCACTGCCACCCAGGTCTGTACCAATAAAACCATCACGGTAAATTTTATACACCAGTGATGTTGTTCCGCCGCCAGGCCCACCAGACGTCAAGGTATCGATAACCCCGAAGGTATCAAAAAAGGCATAGGTCAAGTTGATGACTAATAAGAAAAAACCCGTTGGCGCAAGCAGTGGGAAGGTGATCGTCCAGAATCGACGGTTGTCACTTTCGCAATCCAGCATTGCGGCTTCATTCACCGCAAATGAAATCGACTGTAAACCCGCTAAGAAGTAGATGAAGTTGACTGATATTTGTTTCCATACCGAGACTAAAACTAACACAATCGTTGCGTCAAAAGGGTTGGTATATAAGCTAAAGTCCCAACCGAGACTGGCGAAAATTTCGGTGAACACACCGATATGTGGATTAAAGATAAAACCACCCATAATACCGGCCACGGCTGGCGCTACTGCATAAACCCAAGTTAAGGTGATTTTATACGCACTCTTACCATGTAAGATATTGTTGGCTTTAACGGCGAGCAGTAGGGCAAATGCTAAAGATAAAAACGATACGACTATTGCAAAACCGAGAGTGAAAAACACTGATTTTAAGTATTCAGCGGAATTAAAAATGATGCTGTAGTTTTCTAATCCGACAAACGTTGATGACAGGCCCCAAGGGTCTTCTAACATAAACGAAAGGTAAACGGCTTCAGCCGCTGGATAGAAAAAAAACACCGCGATAATTGCAATTTGTGGTACTAAAAGAATATAAGGCAATGCCGAATGGGTAAATTGTTGGCGTTGTTCCACAATAAAAACCTAATGAATTGAAGTGATAAATTAGCTGTGGCGCACGTCAGGTGAACCACAGTCAGTAATAGGCTATCGCACAGTTCGAGCGAAACGATTTAAGATAACCTGACTTTCTTTATCGACGTTGTTGAGCGCGTCTTCTACCGACGTGCGGTTAGCAAAAACGTTATCAAATTCACGATGCATGACTTCTTGGATTTGTGAGTAGAAACCTAAACGGTAACCTCGGGTCCATTCGCCACCCGGTAAGCTTAATTGTTTGATACCTACTTCTGCATCAGGTTGTTCTTGGTAGTAACCTGATTGCTTAGTTAGCGCGTAAGCAGCTTTGGTTACGGTTACGTAACCCGTTGATTTATGCCAGAACATTTGTGTTTCAGGACTCGTTAAGAAGCTAAAGAATGCGGCAACAGCTTGCTGTTCTTTTTTCGGTTTACCATCAATGGCGAATAAGGCGGCGCCACCAATAAAGGTACGACCGGCATTCTCATTTATCGATTTCCAGTACGGCAGGTAGGTTGTGCCTAAATCAAAATCAACGCGATTTCGTAAACCACCAAATGAACCTGATGAACCCATCCACATCGCCACTTGCTCTTTTTCAAATGGTGTTTGGTTTGCGCTCCAATCAGAACCGTAATACTTGTAATAACCTTTGTCAGACCAGTCTTTTAGCTTGTTAAAGTGCATCTTCATATCTGGCGTATTCAGCATGATCTTGGTGGCTGGCGCATCAAAGCCATTATTCTTATCGGCAACCGGTAAGTTATGACGTGACTTGAAGTTTTCGAACATGATCCAAGGTGTCAGCGATTGTGAGAACGTCGCATAGCCTTGTGCTTTTAGCTTCTTCGCGACTTGTTCCATGTCTTCATACGTCTTAGGTGCGTCAACACCAACTTTATCGAGAATGTTTTTGTTGTAATACAGAACAGGTGTTGAACTGTTGAAAGGCATGCCAATCATTTTCCCGTTACTGTCAGCATAAAAATTACGAACGCCAGCAATATAGTCTTGATTGTTAAATGCATAACCTGATTCAACGAGGATATCTTGTACCGGTTTAGCGACACCTGGTGCATTAATTATCGTGGCTGCACCGACATCGGCAACTTGCAGTATGTTTGGCGCTTGATCCGCTCTGTAAGCTGCAATACCTGCTGTCAGTGTTTCAACGTATGAACCTTTAAATACCGGTGTAATTTTGTATTCATCTTGTGAAGCATTAAAATCACGAGCAATAGTATTGACTGTTTCACCTAGTTGGCCACTCATCGCGTGCCACCAAGTAATGTCTGTAGCAGCCATAGTTGTACTTGATAGTAATGAAGCAAGAACACCTGTTATCAATTGCTTTTTCATCTCAATCCTTAATGATTAGGTTGTTATTAACAGTAAATGTGCTGCTTATAATAAGGGGGGATAATGACAGTTACGTTTCACTTTTGTTGTGGTAAAGTTAAAGTTAAGTCATAAATATGGAGTTGTAATATGTTTGGAGTAACAGAACTGTGGTTATTTGTGTTATCAGGCGTCATGTTAAATTTGATCCCCGGGCCTGATTCTTTATATGTTATTGGACGCAGTGCAGGGCAAGGGTTTCGTGCGGGTTCTGTTGGCGCATTTGGCATTGGTGCAGGCACATTAGTGCATGTATTTGCCGCCGCGTTTGGTTTATCCGCTATCTTAGCGACATCCGCTATGGCATTTACAGTGGTTAAGGTGATTGGTTGTATCTATCTGTTGTACATTGGTTTTAGTATGCTTTTATCAAAGAACAAAGCGGCTGATGTTGATGCTGTTAATGTAGATAGTAAAAATACATCGTTATCACAGATCTTCTTTCAAGGCTTTTTAACCAATGTCCTCAATCCCAAAGTAGCCTTGTTCTTTCTGGCTTTTGTACCGCAATTTATTGCGATGGATTATCCGCATAAAGCGATGTCATTTATCTTCCTCGGTATTATTTTTAATATTAATGCGATGATCTGGTGTCATATTCTGGCTTGGTCATCTTCTTCGATTGGCGGCAAGCTCAAAAATAACCAGCGTTTGACTACTTATCTGACCAAGTTCACGGGTGCTTTATTCCTATTTTTTGGTATTAAATTAGCGTTAAGTAAACAAAGCTAAGTTGAGTGATGATTATTCAGAATATATGCTGTGTTTATCAAACTAAAATAGCCTAGGAGCATGAGATTAAAACCTGCTGTCTTGGGCGTTTTGTAGATATTGGCATATAATTGTATTTCAGAAAGTAAGGTTTTATATGTCCTAACCTTTCGACGAATCGGCTTCATTAAATATAGTAATTATTACTATATTTTCATGAGGTTCAGCTGGTGGACACTGGTTGAAGGTAAGAATTCAATGCAATTTATAAATAATTTTAGAGGCATTGCAATTTTATTAATCATGTTGATCCATGCAATCGGCACGATAGATAATGATGACTCGATGATCTTGTATGGTATTAGCTTGCTACTTGATAATACAACTATTTTATTTGTCGTTGTTGCAGGCTATTTGTTTTCATCATTATCGACTAATTTTAATTATCTAAAATATTTAAAGCATAAATTTAAAATTATTATCATTCCATATTTTTTTGTTTCACTTCCGGCTATCTTTATTTATCTGTCTGGGCTTAAAACTACCCATTTCTGGATTGATATGAATTGGTTTAATAGTTTAGGTCTGGTTTATCAATATTTGTATTTCATGCTATCAGGCGCACATCTTGTAACACTGTGGTTTATTCCCATGATTATTCCACTTTATCTTTTCAGTCCGAGTTTTCTTTATATTAAAAGTAAGCAGCTGTTAGGGGTTTTTTTTATACTGTCTTTAATACCTGCATTGTGGTTTGGACGTCCTGAATTTAGTATAAATAACGTAATTTGGACTGTGTATTTTTTACCGACTTATGTATTAGGGATGTTACTTTGGCAGCAGCCACGTATTTATGAAGCGCTGACAAAGTATAGTGGCGTGCTGTTAGCGGGTTATATCGTTGTTTACCTTTGGTTATCATGGGGTGCAGCATTTAGTTCATCGGTAGATCTATTGTGGAAAATGGTGTTTGCGGTGATCTTAATTGCGTTTACAAAACGTTATTTAGCAAAGAAAAACAAATTTTTAAATATGTTTGCCCGTTTAAGTTTTTATTTATATTTTGTGCATGGCTATTTTATTTCGACGATCAGAATAGTGTATAACCAATATCTTAGTGTTGAAGTGACAGGGTTATTTGCAGCATCAGCAAGCTTTGCGCTAACGCTGATTCTATCGTTATCGTCGTTTGTGATAATTAAATTAATTTTAAAGGAGAAATCAAAAATATTTATCGGACTATGAGCTAATTATTTTGTACCAGTCCAGTATTATATTGTTTAGAAGTAGAGGGCGTGTATGTTTTTTGATGATTTAAGCCGATTTAAAGATAACATAGCGGTGATTGATGCAGTCAGTGGTGACGCAATTACTTATACTAATCTTAATCATCAAGTAGAGATATTATCCCTGCAACTTGGTAATAATAAAGAATTGGTATTTATTGAATCAAAAAATACCATTATGTCGGTGGTCTGTTACTTAGCTTGTTTAAAAAGTAATAAAGTCGTTTATCTTGCGGACGATTTTAAAAGTGATAAATCAATCGAGCTGATTAAAAATTACAACCCCAATTTGCTTATTGATGGTCTTGGACAGATTAGCCAGCATGCACAATGCAATTACCAGTTACATCCAAACTTAACCTTGTTGCTGTCGACATCAGGCACTACGGGTACCCCCAAATTTGTTAAGCTCAGTGCCAGTAATATCCAGTCAAACACGGAGTCGATTGTTGAATATCTGATTTTGACTGAACATGATATTGCTTTAGCACATCTAAAATTACATTATGCGTATGGTTTATCTATTTTACACTCCCATTTACAGGCTGGTGCATGTACCGTATTTACCGCTCATAGCGTATTAGATACTGGGTTTTGGCATGACTTAAAGACGTATTCTGCGACCAGTTTTGCCGGTGTCCCTTATACTTTTGAGGCTTTGTTAAAGACCAATTTTGACTTTAAAACATACCCTAGTTTACGTTATGTCACGCAAGCAGGTGGTAAGCTCGAAGGTTTTTTAGTCAAAAAATATGCGTTGCAAGCGCAAGCGAACGGGGTCGAGTTTTTTGTCATGTATGGCCAGACTGAAGCCTCGCCGAGGATCTCTTACCTGCCGCCGCACCTGACTGTCGACTTCCCAAATACCATCGGCCGTGCTATTCCGCAGGGGAAATTATATATTGTTGATGACGAGGGAAACGAGATTAAAACGTTAGATAAGTCTGGTGAACTGGTTTATCGCGGTGACAATGTGATGATGGGTTATGCCACGTCAGTGACTGGTTTGGCTAAC
>NZ_ABCQ01000087.1 GCF_000170855.1 Moritella sp. PE36 | reverse complement strand
GGGTATTATTATCAAAACTCATGATATATAACGCTAATGGATGTGGACGTGATTTAATAACACTAATGGCATCATCAATCGAATCATAAGGTAGAATTGGCAATAACGGACCAAAGATCTCATCTTGCATTAGCTGCATATCATCATTCACATTTAATAATAAATGCGGCAACATGCGGTGACGTTGATCGTTAAGGCTATCGCCTTCTTGCATGGTTTCTACTTCAGCACCCTTTTGCTTTGCATCTTCTAACCATGCTTTAAGACGGTTATATTGGCGATCATCAACAATATTTGTATAATCATCATTATCCATCGCTTTTGGATAGCGGCGATTGAACTCGTTGCGATATTCTTTTACAAAGTCTGCCACCTTTTCACGCGGGCAAAGAATGTAATCCGGTGCCACACAGATCTGTCCGGCATTAAGGCTCTTGCCTAACATAATACGATTAACGGCCACTTTGATATCAATATCAGGGGCAACCACCACTGGTGATTTACCGCCTAATTCAAGTGTCACAGGCGTTAGGTTATCTGCGGCGGCACGCATAACATGCTTACCAACAACCGTCGAACCAGTAAATAATAAGTGATCAAAAGGCAATTTAGTAAACGCCGCTGACAGAGCGGTTTCCCCCTCGACAATACACACGTCCTTACGATCAAACACAGAAGTAATGATTTTCTTTAATACTTGATTGGTTTTCGGGGTGAATTCCGACATTTTGAGCATCGCGCGATTACCGGCGGCAATACTGGTAATCAGTGGCACGATAGCCAGATTAATCGGGAAGTTCCAAGGTACAACGATACCCACCACACCAACAGGTTGATAATGGATCGTGACACTTGCTGGTGCTAATAACAGACCAGGACTACGTCGTGTCGGCTTCATCCACTTTGCTAAACGCGCTAAAGTATAATTAAATTGTGCCGTCGTTGGTAAGATATCAGCGATTAAAGTGTCATAACGAGAACGATGGCCGTAATCTTCAGAAACAGCGGTCAGCAACGCTTCTTTGTTTGCTAAGAAAGCCGCTTTAAACAATAATAAGCGTTTTTTACGCTCGGCCTTATCCCATTCAGGTTGGCTTAAATAGGCTTCTTTTTGCGTCGCAAAAATCTGCTCCATTGCTGCAATATCATCAATACCATCGCTATCATTCATTTTGATTTCCGCTACACTCATCATGCTCACACCTCAATATAAAAACCGACTAGTTAGTCAATCAAAATAGACTAACTAGTCGGTTTTGTCTACTGTGACGCAAGAATAAAATGAAAACAGGTGGTAATGATCACAACCTAGGAAGCTGGAAGAACTGTTCTGTCACTTGTAGACTGCGGCTAAGTAAGGTGTCTATATCCTCACCACGCGCGCTGGCAATCGTTGCAGCTACATGCGGTAAGTGACAAGGTTCATT
Source organism: Moritella sp. PE36 (assembly GCF_000170855.1). Classification (GTDB taxonomy): domain Bacteria; phylum Pseudomonadota; class Gammaproteobacteria; order Enterobacterales; family Moritellaceae; genus Moritella. The sequence goes on along the minus strand of NZ_ABCQ01000087.1, from coordinate 9,596 downwards.
ACGGCGAGATTTGGGTTTTGGTTGCAGATTTCGAGGTAATAAATACGGTGCATCGGTTTCCAGCATTAATCGATCAGCAGGAATATCTCGCACCAACTGATATAACTCAGTGCCACGGCGCTCATCACAAATCCAGCCGGTAATACCGATATGTAAATCCAATTCTAAGCACGCGGCGAGATCACTCGCAGAGCCAGTAAAACAGTGTAATACAGCCGCAGGCAGAGCTGAACGATACTCTTTTAAGATCGCAATAAAACGTTCGTTAGCATCGCGCTCATGCATAAATACCGGCATATTTAATTCGGCAGCAAGTTCTAATTGCTTGGCAAACGCAGCTTCTTGCATCGGGCGAGGCGAGAAATCACGGTTAAAATCCAAACCACATTCACCAATAGCAACCACACTATCATGTTGGGCTAGCGCTCTAATTTGCTGCCAGCTATCATCCGTCGCATGGCGTGCATCGTGCGGGTGGATACCTGCAGTGGCATAAAGTTGTTGTGGATAATCTTGGGTAAGTTGATAAGCAAGCTGGCTTTCGGCGATATTCGTGCCAGTAACAATTAAACGACGCACCCCTTGGGCAGAGGCGCGTTCAATAACATCAGGTAAATCTTTGTGAAAAGCAACGTTTGTTAAATTAACGCCAATATCAATCAGTTCCTGTTTCTTCATCTTTGGTCTCGTCCTGTTTAACGTAAAAACGAGAAAATAATAAACCTAACTCAAACAATAGCAACATAGGTATCGCTAATAATGTTTGTGAAATAATATCAGGCGGTGTTAATAACATCCCCATGATAAATGCAGCAACCACAATATAAGGGCGTTTTTTACGTAAACTGTCAGGTGTTGTCGCACCCGTCCAACATAATACTAATGTGGCAATGGGGATCTCAAATGCGAGACCAAACGCAAAAAATATTTTCAAGACAAAATCAAGATAGCTACTAATATCAGGCGCAAATGTTACCCCTTCTGGCGCCGCAGATGCAAAGAACTGGAATGCTAAAGGAAACACCACAAAATAAGAAAAAGCGACACCAAGATAAAACAGAAAAGCACTGCTAATGACCAAAGGCGCAATTAATTTTTTCTCATGTTTATACAAACCTGGTGCAATAAAACCCCAAACTTGGTACAAAATCCAAGGGATGGCAATAAAAGAAGAAGTAACCAGTGTTAACTTTATCGGCGTAAAGAACGGGGTCGCGACATCTGTTGCAATCATGGTTGTGCCAGCCGGTAATTGCGCAATCAAAGGCGCGGAAACCAACTGATAAATATCATTAGCAAAATAAACTAATGATATAAAAATTAAGATAATTGCGGCACTAGCACGTAATAACCTATCTCTCAGTTCGATTAAATGCGTAATCAAAGGCTGAGTATTTGGATCTGCTGCCATTTATTTTTTATCCTGTTCGATTGCCTGTTCTACTTTTTCAGGTGTCTCTTCAACCGCAGATTTCGAGGTTGAAGTCGGTGCATTCACATCCGCATAAGGCCGCGTTACCGAGGCCGCTGCATCACGTAAAGAGTCGATAGAATCCTGCAGTTCAGGGCTGATATTGTTCATGCCTTGTTGCTCGGCTTTTTTCAAATTGTCATGCATTTCTTGAATTTTTAATTCATGTGACAATTCATCTTTTACGGAATTAGCTGCACCTTTGATGGTTTTCACCCAAGTGCTAACCGTTCTTATCGCCACAGGTAAACGCTCTGGTCCTAATACTAAAAGACCCAGCACTGAAATAACCATAATTTCCCAAAATCCGATATCAAACATAAATTATGCCTGTTCTTTATCTTTTTTTGTTTCTGTTGCTTCTTTTGTTACTGCTGTTTTTACTGCGTTAGTTTCTTCCAACACTTTATTTTCTGCTTTGGTATCTTTAGTTTCGTCACCCATGGCTTTTTTGAAGCCTTTAACTGCCGCACCTAAATCACCACCAACATTACGTAACTTCTTAGTTCCGAACAATAAAAGAATAATTACAGCAATGATAATTAACTGAGTAACACTGATTCCGCCCATGATAAAACCTTATTTTATGTAATTGAATTCGTCATTATTAATATCGATAAGTATACAGTATATAGACTACATATTTATTGCACCTGATCTACGATAAAGTTAACGGCGCTTTTCGTTCCGATTATTTAAGCTTAAACCAACCGAGAGCGGTCAGTCCAAAGCCAACACTGGCTAAGCTAAATGCTAACGATGTCGAGTCTGGATTGTACACTATTGCGGCACAAATCATAATGACACCACCCACACTCAGCAAATAACGGCCTTTACCTGACTGTGTATGATTTTGAGTAAATTGTTCCGCTTGGGTGAACAGTTTATCCAACTTAGCTTGTTGTTTGGTTGCTTTTGTCAGCGTATCAAACACTAACTCTGGTAACTCAGGTAATTTTTCAGCCCAAAATGGCGCCCGTTGTTTTACTGCCGAAAACACGGCTTGTGGCCCCATCTGTTCCTTAACCCAACGCTCAAGAAATGGTTTAGCCGTATCCCATAAGTCTAGCTGAGGATAAAGCTGACGACCTAATCCCTCAATGTACAATAATGTCTTTTGCAATAATACTAATTGCGGTTGTACTGTCATATCAAACTTACGCGCAGTAGCAAATAGATTAACCAATACATGACCAAAAGAAATTTCAGCTAATGGTTTTTCAAAGATAGGATCGCACACTGTACGGATCGCAAATTCAAAATCATTGACGTCTACATAGGATGGCACCCAACCAGAGTCCACGTGTAATTCCGCTACTTTACGGTAATCACGATGGAAAAAGGCTAACAGATTCTCTGCTAAGTAACGCTTGTCTTCACGATTTAAAGTACCGACAATACCACAATCAATGCCAATCCAACGCGGATCTTCAGGCGTTTCATAAGAAACAAACACATTACCAGGGTGCATGTCGGCATGGAAAAAACTATCCCGGAAAACTTGGGTAAAGAAGGTCTCAACACCACGTTCAGCCAATAACTTCATATTGGTGCCCTGCGCTTCTAACGCAGCAATATCGGATACTGGAATACCATAAATCCGCTCCATCACAATCATATTTTTATGCGTGAAATCAGGATATATCTCGGGTACATATAATTCTTTAGAATCCAGGAAATTACGACGTAATTGGATTGTATTCGCAGCTTCACGATCTAGATTTAACTCATCAAGAATGGTTTTTTCATAATCAAGAACCACCTCAAGTGGTCTCAAACGTGCTGCCTCTGGCACTAATTTCAGTAATACTTTCGACAGTCGTTTCATCAGCTGGGTATCAGCACGAATAATCGGTTCGATATCAGGCCTAATGATTTTAATAACGACTTCTTCGCCATTACTTTTTAACTTAGCGGTATGCACTTGGGCTATGGATGCTGACGCTAACGGCACGGGGTCAAAGTCATCAAATACATCATCGATTGATGTACCCAACGCCAGCTCAATTTGCTGCATCGCTAATTGACTGTCAAACGGTGGCACTTGATCTTGCAGCATTGCGAGCTGTTCAGCAAACTCTTGCGGTAACAGATCGCGACGTGTTGATAGCATTTGTCCGAATTTAATAAAAACAGGACCAAGTTGCTGTAATGCTAGTTTGATTCGCTCTGCTGGTGATTTCTCTGCGTGTTGATTTTTAATCCAAAAAATAGATTTTCGACATAATCGTGCTGACAACGGCTGCAATTGTGCAGGTAACAATTCATCAAGACCGTATTCCAACACCACTTTTTGGATATAATAAAATCGCTTTAACTCAACCAATGTCATTTATGTATCTTCCTTACGCGACAATAAGGCTAGACGCATTTCAAATTGCTTACCTTGCTGTTCTAACTCATTCACTTCATCACAAAAATTCGCGATTTCTAATGCACCAGGCGCGAGACGTATTTCTTCAATTAAATACTCGGCAACGTTATGACGAGCAATCGTCATATTTTTTTGCAACCAAGCTTGGCTTGATTTTGCACCTTGTAGTAGTTTATGTGCCGCAACATCTCCAGTATAACGGGATAGGTGCTCTTCCCAATCGATATCTAGCTCTTTTAAGATAATACTAAATTTGCTGGCAACCATAGGATCACCACGCATATCTAATTCACCTTCTTTAATCAATGCAGTGAATTGCGAACTATCTTGCAAGCGATAAAGACTCGACAATTTTATATCCATACAGCAATCAGCATCACCATCATACTTGGCTAACACATCAATCTGAGATGAAAAAACAAAATACAATGGCTTCGGTAACTCTGCAATGTTTACCTGTAATACCTTACCTTTTAATGACGCGATCTTGTCAACGGCATTAGCATCTGCTTTTAACAATTTATTCAATAATGTTTCAATTCCAGCAGTAACAAGCATTTCAATTGGCATGAGCATTCCTTAGAATTTATAACCGCGATGCAAAGCAACAATACCACCAGTTAGGTTATGGTATTCAACGCTTTCAAAGCCAACTGCTTCCATCATGCCTTTTAATGTTTCTTGATTTGGATGCATGCGAATTGATTCAGCTAGGTATTGATAACTATCACCATCATCAGCAATTAACTCGCCCATCTTAGGTAAAATATTGAATGAATAGAAATCATAAATTTTATTTAATGCATCAGAATTTGGTTTTGAGAATTCCAAAACTAATAAACGCCCACCTGGTTTTAATACACGGAACATCGATGCCAGCGCTTTATCTTTGTCTGTGACGTTACGTAAACCAAATGCGATAGTGATCAAATCAAAATGATTATCAGGGAAAGGCAGTTCTTCAGCATTGGCTTGAACATATGTCACGTTACCAACAATGCCACGGTCACGTAATTTTGCACGGCCAACTTTTAGCATTGAATCGTTAATATCTGCAAGCGTTACAGCACCCGTATCTCCAACAATACGTGAAAACTTAGCAGTTAAATCACCTGTGCCACCGGCAAGATCTAAAACTTTATGGCCAGGTCTGACACCACTGCAATCAATCGTAAAACGTTTCCATAGACGATGAATACCCATAGACATAAGGTCATTCATGACATCATACTTAGCCGCTACTGAATGAAACACACTCGCAACCATATCGACCTTTTGGTCTGACTCTACGGTTTTATAGCCAAAATGAGTGGTGTTATTTGATTTATCTGTCATCGAGCTGTCCTTAATATCAGTTTAAGCGGATAGTTTACTGCAACTCAGAGCCAACTGAAACGAAACAAATCATTTAATCTATAAAAGGCAAAAAAATACCGCCTCGATGGGCGGTATTAGAATAGAACAAACAAATTTAACGTTTAAAGTTAATTATCTCTGATTTGTCTAAATGTATTTGCGTCTCGCTGGGTTTGGTTTCTGCTAATATTCTACCCGCACGGATAACATAGCGAGGTGCCGTTTGACGACGAATAGCATCATAACCAGAGTCGGCAGGTAGGATAACGAGGTTACCTGGTTTACCTTCTTCAATACCATAACGATCTTGAATATTTAATGTTTGTGCACTGTGGTCAGTAATGAGTTTTAACGACTGATCAATTTGCTCGTAACCCATGATCTGACAAACATGCAGCCCCATATGTGTTACTTGTAGCATGTTCGCAGTCCCTAAAGGATACCAAGGATCAAAGATATCATCATGACCAAAACAAACGTTAATGTTCGCAGCGAGCATCTCTTTTACCCGGGTAATACCACGGCGCTTAGGATATGAATCGAAACGACCTTGTAAGTGAATATTAACCAGTGGATTAGCAACAAAACTAATACCTGATAATTTCAGCAAACGGAACAAACGTGAAGCATAGGCATCATTATATGAATGCATCGCCGTGGTGTGACTCGCGGTGACACGGTGACCCATTTTTTTCTCGTGTGCTAATGTCGCGACAGTCTCCACAAATCGAGACTGCTCATCATCAATTTCATCACAATGCACATCAATCAGACAATCAAACTCTTCTGCTAAGTCGAAAATGAAATGTAGCGAATCAATGGCATATTCACGACTAAACTCAAAGTGGGGAATAGCACCAATAACATCAGCGCCCATTTCCACCGCTTTACGCATAATGGCTTTACCATTCGGGAAAGAATTAATACCTTCTTGTGGAAATGCCACAATTTGAATTTCAACGAATTCTTTTAGTTCTTCACGTAATTCGATTAATGCTTTAAGCGCTATCAGCTCAGGGTCTGAAACATCAACATGTGTACGCACATATTGAATACCATTGGCGATCTGCCATTTTAACGTTGTCGTCGCACGTGTTTTAACATCTTCATGCGTCAGCATCGCTTTACGTTCAGACCAACGTTCAATGCCTTCAAATAAAGTACCAGACATATTCCAGTTTGGCTCTCCAGCGGTTTGCGTCGTATCTAAATGTACATGCGGCTCGATGAATGGAGGCGTCGCTAAACCACCTTCACCATCAATAATATCGCAACCGGTACTGTCTAATTCACCACATGGTTTAATTGCAGAAAAAATACCATTTTCAATCCGGATATCGACAAATTTATTATTACTGTAAAGTTGAACATTTTTAATTAAAGTCGGCATTACGCTTCGCTCTTTTTAGTATTAGTATTAATTGATTTCGAACCCATTACTTTACAACTGATAAAGTAAGCAACAGCACCACCGATTACCGCATTCACAGGGACAACACCTGGCAATAATTGACCCGCAGCAATACCCACAGCAACAGCAATAAGTGCCTGCCAACGGATAGTTTCGAATTCAGCTTTCGCAAATTCAACGTACTGACCACGGTGAATTAAGAAGTAATCGGCAATAAGTACACCACCGATAGGCGGGATAGCGGCACTTAGAAATGATAGCCAGCCAACAAAGTTATTATACAACCAAAGGGCAAACACAGTACCAATTACACCGTTTATCATCGCTAGCTTCTTGCTATCAATACCGGTGATATTTGAGAAACCTAACCCAGATGCATATAACGCGTTATCATTCGTCGTCCAAATATTCAGACCTAACACAATGATAGCCGGGATAAGTAAGCCTTGCGTCATCATTACATCTGAGATATCTGCAAAACCAGTTGCAGCAGCACCCGCAGCACCAAAGATAAACATCAATGAATTACCAATGAAGAAAGCGATAAGCGTGATTGCAACAGCCGCTTTTGGTTTACGACCAAAACGCACAAAGTCTGCGGTCAGCGTTCCAGCACTAATAAATGAACCTATCACCAATGCAAGTGCAGTATTAAAGTCAATTTTCTGATCAACCGCTGGCACAATTTTTTGCATTTCAGCAATGCCGCCTAAATCATTCACCGCAAGATAAACAGAGTAACCACCTAGAATGGTAATGGCGGGTACAGCAATAAAACTGAGTACCATCAACGCCGATATACCAAAATAAACGGTCCCAGTCATCAACAGACCTGCAACAACAATAATTGCGTTTATATCAAGCTCAACACCTGTTTCACCAAATAAGGCTTTCTGTACTGGCAGGGCAAACATGGCAACACCAACACCAAACCAACCAACTTGCGTACCACCAAGTAATAGTGAAGGCAGATATGAACCTTTACTCCCAAATGAATAACGCGCTAAAAGATGGGTTGAGAGGCCTGTCTTAGCGCCGATATAACCAAGAAATGCCGTATATATACCTAAAATCAAGTTACCGAGCAATACTGCGTAGAAGAAGTCATCATAAGAAAGTCCGGTACCTAACGTGCCACCGGTCCACATACTGGCAGAGAAAAAAGTTAATCCCAGCATCACCAATGATAATGCGATAAAACCTTTTCTTTCTGATTTAGGCACGGGTCCTAAAGAATAATCATTTTGTGCAGCCACAAACTCTCCAATTTTCTTTTTATTGACAAATTGCGCGGTATTCTAATGATCAACAATTTTAAGTCAATAAAAAAAAGGAGCACAAAAAAGACAGTCCGACACGCAATGATACCGCTAACAATATGTATCTTTATAGTTGATTTTAATCAACAGAAAGTTCAATAGCTTAGTTATTAAATTAAATGTTAACTAGGAAGAAAAAAGCAGGGTTGGGCACGAGTAAATAAATGACATTAATTTTTCAACGTGGTACTTCATCATGTGAAAGTGTATATGTTTTCATCAATAGAGCATTTATCTATCCTGAATTTCAGGTACAAAAAAATGAATCGTAAGATTCAGACTTTTTTATTTGCTGGTAAAGAGAGAGTAAACGACTTTCTATAAACCATAACCCACGTCCCTCAGCGCGACAGGCCACTTGTCTCATAAAGAGTCTAACGACCACCAAGGATGGTGGAAGTGCGTAGAAATGCCAGGTGTATTTCCAGTCCAACTGAAGACTAATAACAAGAACTAGCGCTCCCCATAATCTGCGCTTTCTGTTTGCTGAATTTCAGGCACAAAAAAAGCCTGAATCTTTCGATTCAGGCTTTCGTTGTTTGTTGGCGGAGTGGACGGGACTCGAACCCGCGACCCCCGGCGTGACAGGCCGGTATTCTAACCAACTGAACTACCACTCCGCACAATCTGTGCTAATGTTTCCATCAGTCTTAATTTATAGTCTTTCGACGTTGTTTGGCGCTTGGCGATGCCCTACTCTCACATGGGGAAACCCCACACTACCATCGGCGTTATTACGTTTCACTACTGAGTTCGGAATGGAGTCAGGTGGTACCGCAACACTATGGTCACCAAGCAAATCTGGTTTGCTTTCTATAAGAAAAATTAATTTCTATTGTAAATCTGAAAAGCTATAAATAAAGAAGTCTTTAAAACATAAAGTGTTCAATCAATTCTTAAGTCAAATTTCAATTAATCATACTTTAATTTGTATGGTTAAGCCTCACGGGTAATTAGTACAAGTTAGCTCAATGCCTCACAGCACTTACACACCTTGCCTATCAACGTTGTAGTCTCCAACGGCCCTTCAGGGAGCTTAAAGCTCCAGTGAGAACTCATCTCGAGGCCTGCTTCCCGCTTAGATGCTTTCAGCGGTTATCAGTTCCGAACTTAGCTACCGGGCAATGCCATTGGCATGACAACCCGAACACCAGTGGTTCGTCCACTCCGGTCCTCTCGTACTAGGAGCAGCTCCTCTCAATTCTCAAACGCCCACGGCAGATAGGGACCGAACTGTCTCACGACGTTCTAAACCCAGCTCGCGTACCACTTTAAATGGCGAACAGCCATACCCTTGGGACCAACTTCAGCCCCAGGATGTGATGAGCCGACATCGAGGTGCCAAACACCGCCGTCGATATGAACTCTTGGGCGGTATCAGCCTGTTATCCCCGGAGTACCTTTTATCCGTTGAGCGATGGCCCTTCCATTCAGAACCACCGGATCACTAAGACCTACTTTCGTACCTGCTCGACGTGTCTGTCTCGCAGTTAAGCTGGCTTATGCCTTTGCACTAACCACATGATGTCCAACCATGTTTAGCCAACCTTCGTGCTCCTCCGTTACTCTTTGGGAGGAGACCGCCCCAGTCAAACTACCCACCAGACACTGTCCGCAATCCCGATAAGGGACCTACGTTAGAACATCAAACGTACAAGGGTGGTA
>NZ_ABCQ01000088.1 GCF_000170855.1 Moritella sp. PE36 | reverse complement strand
TGGCTAAACATGGTTGGACATCATGTGGTTAGTGCAAAGGCATAAGCCAGCTTAACTGCGAGACAGACACGTCGAGCAGGTACGAAAGTAGGTCTTAGTGATCCGGTGGTTCTGAATGGAAGGGCCATCGCTCAACGGATAAAAGGTACTCCGGGGATAACAGGCTGATACCGCCCAAGAGTTCATATCGACGGCGGTGTTTGGCACCTCGATGTCGGCTCATCACATCCTGGGGCTGAAGTTGGTCCCAAGGGTATGGCTGTTCGCCATTTAAAGTGGTACGCGAGCTGGGTTTAGAACGTCGTGAGACAGTTCGGTCCCTATCTGCCGTGGGCGTTTGAGAATTGAGAGGAGCTGCTCCTAGTACGAGAGGACCGGAGTGGACGAACCACTGGTGTTCGGGTTGTCATGCCAATGGCATTGCCCGGTAGCTAAGTTCGGAACTGATAACCGCTGAAAGCATCTAAGCGGGAAGCAGGCCTCGAGATGAGTTCTCACTGGAGCTTTAAGCTCCCTGAAGGGCCGTTGGAGACTACAACGTTGATAGGCAAGGTGTGTAAGTGCTGTGAGGCATTGAGCTAACTTGTACTAATTACCCGTGAGGCTTAACCATACAAATTAAAGTATGATTAATTGAAATTTGACTTAAGAATTGATTGAACACTTTATGTTTTAAAGACTTCTTTATTTATAGCTTTTCAGATTACAATAGAAATTAATTTTTCTTATAGAAAGCAAACCAGATTTGCTTGGTGACCATAGTGTTGCGGTACCACCTGACTCCATTCCGAACTCAGTAGTGAAACGTAATAACGCCGATGGTAGTGTGGGGTTTCCCCATGTGAGAGTAGGGCATCGCCAAGCGCCAAATTAGAGAGAGCCGATATCAGCAATGATATCGGCTTTTTTGTGTCTGTAATTTAAGGCCGCAGATTAATATTTCTCGCGTTATTATTATCTGAACTAATTAAGATACAGGGTATGTCGTGATTAAATTTAGCGACAGACAATCAAAAACCAGCCTACGGCTGGTTTTTATATTTAGAGCTTAGTAATATTAAGTCTATGTTTTTACTTTTTCATATGCCCAAGTGAGCCAAGGCAGTAGTAGTTCAATATCATGACTTTCAATCGTCGCACCACACCAAATCCGTAAGCCTGAGGGTGCATCTTTATAGGAATTAATATCGTAGGCTACTTGCTGCTCTGCTAATAACTTGCTGAACTCTTTTAATTCGGCATCGCTCAGCGCTAAACGTAAACATACACTGGTATTCGATCTATATTCAGCTTGCTCGGCAAGAAAATCTATCCATTCATGTTGGTCAACAAAGTTGGTTAAAATAGCGAGATTGTTCTCAGAACGACTAATCGCAGCGTCAACACCACCGATTTTGTCTATCCAGTTTAATGCATCTAAATAATCAGCTACACATAGCATTGACGGGGTGTTAATTGTTGCACCTGTAAAGATCCCCTCAATCAATTTACCATTTTTAGTTAAACGGAAGATCTTAGGTAATGGCCAAGTAGGGGTATAAGACTCTAAACGTTCAATTGCTGCAGGGCTAAGTACGATCATGCCGTGAGCACCTTCCCCTCCTAATACCTTTTGCCAACTGAATGTGGTGACATCGAGTTTATCCCATGCCATCGGCATAGCAAATACCGCTGAGGTTGCATCACAAATCGTTAGACCTGTACGTTGTTCACTGATCCAGTTTGCATTAGCGATTTTAACGCCAGAGGTGGTACCGTTCCAAGTAAACACAATATCATGTTCTGGATTCGTCGTTGCTAAATCAGGCAGTTGACCGTAATCAGCAGTGATTTCATTCACATGGCTAAGTTGTAATTCATTTTTAATATCGCTAAACCAGCCTTTACCAAACGATTCCCAGTAGCAAACATCAATTGGTCTTGCCCCGAGTAATGACCACAGCATCATCTCCATAGCACCAGTATCAGAACCTGGGACTATCGCGATACGATAGTCCTCTGGGATTTTTAAGAGTTCTTTGGTTTGTTCAATAGCTTGCTTTAGGGCTGCTTTGCCTATATCAGAACGATGTGAGCGACCAAGTGTGGTTATGTCTAGTTGTGCTAATTCATAGCCAGGACGCTTACTGCAAGGCCCTGATGAAAAATTCGGGTTGAGAGGTTTATTGATTGGGATCATTCGTTATTCCTTTACTAAAATGCTATCCATGTGAATCGATTATAGCAATCCACTTGTCATCTATGAAGTATTTAAACCAGTGATATTTTATAGTGTTTTTTATGGTGCTAACGTTTGCTATTCCTGACAAATAAACGTATTTTCAACACAGTTTAAATATATAGGAATTGAACATTATGGCTAAAGGCTTAGACAAACATCAACATAGAAAAGATGAATTAAATTCATTCGGTAAAAATTTAGCGCGACGTGCACGTTCGCATTGCGAAACATGTGATGCATCTGGGGTTAAACTAAATATTTTCGAAGTCGCGCCTATACCGACAACCCCCGATTATGATGATTGTATTTTAATCTGTGATACTTGCAGTGAACAGCTTAATAACCCGAAACGTATTGATGCTGACCATTGGCGTTGTCTAAATAAATCAATGTGGTCTGAAGTCGCTATCGTACAAGTGGCTGCGATCCGTATGTTACGTCTGCTAGAAGATAAACATGAGTGGGCCGCAGATCTTAATGAAATGGCATATTTAGAGCCTGAAGTGGAAGAACGTATCAACAAGCTATAAAAATCTCTTGGTATAGTCGGTGAAGTCGTTTGGGTATCTGGATAATTAATGCTATTCTGCGGCTCCATTTTTGTATTGTAGTTAAATTAGAGGTCTTCGATGAGCCAACGTTGTGATGTGATAGTAATTGGTGCCGGTGCTGCAGGATTGATGTGTGCGGCAAGTGCTGGTTACCGAGGTCGCTCAGTATTGGTTCTCGATAATGCCAAGAAAGCCGGTCGTAAAGTACTTATTAGTGGCGGTGGACGTTGTAATTTCACCAATAATGACCTTTCTATAGATGCATTCGTTTGTGCCAATCCACATTTCGTTAAATCAGCATTAAGTCGTTATACCGCGTTGGACTTTATTGATATGGTTGAACGTCATGGTATTGCCTATCATGAACGTGACCATGGCCAGTTATTCTGTGATGACTCAGCAAAAGATATCGTTGAAATGTTACATACCGAATGTGATTGGGCAGGTGTTAAGATCCAATTACGCACTGAAATACTATCTATTGAAAAAGCAGAGGATGGTCGTTTTCATTTGCAAACGAGTCAAGGTGCACTTAATTGTGAATCTGTGGTTGTGGCTACGGGTGGGCTCTCTATGCCAAAACTTGGCGCGACGCCTTATGGTTATAAGATCGCAGAACAGTTTGGTCTAAAAGTAAATGCGACGAAAGCAGGTTTGGTTCCGTTTACCTTACAACAGCATGATAAAGATAAATATGCGGAGCTGTCAGGCGTTAGTTTACCTGCGCGTATCACGACAGTATCAGGTGTTAGCTTTAAAGAAGCCCTGTTGTTTACCCATCGTGGTCTCTCTGGCCCTTCAGTATTACAGGTATCATCTTATTGGAATGCCGGTGAAGTAATTACTATTAACTTGTTACCTGATACCGAAATAACTGAAATCTTAGCTGGAATGACGGAATCAAGTCCCAACCAAGCGCTTAAAACTGCCTTAGCGCGTGTGTTACCGAAACGTCTTGTAGAGATATTTTATGCTGATGGGTTGTTACCTGAATGCACGCTTAAGCAATTACAGCATAAAGATCTTAATGATATCTCAACGCTCTTACATAACTGGCAAGTTAAGCCGAATGGCACAGAAGGTTATCGTACCGCAGAAGTGACACTCGGAGGTGTTGATACTGACGAGTTATCATCGAAAACGATGGAAGCTAAAAAAGCCCCTGGTTTATATTTTATTGGTGAAGTTATGGATGTAAGTGGTTGGTTAGGCGGTTATAATTTTCAATGGGCATGGTCTTCAGGCTGGAGCTGTGGCCAATTTGTATAATTATGTGTAGTGACAATAAAGTTTGCCCGTAGTGGGTTAATCCATTATCTTTACTGACTCTATGAATAGGCTTAATAACAGCGTTGAAATGAATCGCTATTTAAAGCAACTTACGGGCAAACTCTTTTGTAATTATATCGACCACTACGGGCATTCTTTATTGTTCCTGCACATAAGTGCGAACTTGAAATTATATCTGGGAGTTGCTTCACCAGATTTAACATCATGGCTAACCATTACTAGAATTTAATCTTAAGTTTCACTGCAGTCTATTTTTTCGAATTCAACTAATTCGCAATAACCCCAATTGGCATGTTTATATTTTTTTTTGTTTTTTCGGTTATAGTCAACTTTCATTTTGTAGCACATATTTTTCTCCAATGTCTGCTGTAACACAGCAGTATTCGTCCACGTTTGATCGTTTCTGTATATGTGAGAGCATTGCAATTGGAAATTAAGTGATGTCTCAGATGGCAGAGTCATAAATACAGGTCGTATTACATCCAGTTGATGTCCGTTAACCTTTTTAACTTCTACCAAAAGATAATAAGTACCGTATGAAACTTCACGTAGCTTTATTCTGGCTTTGGCAGCTGTTTCTAGATCTGTGTCTAATCCTTCAATTGTATTTGAGCAACCAGATAATAATGCGACCAAGCTTCCCGCAATTGTTAATTTCTTAAACATCATCCTAAAATCCTTTTATCTTATGGCTTAATTTTTCAATATCAATTGAAATATATTAAATATACCTGCACGAATCTTATTCGTACTCATCGGTGATACATGGCCAAGAATGCCGCAGACCAGTGAGCTAGTGGAAGCAATTGAAACACAGCTATCTATCAGCAGTTTAGCCGCTACGGGCAATCTTTATTGTCTCTACACAAATTAACGCGGCTAATTCAAACATCAACTCGGGCTTATGAGCCCTAGTTGAGCAGATATAATTTAGCATTTATTTTATGCGGATGGCATTATCTGCTGTTAACGGGGTGCTGAATAATTTAACTTGTGTGAAGTTAGTATCAGAAGCTAAGTTGTTATTCTGCGTTGTGGATGGGTAGCTGATACCATCAAAGTCGAGCTGTAGCCATTGCTGCTTATCTTTTATTAATAAACTTTGCCACAGATGTCGCTGTGTCTTACTTATCTGTAGTGGCGCTTGTACTTGCGTTATACGGCTCATAAATTTATAACGATTTAAGGTGTTCTCAAACACTAATAAAACACAACCCTCACCTTCACACCAGTCGAGCATCACTAACAAATCTTTGCGGCCGTTACCGTTTAAGTCATATTCGCTAAACCAATATTTGGAGTTGTCAGTTTTGGTTTTATGCATGGTAAAATAGCGCTTTACGGCATTATTGATTGCTGGCGTACTCTTTGTTGGTGACGCGATATCTTGGGCTTGGAATTCACGAGTTTGCGTATTGAGGGTTAATGTCGAAAATGATCCAATCTCAACTTCATCTGTCATCCTATCTAGGGTTAATAGTGCACCATTAAAGCTATATTTCTGGTTATCTCGCCATTGGTGACTTGCCTGTAATCTGACGCCATCACGTCGGAAGTGATAGATAACGTTAGTTTTATTACCCTGATGCTGAGTGAGTAATAGCTTCAGGCCTGATGAACCATAGGGATGCCAAAAACCACGCGCGGTCTGAGTTTTACCCTTGCTATAGCGGTATTTCACATTAGCTTGGTGATGCTTGGCTAGTTCTAGTTCAATGGTAAGATTATTGTTTTTATAGCGATAATGGCCAAGCCAATCTTGGCTATCTTCTTGCTGGTTGGGGTATTTAGCACAGCCTGCTATTTGTTTGCCCTTTAAATATAACTTGCTTTCATACTGCCAATAACTATTATTACTATCGATACAGCCGTTACCGGTAAAAGCTAAGTTTAATTGTTCGCCGTCGCTGTTCTCGGTTTCGACAAATGCCCGTAAGCCTTTGGTGATGACACTTTTCTTAATCGCCCACTTACTATTTAATTCTTTGATTATGAAGGTGAACTGGTTGTCTTGAGCATAACCAAGCCAGTCTGGTTGTGAGCCGCTGATCTCAAAGTTTGGTCGCGAAGTGACAGACCGACAGGCACTGTTATTTTGATTAGATAAAAAATGTAACTGCGCGATACTGATAATTGCACGCTGGTGACGCGGATTTAGTGATTGGTTTATTTGGCCTTCAAATTCGATATAGGCATTGGGTTGATTTAAACGTTCAATTTGCGCGAGTAAGTGGCTATTAGGTTGAAGGTTAAATACTTGTTCATTATGGCATAAACGTATTGTACGCTGCTGTGCCGTTATGGTAACGATACCACTAAAATTATAATATTTAGCTGGGGCTATCGAGGCATTCGGTGCGTTGCTGATATTTGGTATTGATGATTTAGTACTAAGCGCGGGCTCTGTTACTTGTTGACTGCTATTGAGAGAGTAAAGACTGTTGTTGACGATAGGTTGGTGCTGTTGAGCACAGCCGGTGATGATAAATAGACAGAAATAGGTTATAACTCGAAGCATAATTCATCCTTGATATCGAGAGCTTATTTAAACGTTAATCGTGTATTTTAAATTAGTTACCGCGAAGTCCTTTCGGAGTAACTAATTCATACATTATTATGCGATTGCCAGTGAGTAACTACAATATATATTTTTCTATATACTGGGCAACCCCATCATCAGCTGAGTCACCTATTATTTCAAAATCTGGTAATGTCGCTTTAAGCATGGTCGAAGCGTTGCCCATGACTAAGCCTTTATCAACGGCTTGTAGCATTTCCACGTCATTCATACCATCACCAAAGGCCACGGTTTCTGCCATGGTGAAACCTTTAATTCTCAGTACTTCGGCAAGTGCTTGGGCTTTATTGACATTAATATCCATGACTTCTAAGCATTCCGGTAACGAGAATGAGACGTTTAATTGGGTACTGTATTGGGCGTTAATTTGTGCAGCTAGGGCAACAAGATCTTTATGTGGACCACAGAAAAAGAATTTAGCAATACCGGCTTTGTCTAATGCCTCGAGATCCACAACTTGATAGCTAAATGTCGAATCTTGGCTGAAGTTAAGGACCTCTGGGTTAGGTGTGTTCACAAACCATTCGTCATCACGGAAAATATTGGCTTGAATAGTTTCCGGTAAGTTAATTTCAGTAATCATCTGGGCAATATCTGTGGCTATATTTTTGCTGTAAATCAGTTCACCTTTATGGTTGTGAACTCTGGCACCGTTTGAGGTGATGAGGTAAATTTCAGCATCAATTGTTTTTCTGATAGCCTCTACATCGACATGATGACGACCGGTGGCGATGATGAACTTTTTACCCTGTTTAAGTAACTTGTGGATCGTTATTTTGGTTTGTTCTGAGACTATATGTGCAGGCGTCAGTAACGTACCATCTAAATCAGAAACGATAACTTTATACATCTTAACCTCAAAATTTACTTTATTTTATGTGTCTAAAATAGTGTTTATCGTGATGACTGTCCGTAGTAATTGGCTTAATGTTTGGCAAAATAATTTAATGCTACAGTCAGCGCAGGGATCCTAAAAATATCCGTTTCTAAGAATAATTCATGAGCCGCCCCTGGGATTAAAACAGGTTGCGTTGGTTGGTGCTGATTGTGCTCATGGCTTAATGCTTGGCAGAATTGCAGCTGTGCTTCTGCTAGTACTACTTCATCGCCGCCAGCTTGTAGGATCAAGGTTGGCGTTTTGATGTTACCCGCGTATTGGATCGCACGACGACAGGCTTTAATACTTTGTTGTAACCAGTTAATTGTTGGTCCGCCTAACTGAGTCTGTGGATAAAACCCGTAACTACGACGGAAAAGATCAAATCGTAATGAACTGTGGGTTAGCTGATTATTTTCAAATGGGGAATGAACAAAGTCACCTTTACCGGGTGCATAAAATGATTCGGTATGAATTATTTTATTAACGATGTGCATGGCACGGCTATAAATACTGGCAATCGGACGCGGTATCTGACCAAAGTTAATACCGAACATCGGGGATGCTAATACCGCGGCATCAAAATCGTGATGATAACTTTGCAAATATAAACTGCCGATTGCGCCGCCCATCGAATGGCACAGTAAATACTGTTTACTGTGATGGGTCGGACGCATTATTTTATCAATAAATAGCTTTAAATCAGTGACGTAATCACGAAAATGTTCAACATGGCCTTTGTGCAGGTTTTTAAGTAAACGATCTGACATGCCTTGTCCACGATGATCTAAGCAATATACCGAGTAACCTTGTTGGTACAGATCGTAAATTAGCTCGCGAAATTTCTGATAAGACTCTGAGCGTCCGCCTAATAGCACAATGGCAGGGCTGGTATTACTTATAACAGCAGATGCGTAGCGCAGGGTAATATTATCAACACCTTGTAATGTGTGTTCTACGATCTTCGCATCCCAAAATTGCGAAATTTCATGATGATATTTATCTGCAAGTTGTGATTCAGTGGTTAAATTATAAGGATTATCAAATTCGACACATGGGTGTTTACTGGACATAGGTTGCAGAAGCTTCTTAGTAATTTTATCTGTGAGAGTCTATTCCTAGCCTACCATAATTTACGGCTGGAAATGGCGACTTAACTACCGGTAAATAGATTTAATTATCTAAGTTGCCGCTTAAAAATTAATTAATTAATTTGTAGTAATAACTACATATTCTGCGAAGAGATAATGTCGTTAAATTTTTGAATTAGAGCGGAAATTAATTATTCACATTAAACGCTATCCTGATTGTGGTGCGCTTAATACAGTGAATTGGCGTTGGCTGCGGTTGGTATTTTAGCAAAGCTGAGCTAATCTTATTTGGACTGAGAATACTGATCATATTTTTGACAACCAGAGAGGACCGTCAATGAAACGCTCTAGACTCAAGAAAAAACTCAATTCACTCCGAAGGACTCGTTGTCATTGGTGTCAGTTCACGGATAAATTAAAACCGATAGATGTAACTCAAAGCGCATTACTACATCGGCGTTAATCACGATCTTGAGTTAAAATAAAGGCGCTCATGCAAGCGCCTTTTTGTGGTATTTAATTTAACTACAAAATATTGTCAGGTGTAAATTAAAGTATATAGCGACTTAGATCTTCGTCTTCGACTAATTCGTTAAGATACTTACCGACGTAATCACCGTCAACAACGAGGCTTTGGCCATTCTTTTCTGATGCGTCAAATGAAATTTCTTCCATTAAACGTTCCATTACTGTGTGTAAGCGACGGGCACCGATGTTCTCAGTTTTCTCATTTACGTTCCAAGCGGCGTTGGCAATACCATCAATACCATCTGGGGTGAACTCAACGTTCACGCCTTCCGTTTTCAGCATTGCCGTGTATTGCTCTGTTAATGATGCGTTTGGCTCGGTGAGGATACGCACAAAATCTGCTGCTGTAAGCGCATCTAATTCAACGCGGATTGGTAGACGCCCTTGTAATTCAGGGATCAGGTCAGACGGTTTGGAGACTTGGAAAGCACCTGATGCAATGAATAAGATGTGGTCTGTTTTCACCATACCGTGTTTGGTGGTGACCGTACAACCTTCGATAAGTGGTAATAGATCGCGTTGTACCCCTTCGCGTGATACTCCCCCATCATTTGAATCGCTGCGTTTGCAGATTTTATCGATTTCATCAAGGAAGACAATGCCGTTGTTTTCGACTGCGAAAATGGCTTTTTCTTTCAATTCTTCTGGATTAACTAGTTTCGCTGCTTCGTCTTCAACTAGTTGTTTCAATGCTTCTTTTACTTTCATCTTGCGTGATTTTGTCGTCGAACCGCCAGATAAATTTTGGAACATGCCTTGTAACTGATTGGTCATTTCTTCCATACCTGGAGGTGCCATGATCTCAACGCCCATTTGTGGCGCGGCAATTTCAATACTAATTTCTTTATCGTCTAATTTTCCTTCGCGTAATTTTTTACGGAAGATTTGACGAGTATTATCATTGCTGGCTTTTTCTTCTTCGCCCCAGTTATTACGTGGGTTTGGCAGTAACGCATCTAATACGCGATCTTCGGCATTTTCTTCTGCGCGAACATGGTATTTCTTCATTTCTTGTTCACGTGTTAGTTTTACCGCAACATCTGTTAGGTCTTTGATGATTTGATCAACTTCTTTACCAACATAACCAATTTCAGTAAATTTAGTGGCTTCAACTTTAATAAAGGGTGCGTTTGCTAGTTTGGCTAAACGACGTGCGATCTCTGTTTTACCCACACCGGTTGGACCGATCATCAAAATGTTTTTTGGAGAGACTTCTTGGCGCAGTTCTTGGTCTAACTGCATGCGGCGCCAGCGGTTACGCAGGGCAATAGCGACAGCACGTTTGGCATTTTGTTGACCGATAATATGGTGGTCTAATTCTGAAACGATTTCTCTGGGAGTCATTGACGACATAATAAGTGTCCTTTAATTCGGTAAAATTTAGTAATCGATAGTTTCAATGGTGTGGAAACCGTTGGTGAATACACAGATATTACCTGCAATAGTCAGGGCTTTTTTAGCGATCTCTTCAGCGTCTAATTCGGTATTTTCTAATAATGCCATTGCTG
>NZ_ABCQ01000089.1 GCF_000170855.1 Moritella sp. PE36 | reverse complement strand
CAAAGGATTACGTTACAGGATGTACACAGAAATAAATCAGGATCGATTTATTGTGCTAGGAAGGCAAAAGGACACTCCGACGGATTGGAAAGTGGAAATTTAACGGAATAAATAGAGTCAGGATTTTAGCAGGGTTGCTACAAGTTTCATGGATTGAAAGTATAGACTTTAGGGCGGCACACTGTGCCGCCTTTTCTATATCTGGGATTTAATAAACGCTTTATTACGATTTTCCACCAACTAATTTTCTGGCATAACTCATCTCATCTTATATAAACTTACTTCCTTGGTTCTTTACCTTTAGATCTACTTATAGATGTTGATGGTATGTTTGTTTTTAACAACATTATTTATCGTTAAATTTTAAGTTTTACAACTTTAGTTTGGGTATATGCTGTGTATTTTATATTCACAATATTATCTACTGAGTGGCTAGATTTCGACGTGTAAGACATCGACTATTTATGGTGAGGGAGATAGTCGTTACATCACGGTGTTTATCTCGGTATTAGACCTAGTATTACACTCGTGATTCATTGTTATATTCATTTCTATCAATGGCTTACTGTTTTATGTGTTTTGTCTCTTGTCAATTTGTGTAATTTAATTGAATTTACGCGCTTGTTGCGCAGGGTTAATGACGTATATTTATAAGCACAAGGACGAGGCGGGAACATCTTCAGGAAGAAGACTAAAGGATTAAGTTGCAGGATGCGACACACGGACAGCTTCAGGAAGAAGACCAAAGGATTAAGTTGCAGGACGCGACACACGGACAGCTTCAGGAAGAAGACCAAAGGATTACGTTGCAGGACGCGACACAAGGAACATCTTCAGGAAGAAGACAAAGGATTACGTTACAGGATGTAACACAGAAATAAATCAGGATCGATTTATTGTGCTAGGAAGGCAAAAGGACACTCCGACGGATTGGAAAGTGGAAATTTAACGGAATAAATAGAGTCAGGATTTTAGCAGGGTTGCTACAAGTTTCATGGATTGAAAGTATAGACTTTAGGGCGGCACACTGTGCCGCCTTTTCTATATCTGGGATTTAATAAACGCTTTATTACGATTTTCCACCAACTAATTTTCTGGCATAACTCATCTCATCTTATATAAACTTACTTCCTTGGTTCTTTACCTTTAGATCTACTTATAGATGTTGATGGTATGTTTGTTTTTAACAACATTATTTATCGTTAAATTTTAAGTTTTACAACTTTAGTTTGGGTATATGCTGTGTATTTTATATTCACAATATTATCTACTGAGTGGCTAGATTTCGACGTGTAAGACATCGACTATTTATGGTGAGGGAGATAGTCGTTACATCACGGTGTTTATCTCGGTATTAGACCTAGTATTACACTCGTGATTCATTGTTATATTCATTTCTATCAATGGCTTACTGTTTTATGTGTTTTGTCTCTTGTCAATTTGTGTAATTTAATTGAATTTACGCGCTTGTTGCGCAGGGTTAATGACGTATATTTATAAGCACAAGGACGAGGCGGGAACATCTTCAGGAAGAAGACCAAAGGATTAAGTTGCAGGACGCGACACACGGACAGCTTCAGGAAGAAGACCAAAGGATTAAGTTGCAGGACGCGACACACGGACAGCTTCAGGAAGAAGACCAAAGGATTAAGTTGCAGGACGCGGCACAAGGACAGCTTCAGGAAGAAGACCAAAGGATTAAGTTGCAGGACGCGACACACGGACAGCTTCAGGAAGAAGACCAAAGGATTAAGTTGCAGGACGCGACACAAAGGACAGCTTCAGGAAGAAGACCAAAGGATTAAGTTGCAGGACGCGACACAAAGGACAGCTTCAGGAAGAAGACCAAAGGATTAAGTTGCAGGACGCAACAAAAGGGACCGCTTCAGGAAGAAGACCAAAGGATTAAGTTGCAGGACGCGACACAGGACAGCTTCAGGAAGAAGACCAAAGGATTAAGTTGCAGGATGCGGCACAAGGACAGCTTCAGGAAGAAGACAAAGGATTACGTTACAGGATGTAACACAGAAATAGATCAGGATCGATTTATTGTGCTAGGAAGGCAAAAGGACACTCCGACGGATTGGGAAGTGGAAATTTGACGGAATAAATGGAGTCAGGATTTTAGCAGGGTTGCTACGCGTTTCATGGATTGAAATATAGAGACTTTAGGGCGGCACACTGTGCCGCCTTTTCTATATCTGGGATTTAATAAATCGCCTATGTTCCGTATCAATGACTATTTACTACCATCAGAGCTACCATCAGAGCAGCCATACAGATAGCTTAGTCTTTACTTATCCATCATAAGCCGTTAGCTATCAATATGCAGATACAAAAAAGGCGCTAAATAAATTTAACGCCTTATCGGTTCTTACTAATTTAACTAATCGTTGGTTTGAACGATTACTTGCTTTTAGATTTATTTTTCTTGGTACGTTTTTTGGCTTTAAGCTTGGCTTTCGCTGATGCTTTATTTTTACCAGTCGCCGTTACTTTGGCTTTTTTCTTTGTTTTCGATGCTGTAATTTTATTCTTTGGTTTCAAATCTTGAATTACACGACGCTTAATTGTTTCTTCGGTATAACGTTCAATTTTACCAAAGATACGTAGATCATGCGCTTCAACCAATGAGATCGCTGTTCCTTTCTTACCGGCACGTGCTGTACGACCAATACGGTGAACATAAATTTCAGCACTACGTGGTAAATCAAAGTTAAATACATGGCTTACATCTTGTACGTCAATACCGCGAGCAGCAACGTCGGTAGCAATCAGAACTTTTACTTTATCATTTTTGAACTGGTTCAAAGAACGCGTACGTTTCGCTTGATCCATTTCACCACGTAAATATGCACACGGGATGTCTTGTGATTGCAGGTAGCTAACAAGCTCTGCAAGGCGTTCACGGGTTTTTACAAACACGATAGAACGTGTTGTGCTTTCATCTCGTAACCAATGCACTAACAAGGCTTGCTTGTGTGCGTGATTATCAACATGGTGCATGAACTGATGAATTTTAGCTTTTTCTCTACGAGAAGGATTCGCTGTAAACTCAACAGGTTCATTCAATAGTTCTTCAGCAAAACGATCAATACCGCGACCTTCTAGGGTTGCAGAGAATAGCATTGTTTGTTGACGACGGGTCATTTCATTAGTGATTCTTTTCACATCATCATAGAAACCCATATCTAACATGCGGTCAGCTTCATCTAGGATCAGTACTTCAATGGCTGCACATTCAAATGCATCACGGCGGATGTATTCTAATAAACGCCCCGGCGTTGCAATGACAATATCAAGGTTATTTTTTAATACTTCTGCGTGTAGAGCATAATCAACACCACCTGTGACCATCGATACTTTATGGTCAGTATAAGCCGCTAGCATTTTAGCTTGTTGGAATACCTGACTCGCGAGTTCTCGCGTTGGCGTCAAGATAAGTACTCGTCCAGGACCTAATTCGCGACGTGGAAAGTCCAGCAGATGTTGAATAGCTGGTAATAAAAATGCCAGCGTTTTACCTGTACCAGTCGGTGCAGATGCAAGGATATCTCTACCTTCCATGGCAGTTGGCAGTACTTGCTGTTGAATCAATGTTGGTTGAACAAGATTATTATCAGTAAGTGCTACAATTAATTGAGGGTCTAGATCGAGACTTTCGAAGTCCATAAAACTACCGTATAACAAGAGGTTAAAAAGGAAGATGAGGTTATCATTTGCTGTAATTAAACAATGACACGTCAAATTTTGGAACGTTAATCAGTCATTATGGCAGATATGAGGCCTGGAGGGTATTGGTTTTCTACTCAAATGACGAAATAATCACTATTATAAAACTTATGATTTATCGGTGTTAGCAGCGCGGTTGAAGTGTCAGTTTGGATCTATAAATACGCTATAAACATGTTTAGTTGTTGGTTATATTCATTAGCTTGAATGCTGTATTTTTGTTATCTTAGCCGAGTTGTTTTATTATTAAGGTGTGTTTTCGATGAACCCTAGTGGTCTATTTTCTGCTGTATTATTGTCTTCTATGGCATTGTTACTGTCTTTATCCCCTTTGATTCATGCTGCTGAAGATAAGTATTATTCTGAGAGTGGCGGTAAAATTTCAAATGAAGGTTATTGGGGTAAAAAGCGAGGTCATGTCGGTGGTGAAGAAAAACGTAAACCAACACTGATTTTAGAAGAACCTGAGGAGCCTGAATTCACCCCATTTTCATTTCCAAAACCGCTTTATTCTAACCTTAGTTTTGGTTTTCAGCTGCACAGTAATTATGATGATTATGACCGACACGGTACATCGCTAGCGAGTAATCCAGGGTTGGATTATGTGCTCGATAATGTTTTTGCCGATGACCTGGTTTGGCAAGCGAATATCGATTACAAAAATGAGGATATATTAATCTCTAACGGTATCGGTATTTTGCCTGAAGACAGTCTAATCGGCGTTGGCGTTAATGCTTTTTGGGATGTTGAAATGAACTCGGGTAATCACCGCCTATCTCTCGGTAGTAAATACGATGATCCGAATTATATCTTCAATCTATCATCAAATATTTATTTTCCACTGTCTGGTAAAGGCAGTGAAGATGATCTGGTTAACAGTATCGATATTCGTGCGGAAGGGGCGATCACACCGACTGTACAATTCCATAGCTCGCTTGAATTTTTCTTCGGAGATGACATTCAGATCAATGATGATTATGACCCCACTAATAACAGTCATAAGTTTACCGCGGGGCTGGATTACACGCCAATCCCGTTATTGCAATTAGGCGTTGAAGCCACCAAAGTGCAAGATCATGATGTCGGCTACGGGGTTTATCTCTACTTTAATTACGACCCATGGCGACCATTAAATGAACAGCTTGAACTTATTTTAGATAATGGTTTTTCGATGCAGCAAATGATCCCATTCTCACGTTCTAAAGTGCTTGCGCGCACTGCTGAGCAATAGTAAATGAGATATCTTGTCGTTATGTTAGAGAGTGAAGAGTAGTCAGTGAACGATAAAAATAATGGTTTTAGCTTTAAACAGTTTCATGTTTCGCATGCCGATTGTGCGATGAAAGTGGGCACGGACGGTATTTTACTCGGTGGTTGGGCAGATGTAACAACAGCGTTCACAGCACCACTAAAAGTACTGGATATTGGTACCGGTTCCGGGCTTATCAGCTTAATGCTAGCGCAACGTTGTCAGGGTGATATGCAGGCCATTGCGATTGATATTGACGTGTCTGCATGCCAGCAAGCAAAAAAAAATATAGATAACTCACCATGGCCATCTTCGATAGCAGTTAAACATGTTGCTTTACAGGCATTCACGCAAGCCTACAAAGATGAACCTGCTAAGTTTGACCTTGTTGTCTCTAACCCGCCTTATTTTATTCATGGCCAAAATTTTACTGATGACGCCCGTAAAATCGCAAGACACACTGGCAGTTTAACCCATCAAGAACTGGTTGATTGTGCGCTGCAACTGTTAGCACCTAATGGCCGAATTGCCCTCGTACTGCCTTATACGTCGGGATGTGAACTTGTTACTTATTGCCAACAATTAGGTAATTTGCAAATAACTTGTTTAAACATAAAAACTACCCCTAAAAAACCTTACAAACGTATGTTGATAAATATCCAACGCGGTGATCGCGACTTGGAAAAACAATCGCTTACTATTCATGAATCTGATGGTCGTTACTCTAATGACTATCAACGGTTCACCAAAGAGTTTTATCTAAAAATGTAATTTCACTAAGCTGATATTAGATTTACGCTTGCACTTAATGACCAGATTGTTAGTATCGATAATTAATGGGTGAGTGGCTAATACAAAATTCTTTACAAGAACATAATTATAATACTTTGTGCTACACCGGCTGGAGGGTATTTCTCCATGCTTACTTCACGGAAGAAGTGAATGAATGAACACACAACAATATCTAAGCAGAGAGTATATTAATGACTACTAAGTTAAAAGCAGCTGATGTTTTAGCCATCGGTTTTATGACGTTTGCCTTCTTTTTAGGCGCAGGTAATATCATCTTTCCACCTTTAGCAGGTAACCTTGCTGGGCAATCATATATGCCGGCAATGTTGGGCTTCCTTGCTACCGCTGTCGGTTTACCTCTTATTACAATTATCGCGGTCGCAAAAGCCGGCGGTGGTTTAATTGCCATGACACGTTTTTTACCTGCAATGGCTGCAACTGCAATGGCAGTGGCTATTTATATCATTATCGGTCCTGCGTTTGCAGCGCCAAGAACAAGTTTAGTTGCTTATGAGATGGGGATTAAGCCTTTCTTAGGTGACGCTGCTAACGATACGACACTGGCTTTGTATTCTGTTGTCTTCTTTATTATCACTGCCTATTTCGCTTTAAGCCAAGGTAAACTGATTGATAATATTGGTAAGATCTTAACACCTGCATTAATTATATTATTAGTGGTATTAGCGATTGCGGTATTTATTATGCCACAAGGTGAAATTGGTTTAGCACGTGAAGCGTATATTGATAGCCCATTTACTACCGGCTTCCTCGAAGGTTATAACACCATGGATACGTTTGCGTCGTTAATGTTTGGTATGTTGATCATTAATGTACTTAAAAGCAAAGGCGTAACAGATAAAGCAGGTCAATTTAAATATCTAGTCATGGCGGGTTCTATCGCTGCTGCTGGTCTAGCATTTGTTTATATTTCACTATTCTACTTAGGTGCAACGAGCCAATCGCTTATTGCCGTTGGTGCTGATGTAAATGGTGCGATGATCTTAGCGACTTATGTACAAGCCTTATTCGGATTGCCTGGTCAGTACATCTTAGCAGCGGTTGTAACATTAGCATGTTTAACTACGGCTATTGGCTTAGCAAGTGCAGTGGCAGAATTCTTCCATGAATTAAAACCACAATGGTCATACAAAATGCTGGTTATTATTAACTGTATCGTATGTGCAATTGTTGCTAACGTTGGTTTATCTCAGTTAATCAGTATTTCTGTACCGGTATTATTTGCAGTATACCCACTGGCTATTGCGATTGTTGCGCTGATCTTATTGCAAGAACGCTTCCCTAATCCACAGTTTGCATTCCGTTTCGTCATGGTTGTTGCATCCATGTTTGGTGTATTAGACGGCATGAAAGTGGCGGGTCTGGCAATGAGTGGTTTTGACTTCTTACCACTCTTTGATGAAGGTTTAGCTTGGGTATTACCGACTGCACTTGCTATCATAATATCGATTGTTGCAATGCGTCCGCAAGCAAATGTGAGTGCTGCTACCGCAAAATAGTCGATCATATGCTCTAAATGAGATCTGATTAAACTAATTTACAATCCGTTCCTGAGTGAGCGGATTTTTTATGCTATTTTTTTGGTGCTTACGTTTTGTCGCACTATAATGAGGTGGTCAAATGGGTAATGAATTGTGGTTAGCGTTAGCGATTGTATTTATCATTGAAGGTATTATGCCGCTGTTGCTGCCTAAGCAATGGCAACAAATGCTCTCGTTGATTACCCTACAGCCCGCTGACAAAGTGCGTAAATATGCTGGTTGCCTGGTGGTAACTGGTGTCGTTTTATTGTTTATGTTGTAAATTTTTTGTACAGCAGAACAACAAGTAAACTTGTATTTTCTGATTTTAATGAGATAGAAATCAAATTTTTTAAACATTTTGATTTAATTTTTGCTAGAATCCTCTTTTAACCAACAACCGCGACGGTATCATGGGAAAGAATGTAGTTATTCTCGGCACTCAATGGGGTGACGAAGGTAAAGGTAAGGTAGTTGATCTACTAACTGACAGAGCTAAATATGTTGTGCGCTACCAAGGTGGTCACAATGCTGGTCACACATTAGTAATCAATGGTGAAAAGACAGTTCTTCACTTAATTCCATCTGGTATTTTACGTTCAAACGTAAAATGTATCATTGGTAATGGTGTAGTTCTAGCACCTGATGCATTAATGACTGAAGTTAAAATGCTTGAAGATCGAGGCATCCCAGCTCGTGAGCGTATGCTTATCAGTGAAGCGTGTCCATTAATCCTGCCATACCATGTATCGCTAGATGCTGCCCGTGAAAAAGCACTGGGCAAAAAAGCAATCGGTACAACTGGTCGTGGTATCGGTCCCGCTTACGAAGATAAAGTGGCGCGTCGTGGTTTACGTGTTGGCGATCTATTCAACATGGAACAGTTTGCTGTTAAATTGAAAGATGTAATGGAATACCATAACTTCCAACTACAGCATTACTATAACGAACCAGAAGTAAGCTACGAAGATGTGCTAGCACAGATGCACGAAGTTGCACCTATTCTACTAGACATGATCGTAGACGTAACATCACTTCTTGATGATGCACGTCGCCGCGGTGATGACATCATGTTTGAAGGTGCTCAAGGTACGTTACTAGATATCGACCACGGTACTTACCCGTATGTAACATCATCAAACACAACTGCAGGTGGCGTCGCTACTGGTAGTGGTTTTGGTCCATGTCACATCGATTACGTTCTTGGTATTACTAAAGCTTACACTACACGTGTTGGTTCTGGTCCATTCCCAACTGAACTTGATGATGAAATCGGTAATCACCTAGGTACTAAAGGCCATGAATTTGGTGCAACTACTGGACGTGAACGTCGTTGTGGTTGGTTTGACGCAGTTGCAATAAAACGTGCAGTTCAGTTAAACAGCATTACAGGTTTCTGCCTAACTAAACTAGACGTATTAGACGGTTTAGAAACGTTGAAAATCTGTACTGGCTACATGCAACAAGACGGTTCAATCCTTGACGTGCCACCTATGGCTGCTGACGGTTATGAACTTGTTGAACCTGTATACGAAGAAATGCCAGGTTGGAGCGACGTAACATACGGTGCTACAACACTAGAGCAACTTCCAGAAGCTGCAATCGCTTACATCAAGCGTATTGAAGAAATTACGGGCGTGCCAATTCATATCGTATCAACTGGCCCAGATCGTAACGAAACAATAATATTAGTTAACCCATACGACGTATAAGTCTATTTGGTTATAACTGATAAATAAAAGGTCGCTGGTGCGGCCTTTTTTGTATCTTGAATTTCAGGTACAAAAAAGCCGCCTGATTATTCGCTATTGAGTAATCAGGCGGCTTTTAATATCGCTAATCGGTTACTGCTTAATTGCTGCGGTTAGCTGCAATATAAGCCAGTGAAATAAGCGCTTGTTTATATTCTGACTCAGGTAGTACCGCAATTGCTTTAACGGCTAACTCGGCTTCTTGCTGGGCTTTATCAAAACAATAGTTCAGTGACCCGTTACGTTCAAGAATTGCTAAGATCGCCTCAAGATTATCCATGCCATTCATTTTCTCGATAGCTTCACGCACCATTAATGCTTCTTGTTCGGTGCCATGAGCCATTGCATGAATTAACGGTAGTGTTGGTTTTCCTTCGGCAAGGTCATCGCCAACGTTTTTACCCATTTCTTGGGCGTCAGAAGTATAGTCCATTACATCATCGATAAGCTGGAATGCAGCGCCTAAATGTACACCGTAATCAATCATAGCTTGTTCAATATCAGCTGGTTGCTCAGCGATAACGGCAGCCAGTTGCGTTGCCGCTTCAAATAGCTTGGCTGTCTTGTAATAGATAACATCCATATAACGCTTTTCGTCAGTGTCTGCATCATTACAGTTCATTAACTGTAATACTTCACCTTCAGCAATAACATTGGTTGCATCAGATAAAATATCGATAATTTTACTGTTATTCAGTTTTGCCATCATTTGGAAAGAACGTGAATAAAGGAAGTCACCCACTAACACGCTTGCCGCATTGCCGAATGCCGCATTCGCGGTTTTGCGACCACGGCGCATGTCAGACTCATCAACCACATCATCATGTAATAAGGTTGAAGTATGAATAAATTCGATAATAGCAGCTACATCTACGTGTTGTTGGCCTTGGTAACCCAGTGCGCGTGCACTTAACGTTGCTATTAGTGGACGAATGCGTTTACCGCCACCATTTACAATGTAATAACCCACTTGATTAACGAGGGCAACATCGGATTGCAGTCGAGCTAAAATGAGTTCATTGACAGCGTCCATATCTTGTTTCGATAACGCTTGAATGGCTTTAATGTCCATGTGTATAAGTTCCGTGCTACTTTTATAGTTGTATGACGATTTTTTAAGACTATTGTTGAAGAATGTTTATAGCTACATTCATCGCAAGCCCTATCTTGGTCGTAGGTGATAAGATA
>NZ_ABCQ01000090.1 GCF_000170855.1 Moritella sp. PE36 | reverse complement strand
AAGATCAATTATTTCCTAATAAAAAAAATTCTGATTCAAATTAATCTAGTGGAGTGTCCTTAAAATGATTAATGAAACCTTAGTAGAGTTATCCCGCTGGCAGTTCGCCATCACCGCTCTATTTCATTTCCTTTTTGTGCCATTAACAATCGGTATGACTTGGATCCTGTTTATCATGGAAGCAGTATACGTGATGACGGGCCGTATTATTTACCGTGATATGACTAAATTCTGGGGTAAGCTTTTTGCAATTAACTTTGCCATTGGTGTCGCAACAGGCTTAACAATGGAATTTGAGTTCGGTACTAACTGGTCTTACTATTCACATTATGTGGGTGATGTATTTGGTGCCCCACTCGCCATTGAAGGCCTGGTGGCATTCTTCCTCGAATCTACTTTCGTTGGTATGTTCTTATTAGGTTGGGAAAGATTAAGTAAAAGAGAACATCTGGCCGCCACCTTCTTAATGGCAATAGGTACCAACCTGTCAGCCATGTGGATCTTAGTTGCAAACGGTTGGATGCAAAATCCAGTCGGCAGTGAATTCAACTACCAAACAATGCGCATGGAAATGGTTAGCTTTAGTGAACTGGTTTTCAATCCAGTTGCCCAGGTTAAATTTATTCATACTGTTTCTGCTGGTTACGTGGCAGGCGCTATGTTTGTCATGAGTATCAGTAGCTACTATCTGTTAAAAGGTCGTGATATAGCGTTTGCTAAACGTTCATTTTCGATTGCTGCCGGATTCGGTATTGCTTCGATCTGTTCTGTTTTATTACTGGGTGATGAATCTGGTTATGAAGTTGGTGAGGTTCAACGCGTTAAACTTGCCGCTATTGAAGCCGAATATCATACCGAACCAGCACCTGCCGCATTTACCCTCTTTGGTTTTCCAAATGATGAAACCATGGAAACGGATTACGCGATTAAGATCCCATATGCGTTAGGCATTATTGCCACCCGTTCACTTGACGGCGAAGTAACTGGCTTACGTGATCTTAAAAAAGAACATGAACCACGTATTCGTAACGGTATGATCGCTTATGAATATTTACAAAAACTCCGTAATGGTGAAGAAACGCCTGAAAACATTGCACGTTTCAATGAAACTAAGCAAGATTTAGGTTATGGGTTATTACTCAAGCGTTATACCAATAATGTTGTCGATGCGACTGAAGAACAAATTCAAATGGCGGTTGACGATTCAATTCCAACAGTAGCGCCTATATTCTGGGCATTCCGGATAATGGTCGGTAGTGGCGTTATTATGTTTGGCTTATTCGTCTTAGCCTTCTACTACAACGCTCGCCGTGTTATTGAACAAAAACGCTGGTTATTAAAAGCCATCTTATTTGCCTTACCATTGCCTTGGGTTGCGATAGAAACAGGCTGGTTTGTTGCTGAATTTGGTCGCCAACCTTGGGCTATCAGTGAAATTTTGCCGACCTTCATGGCGACGTCAAGCCTAGATGCAAGCTCAGTACTCTTTACTATGATTGCCTTTATCCTTGTGTATGCCATTTTGTTCGCGATTGAAATGTGGTTAATGGTTAAGTTTGCCAAGATCGGTCCTAGCTCGCTACACACTGGGCGTTACCATTTTGAGCAAGAAGCGCAACAAGCATCACCACAATTACGTCAAGACAAATACTAAGGGCTTAGATTATGTTTGATTATGAAAGCTTAAAACTTATCTGGTGGTTAATCATCGGGATATTACTTATCGGATTTGCAGTCACCGATGGGATGGATATGGGCGTAGGTGGCTTACTGCCATTCGTTGCAAAAGATGATACTGAACGCCGAGTTGTGATTAATACGATTGCCGCCCACTGGGACGGTAACCAAGTATGGTTTATCACCGTAGGTGCGTCTTTATTTGCAGCTTGGCCAATGGTATATGCGACAGCATTTAGTGGTTTCTACTTTGCCATGATGTTGACACTTTTCTGTCTATTTTTACGTCCATTAGGATTTGACTATCGCAGTAAAATCGATTCACCAAAATGGCGCTACAACTGGGATAAAGCATTATTCGTTGGCAGTATGGTTCCGCCATTAGTGTTCGGTATTGCATTTGGTAATTTACTGCAAGGCGTACCATTTAGCTTTGATGAATTTATGCGTGTTACGTACACAGGTTCATTCTTTGCGTTGTTTAATCCGTTTGCACTTATTAGTGGTGTAGTCAGTGTATCTATGATTCTTATGCACGGTGCAACTTGGTTATCAATGCGTACTGATGAACATGTAGCAGCGCGTTCAGCAAAAGCAGCACAGATATTTTCAGCCGTGCTGGTTGTTAGCTTTAGCCTTGCAGGTCTAATGATTGCCACTTCAATTGATGGTTTTATCATTCAAAGCACCATTGACCCACTTGCCCTTGCACAACCAACAACAAAAGTTGTTACAACAGCAACAGGTGCTTGGTTAAATAACTTTAATGCGCATCCTGTACTTTGGTTATTACCAACCACTGGTATTGTGATGGCGGTTATTGCTGGCTTACTTGCACGTTTCAAGCCGGGTGGTTTAGCATTTACTGCAAGTGCATTATCAATTGCGGGTGTAATTCTAACCATGGGTGTCTCTATGTTCCCATTTATTATGCCGTCGAGCAGTATGCCTAATCACAGCTTAACGTTATGGGATGCGGTATCAAGTGAAAAAACATTAAACATCATGCTTATTGTCGTTGCGGTCTTCTTACCAATTATCCTTTGTTATACCGCTTGGTGTTATAAGAAAATGTGGAGAACGGTAACCCGTGAAGAAATTGAAGATAACAACTATACATCTTATTAAGGAGTAAACCATGTGGTATTTCAGTTGGATCCTAGGTGTTTTACTGGCTGTTTCGCTCGGTATCATCAATGTAATGTGGTACGAAATGGAACAGCATACGGATAACGTAGCAAAAGATCAGGATGATGAAAATAACGAAAAATAAGGATTAAGCTTTGCGCCCAAGGATGGGCGTCTGTTTCTAAACCTCCAATTTCAGGGTCTATTGTTTCAATATTCCTCCAATTTCAGGCTACCCAATGACAGAATCAGTTAATACAGATTACACGCAAAAAGAACTTTTAACTTGGCTCAAAAGCCAACGCACTCAGGCCCAAGGTCGTTTAAGCAAAGCGATTGCATTAGGCGCATTTAATGGCATATTGATGATAGTTCAAATGGCTATTTTAGCTGGCATCATCAACGAAATTATATTCTCAAACAAAGCCCTTGCAGAAATAACCCCGTTATTATTTGGCTTAGTTGCCATCATTATTACGCGTACTGTATTCGGCTATATCAGTGAGCGCTACAGTCGTCATGCGGCCATGCTAATCAAAGTGTCAATTAGACAACAATTGTTACAGCACTTATTCGCAATGGGTCCCGCAAAAACACAAACTATCGGCAGCGCCAAAATAGCCCAACTTCTGCATCAAGGTGTTGATTCTCTTGAAGATTATTTCTCAGGTTACTTACCTATTGTCGCTTATTGTTCGGTGATCCCAAGCGCGGTGTTATTTGCCGTATTCCCGATGGATTGGCTTTCAGGTTTAGTGTTAATGCTAACGGCGCCTATGGTGCCAATGTTTATGATCATTATTGGCCATAAAGCGCATGATTTAAACCAAAAACATTGGACTAAACTACTGCGCATGAGCAGCCATTTCCTTGATATTATTCAAGGGCTGACTCAGCTTAAGATATTCAACGCATCGCGCCAAGAAATGGCGGCAGTAAAAACCATTAGTGAAGACTATGGTAACCAAACCATGGGGATCTTAAAGATCGCCTTTCTTTCTTCATTCATGTTAGAGTTTTTGGCCTCTATTGCCATTGCACTTGTTGCTGTGATCTTAGGTTTTAGACTTTATTATGGTGATGTTGATTATTTATTAGCGCTGTGGGTGTTGTTACTTGCCCCGGAATTCTATCTACCATTTAGACAACTAGGTACTCAGTATCACGCTAAGATGGCCGGTGTTACCGCAGCCCAAGATATGCTACAAATTCTCACGACACCGATTAAAGAAAACCAAACTGAAACACAGTTTAAAGCACCTTTCGATATCACCTTAACAGATGTTAACTTCACCTATGCTGGTCGTAAAAACACGCTTAAAAATATTAACTTAACGCTATCTAATCACGGTTTATATGCTGTTATTGGTGAAAGTGGCGCGGGTAAGTCAACGCTGATTGATACCATCTTAGGTTTTAATACCCCTGATAGTGGCTCAATGACGATCAACGGTACTAAACATACTTCTGCAGAGCGTGATGCTTGGCTAAATCATTGCGGTTGGATCGCACAACAAGGCCACATTTTCTACGGCAGTCTTGGTTTCAATATCGCGTTAACAGAAGACTATGACGACGCTAAGATACAACAAGTATTAACCAGTGTCGGTCTTGCTGATTTTGTAGCGCAATTAAAAGATGGGTTAAACACTCATGTAGGTGAAGGTGGTGTTGGTATTTCTGGTGGTCAGTCTCAACGATTAGCATTAGCACGCGCATTTTACCACCAGCCGGATGTGCTAATTCTTGATGAGCCAAGTAGCCATTTGGATAAAGATACCGAGCAAATTGTCAGTGATAGCATCGCTGAATATGCAAAACAGCATTTGGTTATTGTTATTGCCCATCGTTTACATACAGTGGTTGACGCGAAAAAGATCATTGTATTAGAACAAGGTCAAATTATCGAACAAGGTACCCACACAGAATTACTTGCGCTAAATGGCAGCTATGCAAATACTGTTAATATCGATATGGAGATGAACGTATGAATCCATTAGTTAGATTGATGAAACTCCTTAAACCACAGCTCCCTTTAATGTTACTCGGTACCTTGTTATCGATTATCACCATAATGGCTAATATTGGCTTGCTCGCTGTTTCCGGTTGGTTCATTACCATCATGGCCATTGCGGGGCTGTCTGGTGTAACAGCTAACTATTTCACGCCTGCCGCCATTATCCGTTTTTTAGCAATAGTACGTACAGCAGGCCGATATGCAGAACGTTTGTTAACGCACCGGGCGACATTTAATACCCTTGCTGCATTACGTTACTATTTTTATACCCGCTTAGAGCCGTTATTGCCCTACTACCGTGTTAACTTTAAGTCAGCCGATATCCTTGCTCGTTTGCAACAAGACATCGATGAACTTGATAATTTTTACTTAAGAGTGTTACTCCCTGCATTCGTTGCTATTTGTAGTATTCCACTGGTTGGCTGGGGGGTGAGTTTTATTTCATCCGACCTCGCGTTTGTTATTGTCGGTGCATTAATCCTTGTCGGTTTTGTGTTACCAATATTCATTTTATTATTAAGTAAAAAGCGCGCACAGCAACAAGCGAAACTCTCAAGTGAGCTAAAAGTTGAATTAGTCGACGGCATGGCATCAATGCGTGAATTATTGGTTTATCAAATTGCACATCAATATCAACAGTCGATCAATCGTGTGTCAGAAAGCTATCACCGCGCTGAATTACATTTACACCGTCTGCATGCATTAGCCACGGCTTTAACATTTATAGCCATTAACGCAACCGTGTTTGCAAGCTTATATCTACTGGTACCTCTGGTACAAACTGGCGATATAAAACCTGAGTTTGTTGCGAGTGCTGCACTACTCATTTTAGTTTGTTTCGAAACAGTCATTAATATGCCCCTCGCCTGCCAAATCTTACCTAAAGTGCATGACAGTGCTGCTCGTTTGTTCGAAATTATTGATAAGCCTATCCCCGACCTTGGTGGTGATACTTTAGTAACAACCGGTCCAATTAAGTTTAATACTTTAACTTTCACTTATCCTGATGGTCATGACCGTGTATTAAAAGATATTGACCTTACCATTCAACAAGGTGAGAAGGTTGCCATTATCGGTGCCAGTGGTGCGGGTAAATCAACCTTAGCTAATCTATTAATGGGATTCTGGCCTATTCCGCCATCGAACAATACGCCAAATCTAGATATGGTCGATAAGTTAACGCCAGGTATCACCATTAATGACGTTGACTTAAATGAGTTGAATACCGAATCATTACGTGAACACATTGCATTGATGAGCCAAAACAGCCATCTTTTCCATGCCACGATTGGTGATAACCTGCGCTTAGCCAACCCGAAAGTAACAGAATCACAAATGCGTGATGTATGTCAGGTTGTGGGGTTAATCGATTTTATTGATGAGTTAGAAAATGGGTTTAGGACTTGGTTAGGAGAAACGGGTTCTGGTTTATCTGGTGGTCAAAAACAACGTTTATGTTTAGCGCAAGTGTTATTGCGGAATGCAAAGGTGCTCGTTCTCGATGAACCAACCAAAGGACTTGATCGCCACAGTGAAAGAACAATCATTACCAACCTATTTCAGCAACTGGAACTATCACAGCAAAGTTTACTGTTGATCACCCACAAGCCATTGATGTTACAAAAGATGGATAAGATCATCGTCATGGACGAAGGGACTATTGTTGCTCAAGGGGATCATAAAACCTTAATGGAAACCAATAATTATTACCGAAAACTGCTCAACTATTTCTAGACTTTGGTAAAGCAGAATATAAAACGGGTAATACACACAAATGTATTACCCGTTTTCACTGAAGCAACTGTTTACAGAGTCATCATGTAAGTAACAATATAAGCTTACTTAATTGCTTCACTCACTAAGCCCTTCTCATTTAAGTATAAATATAAAGCGTCCACACGCTCTTTATTCACGCCAAAATCAGACTTTCCATATCGAGATGCCGATCTAACGGCAATAATACCGTTTTGCTCACGGAGATGAAGTTCAAAATCATCAACAAAACGCATGAGTGTACTTGTACTTTCAACGTACAAATAATCTTTAAGTTCTCTCACTATTTCCATATTGCTTTGCGAGTCTAGGTATAGCTTTATTTCAGCCCATACCTGTTCAGAGTTCGCTTCTAATTTGAATGCGGGTACATAGTGACTTTCGTCTAAGCTGTCACTTGATACACAATTAGGTGTTTCAGGACAAGGTGCTAACGTTGAATTAACAATACCTAAATTATGGGGACGCGCACCAGTACATGCAGTAAGCACAAGGCTACAAGTTAGTATTAATGTAGAACGGGTATATACACGAGACGTAAACATTTGAATCCTTAAAGCTATTAACCACTGACGTAATTTAACCAAAAAATTCAATAAACAGCAAGTAGTTATCTCGCAATAAACATTTGCTTTTATAGCGCACTATTACTTAGCTGGTTTTTCGGCGTACTCATCATCACTGTAATAACCATAATAATAATCAGACCCAGACACACCATCCGTATTAACGTGGTTCATCACAATACCGACAAGATTGGCATCAACTTTAGCAAGACGGCGAACACCATTTTGAACTAACCGCACCCGTGTTGCTTCACTCTTAATGACATAAATAATGGCGTCTGTATGCAGTGATATGATCAATGCATCACTCACAGCCTGAATCGGTGGTGTATCAATAACAATTCGATCATATGACTGCTTTAAACTCTCCAGTAACTGCTTAAACCGTTTCGAGGATAGCAATTCTTGCGCATTTTTTGGCGTAGGCCCACAGGCCATAATATGTGCACCAGATACTTTATCTACAGTAATGCAGTCTGTTATATTCGCTTCACCAGTGATCAATTGTGCTAGTCCGGGTTTGTCTTTTGGTATATTAAAGTTCTTTGCAAGACTCGGTTTGCGCATATCAGCATCAATAAGGATTGTTTTTTCAATCTGAGCCAACGAGAAGGCCATATTTATCGCCGTTGTGGACTTACCTTCGTTCGGTTGCGAGGAGATGATCCCAATAACCTGATTAATCCGTTGACCTTGTGCTAATAAAAAGCTAGTTCGCAATGTTCGTATAGATTCAGAAAATTTACGGCCTTTTTCATCAAAGAAATAATGCAGATCTAAATCTTGGTTGCGTTTTCTGCCAATCTTAGGCAGTACACCTAATACCGGAAGAGCAAGTTTGGTCTCTATATCGCCGACCGAGTTAAAATTATCAGTAAAGTATTCTTTAACCAATAAATAAGTAATGTGCAAAATAATCGTCAATACAAAAGCAATGATAACAAGTATCTTCGTACTTAAAGTAATCGGTTTATTTGGCGTATGCGCTCTGTCGGTAAAACGTGCGACGGCGGCATTAAAGTCACTGGTTAATGCTGTTTCTTTAGAACGTTCTAAGAAGGTATTAAAAAGCTTACGGTTACTTTCTACGTCACGAACTAATTTCTGGTATTCATTATCCTTGCCGATGACATCCTGAAATTCACGTTGAATTTTCTTATATTCCCTTTTTAAGGCAGCAACATTACTTTGTTTCATTTTAAGATCTCTACCTAATCCGGTTACCAATTTAGAGATCTGAATGGTCAGATGTTTATTCACCGTATAAAGCTCAGATTTAGCCGCGATAAGATCAGGATGTTTACGCCCATATATTTGCGATAATTCAGATACTTTTAATTTAGCTTTCACCTTTAAATTTTTAATATTTTGAATCACCGGGTGCGACGTTATCTCTGGTATTGATTCTAATTTATCAATGTTCTTTACACCGTATTCATTAACTGCCCGGACAATACTTCGTAATTGATTCACTTCATTCTTGGCTTCAATTAATTGATGAGAGGTTTGCTCTAATTCATTACTCACTAAACCCGTTAGACCTCTTCCACTACGATCTTGTAAATCAATGATATTTTGTTCTTTACGGTATACTTGTAACCGTGATTCCGACACATCAAGGCTCTCGCGTAAATCTTCAAGTCTTTTTCTTAGCCAATGTGCTGCATTTTTATTGATTGACGATTTCACCTCAAGATCTTGTGCTATATAAGCCTCACCAACAGCATTCGCGATCAAGGCCGCTAAAGCGGGATCTTCACTGTCAAAAGAAAGCTTAACAAGCTGGGTTTTTCTGATTGGGGTGACAATTAAACTGTTTGAAAACTGTCTTAAACGTACTCTTTTCTCTTTTTGACTTTCTAACTCTTCGCGACTAATCTCGCTACCAACTTGCGATACGCCATTAATATAACCGGCACCGATATTTTCGCTAAATTCACTATCGACTTTGTCGTCAATAACAAAGAAATTGACTGATGGTAAAACCTCGAGTAAGTGACCGACCAAAATATTTTTCCAACTTTCACCTTTTTGAAATGATGGTTGCTGTTGGAGATTTAAGCGATCGAATACAGTTTCGGCGATAGAATAAGACTTAAGAATTTCAAACTGCGTCAAGTAATACTCTTTCCTATTCGAATTGAGCCCTTGAACTGAATCAAATGCAACAGCTTGCACT
Source organism: Moritella sp. PE36 (assembly GCF_000170855.1). GTDB lineage: Bacteria > Pseudomonadota > Gammaproteobacteria > Enterobacterales > Moritellaceae > Moritella. The sequence goes on along the minus strand of NZ_ABCQ01000090.1, from coordinate 504 downwards.
TGATCTGCTTCGATCAACAAGGTTGCAGAAGCACGGTATACCGGTGACTTATTTGATAGGTATAATGCTGTAAATATAGAAACAAAGACAGCTAGAACCAATATCCGCCATTTATATCGTTGGATAACATGCCAATGTGGCGAAGGTAACACAATGTCATTATTGACAGACGATTTATTGAGACTCTGTTCAAGTTTATCCATTAGAAAAACCTTTGCTTAATCAAAATGGTATCACCAGCATTAACTTTATAGGTTAAGCTTGCGTTAATTTGCTTATTTTTGTTTTTTTCCTTAAATAAATATATCTTATCTTTAGATGCTCTCTCGGTTAATCCGCCCGCTAAAGCAATCGCCTGGTTTACTGTCAAACCCGGCTGATAGGGGTAACCACCAGGTTTCTGAACTTCACCATGAATATAAAAAGGCCGGTATTCGACAACGTGGACATAGACATTAGGGTTAACTAAATAATCGCCTTTTAAACCTTTGTAAATAAGTTTCT
>NZ_ABCQ01000091.1 GCF_000170855.1 Moritella sp. PE36 | reverse complement strand
CTTAAGCTAACCTTAGATGTAGGCGGCGAAACGCGTCAAGTATTTGCGGGTATCAAATCAGCTTACGAGCCAGAGCAACTTGAAGGTCGCTTAACGGTTATGGTTGCTAACTTAGCGCCACGTAAGATGAAGTTTGGACTGTCAGAAGGTATGGTACTTGCTGCAGGCCCTGGCGGCAGCGATATCTTCGTACTAAACCCGGATGAAGGTTCAGAACCTGGCATGCGCGTAATGTAATTAAGTTCAGTTATCCGAATAGCTATTGAGGCTATTCTGACACTGACTTTTAAAGGGACTCACACTGAGTCCCTTTACTGTTATATAACGTATGATTTATAACTAAATTTTAAAACGATAAGAGATTTAAATGACAGCTCAAATTATCCTTGCTAAAGGCAAAGAAAAAGCACTTAAACGTAGACACCCGTGGATCTTCTCTGGCGCAGTTTCAAAAGTGAAAGGCGAAGCAGCCGCTGGTGAAACAGTTGATATCATGAGTGCGGGCGGCGAATGGCTAGCATCTGGTAGCTACTCTCCAGAGTCTCAAATTCGTGTACGTGTGTGGCATTTCGACCGTGGCGTAGAAATCGATCAAGCATTCTTTGAAAAGCGCATCAAACAAGCACAATCATTACGTGATGAGTTAATCGCAGAAAAAGGCCTAACTGGCTACCGTTTAATCGCAGCGGAATCTGATAGCCTTCCAGGTATCACGATCGATCGTTACAACGATTTCTTAGTATGTCAGTTATTATCTGCCGGTGCTGAATTTCACCGTGACACGTTAGTGGCAGCATTAAGCGTGCTTTACCCAGAATGCAGCATCTACGAACGTTCAGATGTAGCAGTACGTAAAAAAGAAGGCCTAGAGCTAGTAAAAGGCGTACTTAAAGGTGAAGAGCCACCTGAAGTGGTTATCATCGAAGAAAACGGCGTTAAAATTGAAGTTGATATTAAAGGTGGCCACAAAACTGGTTTCTATCTTGATCAACGTGATAACCGTCAAGCAGCTGCAAAATATGCAAAAGGCAAAGACGTACTTAACTGCTTCAGCTACACTGGTGGTTTTGGTGTTTATGCACTACAAGCTGGCGCAAAATCAATTACGAACGTAGACCTATCTCAGTCTGCGCTTGATATTGCCAAACGTAATATGGAGCACAACGGGCTAGACCTTTCGAAAGCTGAGTTCGAGCGTGCTGACGTGTTCAAACTACTACGTAAATACCGTGAAGAAGGCCGTGCATTTGATACCATCATTCTTGATCCGCCTAAATTTGCAGAAAACAAAGCGCAAATGAAAGGGGCTTGTCGTGGTTATAAAGACATCAACTTTGTGGCCATGCAAGTACTTAAGCCAGGTGGTACACTGTTAACATTCTCATGTTCAGGCCTAATGGAAGACGGTTTGTTCCAGAAAATTGTTGCAGATGCAGCACTGGATGCAGGTAAAGATGCTTATATCGTTGAACGTTTATCACAAGCGGCAGATCATCCAACGGCTAGCTTCTATCCAGAAGGTTATTATCTAAACGGTTTAGTACTAAAAGTTTTATAATTTAGAGCTCTATCCTTGTAATTAATCGGATTTAGTTGCAAAGTGGCACTCAGATAGAATTTTATTCTCTATTCAGTGCCACTTTTTAACAAGGCCAATTTTATGAAAGAAAAGCTCCTTACCGCACTTTCGTGCTTACCTGAATCACTTCAAAGCCATGTTCTACCTATCATCTCTAAACCTGATTTTAAGGGTGTTATTAACGCTGAAGATGTCGACCTCTTACAACTGCATTCTGCGCTCGAAACACCTGAGCTATTACTGAGTTTATTACCCCTAGCTGCCGCCTATTCTGTTGCACCCATCTCAGACTTCAATGTTGGCGCAATTGCACGAGCAGGATCGGGTAATCTGTATTTCGGTGCCAATTATGAATTTACTCATCAAGCATTATTCAACAGTGTTCATGCTGAACAAGCGGCCATCAATAATGCCTTTAGTCATCATGAATCTGCAATTTTAGACATTACGGTCACCGATAGTCCGTGTGGTCACTGTCGTCAATTCATGAATGAGTTACACTGTGCACCCGAGTTAAGTGTCAATTTAAAGGCAACAGGGGTGAAAACCTTAGCGACTTTGCTACCCGATTCTTTCGGTCCAATTGACCTAGGTATTAGCGAATCACTGTTAGCAGCTAAACCGGTTAATTTAACCTTGCAACAACCAAGCGAGTCAACACTGGTACAAGCGGCACTGAAAGCAGCAAACGACAGTTATGCGCCTTATAGTCATTGCCATGCAGGTATTGCGTTAAAAACAACAACGGGTACTGTGATTGCCGGCCGTTATATTGAAAATGCCGCTTTTAATCCGTCACTATCACCAATGCAATCCGTGTTAGTTAATTTAAATTTGGCTGGGTTTGGATTTGCTGATATTGCCGCTATGATCTTAGTAGAAAAAGCAGATACTAAGATGAGTCACGCGCAAGCTACGCAAATACTTGTGTCTGAAATCGGTATTGAAAATTATCAACATGTATATGCACATTAGATGAAACTTAAAAGCATTTGTTAGTGATAAAATAATTAACAGATGCTTTTTTAGGATTTAACCTTTCATTTAACTTCTTATATTAAAATTAGTTTTATTTAAACAATTCGTGTTCATGCTCGATGACACATTCAATATTATGTTGACCCTCAATTTTTTTAAAGTTTGTTACCTTGTTTCTCCCTGCACGTTTTGAGTCATACAAAGCTACATCAGCTTGCTGAACGAGTGTTGATAATACTCTGCCACTCTCTAATTCTGTAAAACCAATACTGATGGTTATAGTCCCAACTTGTGGGAATATATACTGCGCAATCATCCCCCTTAATCGTTCCAATATAAGTACTGCGATATCTTCTGCTGCGCATTTAAACAACACCGAAAACTCTTCACCGCCATAGCGAAAGATATAATCTTGACTACGAAAGTTAGTTTTAATTAAGCGTGCAATTAAGATTAAGACCTCATCGCCAATGACATGTCCAAACTGGTCATTCACCTGTTTAAAGTTATCAATATCTAACATACCCAGATACCAAGCACAGTGTTCATCGCTCTGCTCGCGGCGTTCATTGTGATCATGACCGGCGATCACCTCCATCAGCTTACTTTCAAAGGTTTGTCGGTTAAGTAATTCAGTCAGTGGATCAAGCCTATTTTTAAACAGGACATGGCGTTGATTGGCATAAATGTGTAATACATTAACAGCCGTGCCAAATTGATTGGTATCTAAAATCTCTGCCTTTGTATGCACGGCAACAACAAAGCCAATTACCGATTCACAATGACAGATTGGGATATAGCTTATTCGGAGTTGTGAGCACAGACAGGTATGGATCTTATTATCTTGTAATTTAAGATACAACGAATCAATACTTTCAGGCGTAAATTCTTTACCGGTGCAATTATCAGAAATTAAGGTAATGTTCTGCTCTGTTAGTGCATTTGCCCTCGCAAAGACTGAAATTTTCTGTGTGTTTAAAATAGCTTGTAACGAATCAATTAATCTAACGTTAAGTTGCGCCTCATCTTCCGATTCGGTTAGTGAGATAAACCATTCATGCGCACAACCATTAACCGTTTTTAACATTTACCAATACCCTTTGAACATCATTAATACTGAGAGTTTAGTAAAGAAAACATAAAATTGAGAACAAAAAAACTTCAAAAAAAAATGATACGCGCACTTTAGCCATGTCAGCGCCTTCAGAATTTATAACGCTGTGTGCCGTTGATGGGAAATAACCAGCTGATGCTTCTTGAAAGAAGCCATAAGTATTAATAAGCAATAGAGAAAGGTTAACTGATCTATCATAGTTAACTCTTTAATTTCGTCCCACTCATCCGACCCGTTATCACATCTATTTGAATAAACCCATTTAGCACTACATAATATATATACCCTTAACTGGTTATAAAATATGCATGATTTCGTTAATATTCTCATTATTAACACATAATGATTAAGTAATACCTGCTACTTTCGTCTAGCTTATTGAGATCTATCTCACATAAAAATTAGAATTAATCGTACTTTATGCCAACGAGTTAACACAAACGAAACAACCTGTTCACTTTGTATGTACACGGCCACCTTGCTATTTCTATAATGTTATCTCTTTATGTAGATTATAAAATTAAGGTTGGACAGGATGCCACGAATAAAGATACTTGCCTCATTAATCATCTCAAGCTTTGCCCTCACCGCTTGTAATTCAGATACTGAAGTATTAGACGTTGAAGAAAATAAGCTATACACGAGTAGCCGCATACAATTTGATCCATCAGGTGGAATTTTATCTTTACCTAATGACTTGCTATTTAGCGGTACTACTGACGGAACGTTACAACTACCAGATGAAACAGCTGCCATTGAAGCGGCTTCAGGTGCTGTGATTACTTATGATGATAATACGTATGCGATTGGTGCACTAGACGGCTGGTCAACAATCCAACCTATCGTTATTGGTGTTGATTTATACGAAGATCGTACGTTAGATGCTTCAAGCATTACACAAGAAGGAGCGGTGCGTATTATTCCGGTTATGCTTGGTGGTGCAATATCATTATCTAGTGATGCGAATTGTAAAGGCGCCCCTTCATTATCGGTTTGTGGTGTTACTGGCCCCGAATTAGAATATGGTAATGGTAAAGACTTTATAACTGCAGTGAATGGTACCTCTATTGTAATAATACCTTTAAAACCGTTTGCTGAAAATGCCAGTTACATGTATTTAACCACGGACTTGATTAAAGACAGTGCAGGCGAATCCGTTAACGGTAGTGTTACCTATCAACTGATAAAGAAAGACTTCGCAGAAAGTCCTATTGGTGATCCCTCGAACGCGGCCGATGCCGCTGCCGTGGGTTTGCAAAAATTAGTTAATCACTATGATGCTGATATTATTACAGCACTTGGTATTGATGCAAGCACTGTGACCTCAACCGGTGTATTTACAACCCAGTCAGAAACTGATGTGATTAATATCCTGAAAACTGTTATGGCTGCTGCTGATGCAGGCGCACCAGCGTATACAGCATACAAGCCGGGAGTCCCTGCAGCACTTACAATCACGGTTGCCGATGCAAATGCAGCAGCTGCTGCTGTAGGTTTTGCTCCACTGAGCACAACCATTGAACTGCCTTACTACTTGAAAACTGAATCTAAAAGCAGTTATTGGACAGCCTTAGGTGATAGCCCGATAACAATTCTAGGTGCATATGCCGCTAGTCCTACGACCGTTGGGCTGGCTGTTACAACCAATTGTCCTAGCGCAAATTTAGCCATTCCTGCAACCCTAGTGGGTTGTAATATCGGCTTAGATCCATTCAAGCATCTAACTCGCTTCAACCCTCTTGTAACACCTGTTGTATATAACGCAAAACCAAGTAAAACAGTTGAAGTTCAAATAACTATACCTCAATCAGCGCGTCCTGCAGACGGTTATCCGGTTAACATATCTTTACACGGATTAGGTACATTAAAAGAAACAACATTGGCAACAGCCAAAGCATTTGCAGATCAAGGAATTGCAACCATCGCCATTGATATGCCATTACACGGTAGCCGCGGTGTTGATTACTTACTCGCAGACGGAAGTCCTGGTACGGATGGCATTTATGATATTAGTGCCACAGATGCTCAATTTGGTGCATCTTATGCCAATGGTACAGCGCTTGATTTCATTAATATTGAAAGTGGCTTAACGGTACGTGATAACTTCCGCCAAGCGATAGCTGATTTATTAGCACTACGTTTACAGATTGCGGAATTTACGGATGGTGCTGTTATACCTCAAACTCTGTTTGACCCATCGAAGGTTTCAATGCACGGGCTTAGTCTAGGTGCGATCACGGGTTCTTCATTTGCCGCTTATGCAAATGACGCTACCCTAGTAGATCACAATCCACTTGACGGCACGCCAGAAACACCAGCGAATGACTTATATGGCCTAAAAACAGTGTCTCTTGTTGCGCCAACGGGCGGTCTAGCGTCTGTATTCAACGACAGCGCCACTTTTGGTCCAATGTTAATGGATGAGTTGGTGAAGACGGTTGTTACAGCACAAGCAATTGCTAGTGGAGCAACGGATGAAGAAGCTGCAACACAAGCAAAAGGAGTTGTCGATTTCAAAGACAATGCTACAGCAGCTGAATATGCCGCTGCACAGAAATATGCTGAAGATGAAATCGTTGAATCGTTACTCTTCTCAATACAAACTCAGGTAGACCCAATTGATCCAATCAATATAGCCGCAAAACTTGCAGCGAATACTGCCAAACTACACGTAATTGAAATTGTGGGTGATGGTATGAATAACAAATCTGACCAAGTATTGCCTAACGGTAATGGAGTGACACTGACTGGTACTGAAACACTGATCAAACTGCTTGAATTAGGTTGCTTAGATCCGACATCAACTGCATCAACAGCAGGCGCTGTTCGCTTTAGTAAAGGCCATCACAGTTCATTGATTCAGGCATCAGGAGCTGGAGCAACATTTGCAGGTGTGACTGATGAAGATGCTGTAGACGCAAGAATTGAAATGCAAACTCAAGTGGTGACGTTTGCTGAAGGTGCATCAGCAGCGGCAATGACAGGTGGAAATATTCTAATCTCAAATACCGATGTTATTAGCCCTTGTCCGGCGTCATAGACATGTAATAACTCTCTAGAATAACGAATTATTATATAAACCTGCACCACGGTGCAGGTTTTTTTATGCCTAAAACTTACTCCCGCTTTACACGCATAAAAAAACCAACTCAATGGAGTTGGTTTTTAGTTTCAGCATTAAGTATATCGAATTAAAGCACGCCTAATTCACGTAATCGTTCAGTTAAATATTCATCTGCTGTATAACGTTCTGACAATACAACCTCAGATTTAGGGTGTAAGAATAGCGGTAACGAAACACGCGCTTTAGTCATGTCCGCGCCTTCAGGGTTTATCACACGATGCGTTGTTGATGGGAAGTATCCACCAGACGCTTCTTGTAACATATCACCGATATTAATAATGATATTACCAAAATCGCTTGGTACGTCTAACCAGCTACCATCCTGATTCAGTACTTGTAAACCAGGTTCGTTAGCCGCGGGTAGCACTGTAAGCATATTAATGTCTTCGTGTGCAGCAGCACGAATTGCGCCTACTTCTTCATTACCTGTCATTGGCGGGTAATGTAAAACACGCAATAATGTACGCGAACTTGCTTCAACCATCTTCGATAATGGCATGCTGTATTTTGCTGATACGTCAGCTGGTGAGTATTCCTCAACCCAATCCAGTAATTCAGCGGCTAGTGCATTAGCTTGCTCGTAATACGCTAGAATATTTTCTTTTAATGACTCAGGAATACGGCCCCAAGTATATACATGGAAATACTCTTTAATATCTTTAACACTGTGACCTTTTGCTGTTTCAGAAACAGTTGCAGGGAAAAAACCATCTTGCGTTTCAGGTTTAAACAAGAAATCGTGTTTTTCTTCGGTTTCAAAGAATGCTTGCCATTCAGTGTAAATCGCTTGAACTAACGCCGGATCAATCGGGTGATTAGTTAATACGCCAAAACCTGTGTCACGAAGCGATTTTACAAACGCTTCACCGCAATTTTCAGCGCGGTAATCAATTGCTGCTAATGTCATGTTCATACTTCTTTGTAAAAAATTTCACGAATAATAAAATTCATTAGATATAAAGTCTACTGTTAAAGATGAGTTTAACCATATAATTTATCATTCGATCTACAAATATCGTTATTTACGTTCACAAACGATACGATCTACTTTTGAATGAAAGTTGATATAAAAAAGGAGCGGTACACACTCATCACTGTAAATAAACAAGTATCGCTCCTTTCAGGATTAACAAATAAGATGTAATAGCGCTTATTTACCTAAGCTACTTGTCTAAACTATTTATCTAAACTGTTCAGATAAGTAATCGTTGCGGCTAAGTCTTCTAATGTTTTATGTGCGCTAGAGTTAACCAGATATTTACCTTGTACGAGAAAAACAGGTACAGATGCAATATTAGCGTTCGTTACAATCGTTTCTGCTTTAACCATGGCTTGATAAACCGCTTCGTGCTCTGCTTCGCTTAAATCAATTGGGCTTTTCATGTTGTATTTTGCGAATATGGTAATCATCTCTGCTTTTTTCTGTGCAGGTGTCATCGCTTCAGCAGCTTCTTCAATCTCTTGACTTTCACCATGATCATGCTTGTCTGCACCAGCACCACTTTGTGTATAAGTAAACAAGTCAGTCATCATCTCATGACTAGGTTTTCCGTTATTTTGATTCGCTGCAACATAGTAAACATAAGCAGAACGCTGCGCACTTTCATTAAAGGTTACGTGGGTTTTAGCAATCTCTATTTTCGTCATATCTTCAATTGCAGGGATCATGGCTTCCATGTTCTTACAATTACCGCACGCAAGAGAAAATATTTCGACAACATCAGGCAAATCAAACATTGGCGTGGGAATAACAGCGTATTCATTCCCTTCTTTTGGATTATTGTCTTCGCTGCAGCCAGCAAGCGCAAACAATGATACAAAAACGAATAACAGCGGTTTAAAGATAGATTTCATAATATAAAAGACCATTAGTTGAAATAAAGATTGGAAAGCACAAGAGCGTATAATGTATTGGTAGTAGTGTCGAATAAGATTACCTTGCTTTACTTTGATCATGATCTAGATCAATCAAGGTGCGCAACAGCAAATACACGGGTTAATTCATAACCCTGTACTACCCATATGAATAGTTTATAACACTACCATCCGCACTGAAGTTGGTTATTAACCACACTAACAAGTAAAATATTAGAGTTAACCACAAAGAAGTAGCTTAATTAAAGTGATCTAGATACAGATTATAATATAAAGAAATATACAATAATCAACCATATGGATATTATCCTGCGGGCATATCTACAGGTGCCATATCTACACTCGCGACTTCTACTATCAACTAATACCGTTATGTAAGGATTAAGTTAACGTGAATTTTTTATCCAGTTTTAAAGGCCGTATCATTACAGTAGTGATATTACTAGTTATCTCCTCACTCGTGATATCGAGTTTTATTTCTTACCGACAATTATCTTCTTCTATCGTAGGCAATATTGATAAATATTCACAACTACAAGTTGCTAGCACTGCAAATAAAATTAATAGCTGGTTCCAAGGCATCAAAAAAGGATTAGTGGCAACAGCCCCTGATTTTGCAATCCCTCGTGATGATGAACAATTATTACTCATGGTAAAACAGGTATTTCTCGCTACCGATGCAAATGATATTTTAGCTGCTTATGAAGACGGTAAAGCAATTACAGCGATCGACGGCAAGCTAAGTTTAGATAGCTTTGATCCACGTACTCGCGACTGGTATAAAGAAGCAAAACAAAAAGGCACAACAATAATTACGGGCATTTACAGTGATGCTACGACGGGAGGATTGATGATAAGTATTGCTGAACCTTTCTATTATAATGGCCAATTTACTGG
>NZ_ABCQ01000092.1 GCF_000170855.1 Moritella sp. PE36 | reverse complement strand
GTGAGCGCGGCAGATCAAGAACGTTGGTTTGAAGTCGAAGTCATTTTATTCGAGCGAAATATCAACCCAGCCAAAGTAACAGAACATTGGGACCAGTCTTTATATCCAACTTATTCGAAACAGAATAAGAACCCGATGGCATTATTTATCAATGACGATAATTTAATCACTCCAAGTGGTAGTCACGGCATCAATACGCTAGCGTTAGCCGACGAAAGTAATGCCGTAACTGGCGGTCTACAACCAACCATTATTGATGATAGCCAAACTTTACCTGTTTTCGGCGCTGATCGAGACGAGTCTCTGCTGCAAGGCGTTGATACAAAAGCGGACATCATCGAAACGACAAATGTGGTTATCGATGGTGCTAATTTAAAAGATAACGTTAAAGATCCAGCCCTAGAAATAGTGCCAGCAAGTGAATTACAACTTTCAGCGCAATTTACTGCATTAAACAATCACGCTAATTATAATGTTGTTTTGCATTCAGCATGGCGTATGCAGCCAAAAGACCGCAACGAAGCTGTCCCTATTCGCTTGTTTGCGGGTCACAATTATCAACAACAGTATCAACAAAATGGCGATCTAATCACCCAACAAATAGAACCTGTTGTTACACAAATCAGCGCATTAGATGTATCTGCTGAGCTTGCGGGTTCGACGCGCAATACTACCGATCAACTAAATGTGATTGATTTAGATAACGCTACAACTATCAATGATGGTGTTATTGTACAAACAAGCAATGTACAAGCAGATGATGCGCAAACAATCACAGATACAATGGCAGTTCCAGTAACGCCTACAGAGCCAACCGCACCCGTTTGGAAAATTGACGGTGAGTTGACCATTTATCTAGAGCATTACCTTTATGCCAAAACAAATCTATTTGTGCGTAAAGAAGGCACTAAAACCATCAAAGCGAAGGAAAGCATTACAGCTGAATCACAAGAATCAGACCAAGCGACGAATGTTGAAAATGTTGACCTATTAGAATTATTAGGTATTCATTTAGAGCCAAAAGCCGCTAAGCATGACGACGTAGTATTAAGTAATGCGGAAGTTAACGTCGATACAGCCAAAGCTCAAGACGAAAATTCACTAACCGATGACAGTGGCAGTGCAGTTACGGTTGAAGAAACTACAATGATCGAACCTCAAGATAAAACGGTTCCTTTCTTGAATAGTTATCCGATGCAGCAGCTTCGTGTGATTCGAAGTGGTGAAATACATTACCTTGACCACCCTATGTTTGGCATGCTCATTCAAATACGAAAATATGAGCAGCCAATTACAGAAGATACAACAATAGATACAACAATGGAAATAGCGCAGTAATAACTGCCGATTAATGACCTTTAAACGTCACCATCGTTAAAAATGTTCTTAATATGATCATCACATCTGCTTTGAGCCAACGAGTAAAACTCGTGAGGCTTAGAGCATATGTATGATCCCAATACAATTTATTTTGAACATCTTCTAAACATGTATCTGCACCTTGAGATATTTGAGCTAAGCCTGTGATACCAGGCCTAACACCGTTTGTACGCTCTAAATAATAAGGGATTTTCTCTTCTAATTTACCACAAAATACTGGCCGTTCAGGTCTTGGCCCGACGATCGCCATATCTCCTAACAACACATTAATCAATTGCGGTAATTCGTCGATTCGCGTTTTACGTAAAAATCGTCCTACCGATGTCACTCTTGAGTCTTGCTTCTGCGCCCACACAGGACCCGATTTGGACTCACACTCCACGCCCATGGTCCTAAATTTTATAAGCATAAATACTTCAACATAGTCATTGCGAATTTCTCCCACCCTAAGCTGACGATAAAAAATTGGTCCTTTTGAGTTTAATTTAATCGCCAGCGCAATAAATGGCACCATAGGAATGAAAATAGCCAGCGCAAAGATTGATATAACAATATCTGAAAAACGCTTAGGTATAACCACACTTTTCTTCTGAAAATCAGATGTTGCTTGTGCGGTATTAATCTTGATCCAAGTACCACGGTCTAAACCAAAAATGTAGCGGATGCCACCATAAAAACTAGCCATGTACCCAACAGCTATATAATACAAAGATGCCCAAGGTTGTTTCACCGGTGCTGCATCAAACAATAATCCCAGCGCAGAGCCACCATAAAGGCAGCATTGCCCTAGCCACAAAAACCAAGCCGTATTGGCAATAATCGTTGAATTGCTATTTGTTAAAAAAGCAGTAAATACAAATAAAGCTAATAAGTTAAAGGGCATTAACGTGCGTAAAAATTTACCACTGAGAAAATTAAAACCAGTCAAACCATGTTGAAATGAAAACAAACCGCGTAATCTTAATACTTGTTGAACATTGCCAGCACCAATACGTGTGCGACGAGAAAAATCACTAGCTTCATTTGTTGCTTCCATTTCAATAATCGAAATACGTTCATCCAATACCGCTCGATAACCACGGCTAACTAGCAACATTGGAAAAACAAAATCATCATTAATGGTATCAACCGGGATCTCTTCGAACAATGATGCTTTAATCGCATATAAAGCACCAGGGGGGCCAATAATAGAACCAGTCATACTTTCTGCTCGACGAATGTTACGTTGATAGTTCCAATAATGTGCCTCGCCTTTAGAACCATGATCATAAAGTTGGTAATCTCCGGTGACAACACCCACCCCTTCCTCGGCCATGCGATATGCAAATATTTGCATGGCATCAATCGAAATTAGTGCACTCACATCACTTAATACTAAAATATCTGATTTTAACTTATAGCGCATCAATAGCTTATTTATAACATGCACCTTACCGTGATTTTCTTCAGCAATATCTAATTCAAGATTTACATTATGTAATTGATATTGTTTTAAATATTCCTTCGCAATAGTAACTGAATCATCAGTGCAACCATCAAAACCGAGCACCACATTAAGCTTATCGGCAGGGTAATCCAGCATTAATAAGTTGCTGAGTTTTGCGCCTAAATGTTTAGCTTCGTTAAAAACAGGCATCACAATAGTGATAATAGGCAGAGCACGATCTACATCATTGGATAGGTAATTGCGAGATTGAAATGTATCAACCCTGCCATCAACAGGCCGTGATTTTGCGTAGTACTGCAAAAACTTCGGGTAAACCCAATGATGATAGATAAATAAATTGATCGATACGATAGAGCCAAACAGAAGCCAATCCATAGCTACTCCTTAATTAATTGATTATAAGCTTTAATCATCATTCTTATATCAAAGTGCTTAGTAATGAAATTGCGCGGATAATGCTCTGTGCGACGTTTCATCTGCGCTTGGATCGCAACGTGAAATTCATTAACAGTATTTAGCTTAATTAAATGCCCAGTTTGTTTGCATACGCCTTCATGCACAGCGCCCACATCACTACAGACAACAGGCACGTTACAAGATTGCGCTTCTAAAATTGACAGCGGTAGTCCCTCATTAGATGAGGTTAATACAAATAAATCCAATTGATGATAAAATCCAACCATATCATCTGTATAACCAATAAATTTAACTTTAGTTGATAGGTCTAATTCCTGCACTAAATTGGTTAGGTTTTGTTTTTCAGGGCCATCTCCAGCAATATACAACTCAACATTAGGTATATCAGCAACCGCTTTAATCAAAATATCTAATGATTTTTCCGTTACTAATCTTGCTGCACAGCCAATCTTGAACACCCTTGATCTATATTTATAACGCTTGTGATTTAAACTCGGAGAAAATTTTTCGGTATCAATGCCATTTAAAATCGTCACCGGGGCTACACCTCGACCTAGTACTCGTGTTAACTGTGTTCCAACAGTCGCAGCATCAGCGACTAAGGTAATATGATTCAATCGCAACATTAACTTTGTCATCTGTAACTGTTTATTATCAAGTAAGTGCCACACATCATGCTCTGTATGTATGTGCTGTATATTGGTTAATCTTAAGGTTGCCATTACACCATAAAGTAACGGTCCGATATGATGCGTATGGATAATATTAGTATCCAATGACATTAATACTTTACGTAAGCGCCTTACTGTTACAAGTTTAAATCCAGGCTGTTTGTCCAAAAATATTAACCGCTCTTGATAACGTTTCAATATCGGCCAGTGAGTCAAACACTCTGATTTTTCACCTTCGAGAGCAACGATATACACTTCGATATTAGATTCTTGTAAACGCATGATATCAAAAACCAATTTTTCTATACCACCGGGTTTTAGATGCTGGATTATTTCAACCATTATTTTCATTTTCGCTGTCCTTTTCATAATCAATCGAAGGTAATCTCGCGAGGATATTTATATTATCAAATGCATTTACATTTCTAATATGCCATAACGTATCATCTAATAATTCAGCAGCCACAGTCAGACTAATACCACACCCAATACCGCCAATAAGGCCCATAACGATATACAGAGATAAAGACAGATTTGTGGGATAACCGGGAGTGAAAGGCATGTCGATCACTTTGATTTTTTCAGGTTCTTCATGCCGACCTAACTCACCAGTAACTTTAGCCATTTCATGACGATTTAGTAGATCGTGATACAATTTTGTATTCACAATCAAATCACGTTCTAGGGCACTCAGCTCTTTAGCTACATCGGCTTCCATTGCAACATTACTCGTTAAACGCTTAGATTGTTGGTGCAACATTGCAATTTCATTTTCCAATTGAATGACGCGTGATTGTGACGTTTGTAGATTTTCTAACTGAGACAGTAATAATGAGGGGGCTTTGCCCTCACTATCACCACTGTCAGGTACAGAAGCAAGATTCCATAACTGGTTTAGCTGTTCGTCAGTAAATTCAACATTTTTACTGAGTAATTTGTTTTGTTCGTTTTTAAGATTCTTTAACAGTAATTCAACGGATTGTACTTTAGAATGGTTACGGGTATAGCTCGCTTTTAATAATGACAGTTTTGCTTCTACTGATACTATTTGTTCTTCAACAATACCGATTACGGGATTAGTTTGAGCCAACTTCAACTTCAAGCTGTTCAACTGGCCATAAGCTCCTGATAATTCGATATCTTTATCTCTAATTGCACTGTAAATCGAAAACAGTGTCTGGTTATTTTGAATAAATAACTCAGGTAAAACACCGAGATGTAGGCGACGGAAAGCTGCCATTTTTTCTTCCGCTGCGACTAATTTGTCACGCCTCAATTCTAACTGCGTAAGTAAAAATTTCTCCGATGAAATGATTGACGCACGACTCGGCGCCATTAAACTATCAATGAACAATTGACTAACAGAATTTAAAATCGACTTCATTTGACTGGGAACATCCCAAGTTAGCGTTATTATAACCAAGTCTGCACCAGACAGTTTTAATGTGATCGCACCTGATAGCTTTTTAACAATCAAATCCCTTTCGCGATAATCACTGTTTTTATCTATGAGGTCATTTTGTTCTGCAACTGTAAATAATATATGTCGACTATGTACTAATACCCGTAATGCAACCATGCGGTCTTCAAGGTTAAAAGACACGGATAAGTCTTCCAAAAATGGATTTAGCAGTGAACTTTCCTGAACCAAAATAGATGTATGTGAACCGTATCGTTTTGGTGTCACCATGCTAATTAATGACGCAATCAACACCGCTAATATAATAGATATTCCAAGGTAATAACGCCGACGCCAAATTATCTCGATAAACCTATAAATATTCCCCCAAATAATGGTGCCCATATTTACAACCTAGCATTTTCGAACAAGTCGATTGCTTCATTTGTTATTAGCCTATTATTGTTAATTAATTTTTCTTCAATCAGCACTGAATCAATGGGTAAACGTGGATCAAAGGTAATCTGAATAACCGCTTGATTTGCGGAGAGCGATTGCACTACGGACTGCACACGTTGATGGCCAATAGATAACGATGCGTAATCGCTCTCTGCTTTCGCTTTACCATAGCTAATAATAGCGCCATGCTGCCAATCATAGAGATAAAGCAACCGGTTACGTTGACTCTTCGTCAGTTTCACTTGCTTATATGCAAACACAAAGTTTAATTTTCTAGGTTGCAGGGCGGGTTTATCATGCGGCGTTATAAGTGTCATTCCGGACATTTGGATAGAGATTGCTTCTGGTGCCGTTGCACAGCCGTGAAGCAACACAAACGGAATGATCAGCAGTTGAAGTCGAGTACATTTATAATGAATCAGTCCTTTCATATTTTATCCCTAGACACTACTCTTGATATGACACACTACTCTTGATGTGAAACATTTATTCTTGATGCTACAGACTGTTTTTAATTGCCAGTTTTTCGGTCAGCAGCGTCGTAACAAGTTCACAACGGGCTTGCCAAGTTGCAGATTCAACCATTTTTCGAGATCGAGCTGTTAATTTTGCCAATTTCTTATTTGACAATAACAGCGCTATATTTAATTGTTCTAACATTTGATATTTATCATCAGCAACATAGATACAGTCCCTAAACGGCAACACGGCAGGATATTGCGTACTTAGAATAGGATGCCCAATAGCGAGGTACTCTCTCAATTTTAAAGGGTTACATGCACGAATTTGTTCATTATCTACAAATGGAATAAGTGATACTTGCCAATTTGCCGCGTATTGAATAAGTTGCTCGTGAGGCATATCAGACAAATGAATAATGTTGTTATACTCGAATAGTTCACAATCAGTTATTTCAATTCTGCCAATAAATAAAAACGTTACATCCGGCCGTGATTGTGCAAGAAACCGAATTAATTCAAAATCTAACCAACTGGTAATACTGCCATAATAACCAACAACCAGATCTGATTCAGGGTAATTGTGAGGACGTTTACACACTGACGAAAAATGCTTTAAATCTACACCATGTGGTAATAAGTACGTTTTTTCCTGGGGCAAGTGCCGCGCTATATTTTCACTCGCAACAAAGATAATATCCGCTTTTTTAACTAACTCGTTTTCTTCAAAGCTGACTTGCTTATGATCAACACCGTTTAATGCGCTAAAATCATCCCCCGCATAATAAACAACGATATCTTCTCCTAATGAGCCAATAACACAGCGTCCCGTCGGCAATGATAGCCACAATATTCTTGGTTCCTCTCCTTTAATTTTATGCTTAGCAAGTAACGCGCGCGTTTGGTAAGTTAGTAGCAAGCGATTAACCACATAAGCGATATAACTACCGGGCCAAGGAATGGCCACGGGCGCAAGAATACCCAAAGGTTGCTTTCCCGACACTGGCTGAGTATTACCCTGATTAAAATCATTACTTGTGGCATGTTTTAGCTGTTTGAACTTCTCGATGATACGTTTACCATCTCTCAATCTTGGTCGCCTTAAACCAATTGAGTTAACCCAATACACTTGATGTTGATTAGTCATACATTTCATTAAATGCTGTGTACTGCTCGGGTGACGTCCCCAATCTTCACCAAATACAATCCATTGTGCATTTTTCATAGCGATTTTATTACCTTAGCTGGAGTGCCACCAGCAAGAACACCCGCAGGTAAATCACGTGTCACGATACTACCAGCAGCAACAATAGTACCTTCACCGATAGTGACTCCGGCCATGACACTGACACCCGTTGCAAGCCAAACATCTCGCTTTAGAATAATATCACCGGCTTGCGAATCAAGATCTGGTAATCCATCGGCACGCGCTTGCGCATCAATAGGATGGCCGGGGTAACCGGCAAGAAATACCCGCCCTGCTAACCTGACATTGTCCTCAATAATAATATTGCCACCGACAGCAATATTGTTTTGCCAATTGATATCCACATTATTACCAATGACTAAACGCGACGCTTTCCCATTCATACTTCGGCCACTTAATGTTGATATCCCTGAAATGCGGCAGTTATCACCCATTTCAATGGTTAAATGCCCTAACACTAATGGCATTCCTGAATACAAATACAAATTACGCGGTCTCGTCAATAGTCGACTTTTAAATAAGGGGGTCCAATAGAAAATTCTAAAGATATTAGTGAATATCTGGGAGATAAAGAGGTGAGCTCTTAATATTAAAGGATGTAAAATAGGAATGACAGGAATTGAAAAATGCATAACCCCACGAGCACAGCGATGACATGTTTTAGCTAGCCTACTTTCATCATGTTTTAACCACAACTTGAATGTACCAAGCATATCCATATCATTACATCCTCTGTAATCAGTTTTCCGTCTAACAAGAATAGACCATATAAAAACAATGGGTTAAATGTAATCAAATAATCTCCCATAATAATAGTCATTAAATTTAGAAACATCTCAGCCGTTATTAATTAAATCGACTAAGCTAACTATTAATGCAAAGGATTTGTAATTGATAGATAAGTAGGGGTGAATATGAAACCAATCGTGAGTGTCATTATTCCAAGTAAAAACTGCCTTTCTACCCTACCTCGAGCGATTGAGAGTATTTGGCAACAAGATATTAGCAAAATAGAAATCGTTATTGTTGATGATGGCTCAACGGATAATAGCTGGGAATGGATATGCCAACTTTGTCGGCAATACAATAACATAATCGCGTTGAAATTAGATTCAGAAGGCAGTGCAACAGCTCGTAATCATGCAGCTCGAGTAGCAAGCGGTACTTATATAGCTTTTCTAGATGCTGACAAATTCTGGTATCAACACAAGTTACAACAACAAATATCATTTATGGAAGAAAACCCACAACTGGGTATTAGCTTTACTAATTTTGAACAGATGAATGATAAAAGCGAAGTTACCCACGATCGCTTTACTCACTGTGATTATTTCAAACAGCAAACACTTAAACATAACCAAGATGCATTCATTATCCCTAAAGGTGCCGCCGCGATCTTCTCAGAAAATGTAATAGGTACTTCAACAGTACTGGTCAGACGCGATTTGTATCTGGCACTCGATGGCTTTGATCATAATATAAAATTAGTCGCCGATTGGGATCTATGGTTAAAAATTGCATTGCACACCGCTATTGGCTGTATTAAAAAGCCATTAACCGCTAGCATGCGAAAAAAAACAATGATGAGTCATCAAATAAAAGAATTAAAAGCGATGGAGCAAGTCATCAAACGTTATGAAAACAAGATAAAAACGATTGACCCTTACGCTGTACACTCTGCTCATGCACACTTATCAGAGTCTTACGCCAAATATTATCGCCAAAAAGCATGTCCAGCTCAGGCATTAGCTTGTGACATCAGAGCATTGTGCGAACAGCCAGCCCCACGACACTTACGCAATATTTTA
>NZ_ABCQ01000093.1 GCF_000170855.1 Moritella sp. PE36 | reverse complement strand
CTTGCCTAACCGGAGAGTTTTGAGTAGAATTCGCGCCATTGTTATAAATTATCATGACGTGTCGCTACCTAAGGTATGCTGGACACGGATCGGAGTCAGAAAACATGTATGCTGTTTTCCTAAGCGGTGGCAAACAACACCGCGTTGCTGAAGGTCAAACTCTTCGTCTAGAACTTCTAGATGTTGAAGCTGGTTCAAGCATCGAATTTAACGAAGTATTAATGGTTGCAAACGGCGAGAATATCGAAGTTGGCGCACCTTACCTTGAAGGTAAAAAAATCACTGCTGAAGTGGTATCTCACGGACGTGCGGACAAGGTTAAAATCCTTAAATTCCGTCGTCGTAAGCACTCTCGTAAACAGATGGGTCACCGTCAATGGTTTACAGAAGTTAAGATAACTAAAATCGCTTAATTAGGAGTTCTAAAAGATGGCACATAAAAAAGCTGGTGGTAGTACCAACAACGGTCGTGATTCAGAAAGCAAACGCTTAGGCGTTAAACGCTTTGGTGGCGAATCTGTTCTTGCGGGTAACATTCTAGTTCGTCAACGTGGTACTAAATTCCACGCTGGTACAAACGTAGGTTGTGGTCGTGACCACACTCTATTCGCTAAAGCTAGCGGTAAAGTGCAGTTCGAAATTAAAGGACCACAAAACCGTAAGTTCATTAGCATTGTAGCTGAATAATTTCAGTACAAACTAAGAATTTTTAAACCCCGCCTATATGGCGGGGTTTTTTTATTGCTAAAATTAATATGAGCAATAAAAAATAATAAAATAGTAAACATTGAGAGAGAATATTGACCCATACTTGCTGGTTAAGCTTGGTTAGTCATGACACTCCATAATAAGTTGATAGTTGCACGGATTGATTAATTCACCAACCGAGTGAAAATGAGGTCAGTACGCGATTAATTAATCCGTGCAACTAACTGCATTCCTAATTTGTAGGAGCGATAGCGAAATGAAATTTGTAGATGAAACCCGAATCAAAGTTGAAGCCGGTGATGGCGGCAGTGGTTGTGTAAGCTTCCGCCGTGAAAAATATGTTGCCCGTGGTGGCCCTGATGGTGGTGACGGCGGTGACGGTGGTCATGTATATATGATTGCTGATGAAAACTTAAATACGCTTGTCGATTTTCGTTTTGTTCGCTTCCATAAAGCCGAACGTGGTGAGAATGGTCGCGCTAAAGATCAAACTGGCGCACGTGGTGAAGATATTACTTTACGTGTACCGGTTGGTACGCGTGTTGCAGATGATGATACTGGTGAAGTTATTGCCGATCTTGTTATGCACGGCCAACGTCAAATGGTCGCGAAAGCTGGTTTCCATGGTCTTGGTAACACTCGTTTTAAAAGCAGTGTAAACCGTGCACCACGTCAAAAGACGTTAGGTACACCAGGTGAAGTGCGTAGCTTACGCCTAGAACTGATGTTACTTGCTGACGTAGGTCTATTAGGTCTACCAAACGCAGGTAAATCTACTTTTATTCGTGCAATCTCTGCAGCGAAACCAAAAGTAGCTAACTACCCGTTTACCACATTAGTACCTAACCTAGGTGTAGTAAGTGCAGGCCCTGAACGTAGCTTCGTGGTTGCCGATATTCCTGGTCTTATTGAAGGCGCTTCTGATGGTGCTGGTCTAGGTATCCGTTTCTTACGTCACTTAGAACGTTGTCGTTTAATGGTTCACATTGTTGATCTATTACCTGAGGACATAAGTGATCCAGCAGAAAACGCAAAAGTTATTGTGAGTGAGCTGAAGAAATACAGTGAAAAACTCGCAGCAAAAACATGTTGGTTAGTATTTAACAAAACCGATCTTGTATTAGAAGACGAAGCGAACGAAACAATTAAACGCGTTGTAGAAGCGATTAATTGGGAAGGCGAAGTATATACTATGTCTGCTTCAAGTGGTGTTGGTACCAAAGATCTTGTTCGCGCGATGATGGAGCAAATTGAATCACTGCCGCGTCCGAAGATTGAAATGCCAGTTGAAGATGACGGTGATGTTGGTTTCTTATGGGATGAATACCATAAAGATCAAATTGCTAATCACGCCGTTATCGAAGAAGATGATGATGATTGGGATGACTGGGACGAACACCCTAACACTGTTTATGTGCAAGACTAAATAAACACTTTTGCAGTTGAGAATAAGTGTACTAGGCTCAATGTAGTTGTTAACTATATTGAGCCTTTTTTATGCCAGAAATCCGATATGAAATTTCAACCACTGAGATTAAACCGTTTACTTATAAAACACCGCTAGTCAGCGTTGATAGTAATGGTGAGCTGCAACTTACCCACTCTAAGAGTGCCGATGGTGATGTTCATGTAAAAACAATTACCTTCCTTAATTTAGTTGGTCGAAACGAAGCGGGTGACATGGTTTCTTTTGAGCCTATGGATTATGTGAACCGCTTCCTAATGGCTCACCATATCGAAGAAGATCGTGAAGAATCAGCTCAATACGCAAAAGCTTTGGTACATTACTTTTCCTACATCATCGCGCTTCAAGAGGCTTGGGACAAGGAGTATGATGAATATTTATTTGATGAATTAATCGATTTACCACGTCCAAGATGGGATTTTATGCCTAGTCGTAAATCTCAACGTCCAACTTATATGTACCGAGATGCAGTAAAGAAATCTGTCACCGAACCTGGTGATAATCAAAAACCTCTCGCCAAAACAACGGCCAGCGCCTACGTGCGCGGAGTTATTAAATTTTACTCTTTCCACCTTATCATAGGCTATGAATTCAATAACAAGCCATTTCAACACGAAATCGTAACCATCAACTTTGAAGCCCCCGAAACCAGTATGAAGGCTTATCTCTCAAAAAAGTCTATACAACAGACCTTCGTCTAAATTTTCCTAAGTCTAAACGTAACTACGGTGGGAGCTTACCTTCGTCAAGGCGCGACCTTAGGCCCCTGAGCAACCGAGATTGGAATGCTATAGAAAATATTTTGCAGAATACCAAGCGAGTTATTAAGAATGTAAAAGGTAAAAAAAAGCTAGTCAGTCTAGCAATAGAGTATTGTTTATTCTTCCTTGTTGCACGCTTTACAGGATTAAGAAAAGAAGAAGTAGCGAGTTTACATACAGGTCAAATAATTAACCCTGACATGAAAAAGCCAATGTTAATGTTCGGTGTTGGTGACGAATATGGCTCTCTCACTAAAACTAAAGATGGCACGAACAAATCAAGACAAACAGTTATACCAAGTGCCATCATGAAAAAATTGTATAAATATACGAAATCCCCTCGCTATAAAAAACGCCAAGAGAAATTTCAAGAGCTCTGTGATAAAAAGCGAGAAGAAGGTGAAACGGCTTTCTTTGAGAGCGTTGACGGTGTAGATGCGAATAAATGTTATGTCTTTATAAGCGCAACAGGTGTGCCGTTCTTCTTGAAACTAAATGAATTAAACAATCGCTGGAATGAAGTTCGCAACACTGCTAAAGAGGTGGTCGGGCATGATATTGATGCTGTGATCCATAACTTAAGATCAACGTTTGCAGTGGCACTTTTTAGAATGCTGCTTAAGAAAAAAGATGCGGATACAGCGCTAGCGATGGTGTCTGGATTTTTAGGGCATGAGAGTTTAGCCATTACATTACTTTATTTAAAAATAGCTGAAGAAGAACCGACTGGTGATGAAATTTACGAAGACGTACTCGAATTTTTAGGTGTGTTTGATGATATGGGCGAGTTAGAGGATAAGCTACTACCGAGCGAAGGAGAGCAGTCATGAGTGATATAGATAGCACACCATCCCTCACCAAGGGTAGTAAACGTAAAGCTCTAATAGTCAATAAAGACAGTGTAGTGCCGACAGCAAGTGTAGAGTCATTAGCGATATCGGATTTAGTGTTAACCTTCGAGAGTGGAAAAACTTACTTTAAACGATTGCAGTATTTTGGTTGCCCTCCGCTGACAACCAGAGGCGAGTTAAAACCTGAACTTGAATATAAAAAAATGCATCGAGATGAGTTTGTACGCCTTATATATAGAATGTTTAAACCGGATTATGGATCGTCACTAGGAGGTTATGCTAATTCAGTAATGTTATACATTAGGTGGTTGGACAATGAGGGGCTTACTCCTATCGAGGGTGATTATTTCCACAATGAACTGATTGATTTATACATGACGTTTTGGGGGGCTAAAGTAAGAAAAGGCGCTAATAAGGGGTCGTGGGTAAACGTAAAATCGGCATTTTCTTGGATATTGAAAGCTTTAAATCGAACCGCCGATGCCTACAGATTAGTCTCAATTAAAGGGGTGAGAAAAGACAGAAAAAAGACCCAAGGGTTAGATGTGATAGGTCAGATGAAACCACTACTTAGATCTTACTTTAGAGCATTCGTCGGGTTTAAAGGACATATTGAAGAAGGGACGGTGCCTACCATCCATCCAATATTCGATGAAAAGTTGTTTGAAGTCCAAGTAAAACTGAATGAGTGGACAAAAGGACAGCGGGCAGATAAGTGTGATGCATTTAGATCGGCAGTGTCGAAAATGGATACATCATGGCTTAATCAATTTTCTCGGATTGCCGCAATGATCACCTTTGCGTTCACAGGGCAAAATACAAATCCGCTTTTAAAGCTACGTCTCAGCGATATTGTGTTTCAGCAGCTTCATGCTGGAAAATTCATCCTTAACATGGAAAAAGCCAGAGCAAAGTATTTATCATTTGATACATCCTTGGGGTTCTCGCTTCATGCTCGTCGGTTTATGGAATCGTGGCTGTCACTGTCGGTAAAGCTACAGGCTGGAAGTAAAGATGGTTGGCTTTTCCCGTATTGGAAAGATAATGGTGAAGTGAGTAACTTTATTGGTAAACAAGCACCTCATATTTCGACTAATCGTTTGACTAAATACTTGGGTTTACCTCATGTGACGCCAAGAATTTTACGTCAGACTAAAATAGATACCTTGATGAAGGTGACGGAAGATATTTATCTGGTGTCCATGTCAGCCAATAATGAGGTCAGCACAGTCAAAGCTTGTTACTCTCATGGACTGGCACAAGACCACGAACGTAATCTTGCTGCCTCGAATCAGGCCACTTTTGATATAGCGAAAGGCAAAACTATTGAAGATGCCGTTCAAGGCGCTAAATATACTTTTTTTGATGTCTTGAGTGAATATGATTACAAACGATTACGTGAAGGTAAAGACAACCCCAATGAATCACAAACACCCTTGGGCGTGAGATGTCAAAATAATAAGAAAGGTGCGGCAAGTATTATTGACAAGAACCTCAAAAGAAACGGGGTTGATATGCCAGAAAAAGAAGCTTTCTGTACTGATTTTTTAGGTTGTTTTGGGTGTGAGTATCACAAGTTAGTGGCGGCAGTTGAAGATATTTGGTTGATGCTATCATTCAGAGAAACACTGACCGAGATGGGTCAGTATCCGACCGTAAACTCCTTACCCAAAGGTAAATATCAAGACCTGTGTAGAACCATTGATGCCATTCTAGTAGGTTTCAAAGAGGTTTCTGAAGAAAATTACAATCAAGCTTTAGAGCAGCAAAAGTCCTCACCGCACCCTCTCTACTCAACGGTTTACAGCTTGAATGACTTAATGGAGGTATTTAAATGATGGAAGAAAAGCAAGTGCAATCAGGCGTGATTCGAGGACGAACACCGACTTCCGCAGATAACTCTTTCCGTGGTAAACCCATTACTTATACAGATGAGGGGCTGGTTTTATCTTATCATTATGATGATGTATGGGACTTTACTGCTCAGGAAGATAGGGGGGTGCATAGCCGTACTGGCGTTGCTTTCACCCAGACTGACCCCGAGCACAAGAAAGAGATACAGGATACACTCTTTGACCTTTATAAGCTCTTTGAGAAAAGGGATAAGATTGCACCGACATCTAACCAGCTTACAGCTTGGAAAAGAGGCCTTCAACACCTCAGTCGCTTACTAGGCCACACCAACTGGTCGGTATTTGATGACCGCATGGAGTTAAAGCGTTTTAAACGAGCATTGAAAAAGCGTCAGCTTAGCTTAGGCAATGTTTCGAATATGGGGACTACTCTGAGCATGCTTTTCGATGGCATGGTGCTTCATAACCGAATAGATTCGAAAGCACTGAGAGCTCTATCGAGCAATAAACCCAAAAAGCAACACATTGCTATACCTATCTGTATGTACCAACAGATACTTACTCGTGCGCTAGCCTCCGTTGAAAAATATCATCCTTATCGCCATCAAATCTCAACGATGATGGAGAAAGCTTATGATATTCAAGAGCGGATACTAAATGGGGAAGACATCACAGGTAACTATGCTCCCCTCTCGTTATCTAATCGTAAGGCTGGACTAAGGCTAAGAGTGTCGAGAGCATGCAAGAGTATTGAACACTCTATTCCTGATTACAAAGTGGATCTTAATGGCGTGGCGAACTTAGAGATTCAGACAGCATGTATGATTGTTATTCTCGCTTTTAGCGGGGCTAGAATTGGTGAGACGTCGAGCTTTAACAAGAACAGCTACACGACAAAATCCAATAATGGTAAAGATATTGCTGTATTGATTGGGGAAACAACCAAAGGGAATGACGGCAAACCTAAACAAGAAGTTTGGCAGTCTCACCCTGTAAGTCAAAGTGCTTTAGAGTTAGCAGAAGATATGCACCACTCACTGTGTCAGAGATATAAATCTAAAATACAAAGGAAAAGTGAGTCAGGTGAGTATCATGCTGCAAAAAAGAGATTTGCGTTAAAACAGGTTCAATCGGCTTTTATTCCTCCTTGTTTCGGTTTTCAAAAAGATACCTATGTGGCGACGCATATGAGTCGAAATATTACAAAGCAAACGAAACAGTGGGGCATTAAAGCAACGTCAGCAGACGTCGAAGAGTTCAATCTGCTGAACCCTGCATGGGAAGGGACATTAAAAATCGGTGGTTTTTTGCCAAAGCTCACACCGCATGATTTCAGACGCACCTTTGCCGTCTTTTTTAAACGATATAATTTTGGCAGTGCTGCGGGTATCAAGTTTCAGTTCAAGCAACACAACATCAATATGGCTGATTATTACGCCAACAACGCCACTCTAATGCACATGAATGATGTTCTGTTAGATAAAGATCTTCTAAAAGAGATACACGAAGCGGGCATTGCGCTAGGCGTAGACATCTACGATGAGATTTACAATAAAAGTGAAAATCTGAGCGATCTCGGTGGTGAAGATATTGTAAAGAATAAACTAGAGGATCAGCTAAAGAAGCTAAAGAGCGGTAACGACATCTACATGTCGAGAGAAGATATTGAGAAAGGGGTACGAAGTGGTGAGCTTGCTATTGTTCAATTGCCTACAGGTGGTTACTGCACTAACACTTCTTGTGAACGAGTCTGTGGTATTAGTCAGTTTATTGCTGAGAAGAGCAAGTGTATTCATCAAGTTTACACTGACAAGGCCGCTAAACTCCTAGCAAGGCAGAGGAAGCGAACAATTGATCAGTTTAAAGGCATGAACTTAGGGGACAGGCTTAAAAACAGTATTTTAGCTGGACTAAAACAAAAAATACTCGACGCTGAAATTACGCTTAAGAAGCACAAAATTGAGTTTGAACCGTTCATTGATGAAATAGTAGGAGTGATGACATGAGTGCTAAGCGAGAATTAACTGAGACTCAAAAACTAACTGAAGCGAGATTGCGTGACGCATTACAGAGATTGCTTGATGGCGTCCCCACTAAGACCAAAGCGGCTGGCTTGCTTACGCTGAATAAAGTTAATAAAGAGGCGGGCCTTGGGCATAGTTATATACATAAGTTCACCGACTTTAT
>NZ_ABCQ01000094.1 GCF_000170855.1 Moritella sp. PE36 | reverse complement strand
TTGTCGGTGCTTGCACTAGCTTGGGTATAAATCTAGCAACCTTTAAAAAATAACCCTATACAACTTTCGTCTATATATTATTTTCGGCGTTGACGTTTTAGAGGTAGATGGGTTAAAACTGAACACTTATATTCAAATATTAAGTAAGTAACGAACCAATACCGATGATTAGCAGGCCAAGGTGAACATATGAATACCGCGTTAAATGATATTGTTGATTTTATTAAAGCCATACCGCCTTTTAATTTACTAAATGATCAGGATTGCCACCTTATTGCCAAACGCGCTTCCATTGGTTATTACCGTAATGACACTACCTTAGATGCGCATGATAACGATCAAGTCATGCTGTATATCGTTAAAAAAGGGGTACTTGCTTATTACAATGAAAGTGATGAGTTGCAAGGTAAGTTTTCTGAAGGTGATTTATGTAGTGTGTTATGTCAGCTTGATGCCGAAGCGTTACAAATAAGTTTACGTGTCGAAGAAGATTGCCTGCTCTATGCGATTGATTTTAATGAATTAGAAGCATTACTTGTTGAACAGCCAAATGTGCTGCAGTTTTTATTGCAAACTGCACCACAGCGATTACAGCATAAGATGGGGGCGATAAACGAGTCTGCATTAATCGCCTCAAGTTTAACCAATGCGCCGATAACTGATTATTACAATAGCCCTGCGATCACGATATCAATGCAAGCAAGTATTCAAGATGCTGCAAAGTACATGACAACAAAAGCGGTGTCGTGCCTCATCATTATGGGGGAGACAGAACCGACAGGAATAGTCACAGATAAAGATATTCGGCGGCGATGTGTAGCTGAAGGGCTAAATAGCCAATGCTCGGTGACTGAGATTATGACAGCCAATATGACGACAATTGATATTAAGCTTTGTGGTCATGACGCATTGGCTTTAATGATAAGTCAGCGCATACACCATCTGCCGGTGACTAAACATGGGGCATTGGTTGGTATGTTGACCGCTACGGATTTAATGAACCAAGAAGGGCATCATGCGGTTAATTTAAGTTCGGTGATCCATAAAGCCAGCTCTGTTGACGCCTTGGTTGAACTGAGTTTGATGTTACCGAAACTGCAAGTGAGTATGGCCAAACTGGGGGCCAGCGCTGATTATTTAGGTAAAAATATAAGTGCATTAACAATGGCATTTACCATACGTTTGATTGAACTAGCTGAACAAAAATTAGGTAAAGCACCTGTTGGATATGCTTGGTTATGTGCAGGTTCACAAGCGAGGCAAGAGCAGTTGGTTTCTTCAGATCAAGATAATGCGTTAATCATTGCTGACAGCGCCACAGCAGAGCAAGAAGCTTGGTTTGAATCGTTTGCCCATTTTGTGTGTGATGGACTCGCTGCCTGTGGTTATATTTATTGTCCGGGTAACATCATGGCGACTAACCAAGAATGGCGACAGAAACAACAGATATGGCAAGGTTACTTTACTGATTGGGTAACACAACCAGATCCTCAAGCGCTATTAAATAGCAGTGTGTTTTTTGATCTCACTACTGTTTATGGGGATAGTGCATTGCTGCATGATGTACGCCGAAGTATGTTGCAGAAAACACAAAAAAACACCTTATTTCAAGCTCACTTATCTCGGAATGCGTTATTGCAGAAACCACCATTAGGCTTTTTCCGTGACTTTGTGCTAATTCAAGATGGTAAAAATATAAAAGGACTCGACCTTAAGCATAATGGCTTAGCACCGATTATTAATCTAGCGCGAATTTATGCATTATCTGAAGGTATTGAAGACGTCAATACCATCATGCGCTTAAGGTTAGCGGCGGGAACACCATCATTGAGTCGTACTGAATCGGCGAATTTAATTG
The DNA here is from genome assembly GCF_000170855.1 of Moritella sp. PE36. Lineage (GTDB taxonomy): Bacteria > Pseudomonadota > Gammaproteobacteria > Enterobacterales > Moritellaceae > Moritella. The sequence continues at coordinate 4,759 of NZ_ABCQ01000094.1, read as the reverse complement.
ATGCATTCGAATTGTTAGGCATGCTACGTGCTGAGCATCAGGCCAAACAATTAGCCAATGGTGAAGCAGCGGATAGTTACTTGTTACCCAAGGAAATATCTAGGCTAGAGCGAGAACATTTGAAAGATGCCTTTAAGGTGATTAAAGCGATGCAGAGTTATCGACAGATGGTTTAGTTGGAAATAGTGTAACAGGATAAATCGAGTAATGAGGGTGTGTTATGAATCTTATACAATATTTTTTTAGTCTCGAAACACAGCGGAAACGACTATTAACGAAAGCGCCTGAAGGGCCCTTGAAGCAATACTTAAGTGTGCCGATTATCAATCTTGAACAGCCTATAATGAACAGTGATATCTTGGCTGTTGATTTTGAAACGACGGGGCTCAATGCTAAACAGGATAATATTTTGAGTATCGGTTATGTTGAACTGGCGGGAAGTAAAATTCGTTTAGACAGTTGTTATCATCAAATTGTGGCGGCACATTGCGAACTTGTAGGTGACAATGTCACGATACATAATATAACAGATAAAGAAAAAGCCAGCGGGCGACCCTTGGCAAGTGTCGTCGAGGATTTATTAGCGGCATTGGCTGGAAAAACAATGTTGGTGCATTATGCTCAGATTGAAAAAACCTTTCTCGAGCAAGCCTGCATCAAATTGTATGGTATGGCGCCGATATTTCCCGTTATTGATACCTTGGCATTGGCCAAAAAAAGGCATGATAGAGGTAACCAAGCTTATGCGCCATCTAGGTTACACCTGTCTAATTTACGTGAAGAATATGGGCTACCACGTTATTCAGCCCATAATGCGTTAAACGATGCAATTGCCACCGCCGAACTGTTTATGGCCAAAGTGCAACATTCTGAACTAAAAGGTCATACTAAATTAAAGTCATTGATTACAACCGCTTTCGGTTAGTTAAGTCGCATACCTCGATCTGAGCAAGTTAAGTTCGTCACAGTTTGGTAACACGGTGTCATGTATAGTAGGGGTTAATTATTTGTAGTCATACATGGATGAATATGCACGTAATGCCAGAAAAAATCATCATTGCCGATGATCACCCACTTTTTCGACAAGCATTATTAATTGCCTTAAAAGAACAATTTAAAACCACCCAATGGTTTGAAGCCGAAACAGTCGAAAGCATTAGTGAGTGTCTTATTGCCAATGCCGATGCTGATTTATTATTACTGGATCTTAATATTCCCGGTGCACATGGATTTGATCATTTAATTCGTATCAGAAAACAAAATCCTGATGTCCCCGTTGTGGTTATTTCTGCTTACAGTGATGAAACGATCATTGCTAAAGCGATGCAACACGGTGCGTCTGGTTTTGTACCTAAATCAGAATCTGTAGCGGTTATAATCTCGGCTATTAGCAGTGTACTAGCAGGCCAACTATGGGTGCCAGGTACATTTGAAAAGCCTAAACAAGACGTAAACGCGACTGCCGACGTGGCAATAGCTAAGTTGACCGCACAAGAATATCGCATATTAATGATGTTTTCTGAAGGACTACTTAACAAGCAAATCGGCGATAAATTGTGTGTTGCTGAAGCAACCGTTAAAGCCCATGCCAGCGCCATTTTTCGCAAATTAAATGTGCGTAATAGAACACAAGCTGCAATGATGTTAGGGCAGCTCGATGTACCGGAATACAGTGATAGCTTAAAGGAATAAGGATATGAATAAACATACAAAAGTGGCAGTACTTGTTGCTCCGTTATTAGCAGTCTTCGGCTATATTGCGTCTGATTATTTTATTGAAAACGATGCTGATAAAAATAAACTAGTCACATTAATACCTGAATCTTCTTGTGAGGTACTGGCGGGTGGCTGTGTGCTGACAAGTGGTGATTTTAAAGTTAATGTGTTTGATAAAAATGGTTCAACGGTCGTCAATTCGACGTTCCCGCTTGATGAAGCGGTGCTGTTTTTGGTTAATGAAGACAATACCTCGACAGCATATCCCTTGACGCAGGTACAAAGTAATTATTATTGGCAAGCACAAACTCCGCTGCGTGAATTAGCTAATACTTCGGCAAGTTATAAGCTAAGGTTGATTGCCTCTATTAAAGGCGGTGATTACATTAGCGAGTTTGAAACTTTGCTCTAGTTGTTCTGTATCTATACCCAAGGTGCTTCATGCTTTGAATATCCTCTCTTTTGGTTTTCTATTTGTCCACTTGCAGTGGCTAGGGTATAGCGCTTTCTCTGTTCTTGAATAAATTAATTCAGTTGTAGTTCGATAGGTCACAGTATGTTCGCAAATTGGCAGTTGATGCTATTAAGTTTTTTTTATATCGCGTTATTATTTTTAATTGCTTTTTTAGGCGATAAATATCGTCATCTGATCCAAGGGAAACGCCAAGCGCTTATTTATGCCTTTGCTGTTTCTGTGTATTGTACCTCGTGGAGTTTTCTTGGCACCACAGGACAAGCGGCAACCAGTGTTTATTCGTATTTACCTATTTATTTGGGTCCAATACTGTTACTTTTTTTCGCATGGCCTTTTCTACAACGTATAATTCAAACCAGTATTAATTTTAATTTAACCTCTATCGCCGATTTACTTGCGGCTCGTTTTGGTAAGTCACATGCCTTGGCTATTCTGGTGACCATGGTATCGTTACTTGGCACTATGCCATATATCGCCTTACAAATTAAAGCGATTGTTTATTCCTTCCAACAATTACAAATCGAACAAGTCTTTATGCCTTGGCAGCTTGGTTTAGTCACTAGTTGTGTACTGGCTGGTTTTAGCATGTTATTTGGCATTCGTAATATTGATGTGACAGAGCGTCATCCCGGTATTATGCTGGCGATTGCGTTTGAAGCCCTCGTAAAAATTATCGCTTTTGCCAGTGTCGGTATTTTTATTTGCTATTTTGTCTTCGATTCACCCCAGGATATTTGGCAACAAGCGAGTGCCAATGCAGAGTTAGCCAGTGCATTACAATTTCCCGATCTAAGTGCCATGTTTGGTATGATCATTATTGTGATGGCCGCATTTTTTGTGTTACCGCGGCAATTCCACGTCATGATTGTAGAACTACGTGATGAGCAAGATGCTTGGTTGAGTCGTCGTATCTTCCCATTATACCTGCTTGTATTTGCGTTTTTTTCCGCGCCACTTGGCTTAGCTGGTTATTTACTATTGGGTAATAGCGTGCCTGCGGATATGTATGTATTGGTGCTGCCTTGGTATCAAGATCAAACATGGCTGACGTTGTTTGCATTTTTAGGGGCGATTTCTGCAGCAAGCTCGATGGTGATCGTATCAACCATTGCATTGAGTACCATGTTGAGCAATGAAATTGTATTCCCGTTCCTATTTAAAAAGAATAAACATCCCACACAATACGATGCGTTTAGATTAAAATTGCTCAATATTCGCAAAATATTAGTGCTGTTTGTTAGTTTACTCAGCTATCTGGTCTTTCTATTTATTCCACCTACAGCGTTAGCAAGTTTAGGGGCTACGGCATTAGGTGCCTTGGCACAGCTTACACCGGCATTAGTTGCCGCTTTTTATTGGCGTCGAGCTACATTGAAAGGTGTGTTTACCGGGATTAGTATCGGCTTTTCATTGTGGACACTGCTTAATTTTTTACCGCAATTGGGTTTCTATCAAGGCCCATTAGTAGAGACTATATTTGCAAGTTCAACTGCGATCAACTTGCTCTGCCTGTCGGTTAATGTTGTCGTGATGGTCCTTATATCATTAGTGACCAGATCCAGTATCCAAGAACGAATACAAGGGGCGTTATTTTTAAAGCGGCAGTTACCGCAATCATTAGTGGAAAGTAAGCGCAAAGCTAAGTCGAAACGGTTGGCTATATCGGTAGATGAATTATTGTTATTGACCGCGCAATTTGTGGGTGACGATAAAGCATCCAAAAGTTTCCAAGCTTTTGAGCAGGTCGCTATCACCTTAGAGTATACCGTAAAGGAAAAGGCTGAATATGCGCTGGAGCATACAGAGAAAGTATTATCGAGTGTGATGGGTTCATCATCTGCTCGCTTGGTGCTTAATTCTGCTTTAGATGGCCATGATTTCGCTTTGGATGAACTGGCGACCTTAGTGGGTAACGCATCTAGCCATCGACAAGAGTTTAGTCAGAACTTGCTAAAAAGCGCGATTGAAAACACCAGAGATGGGATCTCAATTGTTAACGATGAACTCGAACTTGTAGCCTGGAATAAACAGTATGCAATTTTGTTTAATTATCCTGACAATATTCTCCGTGTCGGTTGCCCGATTGAATCATTAATTCGATTTAATGCTGAACGCGGCTTGTGTGGTGGGGGTGATATTGAAGCGCATGTAAAAAAACGCATCGATTTCCTGCGTTTAAGACAGTCGCATAACTCGGAACGGTTACGTGAAGATGGCAAGGTCATCCGCATCGAAGGAAACCCATTACCGGACGGCGGATTTCTAATGGTCTTTTCAGATATCACTGCATTCAGGCAAGCGGAACGGGTATTAAAAGAAGCCAATCAAGATTTAGAGACCCGTGTAGCAGAGCGAACTAAAAAACTCGAGAAAGCCAATAAAGAGCTAGCGAAGGCGAGGGTGGTTGCCGATGAGGCGCTGAGTAAGAAAAGTCATTTTTTACAAGTGTGCAGCCATGATTTATTGCAGCCACTTGAAGCCGCACGCTTGTTTACATCTGCACTTGCCAGTCAGTCGACCTTAAATGAAAATCAGCAACGCCAAGTGAGTAGTATCGATCTATCACTC
>NZ_ABCQ01000095.1 GCF_000170855.1 Moritella sp. PE36 | reverse complement strand
TGGTGTGACTGAAAAATGGTGGCATTTGCGCCGACAGTCGCAATTGCGATACAGAGAAATTTGTTGAGGTGATGAATCAACGCGGTTGGTGTGGTTATAGCGACTGGCGTATGCCGACACGTTTAGAACTACAGAGTATTGTTAATTATTCACAGGAAATACCCGCGGTTGAAATACAGTTTTTTCCTTATGCTCAAAATAGTTATTATTGGACTGCTGATATAGACATTGATGATTTGGATTATGCTTGGATGATTAATTTTGTATATGGCAATATTCAAGGTAATTTGACCAGTATTCCAAGAGTCGTTCGTTTAGTACGTAGTAGCGGTTAATGCTTGCTATACCCAAGTTACTGCATATATAGCGTGTGTGAAATCGGGATTAATCATAAAAGGGCCATTAAAATGAATATCACTGCAATTAGACCTTTTTTATACATCATGGCTGTTATGTTATTGCTAGTCGCACCAATGAGTGCGCGAGCGCTTGACCAACGCTGTAATGATAATGCGTTAACATCCACGCCGGCGGAGCGTTTTATTAAGCATAATGATGGTTTGGTATTTGATAAGGCAACAAGACTGGAATGGCAAATGTGTGTAACAGGTTTACTCGGTGCGGACTGTGAATTGGGCGAGGTTCGTTATTTTTCTTGGTGGGATGCAGAAGCTGAAGTTACAGTGTTTAACAATAGTAATGGAGGGGATACTGATTGGCGATTACCTGATATCAAAGAGCTTTACAGTATTATTGAAACAGCCTGTGAAGAACCCAGTTTAAATAAATTGGTGTTTCCCAATCATCCTTTATTACCTGCAATCTCCAAATCTTGGTCAAGTACACCAAGCAGCCGTTATATCAGTCAGGCCTGGCAAATCGAGTTCCAGAATGGATTATTATATACGCTTGAAAATGATACACAATTAACGGTTCGCCTTGTACGAACTTGTGATGTGATATGCCAGCAGGCATATGATTAATCAGCATTTACTTCACCATATTTATATTGTGATTTATTATTGCACTTGTTATCCGAATTAAGGGTAATATAAAAATCATTATTTATAACTTAAGGGTATTAAAAAAGTCATGTTATTCAGTTCTCGCCATATTATACGTTTAGCGTGTATTTTTAGTTTGCCTTCAAGTTTTGTCTATGCAGAAAACAGCGTAAATGTTGCTAGTTCAACTCAATCTCAAGCGGTAGCCGTAGAAGAGATAACTCAGAGTGAAAGTACCGATGTGATAACAATGGAGCCTCCGGCCTTATCGGTCAATCAGTGGGGGCTTGCGATAGGCATGCGCCGTGCCGATATTCCTTTCGCTGTATCAGAGGTGAGTGAAGATACCGCTGTGTATGATATTTTGCCCCTCATTAGATTTGAAAATGACTATGGATTTATTAATGGCTTAGAAGGTGGCGTGCATTTATGGAAAAACGCGGATCATCAAGTCAATGTGTATAGCCGATTTCGATTTAATGACATCCCTAAAGAATTTCAGAATCAAATCAAAGGTCAGTCTTTCGACTTTGGCTTCCAGTACCGTTATTTCGATGGCCCATGGGAAGCGGATATTGCGGTGTTGTCAGATAATTACAAGCGAGCTTATGGTTACACGAGAGCGCTGTATCGTTGGAAATATGATAGCTGGACATTGATCCCTTTTGCGGAATTGAAGTGGAAAAGTGCTGACTTTAATGATTATTACTATGGCTTTGACCTTGAGCAAGTTGGTACAGGTGTGTCTGCCAGTGGTGGTATCAAAGGTGCTTATCATGTCGCCAGTAACTTGCATCTAATTGGCCAGTTTGGTGTAACGCGATTGGAAGATAACGTTTATGATTTAGAGAGAGTGGAAAAGAATTACCAATTGGAGTCTTTCCTTGGCATTGCTTTTTACCCGGATCCAAATAAACCATTTGTACGCACTGCAGGCAAAGCAAAGAATGATGAATACTTACGTTTAGCCCATGGCTGGGCAACGCCGTCTAATATTGGCGATATTTTAAAGTTTAACACCGAGCGCGATGATGAAAATAACCAAATGAGTTCGGTATTTTATGGTACTCAGGTTGCCGATAGCTTGCTGACGATGCCGATTGATATTTACTTTACGCCAGGTCTGGTGTGGCATTATAGTTCCGATGTGCAACAAGATATTGCTGAAGTCGTGCTGGCAATCAAAGCGTTTTATACGTTTGACTTTGGTCCTCGCTGGCGTTTAGGTATTGCTGAAGGTTTGTCTTATGTATCAAACATTACTTATATCGAAGGCTTTGAATTAACAGGTGAAGACGGTAAGCGTGGTTATGAAAATTCATCGAAGTTACTTAACTATCTTGATTTTTCGTTAGATGTGAATGTTGGTGATATTTTTAATAACAAGGCATTAGCGCAAACCTGGTTTGGTTATAGCATCCATCATCGTTCTGGTATTTTTGAAAGTAGCTCGGTATTTGGTCGAATTAAAGGTGGCAGTAATTATCAAACCGTTTATCTACAGTGGCACTTTTAGTTTAGATCATTCGTTAGCCCAATAATAAACACGGCGCAGTTGATAATTGTTGCTAAATAGCTATTTTCATCAACTGTGCCGTTATTCTATCTGTTTATCTTACGCTGTAACTTATCTTATTAACTCTGCTCACCTGTCGATTTATTATGTTTGTGTGCAGCGGCTAAGTTACCAACGGTATTTTTGTCTTCGTTGCTATGTGCTTCAGTTGACCAAGCATCATTGAGATTATCGTAATAAGTTAACGCATCTAATCCCAATAATTTTTTCAATATACGGCGCTCTGTCAGACTGCGATTAACAAACTCTGGCTCGTGTTCATGCATCTGCCTTGCTTCTTCATGTAATACGGCTTCATCGTGACGACGGAATACCTGCCCTGCACGGTGAGCCTGATTAGCTCGCATACCCAACGCCTTTAATGTTTCTACCCCTAAGCTGATACCAGAGTCGAGCGATTCTCGAAACACATGATCGGCGCCGAGGCGGATTAGTTGCTGGGCATGGTTACGGTCTGTTGCACGTACCAATACCGTTAGGTGCGGAAAGTGTTTTTTAACCTTAATTAAAATACGCTTGGTTCTGCTGGCACTTTCCACGGCAATAATAAACAGTTTGGCGTTATCTGCGCCCGCGGCGTGTAATAAATTGAGCTGCTCGGCATCGCCATAAAATACCTTGTATTTGAACTGTTGTAATAATTCTATCTGGCCGACGTCATTTTCTAAGATAGTGGTATTAATATGGTAACCATGCAGTAATCGCCCAACCACTTGTCCAAAACCACCGAAGCCAGCAATGATGACGGAGCTGTCTGTATCATCGGGGATTTGATGCTCTGGTGTCGCTTTATTGTCGGCATGCGGTACTTTTCGCTTGAATGTTGGAGCGATGATTTTATCGTTAATAATTAATAGTAGTGGTGTGAATACCATAGATAAGGTGACCACTAAAACCAGCAAACTGGCTATTTCGTTATCAAAAACTTGACGTTGTAGTGCGAACGAGGTCAGTACAAAGGCAAACTCACCGCCTTGTGCGAGGGCGCAAGAAAATAGCCAATTTTGACTACGCTGGATCTTGAATACGATGCCAGTGATAAATAGCACGATAAATTTAACCGCAATCAGTCCGGTGACGAGTAGCGCAACTAATATCGGTTGATCAAGCAGCAAGGTAAAATCAATGCTAGCCCCGACAGAGATAAAGAATATACCTAATAATAAGCTTTTGAATGGTTCAATATCACTCTCAAGTTCGTGGCGATATTCGCTGTCAGCGAGAACCACACCAGCTAAGAAAGTACCGAGTGCGGCAGATAAGCCGACTGCTTCCATCGCTAACGCGATACCAACAACCAGTGCCAGTGCTGTTGCAATGAAAATTTCACGCGAGCGTGATCCCGCGATAATGCGGAGTAGCGGCACCACCAGAAAGTGACCGCCGATGATGATACCGGCAATCACACCAGCAATCATCAAAGCACTGAGCCAGGCTGATGTTGACGATTCAACGATCGCCGTGTCCTGTATGACTAACAAGGGCAGTATCGACAGGATCGGGATAACTGCAATATCTTGAAATAACAATACCGCAAAAGCATTTTTACCTGCTTCGGTTTTCATTAATTCTCGTTCTTGTAAATTCTGCAATACAATCGCAGTCGATGATAATGCCACGATTAAGCCGATGGCGAGTGCTGTTTGCCATGCCAGACCACAAGTGAGTAGTATTATAAAAATACATAAGGTCGTTGCGCACAGCTGTAAGCCACCTGTGCCTAAAATAGGCATTCTTAACTGCCATAACAAGGCCGGTTTTAATTCTAAACCGACTAAAAAAAGCATCATGACTACGCCAAATTCGGCCACGTGCATAACATCTTCTTGATTGGAAATTAAGCTTAATGCATAAGGTCCAACAATTGCACCAGCAATCAAATAGCCCAGTACTGAGCCGAGTCCCAGGCGCTTTGCGATTGGCACCGCTACGACACCCGCGGCAAGATAAATGAAAATATTAAATAATACGCCATGTTCCATGATTAACAGTTCTCCTGTCTTGCAGCAACAGCGTCATCATTCTGTTGTTGTAACGTTAATAAGAGTTGGCGGTATTCTTTCGCTTTACGTGCAATTCGGGCTGGGTCGTGACGTTTATGAATGTCATGAACAACAAATGGAGTGAGGTATTCTAAATTACACAGTTTGCTCATTTGGCTAAACGGTAATAAAAATTGGCTAATATCATGTTCATTGTAGCCTGCGGTAGAGTAAGAATTCATACTCCCGCCTGTGGAGATGGCCAGCATTATTTTTTTTCCAACCAGTTTATCGCCGTATTCACCATAAGCAAAACCATGTTCGAGTACCAGATCTTGCCACTCTTTTAATATTGCCGGGCATGAATACCAGTAAAGTGGGAATTGCAAGACGATGATGTCGTGATTAAGTAATAAAGTTTGTTCATGTTTAATATCGATAAATGAATCTGGGTAGGTATCGTAGAGATCGTGACAAGTAATGCCTTCAATGTTTTGAATTTCATTGAATAATGATTTATGTGCAATTGATTTTTGTAATGCAGGATGGGCAAATAAAACGAGAATTTTGTGCATATGATTTTCAATCATCCTTTATTGAAATAGATCTTTATACTGGCATTCAATAGCTTAGTGTCTAAAGTGTGTGGTTTTTGAATTCTTCTTGTTTAAGCTTATAATATAAAACAAATTATTTCAGTGTTTATTTAGCTATTCTGGCTGATATCACTGATATATATGTTATTTTCCAATTATTGCGTGGAGCTTGCTTGAAACGCCATTAAGTATTCTATATTAGAGTCGTTGTGTTATGATTTGGTGACTAAATTGATATAAATCAAAATTAATATTTAACATTATTCATTAACAATGACTTACATTGCTGGAGCGATTTTTATACATGTTCTCTAAACATTACAGCGTACTTTCATTACCTTTATTATTGGTCGGCTGTTTACTTGGTAGTGATGCAATCGCGAAACCATTGGCAATAAACGCAGGTTTTTCTGGTACGATGGGTATTAATGCAGGTGTAAGTGATACGCAAAGCCAATTTAACATTGTTGATGATAATGAACAGACTCAAGATTTAAATAACGCTGGCGAAGCGGTCACAACTGGTGTGTTGTTTCCTTTTTTCCGGTTGGCTTACACAACAGCTGATTTAAAGACGCAGTATTTTCTTGGGCAGAGTCCTGAAAACATTTTAAATAGCGCCATTCAATATGAGATTGGGGTGACACATCAATTCGATAAACGCCAAAGTATGACATTTGCTTATATACCTCATGTGCCATTTTTAAAAGAAACCTGGTCTGATCCTTTCCTTACGGGTGCGTCAAGAGAGCAAACCGATATCGATTCGAATGCCATGCGTGTGGCTTATAAATTTGCCCCTGTTCAGGTTGAGTACTCGTATGCATCATATTCGATAGAAGATGAGCAAAGCGGTAGTCAAAGTATGTCTTGTAATAACCAAAGCCGAAACTGTACAGCAGAAGAACAAGCCTCGTTAAATCGTGACAGTGATTACCACAGACTGAGTGCCGAAAGTTCAATACCTCTGTGGCAAGGCACATACGCTAAAGTAAACGTGTTTTATGGTACGCAAGATGCTAAAGGTGAAAGTCAGAGTTTTGATGAATTTCATTATAGCCTCAGTATCATGACCAAGTATGAAAGGCATTTTGTTTCAGTTCAAGCTGCGTTTACTGATCGCGAGTACGATGCCAAAAATCCAATATTTGATGAGGTTCAAGAGGATAATGCTGCCCGTTATTCATTCCTTTACTCTTATACGGAACCGTTTGATATAAAAGGTAGTAACCTTAATATTATTTATCAAAAGAAAGAGAATGATGCCAATATTGAATTTTATGATAGCTCGACAAATTTTGTGTCCGTTGGTATGAGTTATAGCTTTTAAATTAGAATTAGCAAGAACATGAAGGGG
>NZ_ABCQ01000096.1 GCF_000170855.1 Moritella sp. PE36 | reverse complement strand
GCGCTACTAAATAGCTTTCGAGAGACCAGCTATCTCCCGGTTTGATTGGCTTTCACCCCCCAGCCACAAGTCATCCGCTAATTTTTCAACATTAGTCGGTTCGGTCCTCCAGTTGATGTTACTCAACCTTCAACCTGCCCATGGCTAGATCACCGGGTTTCGGGTCTAATCCCAGCAACTATTCGCGCAGTTAACACTCGGTTTCCCTACGGCTCCGCTATTCGCTTAACCTTGCTACTGAAATTAAGTCGTTGACCCATTATACAAAAGGTACGCAGTCACCCAACAAAGTAGGCTCCCACTGCTTGTACGTATACGGTTTCAGGTTCTATTTCACTCCCCTCACAGGGGTTCTTTTCGCCTTTCCCTCACGGTACTGGTTCACTATCGGTCAGTCAGTAGTATTTAGCCTTGGAAGATGGTCCTCCCATATTCAAACAGCATATCACGTGTGCCGTCCTACTCGATTTCACAATAAGGTCGTTTTCATGTACGGGACTATCACCCTGTATCGTGGCACTTTCCAGAGCCTTCCATTAACTTCCAAACTGCTTAAGGGCTAGACCCCGTTCGCTCGCCGCTACTAAGGGTATCTCTATTGATTTCTTTTCCTCGGGGTACTTAGATGTTTCAGTTCTCCCGGTTCGCTTCGTAACGCTATGTATTCACGTTACGATACCTTACAAAGTAAGGTGGGTTCCCCCATTCGGAAATCTGTGGATTAACGCTTTTTATCAACTCCCCACAGCTTAACGCAGATTAACACGTCCTTCATCGCCTCTGACTGCCTAGGCATCCACCGTATACGCTTAGTCACTTAACCATACAATCTAAAGTCGACCGTACAATTGAAATAACTAGGTATTATCTAGTTTTTTTCGCCTCAAGAATACTCAAGAACACTATATTGTTATTACCAAAGTAATAACGTGTTTTAAGAACTTCTTTATTTATTCAGCTTTCCAAATTTTTAAAGAGCAATTGCTAAAAAGCAAAGATAAACATTAAGCTGCTTAGCTTTGATTTTTAATCAGAAAGAAAAGTGGTATCCCGTACGAGATTTGAACTCGTGTTACCGCCGTGAAAGGGCGGTGTCCTAGGCCTCTAGACGAACAGGACACTATTTACTTTCTACGTTTGGATTTCATCCCAACCGTTGTCTTATTTACATAAGACGTGCAATTTAATTTTCTATTCAAGCAATTTGTGTGGGCACTTACAAAAATTAACAACTTTACGTAAGGAGGTGATCCAGCCCCAGGTTCCCCTAGGGCTACCTTGTTACGACTTCACCCCAGTCATGAACCACACCGTGGTCATCGCCCTCCCGAAGGTTAAGCTAATGACTTCTGGTGCAGCCCACTCCCATGGTGTGACGGGCGGTGTGTACAAGGCCCGGGAACGTATTCACCGTGACATTCTGATTCACGATTACTAGCGATTCCGACTTCATGGGGTCGAGTTGCAGACCCCAATCCGGACTACGACGCACTTTATGGGATTCGCTTACCATTGCTGGTTTGCAGCCCTTTGTATGCGCCATTGTAGCACGTGTGTAGCCCTACTCGTAAGGGCCATGATGACTTGACGTCGTCCCCACCTTCCTCCGGTTTATCACCGGCAGTCTCCTTAGAGTTCCCACCATTACGTGCTGGCAAATAAGGATAAGGGTTGCGCTCGTTGCGGGACTTAACCCAACATTTCACAACACGAGCTGACGACAGCCATGCAGCACCTGTCTCACAGTTCCCGAAGGCACTGAGGTATCTCTACCAGATTCTGTGGATGTCAAGAGTAGGTAAGGTTCTTCGCGTTGCATCGAATTAAACCACATGCTCCACCGCTTGTGCGGGCCCCCGTCAATTCATTTGAGTTTTAACCTTGCGGCCGTACTCCCCAGGCGGTCTACTTAATGCGTTAGCTTAAGAGCCCAGTTCTCAAGGAACCAAACTCCGAGTAGACATCGTTTACGGCGTGGACTACCGGGGTATCTAATCCCGTTTGCTACCCACGCTTTCGCATCTGAGCGTCAGTTACTTGCCAGGTGGCCGCCTTCGCCACTGGTATTCCTTCAGATCTCTACGCATTTCACCGCTACACCTGAAATTCTACCACCCTCTCAAGAACTCTAGTTTGCCAGTTCGAAATGCAGTTCCCAGGTTGAGCCCGGGGCTTTCACATCTCGCTTAACAAACCGCCTGCATGCGCTTTACGCCCAGTAATTCCGATTAACGCTTGCACCCTCCGTATTACCGCGGCTGCTGGCACGGAGTTAGCCGGTGCTTCTTCTGCGAGTAACGTCACAGTTGGCAAGTATTAATTACCAACCTTTCCTCCTCGCTGAAAGTACTTTACAACCCTAAGGCCTTCTTCATACACGCGGTATGGCTGCATCAGAGTTTCCTCCATTGTGCAATATTCCCCACTGCTGCCTCCCGTAGGAGTCTGGACCGTGTCTCAGTTCCAGTGTGGCTGATCATCCTCTCAGACCAGCTAGGGATCGTCGCCTTGGTGAGCTCTTACCTCACCAACAAGCTAATCCCACTTGGGCTCATCTAGTCGCGAGAGCTTTCAAGAAGAGGCCCCCTTTCACCCGTAGGTCGTATGCGGTATTAGCAGTCGTTTCCAACTGTTGTCCCCCTCGACTAGGCAGATTCCCAAGCATTACTCACCCGTCCGCCGCTCGACGCCAGAATAGCAAGCTATTCTTCGTTTCCGCTCGACTTGCATGTGTTAAGCCTACCGCCAGCGTTCAATCTGAGCCATGATCAAACTCTTCAATTAAAAGTTTTTGACTGATTACCTAAGTAATCAAATCGGCTCAATGAATTCTGTACTTCAACAATAAAACCGAAGTTCCATTGTTTATAAAACCAAATCTTTCGATTTAATTTAATGTTCACAATTACATTGATATAATATTTGGTCATTATATCTCTGCAAGTGCTCACACAGATTGCTTGAATAAATTGTTAAAGAGCATACTGAGCGGCTGTTGCCGTGTCAGTGAGGTCGCATTATAGAGATATAGATCACATTGGCAAGGGCTAATTTAAAAAAAGATAAAAAACAAATAAAAAGATTAAAAAGCGAACAACCACGTCATATACCAAACAAATAGTCAAAAACAGATTAGTAGATCTACTTTTATCCCTATTCATTACCAAAATTCATATGAAGTTAAAACATAAGATTAATTTATTGAAACGATCTTAGGAGGACATGCAGATATTTAGTTTATCGGTATATAAGGGTATTGATTGAGTACGACAAAGATAAAGATAAAAATAATTTAGATAAGCGAGCTGAATATAGAAGAGAGAATTTATACAAGAAAAAATAATGTGTTAGAAATAAAAAAGCCAGAGCGTGAGCCCTGGCTTATAATACTATTTAAAACTATTCTTCGTCAGCAGCTTCAACAACTGGACGATCTACTAGTTCGATGTAAGCCATAGGAGCTTTATCGCCAGTACGTAGACCACATTTTAAGATTCGAGTATAACCGCCTGAACGGTTAGCGAAACGTGGGCCTAATTCTTTAAATAGTTTACCTACAACTTCATCGCTGCGGGTACGAGCAAATGCTAGACGACGGTTAGCTACGCTATCCGTTTTAGCAAGTGTAATTAGAGGCTCAACTACACGACGTAATTCTTTAGCTTTAGGCAGAGTCGTTTTAATGATCTCGTGGCTAACTAAAGAACATGCCATATTACGGAACATAGCCTGACGGTGGCTGCTGTTACGATTTAGTTGACGACCACTCTTACGATGGCGCATGAACTTATCCTTCTTACAAAATTCTTTTGATTAGTGTTTACTATTCGTCCGCGATACTTGCAGGTGGCCAATTTTCTAGGCGCATACCTAGAGATAAGCCACGTGAAGCTAGAACATCTTTAATTTCAGTTAAAGATTTCTTACCAAGGTTAGGTGTTTTAAGTAACTCAACCTCAGTACGCTGAACAAGATCACCAATATAGTGAATAGCTTCTGCTTTTAGGCAGTTAGCTGAACGAACAGTAAGTTCTAAATCATCAACAGGACGTAGCAGTATCGGATCGAACTCTGGCTTCTCTTCTTTCTGCTCTGGTTCCGTTACATCACGAAGATCAACGAAAGCATCAAGCTGTTCAGCCAGAATTGTAGCAGCACGACGAATAGCTTCTTCTGGATCTAATGTTCCATCAGTTTCCATATCGATTACTAACTTATCAAGGTTAGTACGTTGCTCGACGCGAGCAGCTTCAACATTGTAAGCAATACGGCTTACAGGGCTGAATGCAGCATCAACAAGCAAACGACCGATAGGACGCTCTTCATCATCAGACTGAATTCGTGTAGAAGCAGGAACGTAACCACGTCCTTTTGCAACACGAATACGCATACTGATATCTGCTTGACCGGTTAAATTACAAATCACATGTTCTGGATTAATAATCTCAACATCACCATCATGGGTGATGTCACCTGCCAATACAGGACCTGTACCTGACTTAGTTAAAGTTAGTAACGCTTCGTCTTTGCCTTCAAGTTTGATTGCAAGACCTTTTAAGTTAAGAAGAATTTCAAGAACATCTTCTTGAACGCCTTCTTTACTGCTGTACTCATGGAGTACGCCGTCGATCTCAACTTCTGTTACAGCACAACCTGGCATAGAAGAAAGTAGAATACGACGTAAAGCATTACCTAGAGTGTGACCAAAGCCACGCTCTAACGGTTCAAGTGTTACCTTGGCACGTGTTGAGCTAATTTGCTCAATATCAACAAGTCTTGGTCTTAGAAATTCTGTTACAGAACCCTGCATGTATGTCCTCTCTTATGAAGTTAACTTTACTTAGAGTAAAGTTCAACAATAAGCTGTTCGTTGATGTCTGCAGACAGATCAGAACGCTCAGGAACACGTTTGTAAACGCCTTCAAGTGTCTTACTGTCAACTTCAACCCAAGATGCTTTCTCACGCTGCTCTGAAATTTCAAGAGCTGAAGCGATACGAGCTTGCTTCTTAGCCTTCTCGCGAATGCTAACTGTATCGTTAACTTTCACTTTGTAAGAAGGGATATTTACAACTTTACCGTTTACAACGATTGCTTTGTGGCTTACTAACTGGCGCGATTCCGCACGAGTTGAACCAAAGCCCATACGATAAACAACGTTATCTAGACGGCCTTCTAATAAAGCAAGTAGGTTTTCACCAGTATTACCTTTTAGACGAGCAGCTTCTTTATATAAGTTACGGAATTGCTTTTCAAGTACACCGTACATACGACGAACTTTTTGCTTTTCACGTAGTTGTAAACCGTAGTCAGATAGACGAGGTTTACGAGCACCATGTACACCAGGTGCGTTATCAATTTTACACTTAGATTCGATCGCACGTACGCCACTTTTCAAGAAAAGATCTGTACCTTCACGACGACTAAGCTTGAGCTTTGGGCCCAAATATCTAGCCATGTTCTTTCTCCAATATTCCTAAAAGCGTTATACGCGACGCTTTTTAGGTGGACGACAACCATTGTGAGGGATTGGTGTAACATCAGTGATGTTAGTAATTTTAAAACCAATCGCATTCAATGCACGAATAGAAGATTCACGACCAGGACCAGGGCCCTTAACCATAACTTCTAAGTTTTTAAGACCGTACTCTTTAGCCATTTCACCAGCACGCTCAGCAGCAACCTGCGCAGCGAATGGAGTTGACTTACGAGAACCACGGAAGCCTGAGCCGCCTGCAGTTGCCCAAGATAAAGCATTACCTTGGCGATCTGTGATTGTCACAATAGTATTATTGAAAGAAGCATGAACGTGTGCAATACCGTCAGCAACTTGCTTTTTAACGCGCTT
>NZ_ABCQ01000097.1 GCF_000170855.1 Moritella sp. PE36 | reverse complement strand
CAACAAGGTACTTTTACCAGAACCAGAACGGCCAACAATCGCAATTAACTCGCCTTTTTCGACAGTTAACGACACTTGTTTTAATACGTGGGTATCAAGATGTCCTTCTTGGTAAACTTTTTCGAGATTTTTGCAAACTAATAAAGAATTATTCATATCGTAATGCCTCGGCAGGTTTTACATTTGCAGCTCTAAATGCAGGGTAAAGTGTTGCGAGTAGACTTAATGCAATCGCACCGAAAATAATTGATGCGATCTGCGACCAATCAAATAAAACAGGTAATAAGCGGGCTCCACCCGATGCTTGCGCTAACAGGTTGAGTCCAATTAATGACATAAACTCATTAAGATTGGCTGCTAAAGTAACGCCCATAATACCGCCAGAAATTGCACCCAATACACCAGTCCAAGCGCCTTGGATAACAAATATTTGCACAATAGTAGGTCTATTCATGCCCAATGTTTTCATGATCGCGACGTCTGTTTCTTTCTCCGTCACTAACATGACTAACGATGACAAGATGTTAAATACTGCCACAGTAATAATTAAGAACAACAATAACCCTATCATGTTCTTTTCCATTTTCACGGCTTGGAATAATTCACCACGGGTTGTTTGCCAGTCCAACGAATCAAAGTTACTGAAGAAATTTCGACTCGCTAGTTCATTAACCGCAAACGGATCATGTACAAAAACGCGATGTTGCATTGGACTTGACGGTGATAAGCGCACCAATTTACCCGCATCAGTGATATTCACTAATACCTGGGTGGCTTCGACATCAGAACCGACAGAATAAATCCCCACCACAGTAAATTTACGTTGGCTCGGCACTCGACCCATCGGGGTGAAAATACTGCCTTTAGTCGAAATAAGTCTGATTTTATCGCCGAGTTTAACATTCAATGATTTTGCCATGCTGCGGCCAATTATGATGTTGTACTTACCTGGTTGCAGTAATGAGATATCACCGATAAGCATATTCTGACGAATAACGTCCCATTGCGGATAGGACGATGGATCTATTCCCTGCAACTGCGCGCCTTGGATCTGACTTTTACTTTGTACCATGGCATCAGCTTGTAAAAACGGTGTAACCGCGGCAACTAAGGGATCGTCAGCTAAAGCTGATAAACTTTCATCGATATTATCTGAGCCTGATTTAGGTGTCACGATGACATGCGGCACAGCACCGAGAATACGCGTTTTCAAATCTTGCTCAAAACCGTTCATTACCGATAAAACAGTGATCAAGGCTAATACCCCGATAGTGATGCCAGCGGTCGAGAATAAGGTAATAAATGAAACAAATCGATTGTTGCGCTTCGAGCGAGTGTAGCGCAATCCGATAAATAAACTTAGAGGGTAATACATAAATAGAGTAAGAAGTCCTTGCTAAAAACTGGTATTCATTCTAGAGACATGACCACTAATGAGCAAGTAAAATCATGCCTTGTCTTCAACTTGTGACCGATTAGTTATTCTGGTTTAAAACAGAGCCTTAAAAGTCTATTACCATAAAGTAAACAAGATAAATATAAATTAATATGGCACAATAACAGGTTAGCAATCTAGAAAGGATGACTGCAATGACTCAACAATATTTTTCTATTAAGCACAGTTTATCTGTCAATATTGAACCAGTTTCTATTGATCAAGTCCCAACATCTAGATTGGCACTCGAAAACGAAATGCCAATCCCATTTAAAATGGCCAATGATGTTGCTGAAATTGATAGCAATGCCCTGCGCTCTATTCGCAATATCGGTGAACAAGCTGACGCGCTTGCTGATTTCTTACAGATGCAAAACAACAAAATAAACTTGATCATGGGTTACGTATTAGCACAACAAGATCACCCAGAGTCTCGCTTTGACACCTCAGTATTTGGTGCCGGAGAGGTCAAATTTTTAGCGCATGGTGATTTATCCTTAGACCAAGCGGTGCGCATTAAGATATTTTTACCGAACGACTCTTCAGCTATTTATTGCTACGGCATCATCTCTGCACGTGAAGTACAAGAAACAGACCCGACACTCATTGAATACACAGCGTCGTATACACGTATCCGTGATATCGACCGCGAAATATTGATCCGCGCAACATTACGTATTCAACAGTTACAGCTTAAACAACGTGCCGAGCTACGCCAACAAAATGATCTGCAAAATGATCAACAACACAATCCTCAATAATTACGATTAGATTACTGACCACTATGAAATCAACAGCTATTCTTTCTTTACCGTTACCAAAAAAACAAGGCGACAAGATCGCCTATGGTAACCTTGTAGGCAGTAGCCTCGCATTCACACTTGCAGAGCTATGTGCACAAACCAAATTTCCTATCCTTGCGGTTGTTGCAGACACCCCAAGTGCATTAAAGCTTGAGCAAGAAGTACGGCATTTTTTAGCCGACGACAAACCGCTAATTACATTCCCTGATTGGGAAACGCTGCCGTATGATAACTTCTCGCCACATCAAGATATTATCTCGCAACGTATTCATGCTTTGCACCGCTTCCAACAAACCACCAGCGGGTTGATTATTGTATCGGTAAATACCTTGATGCAACGTATCGCGCCAGTCAGCTTTTTAGCCCAGCATAGCTTGATCGTCAAAACAGGCGATAAAATTGACATGCACGCGATGCGCAAGCGGTTAGAAACCAGTGGTTACCATGCCGTTGACCAAGTACTAGAACACGGTGAATTTTCTGCACGCGGTTCTATTCTTGATCTGTATCCGATGGGCAGTTCATCGCCGTTTCGAATTGACTTTTTTGATGATGAAGTAGAAGAAATTCGTGGATTTAATACCGAGACACAACGCTCGGAAGAGATCCTTGATGAAATTAACTTATTACCCGCTCACGAATTCCCAACGGATGCTAAAGCGATAGAGTTATTCCGTCAGCAGTTTAGAGCATTGTTCACACCATCGCGTGAAGCTGAATCCATTTATCAGCAAGTCAGCAAAGGCTTCTTACCTACAGGTATTGAATACTATCACCCGTTATTCTTAACTGAAACTGCCACGTTATTTGATTATTTACCTAAACAACTGACTATTGCGCAAGTCGGTGAGTTACATCAAGCATCCGAAGTGTTCTTCCAAGACGTTGAACAACGCTACGAAGATCGCCGCCATGATATTCAACGTCCATTACTGACACCAAATTCACTTTATTTACCTGTTTCAGAACTATTCCAAGCACTTGGCCAGTACAGTAAAGTAACCTTAAGCAGTGAGTTGCTGAATGAAAAAGCAGGTAATACCAACCTAAGCTTTAGCAAGTTACCTGAAATAGCCATTAACCATCAGAAAAAAGCACCGTTAGCACCCTTGCTAGAATTTATCGAAGGGTTTAACGGTAAAATAATCTTCAGTGTTGAATCTGAAGGGCGCCGTGAAACACTGTTAGAGCTACTTGCAAAAACCAAGTTAAAGCCTAAAGCAATGACCAGTATCGCCAAGTTTATGAAAGCTAAACCTGTGATCGGTATTTGGGTTAGTCAGTGTGAACACAGCTTTATTATTGACGATCTAAATGTGGCGATAATTTGTGAGAACGAATTGCTTGGGCACAAGATCATCCAGCGTCGCCGCACCGATAAAAAAGTACAAGCAAATAACGATGCGCTAGTCAGAAACCTTACAGAATTAAGTATCGGTCAACCGGTTGTACATATTGAACACGGTGTCGGCCGTTATCTTGGTCTCCAGATCATTGCTAATGCAGGCATGGAAACTGAGTTTTTAACGTTAGAATACGCCAATGCGGCAAAGCTCTATGTTCCCGTCTCAGCACTGCACCTTATCAGTCGTTATAGCGGTGCAGGCGAAACATCGGCACCACTGCATAAACTCGGCAGTGATAGCTGGGTAAAATCGAAAAACAAAGCAATGGAGCGTGTTCGAGACGTTGCTGCAGAATTACTAGATATCTACGCACAGCGTGCGGCTAAAAGCGGTTTTCAATATAAATGCGATAAAGAATCCTACGCCGCCTTTGCCGATGGTTTCCCGTTTGAAGAAACAGACGATCAGAAAACTGCAATTCAAGATGTCATGGACGATATGCGTCAAAACAAAACCATGGATCGTCTGATTTGTGGTGATGTAGGCTTTGGTAAAACAGAAGTAGCAATGCGCGCCGCGTTCATGGCCATGATGAACGACAAACAAGTCGCCGTGTTGGTACCGACCACCTTACTTGCTCAGCAGCATTTCGAAAACTTCAAAGATCGTTTTGCTAACTGGCCGGTACGTGTTGAAGTGATCTCTCGCTTTAAAACAGCGAAAGAGCAGAAGTTGATTTTAGCTGACGTCAAAAACGGCAAAGTTGATTTACTCATCGGCACACATAAATTGCTCAGTAACAAGATTGAATATGCTGATCTCGGTTTATTGGTCATCGATGAAGAACATCGCTTTGGGGTGCGCCAAAAAGAAAAAGTAAAAGCGTTGCGTGCGGACATTGATATTTTAACCTTAACAGCAACACCCATTCCAAGAACATTGAACATGGCAATGAATGGCATGCGTGATTTATCTATCATCGCAACACCACCCGCGAAGCGTTTAGCGGTGAAAACATTTGTTCGCCAATACGACGAAAATATCGTAAAAGAAGCGATCATGCGTGAGATCATGCGTGGTGGCCAAGTTTACTTCTTGCATAACAATGTCGACTCAATAGACAAAACCGTAGAAGCACTCGCAGAACTGATACCGGAGGCGCGCATTGTTGCAGCCCACGGACAAATGGCAGAGCGTGAATTAGAATCGGTTATGGCTGATTTCTATCATCAGCGCTTCAATGTATTAGTCTGTACTACTATTATTGAAACCGGTATCGATATTCCAAGCGCGAACACCATCATTATGGATCGCGCAGATAATCTCGGTTTAGCACAACTTCATCAATTACGTGGTCGTGTTGGTCGTTCTCATCACCAAGCCTACGCATACCTGCTAACACCACATCCGAAGCGTATCTCCAGCGACGCGAAAAAACGTCTTGAAGCAATTGCATCACTAGAAGTCCTCGGGGCAGGTTTCACCTTGGCAACGCACGATCTTGAGATCCGTGGTGCCGGCGAACTATTAGGTGATGAACAAAGTGGTCAAATAACCTCTGTTGGTTTCGCGCTGTATATGGACATGCTCGACCAGGCAGTGAAAAGCATCAAACAAGGAAAATCAGTTTCGCTTGAAGAAGCCCTTAAAAATCAAACCGAAATTGAACTGCGTGTGCCCGCGTTATTGCCAGATGATTACATTCATGACGTTAATATACGTTTATCACTGTATAAACGTATCGCAAGTTGTCAAAGTGAAGAGCAGTTACGTGAGGTGCAAGTTGAACTCATTGACCGTTTTGGTTTATTGCCCGACAATGCTAAAAACTTGATCCGTCAAACCGAGTTAAAATTGCAAGCAGCGCCTTTAGGTATTAAACGACTTGAAATAGGCCCCGCTGGTGGCTATATTAGCTTTGGTGATGATAATCAGGTTGATGTAGGTTATCTTA
>NZ_ABCQ01000098.1 GCF_000170855.1 Moritella sp. PE36 | reverse complement strand
ATTAACCCGCACTATCACGGTTTTATCATTACCTAGATTTGTTACTTTTACAAAACTGGGTAATGGTAAGTTTTTGTGTGCTGCAGACATCGAAAACATGTCATAAATTTCACCGTTTGAAGTTTTGTGACCATGAAATTTATTACCATACCAAGATGCTTTACCTTCTTGCGTTAAGATTTTGATGTCTCGCCATACTTCATAATTAATGCCACGTACCTGATAGTCGCGATTAGCATAACGACTATAGGTTTGCGGCGTTGGTACTGCATCGGCAATATCATCAAGTTGCGGAATGTTTTCCGGTGCGTGATCATCACTGTACTGATAACGCGATGAAGAACATGCGGCCAAAAGGCCGCAGATACACAGTAGGGTTAAACGTTGTTTATTGCGCATGTTTAGCTTGTTTAATCTTTTCACTTAATTGGAACACCGCCATTGCGTACAGTGGACTGTGGTTGTAACGGGTAATAGTGTAGAAGTTATCGAGGTAAACCCAATACTCATCACTATCAAGCTGTTGTAGTTTGAGTAGTTTCGCAGGGCTTGAGTCTTCAATGGTTATTGCTGGCACACGTTCATCAGACTCTTTAAGTACCACACCTGCAGCTTTTAAGTCTGCCCATGTATGCTTGATTCTCAATGATTTATTCAGTAATGCGGCTACTTTTTCACTGTCGGCTTTGACTGGATAAGCAACGGATGCACCGGTAGTCCATTTATGCTTGCTAAAGTAGTTAGCGATACTGCCGATTGCATCAACAGGATCGTTGATCATATCAACTTTACCATCACCCGAAAAATCAACGCCGTAATGGCTGTAACTTGATGAAATAAATTGACCTAAGCCCATCGCGCCCGCATATGAACCTTGTGTTTCTGTCAGTTTCCAGCCTTGTTGTTCGCTTAATTTAATGTATTGCGCGAACTCTTGACGGAAGAATTTACCACGGGATGGATAATTAAAACCCAGTGTATAAAGAGAGTCTAATACCGAAAGATTACCTTTGTATTTACCATAGAAGGTTTCAACGCCCATAATGGCGACGATAACTTGGGCTGGGACGCCATATTCAGCTTCGGCTTTAGCAAAGGTAGCTTCGTATTGCAGCCAGTACTCGACACCTTTGTTAATACGACTTTCAGTAATAAAGATTGGTGCGTATTTATACCAAGGTTTTTTTTCCCAGGGTGTCTGGATCTTGGTTAAGACGTTTTCATCGAACTTTGCTTGGCCGATGGCATCGGTAAGTACTTGTTCTGAGATGTCATATTTTGTACTTAACTCTTCAACCCAAGTCTTGTGCTCACTGCTTAACTCAGCACTATTAGCTTGAAACGCTGCTAAACCTAGCAGAAATAATACTCTTTTACCTAGCATCTGGATTCCTCAACTTAAGCGACGGTGTGTTCTTACAGACATTAGAATGCCAAATCCAGCCATCAATGTCACCATCGAAGTGCCACCATAGCTAATTAAAGGCAGTGGTACGCCCACTACCGGTAATAATCCGCTGACCATGCCGATATTTACGAACAAATAAATGAAGAATGTCATGGTTATACTGCCCGCAATGAGGCGTTCAAATACCCGTTGGCCCTGCATCGCAATCACTAAACCGCGGCAGATCACAAATAAATACAGTGACAGTAGTAAGATCACACCGAATAAACCGAATTCTTCACTAAATACCGCAAAAATAAAATCGGTGTGACGCTCAGGTAAAAAATCCAGTTGTGACTGGGTGCCTGATAACCAGCCTTTGCCCCAAAAACCTCCGGAACCAATGGCAATCTTAGATTGAATAATATGGTAACCAGAACCCAATGGATCGGTTTCTGGATTGAGGAAGGTTAATACCCGTTGTTTTTGATAAGGGTGCATTAAGAAGAACCACAGAACAGGCGCAAAACCTGCCACCAGTCCAAAAGCAATCATCACTAATCGCCATGACATACCGGCTAAGAAAATAACAAAAATACCTGAAATCGCAACGAGTAATGAAGTGCCTAGATCTGGCTGTTTGGCGATCAATAATGTCGGAATTAAGACCATGATTAACGCGGTTATGATGGTTCTAAAACTCGGTGGTATAGCTTGGTTACTCATGTAACGTGCCACGGCTAATGGCATGACTACTTTCATTATTTCAGATGGTTGGAACTTGGTGAAACCAAGATCAATCCAGCGCTGCGCCCCTTTTCCGACATGGCCAAACAGCAATACCGCGATTAATAAAATGGTCCCAATAATAAAGATGGGAAATGCCCAGCGTCGGTAAGTGGAAGGGGGGATTTGTGCTAGCGCCAGCATTACCGCTAACGCAAGAAACATACGCACGACTTGTCTTTCCATTAGTGCGATGTCCGATCCACCTGCGCTATAAAGTACGACAAGGCTAACCCCCATCAGACTTAACAGGCCAAATAATAACGGGAAATCGATATGTAATTTATACCAAATGCTTTGATTATGACGACGATCTGGCATTAATTTTCCTTTTTGTTTTCAAAGTAGACATCAAATAAACGGCGTGCTGATGGGGCCGCTTGTGAGCTACCACCACCGGCATTTTCTAAAATGATCGTCGCTGATATTTCCGGTTCTTCAAACGGTGCATAAGCTACAAACATGGCATTATCACGTAATCGTTCGCGGATCTTACTGGCATCATATTTTTCTTCACCGAGCTGGTATAGCTGTGCAGTACCTGATTTACCAGCTACAGTATAGGCTGTGTTAGCAAACGCACGATGGGCAGTACCTGTTCTGGTTACAACACCGCGCATACCGTCTTTGGCGACTTGCCAGTGCGCGGGATCTTTGAGTATCAGCGGTGGTAATTCCACGACAGGTTCAAATTGATCACCATTGGTATATTTTATATCCCGAACAAGCTGTGGCACAGGGCGTAGCCCGCGGCTTGCCACAATACCTGTCGCTTTCGCAAGTTGGATTGGTGTCGCAGACCAGTAACCCTGACCAATACCCACTGAAATAGTATCACCCTGATACCAAGGTTGGTTGTAACGTGCGCGTTTCCATTCTCGAGACGGCAAGATAGCATTGGTTTCTTCTTTAACATCAATACCGGTATATTCACCAAAGCCAAACTCGGTCATAAAATTGTTAATCTTATCAATGCCGACGTTATAAGCGAGGTTATAAAAGAAGGTATCTGACGATCGTGCGATGGCGGTATACACATTAATCTTACCACGCCCCCAACGATTCCAATCTCGGAAGCGCCGTTTAGTATTTGGGATCTGGAACCAACCAGGATCATTGATAAGAGTATTTGCTGTGATTGCGCCGTCTTCTAAGGCCAAGATTGCTAATTGTGGTTTTACTGTTGATGCAGGCGGATAGCGTCCTTGTGTTGCTCGGTTGATCAAGGGGTGATCTTTTGACTGTAATAGCCGATTATAATCTTTACTGCTAATACCGTGTACAAATAAGTTAGGATCATAACTCGGGCTCGAGACCATTGCTAATACTTCACCTGTTTTGGGGGCGAGTAAGACTATCGCACCACGGCGACCAGCTAGCTCTTTTTGTGCCTTAAGTTGCAAACGAATATCGATATTTAAATACAGATCATTACCTGGTACGGGCTGTGTTATTTTCAGTGTGCGGATAATCTTTCCGCGATTATTGACTTCAACTTCTTTAAATCCAGGCTCGCCATGTAAGGTATTTTCGTAATAGCGTTCGATGCCCTGCTTACCGATATCATGGGTCGCCGCATACGTTGCACGTAACCCTTTTTTTGCTAAGCGGTTAAGATCATTTCTGTTAATTCTGGCTACATAGCCGAGTGCATGCGTAAGCGCATCACCAAACGGATAATAACGTTTTAATCGGGCATTGACGGAAATACCGGGATAGTTATGCCGTTGAACTGAAAAGAGGGCCACTTGAGATTCGGATAAATTGGTTAATATTGAGACCTGCTTAAAGCGACGTTGGCGTTTTAAGCGAGTATGAAAATCGTCAATGTTATCTTCAGTTAGGCTTAATAAGCTGGTTAATTTGACGATGGTGGCGTCAATATCGGTAATTTTTTCCGGTACCATATCTAAGCTGAAAACAGGTTTATTTTCTGCTAAAAGTATCCCGTTGCGATCATAGATAAGCCCACGGTTGGGTGCGATAGGCACTAACTTGACACGGTTTTCGTTAGAACGGGTTTTGTAAGCTTGATATGAATCGACTTGTAAGTAATAAAGATTACTCAATAACAAGCCAAGTACACAGAGGACAAAAATAAATGAGACCATGATGCGACGGCTAAATAATGCTGTTTCCGCAGAATGGTCTCGTAAGGCTATACGCTTCCTTGCCACCAATATTACTCTCTATGATAAGGATGGTTTGTTGTTACACTCCAAGCGCGATATAACGCTTCGGCTACCACTACACGTACCATCGGATGTGGTAAGGTCAGTGGTGACAACGACCAGCGTTGTTCTGATGCCGCGATGCATTCTGGTGCAAGTCCTTCTGGGCCGCCAATCAATAGGCTAACGTCACGACCATCATGCTTCCACTTATCGAGTTCAACGGCTAGTTGTGCAGTAGTCCAAGGTTTGCCGGTCACTTCCAGAGTCACGATACGATTACCTTTCGGGATCGCTTGCATCGTTTTTACACCTTCTAGCTCTAAGATCCGTTTGATGTCAGCGTTTTTACCACGCTTACCCGCATTGATCTCAAGTAATTCAAAAGGCATATCTTTAGGGAAGCGACGTGCATATTCTTTATACCCGGTTTCTACCCATGCTGGCATCTTAGTGCCAACTGCAACTAGCTGAATTTTCATTTGACTATGCCCCTACAGACTGCCAAAGTTGTTCTAGTTGGTATAGATCACGTGTTTGTTGTTGCATGATGTGAACGACTATGTCACCCATATCAACTAAAACCCATTCACTATCTTCTTTACCTTCAATACCCATAACGAATACTTCGTTACGTTTAGCTTCAAGGTAAAGGTGGTTAGAAATCGATTTAACGTGAGTTTTTGATGTGCCAGTACATACGATCATTATATCGGTTACTGGTGATTTACCTTTA
>NZ_ABCQ01000099.1 GCF_000170855.1 Moritella sp. PE36 | reverse complement strand
CCGTACTCTTCACCCACTTTTTTAATGATGTTGCCAATTGCTGTGTCGTCTAATGGTTTGATTTCTTGAATTTTATAACGCACTAGTTATTCTCCTGTTTTAACCACAGTAGAATATCTTCCCACAAATTATGTTTAAATTTGTCGTTGAAAAAACCCACATGGCCAATTTTTGATGCGTTGACTTCTTTTGGATCAATTAATTTCACATCTGAATTCGAGTTTGGAAAAAAACTGAGTAGCTCTCGTATATTGTTTTCTGGGGCAAGGTTGTCATCAGTAAAACCAATAGAGAGTAGATCTTGCGTAATTTCTTGGTAGCCAGAAAGATTGAGGTTGAATTTTTCACTGAAAAGGTAATCTGACGCTGACATCCACTTTGCCCATTGGCGTATCAATGTTGATGGAATATTTTGGTTTCCGAGTCCCAGTGATTTGGTCGGGAAATCGGATCTTATATACGATATGAAGGGAAACACAACATTTGCAGTAAGCAGTATTTTGATATTGTCAGGAAAAGCCCAACGACGCCAGTAAGGTGCTGATGACGCAATAAAAATTATTTTCTTAAGATTGACTGCAGACTTAGATAACCCTAATATTTGCCCGCCGATACTGTGACCGATAAAGTATACAGGTAAACCTCTACCTTCTGAAAATTCAATGACGGCTTCTATATCCTTTTCTCCCCAATCGGATAATTGCGAACATAAAGCAACGCCATTTTTTTCACTTTGGCTTTCACCCGTTGCGCGATAATCAAAAGTGATAACATTAAAACTATTTTCGGATAAGAACACCGCCAAACGGGCGTAATAGTCTTGTTTTACCCCAATAGCGCTAGCGATAATTATGGTGCCTTTTGGGGTGGCTGAATCATATAAAGTCGTCACAATAGAGGTCTTGTCTGAACATATTACACTGTGTTTTGTAATCATAACTATTAACATCCTGTCCGGTTAGCCTATGCCTAACGTAACACCCTTTTTATTACGATGAACATACATAAATCTTTTATTTAAATGATATATATCTAAGGTGTGCGGAGTGTCAACCAGTCCACATTCATAACGAAATGAATATCAAATTTTGGAACATAAATAAAACTCTTTTTGACTCCTGATGGAGTGAACAGTGAAAAAAGAGCAGTGAAGTTAAAGTTATCTATTTATTGTCATTAATATTATAATTCGCAGCATATTCTTATGTGCTAAATAAAATACCTATGACCACATCTTCAGATATGCAGCAACAACTTCCGATAAATGCGATAAAAACTCAGGTCATCGACACATTACAACACAGTGACATCATCATCAGCGCGGATACCGGTAGTGGTAAATCAACGCACCTGCCACTTTGGGCACAGTCATTAGGGCGTGTATTGGTCATCGAACCAAGACGTATTGCTTGCCTTGCCCTTGCACAATACCTTGCATCACAATCAGCTAGCCCCGTGGGTAAAAAAATAGGGTATGCCATTCGGTTTGATAACCAATACACGCCACAAACTAACGTGGTATTCGCTACACCGGGTGTAGCGCTGCGCTGGTTATTTGAAGATCAGTTGGCGCACTTTGATGTGGTGATGCTCGATGAGTTTCACGAGCGTCGCTGGGATACCGATTTATTGCTCGCGATACTCAATAAGCGAAAAAGCCATCGCCTTATATTAACATCGGCAACCTTAAACAGTGCAAGTTTAGCCAGTTATACTGGCGCACAAGAAATCACGGCTCAGGGGCGCTGTTTTCCAATTGAATCTCGCTATGTGGCCACGGATATGCGATTAATGCCGCACAGCGACAAATTAGATCTACGCGTTAAACAAGCGCTGCATTTAGCCTTGAGCTTAGCGCAATACAATCAGGGTGATATTCTGGTTTTTTTACCCGGCAAAAAAGAAATCCAACAAATAGCCCAAAGCTTAGCGCGAGATGAAGCCTGCAACAGCACGCTCATATTGCCTTTACACGCTGGTAGCGATCAAACGGTGCAACGACAAGCGTTAAACCGTCAACCGCAACGGCGCATCATTCTCGCGACTAACGTGGCAGAAACGAGTCTCACCATTCCCAATATTAGTTGTGTCATCGACTCAGGATTAGAAAGGCGTACTCACCTGCGCGGTGGTAGAACGGTATTAAGCCTTGAACCCATAGCCAGATCGAGTGCGATACAACGCCAGGGGCGTGCTGGTCGTGTCATGGATGGCCTGTGTATTCAACTCTTTGGTGAGTTTGCCCCACTCAAAGCAGAAACACCGGCCCAGATACTACGTGAAGATTTAACCGAAATGGTGCTATCGAGTGCCTGCGCGCAGGAAGATATTACCCAATTGGATTTTATCAATCCCTTGCCTAATTCCTCATTACAACTGGCATTGACCAATCTGCAGCGCATTAATGCGATAGACCCACAAAACCTAGCCACAGCACATGGCAAGCGTATCTATCCGCTGCCTTTGGATAGTCACCTTGCGCACCTGATCTTATCGATGCCAACACCAGCATTACAGCTGGCGATGATCGACTTAGCTGCGGCATTATGTGTTAATCAATCACTCTATCAACTCAGTAACAACGCCCAACAAATTGAAGAATTAAATACCTTGTTACCGAGTTTATGCGATGCGGAGTTATTGATTGCCTGTGTTAGACCCAAGTCTTGTGAACAGCTAATCGAACGGGAACTCGTCATACTCAACAACAGCGCCATTGCCGAAGCCAGACAAAACGCAGCGCAAATCAAACAGGCATTTGACTTGAAGACTGTTGTTGGTTTGAAAACAGCGAACTCAGGACTGGTTGCTTATAATCGGCTGGAGTTGTGCGCTGCAATCGCCAACGCACAGCATGATCTGTGTTTTGTAAAGCGAGAAAAGAAACGGGGTGTGTTAGCCAACGGTTATATCGAGGTCATCCCTGCCAAAAATTCTCGACTGGGCGATGCACCAGACAATAATAGTAACCAAGCGGCGCTGATTTTAAACACCCACGCCATTCCTGGGCGCGGTACTAAAGAAACCAAGACGCTAGCTACTTGCATCATGCCGATGCCACTTGCGACACTCACCAAACTGGGATTCGGCAACATTGAGTGCACGCAACCACGTATTAAAAACAACAAGATCCTCGTCGAGAACAAGCGTATCTACGCCGGACGAACCATAGAGTCACAGCTTGCAAGTCCACCTACAGATCAAATCATCCCGATTTTAACCACGTTGATTGGAGATAATCGTTTATTAAAAGGCCTGCATGACCGACTTGAAATGGATATAAAGGCCTATCAGCTCTATCTCATGTTGAATAGCTCACCACAGAACAAAAAAGTTATTGATGCGCTCCCTACGCCTGCCGATTTTATCCATGATTCACTGGTTGATTTAGGGGTTGAAACGCTGGCTGATTTGACGTTAATTGAAGCTCAAGACATCAGCTTTGAAGGTATACCAGAATGGGAAAGAGCCGATTTTGATCAACGTCATCCACAAGCCATTAAATTGGCGGATATAGAATT
>NZ_ABCQ01000100.1 GCF_000170855.1 Moritella sp. PE36 | reverse complement strand
TAAAAGCAGCGAAACATACTACGCTAGCCAAGTTCTTATATTCACTGGGTATCCGTGAAGTAGGGGAAGCAACAGCGGCTAACTTAGCTAATGATTTGTTAACCTTAGATGCAATCAAAAAAGCCTCTGTAGAGCGTTTAATTCTGATCTCAGATGTCGGTGATATTGTTGCTAAGCACATTTACTACTTTTTCCGTGAAGCACATAATCTCGAGGTCATTGTCCAGTTGCTTGAAGCGGGCATGAGCTGGGACGATGTTGCCGTTAAAGAAGCAAGCCAGCAACCCTTGTTAGGCGCTATTTATGTCATCACTGGCACGTTAGTGAATATCTCTCGTGCCGATGCTAAAACACGGTTACAAGATTTAGGCGCAAAAGTGGCTGGCAGTGTGTCGAAGAAAACGACGGCGTTAGTGGCGGGTCCTGCTGCAGGCTCTAAGCTCACTAAAGCGCAAGAGTTAGGTATCGATATTCTGACTGAAGATGATTTACTGGCGCTCTTGGTTGCACATAGTTAGTTAATCGCATCGCATCGCGAGTTAATTTTAGTTCGCGTATTGTTAGTTTTATCTTTAGTGGTAAAATGCGCAGCATCATGTGCTTAACCTGTAGTGGTTAAGCGAATCAAATAAAATGTAAAAGGTATTGTGAGACTTATGACTGTTAAGACTCGTTTTGCACCTAGCCCAACTGGCTACTTGCACGTAGGCGGCGCACGTACAGCGCTTTATTCTTGGTTACATGCAAAAAGCCAAGGTGGTAAATTTGTATTACGTATCGAAGATACTGATGTAGAGCGCTCTACTCAAGAAGCGGTTGACGCGATCTTAGAAGGCATGAAATGGGCTGGTCTGGATTGGGATGAAGGTCCTTTCTTCCAAACGCAACGTTTCGATCGTTACAACGAATTAGTTGATCAACTACTTTCTGAAGACAAAGCATACAAATGTTACTGTTCACGTGCGCGTCTTGACGAATTACGTGAAAAGCAAATGGCGGCTAAAGAAAACCCACGTTACGATGGTAAATGTAGCCATGGTGACATCGAAGATACAGGTGCTGATTACGTTGTACGTTTCCGTAATCCGAAAGAAGGCACTGTTATCGTTGATGACAAGATCCGTGGCAAAGTTGAATTTGCTAATAAAGAACTTGATGATCTGATCATCCGTCGTACTGACGGTTCACCAACATACAATTTCTGTGTTGTTGTTGATGACTGGGATATGGGCATTACTAATGTTGTTCGTGGCGAAGATCACCTTAACAATACGCCTCGTCAAATTAACATCTTAAAAGCACTTGGCGCACCAATCCCTGAGTACGCACACGTTGCAATGATTTTAGGTGATGACGGCGCTAAACTGTCTAAGCGTCATGGCGCTGTTGGTGTTATGCAATACCGTGATGACGGTTACCTGCCTGAAGCACTACTAAACTACTTAGTACGTTTAGGTTGGTCACATGGCGATCAAGAGATCTTCAGCGTAGACGAGATGATCAAACTATTTAGCTTAGATGATGTCAACAAAGCGGCGTCAGCGTTTAATACTGAAAAGCTACAATGGGTAAACCAGCATTACATTAAAACACTAGACCCTGAATATGTTGCAACTCACCTTGAGTGGCACATGAAGGAGCAAGGCATTGATACAACTAATGGTCCAGCACTAGCTGAGATTGTTAAAGTACTTGCTGAACGTGCTAAGACACTGAAAGATCTTGCTGCTGCTAGCCGTTATTTCTTTGAAGACTATGCTGAATTTGATGCAACTGCGGCGAAGAAACATCTACGTCCAGTAGCAAAAGAAGCACTGCTGAAAGTACAAGAAAAACTGGCTGCGATTGCAGATTGGAGCGATGCAGAAGTATTACACGCTGCAATTAACGAGACAGCTGCTGAACTTGAAGTCGGTATGGGTAAAGTGGGTATGCCATTACGTGTTGCTATCACTGGTGCCGGTCAATCACCGTCATTAGATGTCACGTTAAAGCTTATCGGCAAAGCACGTAGCCTTGCTGGTATTGATAAAGCGTTAGCATTCATTACTGCACGTGAAAACGCCTAAGGGTGTGTAAATAATATACGTCCTGTCGTTTAATGTTGATTTTTAGAGTGTAGATATTGACAGTTAACCGACAGATGCATATTATCATCCGCAGTAGCAAACGCTGCTGCGGAAATGGGGGCCATAGCTCAGTTGGGAGAGCGCGACACTGGCAGTGTCGAGGTCATCGGTTCGATCCCGTTTGGCTCCACCATTTCTGATTCAAGTATATTCAATTCTAAACTCCTGTTATTTCTGTGTTACTTCTACAATTTAATAATTATCTATTCTTTATTTTTAAGTGTTATTCGACTCTGTGATTCTATCGCAATAATTATTCGTGTTATTGAAGATCACTCTCTGATCTCTTACCCAATCTCGTTACTAGCATCAATGTAATATCATTAGTGTTTTCGCCTTGTTAAGGTTATATTCATCAGTCACGTCGTAGACTACTGGCGACTATTAGCACCCTAATGAGTAACTATGAAACTAATTTTAAACGAAAATAGCCAGATGCGTAATTTGGTGATGGTAGCCGCGGTGATCATTATTCTCGGTGGTATCAAAATAGCCACGCCGATTATCATTCCATTCTTGCTTGCTGTGTTTATTGCTATTATTTGCAACCCATTGGTTAATGTGATCACCCGTTGTCGTATCCCACGCGCAATCGCGATTTTTGTTGTGCTGATTCTCGCTATCACGATTGGTTTGTCGATCACCAGTGTGATTGGCTCGAGTGTGCAGCAGCTCACCAGTAATATTGGTGATTATCAAAGCCAAATTAGAGGCAACTACGGTGACTTAGTTGTATTCTTAAGTAAATACAACATCAACATATCATCTGACACCTTACTGGAATATTTCAACCCTGGCACCGCTGTTACTATGGTTTCTAGCATGGTAAGTAGTTTGTCAGGGGTGATGGCTAACATTTTCCTGATCTTATTAACTGTGGTCTTTATGTTGTTTGAAGGTGATGTGTTACCGAAGAAACTGCATTTAATGTTTAAAGACCTGATTTCAATTAGCACAGTTAGACAAGTTC
>NZ_ABCQ01000101.1 GCF_000170855.1 Moritella sp. PE36 | reverse complement strand
ATCACTCACGATATAATCCACGTCTTTTTCAAATAACGTATGCGCACGTAATGCTGCATTGATGTGGTGTAGTAATGAAATATTCGCCGCAGAGAATAAGTTGTCCTCTTCGCTTAATAAGCCACGCTCTTTAAGCATTTCTTCAACTTTGATTTGACCGTTTTCAGTCAGTAATACTTGCTTGTTTTTTTCATCTACCGTGAAGTGACCATCACCGGTATATTCTTCGGTATCTTCTTTTTCTTGCTGTTCTAGCAATGGAATAATGGTATTGATCTTAGTGTATAACTCAGAGCTATTATCAGCTGGACCAGAAATAATAAGCGGGGTACGTGCTTCATCAATTAAGATTGAATCCACTTCATCGATTACCGCGTAGTATAACGGACGCATAACACGCTGTTGCGGTTCAAACGCCATGTTGTCACGTAGGTAATCAAAACCAAATTCATTATTGGTACCGTAAGTAACATCGGCAGCATAAGCGTCACGTTTAGCCATGTTATCCATGCCAGAAACGTTTAAACCAACGGTTAGCCCTAAAAATTCAAATAGTTCACGATTCCATTCTGCATCACGTGCAGCAAGATAATCATTCACGGTAATAATATGTACGCCTTTACCTGTTAAGGCATTTAAATAGGCGGGTAATGTTGCGGTGAGGGTTTTACCTTCACCGGTACGCATTTCGGCAATCTGGTTATTATTTAAAACCATACCACCCAGTAACTGTACATCGAAGTGGCGCATGCCAAATACACGTTTAGAGCCTTCACGAACAACCGCGAATGCTTCAGCTAAAATGCTATCAAGTGACTCACCAGCAGCTACACGTTGTTGAAAGTCAACTGTCTTTGCTTTTAGTTCTGCATCTGATAATGCTTCGAAATCTGCTTCTAATTGATTTACTTGTTTTACAACTTTGTGCAATTTTTTTAAAATGCGGTCATTGCGGCTACCGACTATTTTTGTAATTATATTAGTTAACATTTTATGACCAAAAGTTATTGTGAATCTATTTGAATTTAAAGCATTTTAGCGATAAACATAGCGTTTAGGATCGACTTGTCGTCCCGATTTTAGCACTTCGTAGTGCACATGAGGTCCAGTAGAGCGTCCTGAACTCCCCATAATAGCAATAGTTTGCCCTTTACCAACCACATCGCCTTCTTTTACCAGCAATTCTTTAGAATGCCCATAACGTGACGACAAACCATTTCCGTGGTTAATTTCGATTAATAAGCCATAACCCGAACGTTTTCCAGACCAGGTAACAATACCAGCGCCCGTGGCAATAATGTCCATGCCATTATCACCTGCAAAATCAACGCCTTTGTGCATAGTAGCACGCCCTGTGAAAGGGTCTTTACGCACACCATAAGGAGACGATAACCAAGAGCCACGTTGAATAACTGGACGTCCAGATAATACCGCCTCATCAGTTATATTGTGATTCAATAGCATAGTTTCAAGTAGTGACAGCTGATGTGTGCGATTATTTACTTCCAATGACAGTAAATCCATCTCTTCAAGCAAGGTTTGTAAATCAACAGCATAGCTTGAATCAGTATCAATCGGACCGCCAATTGCAGCTTTCCCTGTAAAATCAAATTCACCACGCGTTAAGTTAGCATTCTTAGCCAACTCATCACTCAGTAAACTCAAACGGTTAACTTCAGCTTGCATCATGCCAACTTTACTCGCAAATACCGCAATTTTCAAATCAGTTTCTTGACGTAAAGACAGGACTTGATCGGCTTGTTGCTGATATTTTTGCTGTGCTTTGGCAATCTTAAGTTGGATGGCTTGAGAAGAATAATTTGAATAGAGAAACCAAGAAGACGCGATCGAAACAGCAATAACAGCAATGAATGCAACTATTAACAAGTAGAGATTAAATAATTTAGAATAGGTATGTTTACTATTCGAGTAAGTAACTGTAACGCTCATAATCTTTTATTAACTAATGAATTTGTAACACTAAATATAAACAATTTGGTGTTAAAATTCTATCTGTATTTATCTCGAATCTGACTAACTCATGTCAGTTCGAGATACAACGCAGGTTTGGTTAGATTATAACGCCAGTTCTAAATTTGGTTCTAACCAACGAATTGGCGAATCTTGCGTTTCATCAACCGTGGTGAATTCCCACGCTTCTTGATTTGCAAGTAATGCTCTTAACAATAAATTATTCATGCCATGGCCAGTTTTGAATGCTCTAAACTCACCTAAGATTGAATGGCCTGATAAGTACAGGTCACCCACAGCATCAAGTACTTTATGCTTAACAAACTCATCGTCATAACGTAATCCGTCATCATTAAGAATACGGAATTCATCAATCACAATAGCATTATCTAAGCTTCCGCCGAGTGCCAGATTCTGTGATTGTAAGTATTCAATATCTTTCATGAAGCCAAAAGTACGTGCACGACTGATTTCTTGATGGAACCAATCACCTGAAAATTCTGCGCGAATATGCTGGTTTTGACCTTCAAATACCGGATGATCAAACTCAATCCGTAAATCCATGATAAAACCATGATTCGACGGTAAGAATTCAGCCCATTTATCACCATCTTCAACCCGGATCGGCTGTTTGATTTTAATAAATTTCTTCGCACAGTTAAGCTCTTCAATTCCCGCACTTTGCAGTAAGAAAATAAAAGGACTCGCACTGCCATCCATAATTGGAATTTCAGCTGCGTCTACTTCAATAATAATATTATCAATGCCTAGACCCGCTAATGCCGCATTAATATGCTCGACGGTAGAAATACGGTGACCATCTTCGCTAATGAGACAAGTACACAACATGGTATCTTTGACCATCTCTGCTGATGCTTTAAAATCAACAACCGGATCGAGATCGATACGACGATAAATAATACCAGTATTAGCGGCCGCAGGGCGCAGGTTTAGGGTAACCTTGTTGCCAGAATGCAGACCGATGCCGGTGCCACGTACCGCTTGTTTTAATGTTCTTTGTTTAATCATTA
>NZ_ABCQ01000102.1 GCF_000170855.1 Moritella sp. PE36 | reverse complement strand
TGAATCGGGCGAATCTATAGAAATTGGGATTCAAGGTATAACTGGAATGGTTGATTGGAGATTGACCGCTTATAAAAATAAAGTCCAAGATTTAATTAAAGCTAAAGACGATGTTAATGGGGTTTATACAGCTTATAATATTGAAGGAGAAAGCGTTCTTCAAGGTGTGGAATTAGAAATTAATGCTGTAACAGGTATTGTTGATCACCAAGCTGTGTTGGAGTATTTAGATCCTAAAGATCCAGATGGTGAGACATTAGTACGTCGTGCTAAATACAAAGCTAAATGGCAAGGTGTTGTCCAACTAGGTGATACGGATTTATCTCTACGCTACTTATATCAAGGTGAAAGAGATGATTTTGGAACAAATGGTGTTGAAACCTTTGCTGGTTACAGTCTTTGGGATATCTCAGCGGCTTACTTAGTTACTGAAGAATTTAAAGTAAGTGCTCGGATCGATAATTTATTCGATAAAGAATATGCGACTGCACAGGGTTACCCTGCTCCTGAACGTGGTTATTACATTAACGCTACTTATGAATTTTAATTTGTAATTAAACGCTAAAGTGATAACCGAGAAGCCAGCTATATGCTGGCTTCTTTATATCTATCTATTCCAATTTATCCCGCCCTTGACTATTATATGGCTTTTATAATGATCCAATGGGTTGTACATGAGTAAGATATTGATTTTTGATTCTGGTGTAGGTGGTATATCTATATATAAAGCAATCAAAGAACAATTGCCAAACGCGGACTACCTTTACCTGTTTGATAATAAATATTTCCCTTACGGTGAACTTGACCCTGAGTTTCTTATCGATCGTGTTTGCCAGCTAATCGGCTACATGTGCGAAAATCATAGTCCTGATCTAGTGGTTATCGCCTGTAACTCTGCGAGTACATTAGTATTACCTGCTTTACGTAAGCGTTTCTCTATTCCTTTTGTTGGCGTTGTTCCGGCAATTAAGCCCGCGGCATTACAAAGTAAAAAGAAAAAAATAGGTTTGCTTGCTACCCCTGGTACCGTATCACGCGAATATACCCAATTGCTTGTTAATGAGCATGCTCAGGATTGTGAGATAGACATGATCGGGACGACAAGCCTTGTGTTGCAAGCTGAGAATAAACTATATGGTCATCCGGTCGACTTAGATGCAATCAATAATGTGGTATCAAAATGGAGTGACCCACAGAACAGCCCTGACGTGGTAGTACTCGGTTGTACACATTTTCCCCTGCTCGTTACCGAATTAGAAGCAAGCCTTGGTGAACACATTCAATTTATCGATTCTGGTATGGCGATAGCACTGCGTGTGAAGGATATATTAGGCGAGAAAAATACGGTTCTGAATACATGCAATATAGGCCAATCTTTTTGTACCAAAATACAGGCACAAAAAAAGCTGACTCTCCTATTTAATAGAATAGGGTTAAGTCAGCCTTTATATATAGACGTATAATCTAATGAAGTAAATTACTCCGTCGGATGAAGAGTGCGCTCATTTGCTTCACGTACTTTTAATGTCCGTTGTTGGTATTCAGCATCATTAAGCGATTGAATTGCTTCTTTCGCGTCAGCCTCTGGCATTTCGACAAAACCAAAACCACGACGTTTACCTGTATGCTTGTCTTTCATTAAGCGAACTGATAATACCTGGCCATGTTCTGCAAACAATGTACGTACTGATGTTTCATTTGCTCGGTAAGGTAAGTTCCCTACATATAATGTCGTTGTTTCTACAGCAGCGCTGCTTGAAGATGAAGGTGTTGTTAATTTAATTGTAATACCAGTAATAATTGCACCAATAGCAAACGCAATCGGTGCTGCTATTGCATTTCCTATAAAGGAAAGCGCTGCAAAACCAATTGCAGCAATAGCTACTGAAATAACGGATGCTCGAGTAGCATTGGATAAAGTTGAAAAGCTCATCGTTTTAAAGAACCCCTGAAAACACGTAAGTGATTAATATGAAAGAATAAAGTATCAATTGTTACTCTTGTCCCTAATAGTAACTAATATATAGAAGAGCGACAATCAGTCTCAATGTATCAATAAAAAGCTACAAAAAATCATAGCTGTGTCTTATTTTGTCAAAAAATGTATGAAATACAAACAAAAAATTAGCATTATTGAAATATAAATGCTTAGTCTGTGTATAACCTGGTGGTAAGTTGTGATTAATAATGTCTTTTGTTTTTTATATAAAAAAGACTTGTTATCATCAGTCATCTCTCTATAATGCGTCCTCACTGACACGGCAACAGCCGCCAAGTAAAGGTGTTTATTGGTATCGGAAGTTACTTTTTAACCTCCTGAAATAAAGTGCAAATATGTACTTGACTTCGAATCTGGTTTGCGTAGAATACGCAGCCTGACTAAGACGCAAAGCGTTGATGTCAATGCTCTTTAACAATTTATTCAAGCAATCTGTGTGAGCACTTGCAGAGATATAATGACCAAATATTATATCAATGTAATTGTGAACATTAAATTAAATCGAAAGATTTGGTTTTATAAACAACAAACTTCGGTTTGTTGTTGAAGTACAGAATTCATTGAGCCGACTTAATTGCTTAGGCAATTAGTCAAAAACTTTTAATTGAAGAGTTTGATCATGGCTCAGATTGAACGCTGGCGGTAGGCTTAACACATGCAAGTCGAGCGGAAACGAAGAATAGCTTGCTATTCTGGCGTCGAGCGGCGGACGGGTGAGTAATGCTTGGGAATCTGCCTAGTCGAGGGGGACAACAGTTGGAAACGACTGCTAATACCGCATACGACCTACGGGTGAAAGGGGCCTCTTCTTGAAAGCTCTCGCGACTAGATGAGCCAAGTGGGATTAGCTTGTTGGTGAGGTAAGAGCTCACCAACGCGACGATCCCTAGCTGGTCTGAGAGGATGATCAGC
>NZ_ABCQ01000103.1 GCF_000170855.1 Moritella sp. PE36 | reverse complement strand
AGCTTTAACCATTACCACAACTGATACCGCAGGTAACGCAGCCTTCGTTGAGCAAACTATCACGGTAGATACTGGTATCGTGACGCCAACGGCGGACATCAATGCGGGCTCAGATAGCGCCATTAATAATGACGATATTACGTCTGATAATACCCCAACGATTGACGGTACCGGTGAGATCGGCGCCAGCGTTGTTATCACCAATGCAGCAAACGTTGTTGTGGGTACTGGCACGGTTGATGCGGATGGCAATTACTCAATTACGACATCGACATTAGTGGATGGCACACAAGCTTTAACCATTACCACAACTGATACCGCAGGTAACGCAGCCTTCGTTGAGCAAACGATCACGGTAGATACTGGTATCGTGACGCCAACGGCGGACATCAATGCGGGCTCAGATAGCGCCATTAATAATGACGATATTACGTCTGATAATACCCCAACGATTGACGGTACCGGTGAGATCGGCGCCAGCGTTGTTATCACCAATGCAGCAAACGTAGTTGTGGGTACCGGCACGGTTGATGCGGATGGCAATTATTCAATTACGACATCGACATTAGTGGATGGCACACAAGCTTTAACCATTACCACAACCGATACCGCAGGTAACGCAGCCTTCGTTGAGCAAACGATCACGGTAGATACAGCGGTCGTGACGCCAAGCGTTACGATCGCAGATATCGATGCCAATGATGACGGCGTTTATAACGCAGCAGAATTAGGTACCGATGGCACGGTGACGGCGACGATCGCAGTCACCGGCTCTAAAGCGGGCGATACATTAACGTATAACGTTGATGGCGCC
Source organism: Moritella sp. PE36 (assembly GCF_000170855.1). Lineage (GTDB taxonomy): Bacteria > Pseudomonadota > Gammaproteobacteria > Enterobacterales > Moritellaceae > Moritella. Next base: position 1,956 of record NZ_ABCQ01000103.1, on the reverse strand, counting down.
ACGCCAGTAACCGTTGTATTAACGGCGGACGATATTGCAAACGGTATCGCAATCGAAGTACTACCTGAAGCGAAAGTGACCGCGACACTGAGCGATGACGCGGGCAATACATCTGCGCCAGTCAGTGCGACAGCCTTCGCCGCGGATGTGGATATTGCGACGCCAAGCGTTACGATCGCAGATATCGATGCCAATGATGACGGCGTTTATAACGCAGCAGAATTAGGTACCGATGGCACGGTGACGGCGACGATCGCAGTCACCGGCTCTAAAGCGGGCGATACATTAACGTATAACGTTGATGGCGCCACACCAGTAACCGTTGTATTAACGGCGGACGATATTGCAAACGGTATCGCAATCGAAGTACTACCTGAAGCGAAAGTGACCGCGACACTGAGCGATGACGCGGGCAATACATCTGCGCCAGTCAGTGCGACAGCCTTCGCCGCGGATGTGGATATTGCGACGCCAAGCGTTACGATCGCAGATATCGATGCCAATGATGACGGCGTTTATAACGCAGCAGAATTAGGTACCGATGGCACGGTGACGGCGACGATCGCAGTCACCGGCTCTAAAGCGGGCGATACATTAACGTATAACGTTGATGGCGCCACGCCAGTAACCGTTGTATTAACGGCGGACGATATTGCAAACGGTATCGCAATCGAAGTACTACCTGAAGCGAAAGTGACCGCGACACTGAGCGATGACGCGGGCAATACATCTGCGCCAGTCAGTGCGACAGCGTTCGCCGCGGGATGTGGATATTGCGACGCCAAGCGTTACGATCGCAGATATCGATGCCAATGATGACGGCGTTTATAACGCAGCAGAATTAGGTACCGATGGCACGGTGACGGCGACGATCGCAGTCACCGGCTCTAAAGCGGGCGATACATTAACGTATAACGTTGATGGCGCCACGCCAGTAACCGTTGTATTAACGGCGGACGATATTGCAAACGGTATCGCAATCGAAGTACTACCTGAAGCGAAAGTGACCGCGACACTGAGCGATGACGCGGGCAATACATCTGCGCCAGTCAGTGCGACAGCCTTCGCCGCGGATGTGGATATTGCGACGCCAAGCGTTACGATCGCAGATATCGATGCCAATGATGACGGCGTTTATAACGCAGCAGAATTAGGTACCGATGGCACGGTGACGGCGACGATCGCAGTCACCGGCTCTAAAGCGGGCGATACATTAACGTATAACGTTGATGGCGCCACGCCAGTAACCGTTGTATTAACGGCGGACGATATTGCAAACGGTATCGCAATCGAAGTACTACCTGAAGCGAAAGTGACCGCGACACTGAGCGATGACGCGGGCAATACATCTGCGCCAGTCAGTGCGACAGCCTTCGCCGCGGATGTGGATATTGCGACGCCAAGCGTTACGATCGCAGATATCGATGCCAATGATGACGGCGTTTATAACGCAGCAGAATTAGGTACCGATGGCACGGTGACGGCGACGATCGCAGTCACCGGCTCTAAAGCGGGCGATACATTAACGTATAACGTTGATGGCGCCACGCCAGTAACCGTTGTATTAACGGCGGACGATATTGCAAACGGTATCGCAATCGAAGTACTACCTGAAGCGAAAGTGACCGCGACACTGAGCGATGACGCGGGCAATACATCTGCGCCAGTCAGTGCGACAGCCTTCGCCGCGGATGTGGATATTGCGACGCCAAGCGTTACGATCGCAGATATCGATGCCAATGATGACGGCGTTTATAACGCAGCAGAATTAGGTACCGATGGCACGGTGACGGCGACGATCGCAGTCACCGGCTCTAAAGCGGGCGATACATTAACGTATAACGTTGATGGCGCCACGCCAGTAACCGTTGTATTAACGGCGGACGATATTGCAAACGGTATCGCAATCGAAGTACTACCTGAAGCGAAAGTGACCGCGACACTGAGCGATGACGC
>NZ_ABCQ01000104.1 GCF_000170855.1 Moritella sp. PE36 | reverse complement strand
GTGCAAGCGTTTGAAGACTACTGGGCATATCTAAATGTATACGTTGGTTTAATTCAACAATATTCATTCTTCTATCGTGACATGAAAGTTATTTTTGATGAAAATAAGCTATTGAAACGTCGTTTTATGCGCTTGGTCCATAACCATCATAGTTTTTTCTTGAAGATGCTTACGTCGTTAAACGAGAGCAGTGAAATCAAAATGACAGAAGCACAGCAAAGTTCGATGGCTGATACCATATGCTTGATTGCCACAAACTCGCTAGATACACAATTAGCTGAAGAAGATTACGATCTAAAAGAAATAACTCAGCGTATCGTCATGCGTATTATCATGTTAATCGAACCTTATTTTTCTAACGAATCAAAAGAAAAATACTTGCATGAAGTAGAGCTAAATCCCGTTGAAGCAACGAGTTTGTTTAGTTAACAATATTGATTTATTGTTTATGATGAAATATTAAAAAACCTAGTGACTTTCAAGTTACTAGGTTTTTTGTCGTAAGCAGCTGGTTAGTTTATCAACAGTGTATATCCTGTAACTTCCCCCTCCCCGATAACCACAAACGCTTACCTGCAGCCCAGCATAAGAATATGATTATGCTAACAAAAACCTTTGGCCCACACATGTTCAACATCGCAACCTGATGAGTCATCATTTAACTTATAATACTGCTTTCTTAAGCCAACCATCAGTTAATTTCACGCAAATAGAAACATAAAATACTATATAACCCCACAAAACCCTGACAATTAAAAATAACAGGTGAAATAATATAACCAACTGATTTAATGGCGGTTAACATCATTGTCACACCGATTTTTTATTGTTATCATTTATTTAATTAGAGTATAAACTCTTATTTCAGTATGTATTTTTTACCCTCATAAATTCATTCAACAAGGACGTTTCAGTGAAAAACGCGATATTAAAAACCAGCATATTAATAACAGCCCTATCCTTAAGTGGTTGCAATGTCACTTTCGTTACTCCTGACTGGATCCAGTTTTATGACAACAGTAAAACAGAAGCACCAACGGTAGAATGGTTATCTGCGCAAGCCATGGATAATGCGGGGAATATACTGCTGGCAGGAGAGACAATCAAAACGGGTACCGACAGAACTCAAAATATACTGTTAGTAAAATACAACGCATCTGGCGACACCCTATGGACAGTTGAACATGATGTTACCTATGGATTATCACGTAGTGATGAAAATATTACGGCCATGGTTATTGATGATGTAGACAATATTTATGTCACCGCAACTGCCTATCTACAAAACCATGACCAAGGGCCTCGAGTTTCATTACTTGCTAAGTTTTCTAGCGATGGAAACATCATTTGGCAACATATAATCAGTGATGAAAATGACGTGAGAGACCTTGAGCTTAAAAATAATAAACTCTATGTAACTGGGCTTAGTACTCAAGTTTATAACACTAACGGTGAGCAGCTGTTAAATATTGAGCACCCAGACCAACAAGCTTGGGATATTGAGCTAGATTCAAATGATAATATCTATGTTTCTGGTCGTAATGGCGTCAGTAAATACAATGCAATAGGTCAATTAGAGTGGACCCAAGCACAAACTGAAGACACATTTGCAGAAGCTGCAACCACAGTTTTAGCTGACGATTCTGTTATTTCTATCATTTTGACCAAAGGTCGTAATCTACAAGTTCAAGCAATAGATGCTAACGGTCAACTATTATGGCGTAATCACGTATATGGTAACCACGACAGTTATGCACTGCCCGGTCCCGTGATTATTCAACAGAATGTTCACGACGAATTATTTATCGCATTCTCTGATGCTTCAAATAGAGAGCTAATTAAAATGCAAACCAATGGGGATGTCATTTGGCATTCAAGTAGTCAACAAGGTGAAATCAGTGCGATCAGCCTTGGCGATGACGGCAGCGTATTCGTCGTCGGTAATGGTAATAATGAAAAATATAATGCGAATGGTGTATTAATTGCGATAGCAAATACCGGATACAAAGCACAACAACGAACAGGAAAAATCGTCCGTAAAGGTAACGACGTGTATGTTGGTTACAGTACTTTTATTAATAACAACTTTGATTTCTATCTTGCTAAATACACTGACAGGTAATATCTGAAAATCAGTGTCGTTGAGAAATAGTCAGGGGTGGCAGCAAATGCCAAGCCATCGCTGACAAAAGGACGTTATTAAAAAAATTACAACGGCATCAATAGTCGAACTTATTCAATCTTTGATATTTTATCTACCACTGCTAATGCAATCATAACGACGACAAACATTAATCCAACATCGAACCAACGTCCATTAACTATATCATTGACAAAAATAAAACTAAAAACAATGCCAACGCCTTGTAAACAGGTATAAACAGATCGCTTATCTTCCATAGTGATATCCTATAAATCCACCACACACGATGTTCATTGATGATAAAAGTAATACACTTATTATAGTTGATAAGCCGGGTTAAAGCTGAAACCACCAGCCCGTCGAGAATCACCCGACCGAGACAAGGAATATCTATCGCGTTATTGTTAAGTTTTACCCAAACGGCTACTTTCCATTGCCAGTTCGATAAGCTTAATACTCCACAGTGCATCTTCAGCATTAACGGGGGCATCGCTGTTAGAGCGAATTGCATCT
>NZ_ABCQ01000105.1 GCF_000170855.1 Moritella sp. PE36 | reverse complement strand
TGTGAATACAGCACCAAGCACACGGATCACAACCCAAACTGGGGTCAGCATAAATAATCGCGTTAATAATGCAGAGTTAACAATAAAGGCAGGTTTGATTGTGTTAGCAAATACCGAGACCAGTGCTGACAAACAGATAATCGCGGTAATGAGAGGATGAATTGCGTCACCTAACAAACCCTTTACGCCAGTCGCCATTAACGCCAGTGGAAAGGTAAAGTTACCGTCAACGCTTAATGGTGCAAGAAAGAAAAATAACCCCATTAAAGACGGGATTAAAAACACTAATATATTTTTTCTGGTATTACTCATTGAACACGCCTTGATTTTTTATTCATTAAAACTGAGTTTTTATTCTATATTGGCGATTTTACTTTTATATGACGCATAGTCAATATATAAATCTAGGTATGCTTGAAAAAGCCATTTTATGCGTTGTTAAAGGCGGTTTTTTCATTTTAAACGTCTTTGGTTGTGTTTTTGTTTTGAAACTCAAGAGGGGGATATTCAAGGTAGGTTTCTATCACAAGGTTACGTGCCTATCGCAAAGCTACAGCCTTAGCAAAGCTAATATGAACAGAACCTGAACAAGGTTTAAATAATGTTACTACTGGTCATGTATTTAGCTATTTAGTGAACATTATTTTGATGAAAGTAAAGTAAAGTCAGTAAGTTAGGGCTTAAAGTAAAGTACCGTAAGAAAATTTAATTTAATTTGATTCCACTAAGTATTTTAAATACATTGCGCCCATTGACGGGGTAGTACTTGACTTAATATACGATTTTAAATCGTCTCTTGTTATTACTGTAACTGTCTTCTACTCATCGACTTAAAAAAACGGAATTGTTCATGAACAACATCAATAAAGCATTATCTCTTACACTGACGGCACTTGTATCTACAGCTGCTGTTGCAGACGATAAAAACACCAACGAATTCTCTTTTGGTGGACGCGTTGAAGCACAAGGTTTCCTTACTGATAGTCTTTATAACGATGAATTTACAGCTCGGTTACATGGTCAAGGTAAATACCAACTTAATGATGCTATTACGGCGGTTGGTAAAGTGGAGTTGGAATCAATATTCCCAAACTCTGAATCTAATAGGAATCTTGAAGATTATACGCGTTATGCCTATGCTGGTGTGGAGACGGCTTACGGCGTATTAACATACGGTACTCAAGATAATGCGGTTACCTACCTCACTGACTTTACCGATATGGCTGAAGTTTATAGTGGTTATACCAACACCCACATTGCAGCAAGTGATGATAGAGCTAAAGATACGCTGCTGTATAGTGTGACCAAAGGTGATTTTAAATTCAATGCGTCAGCGAATTTTGAAGAATTTGAAAAGGGTGGCGGTGTGATGGTTGCTTATCAATTACGTCCGGATGTTGAAGTGAGCGCTGGTTATGCTGCAACAGAAGCGACTGGGGTTTATGCTGATTCATCAGAGGTATACATGCTTGGTGCTCGCTATACGAAAGATAGTTTCTTACTGTCTGGTTTAGTGCAAAAAGGCACGGTATTTGACGATGACTTTAATGCGGTGGATGCATTTGCATCTTATGGCTTCGGTAAAAATACAGTCAGTCTTTCATATAACTATTTAAGTGCTGCTGCAAAGGAAAATGTAGATATTAACTTCCTTGCCTTTGAATATGGTCGTTATTTTGGTGGCGTCGCGCTATACACAGGTTATAAAGTAGCATTCGGCACAGATACTTCAGCTGGAGGTAATGCAGATGAATTGATGTTGGGTGCTCGTTACGCTTTCTAACGTTATCCCAAGATCAAAAAAGCCTCCAAGGTAGGAGGCTAATTTCAATGAATTATTTACAGGACCAACCATAACAGTCCCAGAATTATTATGCAGTAGCAGCGTTTATGCTTTTGCAGTTTTTAATTCGCTGATCATAGTAGCAAGTAGGTCAATTTTACTTTCTACTTCATTCAATTTCGAACCTTGAACACCAGTAAAACGGCTAGTGATACTTAAGCTTTGCTTGCTATAAGCGACATGGTTGCATGGTGATATGAAATTGTGAGTTATTCCAGACGGATAATCGCTTACATACGCTTACATTTGTTCTGTTTGCATTACGGTAAAACCGAAGTAATATCTCAACCCATGCGGACATCGTATAATGGTAATACGTCAGCTTTCCAAGTTGAAGACGCCGGGTTCGAATCCTAGCTGACCGCTCCAAACATTAAAGCTACTCATTGAGTGGCTTTTTTTGTATGGGATAGCGCCACAGTCTTACAGAACAATCTAACAAACTTATTATCTCTCGCTTTTCTATTCGCTCTCGAAATACCCCACATACAGACCCTTACTGTTAGCAACTGTATATTTTATAACTTAGTAGGCTCATTCTGGTATAGTTGATATACGCATTAGCACGATGAAGTCGTTTGTTTATTAAGGAAAAAATAAGATGAGCCAATTATTTGAACATGCTTTGACTGTTTTTATGGCCTTTTTTGCCATTATGAACCCAATAGCAAATACCACGGTTTTTGCTGGGTTAACAGGGAGTATGGGAAAGTCGGAACAAGTTAAAATCGCAGTTAAATCTCTGACTATCACCTTTGTTATTATTGTTTTATTTTCGATTTTAGGTAAATCAATCTTCCATCTATTTGGTAT
>NZ_ABCQ01000106.1 GCF_000170855.1 Moritella sp. PE36 | reverse complement strand
AGAACAATTCCCGGTTTCAGGGGTATTAGGTAATGCGCCGCGTAAATTAACGGGGTACAGCCAGTAATAATCTTGCTGAGAAGCGAGGAGTTGCTCTGCAACGGCTCTGTTTAATGCCCAAAACAGATAGATATTCAGTGCGACTCGATGTTTTTTAGCTAACTTTTTGATCTCAAGCGTTTCAGCTTGAGTGAAGTAGGTATTAACAATTGGGGCATCATTGCTGTATTGAGTACTATTGCTATATTGAGTACTATTATCATATTGAGTACTATTGTCATTATCCGCTAGATTTGTCGCCGCATAATCTGGAAAAGTGGTTTTCCAGCGAATTTTTTTTGCCACATTAGACTTACCACCAGCAAACAGCATTTTAATTTGCTGCCAATTAGATGGTGCAATTTTGTCTGCAATTTGTGGTAAATCCTGACACGGGTAATCATGCTCACGTAAGATCGTGGTAAGTCCGCCTAACCCATCCATTTTACTGTGCGAAAATTCAAACCAATTGATGTCATCCGTAGTTTTATTTAGCAACCCAACATTCATTCGGTCGCCGATCCCAAACGCTTTACGTGCCTGAAACCACATTGCTATATAATCTTTATTTTGGCTACTACTCATCGGTTAGCTTCCTTGTTAACCAAACTGAATGCCTCGAACAAATCGAAACTGTCTTTATTTTTCTATTTTAACGCTTCTATTTCTCAACGCATCTCTACTCACTAGCTAAACTATTTAATACCAATTTCATTACGATAAATTCATCTGCTTACAGTCTTGCAGGCTCTAAATACAGTGGGTATGTGGTATCAAATTTATGCCGCGGATCATCGTGATAACTCGCAATAAAATGCTTACTGTGCAGTACTTTAGAACGATACTGTTCGAGAATACGTTGGCGAGTATCTAATGAGGGTAATCCGCACACTAACGCCTGATAATTTAGTGCTAAACAATCATTATAAATATACTGCAATAACCGTGAAAATAACTTTTCATCGTCATTAATGACTAACAAGCTATGCAGTGACACGTAACTCAGTTTATCTCCAGCTTTCGGTAGCATCATGCCGCCAAATAATTTGGAATAAGCGTTATTAAGTAAACGAGCCACTGACATTAATTTGCTGTAAGCAACAAAACGAGTTTGCTTAAAACTGCTCTGGTCCCAAATACCGGCCATTGCCACTAGTGTTGACCCCTCAAACATCAAATAATAATTGCTGATGACGAGTCCTCGGTAATACTCATCACCATTCAACAATTTAATAAAATCATAATGTGGATAAAACTGTTTAGTCTTGGCTTGCTGCTCAAAAAACTCTTGCATCAAGTCAATATCATTATGATCCGCTTTACGAATATTAAACTTACTCTCCGAACTTGGACGCGGCATAGTTAAGCGAGGCTTAGTTAAATACAGCATATGCGTTGTCATCTCACCAAAATCGTAATACGTTGGCGTGATGCTGCGCCCACTGCCAATCGAGTTTAATGAGGCATCATTATCACTCAGGATCACCGTCTGCATCCAATCACTGCCCATCGCTTTGCGATAGCATTTAAGCAGGTTAAAAAGAGTTCGACCACTTTTAAAGTCAGGATGGATCCGTAAATCATTACCATAACGTACTTTCTGACGTTCACCATTAACATAGACATCACGCTGCCCAATACTAAAAATAGCAGCAACGCGATCACTTTCACGTTCAATTGCAACCCACACATCCAGTATTTGAGTCACCACTTTCGTTGCCATGAAAAAATCAGGAGTACGTTCAAAATTGATCGTAATCGCTCCAACCTGTGGCGTTGCGGCGATTAACGCGATCAATTCATCAGAATCATTTGCCTGTGCTGGCCTGGTATAAAATCGGCTTGCCATTTGCCTTACCTCTACGACTTAATGAAGCTATATACGCTAGGATCATGCTGTAATCACGGTATAGTTACGATACGGTTATGCCGCAATGGCTTCCAGAAATACACTTGGAGTATCAATATCCCAAAGCACTAAAGGCTCAATTTTGATATTGCCAACAACCATGCCACGCGCTTCACAACGGGAATAATACAGATCTCGCGCGTTCTGGCTGCAACATACTTTTAAAGTCCCCAACTGACCAAGATCTCTGGCTAGTTGGTAATGGAAACAAGCCTGTAATTCAGCTTCAGCATTGGCAGCAACCTGCTTCATTTCAAGTTCGGAGATCTTGCTATTCGGTTCACAAAGTAACAGATAAAATGGTTTTTCATTTGGCGTATTCGCGGGTACAGCAAAAACAGTGATCGCTGTTAAGCGTGGATTTTGTTCCGCCGATTTCATAATTTCAAGCGCGATTTCAGGACTCATTTTTTCACCGACAAGATCAATGCCATCCAACCGTCCTAAAAATTCAAAACACGGGCAATCTTTTAGGAAACCGCTGACACGTAATTTATCTTTCATCGCGTAACGCAACAGGCCACTACCCGTGGTTAATACAGGGCGTACTAATTGATCCTGTTTCAGTTTCCAAGCAGGAAATACTTCTTCAGTATCAAGATCAATAAATTCATAAAAATGACTGCATATAGCCAATGGATACTTATTT
>NZ_ABCQ01000107.1 GCF_000170855.1 Moritella sp. PE36 | reverse complement strand
GATCAATCGTCCAGGTAAAATTTCTGATACCAAGTGTCTCTCACCTTCATTTTTTGGCCAATATAAGCCAGATGAACCCTTAACACACAGATAGGAGGCATCTGCTTCTTCACCGGCACTAAAAATCACCTGTCCCGATTTTACTTTGTACCATTGCGCACTAAATGCGAGTAGACGTTGTTGTTTACGGTCAAGCCCTGCAAATAAATTTGTCTGCGCTACGATGCGTAATTTACGGTTCAGATCCTGACGCGCATCTTCATCTTGAAGTTCATCTTGACGTGCAATACCATCAATGCGCCCATCCACAATTTCGACAAACAAATCGTAACTTTCTGGTCTGGGGAAGTGGTTTTCAATGAAAATTTGGGTAGTGTCAGGCATCAATTCACTAATACGTTCGCGCGTCAACGCACGAGCTTCACCGTCGTGGCTAGCCAATGCATTTCGAAGGATCAGAATATCAGGTTTCTTGATCCCAGCACGGCTGAACGCCAGACGTTCCCTGAACACCGCGGGAAGATTTTCTCCCCCTTGGGTAGTCGCAACATCATATAAGGATTGCGCGACCAGTCGCCTTAGACCATGCTCCGTCAGGACATTAACAATCGTATCTTCAATCAACTTCTCACGGGCACCTGCCAAACTTGAAATACGACCGAAAATCGCATTGCCAAGCACCGACATAACAGGAAAATATTGCTGTGGGTCAATTGGCTTAAACAAGCCATCTAACTTTACAACCATCTCCGCGGCACTCTTCATCCTAATTTGCACAATCCGCGCTTTGAACTCATCAGTGAAAGAGGGACCAATCTGTTCGGCAGAAAACGCAAAGGGTACCGTCAACATCAATGCAAAATCTTCGTGCGACAAACCACTTTGACCAACTAAGCGTCTTTTTGCTACGATCACTCTAAGCTGATGATAAAGATCTTCATTCATATTCAAACGGCGAAACAACGGATGATCAGTACCATCTGTTCCAAATGTTTCGGTCAGTCCTTCGATTAGATTGGCAGACATGTGTGCAAGGTAATCGGCAATCCCTTCATCCTCCAACATCTGTACGAAATTATCTTCTTGTGACAGGGTAACTTGTGTCAGCATTTTTGTAGGCACAGCATAAAGCAGGTTGCTACCCAAGGGTGATACAGGGTTGAATTTCTCTGGATGAAAGGCATGCACAATATCATCCACACCCGCTATTGCTAAGCGTTTGGCTATTTCGGGGCGCAATTGTACAATCGCTGCTATCAGTTCTTGTTGAGTGTCTGGATCAAGGCGTGATCGTAAGCCCCTGCGCACCATCATATCGTCGGTACCCATGGCTTCAACCAACTGAAACCACCAGTCTTTGATCTCATCATATGATTTAAATCCAGCAATTTGGGGAGCAACCCAGTCAGATTCAAATGGATCAACACTGTTACCTGCGCGCGCAGACTCTTGTTGCCAATTGGACACATCGACCGAAATATCCTCGCCTAAGATAGGTGCATAATTAAATGGCATTAACAGGTTTTCACCGAGTGTCCCTTGAAAAATATGCGGTTTGGAACTGGCATACCCGATACGATTGGCGATCACTGTTTGATGCAAGTCATTCATCTCATACCCAGCTATCTGCACGGATCCTCTTTGTGGAATCACCTCACGTGTTAATAAATCTGCAAACGCAAGTGCTGTAGCCTCACTATTGGTCTTGATTGCAACTCGTGCGCCTTTGGGGATGATTAAGCTAATATCTTCTAGCACTGAATGTCCGTCTTCATCGGATACCGTCACACGCTTCAGTTCGATATCGCCATTAAGGCTTGTCACTGTATCAGGCTCGCCATCAAACAAAGCGTCTCTCACCAGAGTATTTGGCGCGAAACGTTCGATCACCACCTCCCAGCGAAGCGCCATATCTTGGGTTTGGTTGTAATAAGTCAACAGCTCTTTCCAAGGGGACGACAGGTCTTTGTAGGCTGCGAGCGCCGCAACCAAGGCTCCCACTGTGATCTCTCCTTTGATCGCTAAATAGCCACCAACAGAATAGAAAAAGAACGGTGTTAATTGATTGATGAAGTTGTTCAAGAACTTCATGAAGAACTTCTTTTGATAAATTTGGAAACGAATGCCGAACAGGTTACCCAAACGATTAGAAAACAATGACAGTCTGTGACGCATCCCGCCGTTCATACGAATATCGCTGACACCTGCCGCTGTTTCGCCAATATCAGCAGCCAATTTGCGTATTTCTTGTATTCTGGATTTATTCAACACATTAATCTGGCGCTGTAATTTGGGGATGATCCATGCCTGCAACGGAATAAGCGCGATGGATGCAACCCCAAACCAGAAGCTCTGGGCAAATAGAAACGTCAGAATTGTCAGCATCTGCCCAGCCTGAAACACTGGCTGTGACAGCATATCGCCCATAAACCCACCCATAGGTTCCGCTTCTGATGTCACCATCGAAACCAATTCTCCTTGGCTGGTGGTGCGGAAATACGAACGCGGAAATCTTAATATGCGGGTGACCAGTTGAAAACGA
>NZ_ABCQ01000108.1 GCF_000170855.1 Moritella sp. PE36 | reverse complement strand
TGCTCTAAGTGCGCTGATGTTGATTAATAACACATTCAGTTTTTGATTGTCGTTATTAATCAGCAGTGGATTCTTAGGGTAATCAAGGCGTGAATCAGATTGTTTTCTGGTATCACTGATACGTTTATTAAACGCTTCTTTGTCTAACCAACCGTATTTAGCCAGGAAGGTTCTTGCTGTCATCGGGTAAGCGAGTGGGAAGTTTGCTTTTTGTGCCGTAATAGGTCGGTAAACTGCGGCATCAGCCCACATATGCAGTAGGTGTCCAGTTAAGAAACAGCAGAAAAAGAAGATAGCAATAATAGGGCCAAGTTTAAAGCGGCTTAACGGTCTTAATCTATGCCATAGAAAGCTTGAAATAAGTAACTCAAGTAAGAATAAGAAAGGCACGAAAACAAAGAGAGATTGCCAATCTGAATTTAGCGTTTGTTCACTTTCGCCCAGCAGTATCTCAAAGATAATGGGGTTAATGTGTAAATTATAAAGTTTAAAAATCTCGGTATCAATAATTAACAGAGATAGTCCCACGGTGGCAAATATGACCGTTAGAAAGCGTAATGTGCGTGGGAAAGGTATCAGGAAGCTGATCGGGAAGATCACCACCAGATACAGTATAAAAATAATAAAACTGAAATGACCAAGCAGGCTAATAAGAGAATAGACTTGACCAAGCATAGTTTCAGGCCATTCGGCGATGAAAAGGTAACGTGATGCAAGTAAGATAGCCAGTAAGATGTTGGCTAAGCTAAACCAATGACCCCAACTAATAATCTTGGAGACTTGATCGCGATAATGATGTCCTGTTTCTAGCATAAGTTAAACTGCAGTCTCATAGTGCTTATAGTGTGTAATGGGTAAAAATAAATGACAAGGCATCCTTGCCTATCATTTTAATTAATGTGATGTATCTTTAGACTTTACAGAAGCAACTAGTGCTTTAGCAAATTTTTCAGCAACCGCTTGGCGCTGTTTTGGTGATAAAGATGCGTTGATGATGTTCGCAGCTGCATTACCAAGAACCATTAAGCCAAGGTCTAAGGGTGCATCGTGTTTTTCTAGTACATCAATAACTTCATCAATAACTTTTTCAACTTTATCACTTTGGTATTTAGAAACTATAGGCATAATTTAATCTTTTAATGTATGAATGGGCAAAGATGATTATAATACCTCACAGAATTCATTAACTCTAATACTTTAAATATATGCAGCTAAAATTAAATAACATTATTCTACATTCATTGGCCTTTAATACAGAAGGCGAGCTGAAATGTTACCCACGCAGTGAAGAACTGGTTAATTCAGAACCGGTTGAAGAGCTTGCAAGTGAATTACATCGTATTTATAACGCCAAACCAGCAAAAGGTTTTGGTTATTTTAAATGTACTGAAGAAGACAATAGTCGTCTACCTTTTGAAGTTGAACTGCGTAAATTCATCGATGAAGAAAGTAATTTCGTTGATTTTTCAAGTGCAGCATCAAATTTGTTGGTGGCTGAGCTACTAAAATATGACTTCGGGACACAAGGTATTCTGTCTTTTGTGCATTATAATTGGATGGCATCGGATTACCTTATCGTTGCGTTATTGGAAAATAAAGACAGTGTAATGGTTACTGAACAACTCGATCTCAGTAATACGCATTATCTTGAACTGTCTAAAGTGCAACTTGCCGCTAAAATTGATTTGACGGAGTGGCGACAAAATAGCGATTCGAAACGTTATTTATCATTTATTAAAGGCCGTGCTGGACGTAAAGTGTCTGATTTCTTCTTGGATTTTCTTGGCTGTACCGAAGGTATGGACGCAAAACTACAAAATGCGGGTTTAATGCGCGCTGTGGATGAGTTCTGCCACGTTGCAGAACTTGACGCCGAAGAATCAATACAAGCACGTGAGCAAGTAGCGCAGTACTGCAACGAGCAAATTAAAGAAGGTAATGAAATTGAAATCAAAGATCTATCCGATCATTTAGCGGATGTATCATCACGTGATTTCTATCAATATGCTTCTGAAGCTTATGAACTTGAAGATAGCTTCCCAGCCGATCGTGGTGCGGTTCGTAAACTGACCAAATATGTCGGACAGGGCGGTGGCCTCAGTATTAGCTTTGACCAGAAATTGATGGCTGAACGTATTAGCTATGATGCACAAACGGATACGCTAACAATTGTTGGTATCCCGCCAAACTTACGTGAGCAACTTATCCGCCGTAGTATTTCTGGCGAAGAGCAAGAATAAGATATTTCGATATTTTAACAGGGTGGTAGCGATGGCTATCACCATCTTGTCCGAGCCTACTCGATTAATTTATTCTCAATAGACCTTACTTGTTTTAGTCCCCATTCCCCCTTGATTGCTACTTTTAGCATCATATCTAAAAAAATATGTAAGCCGTTATTATCGAGGTCAAGACAGATACCGTGGTTTTCCCGAGAATAAATATATAAGGCGACCAGATTCTCAGGTTTTTTATCTAAAGATATCCGTGTCGTTAGCAGCGCATCAGGTTGTGCTGGTGTTGATTTTTTCTGTA
>NZ_ABCQ01000109.1 GCF_000170855.1 Moritella sp. PE36 | reverse complement strand
TATCTCTCTAGGTCTTAAGCAATGTATTGCTAATCCTTGGGAAAACTTCTCAACTTCACGCATGAAAGGCGAGCAAGTTACTGGTAAGATCAAATCTATCACAGATTTCGGTATCTTCATCGGTCTTGACGGCGGCATCGACGGTCTAGTTCACCTATCTGACATCTCTTGGGATTCAACTGGTGAAGAAGCAGTTCGCGAATACAAAAAAGGAGACGAAATCACAGCTGTAGTTCTACAAGTAGACCCAGAGCGTGAACGTATTTCTTTAGGTATCAAGCAAATTGATGAAGACCCGTTCAACGAATACCTAGCGAATAACAAGAAGAATGCTATTGTTAATGGTACAGTTTCTTCTGTTGACGCTAAAGGCGCGACAATTGAACTTGCTAAAGGTGTTGAAGGTTACATCCGTGTTGGCGATATCTCTCGCGACCGTATCGAAGATGCAAGCTTAGTATTATCTGTAGGCGAAAAACTTGAAGCTAAATATGTTGGTGTTGATCGTAAAAACCGCGTAATTAGTCTTTCAATCAAAGCTAAAGATGAAGCTGACGAGAAAGAAGCAATGGCTAGTGTAAACAGCCAACCGCAAGAGTCTGGTCTTTCTGCTATGGAAGAAGCATTTAAAGCTGCTAAAGGCAAATAATTAGCCTGAGGGATGTTTATTCATCCCTCATTAGTACGATGTCGAGAATATTCTTAATGGAGATTATATGACAAAATCAGAACTAATCGAACGTCTTTGCACTGCAAATTCGCAGCTGGCGACTAAAGATGTTGAATTATCTGTGAAAGCTATACTTGATCAGATGGTAGATACTTTAGCTACTGGTGATCGAATTGAAATTCGAGGTTTTGGAAGTTTTTCTCTACATTACCGTGAACCTCGAATTGGGCGTAATCCTAAGTCAGGTGAAAAGGTTGAATTAGAGGGCAAATATGTTCCTCATTTCAAACCAGGTAAGGAACTTCGAGATCGTGTTAACGCTTCTTTATAGCCGTTGATACTTGTAAAAACGACATACTTAGGTATGTCGTTTTTTTTTACTTTTTTTTGCGTCATGATACCCATACCCAAGTTACTTCAAGATGCTATATCAGAGACTAGCAGGGATAACAGAACAAGGCGCAATATGTAGAGAATGGTTATTCCATTTTCAAATATTGTAACGCTGTGCTGCTATTTCTGCTCGCCTCCCGTAGGGCAAGCCGAAAGAATGAATCTTCGGCGTTATGAAGTCTTAATTTAGAATAACTAAATCTTCGACTTCATGCCTTGAATATCCTTTCCTTTCGCTTTGCTGATTGTGCATCTTGAAGTAGCTTGGGTATAGGTGTTGTGTTGTTTATATACTAGCAGGGAATAGTAGTTTTGGATTACACCATATATTACTAGCACTTGACCCATTTATTGGCGATAATCCCTTGTATTACCAATTTATCTCACAGAGGACGTCGATGAAATCATTTATCTTTTTTATTATTATCGCTTGTACACTGGCGCTGGCAGCTGCATTTGCTGCGAGTAACGATCAGTTAGTGGATTTTAATTATCTAATTGCCCTAGATTCATTTAAGTTATCGTCTCTGCTTATTGGTGCATTTGTGTCAGGTTTAGTGGTTGCTGGTGTGTGCATGAGCTTATTCATGATGAAATTAAGATTATCTCTTTCGAAATTTAAACGTAAATCAAAGCGTCAAGTTGTAGAGCTTGAGCGATTACGTGCTGCTGAAATTAAAGGTTAATTTACCGTATGTTCGAACTTTTATTTCTTTTACTTCCTGTTGCCGCTGCATATGGCTGGTATATGGGTAGAAGAAATGGTCGCTATTTACAACAAGATAAGCAGCATACGATCTCTAGAGAGTATGTAACCGGGCTTAACTTTTTATTATCAGACCAACCTGATAAAGCGGTCGATTTATTTATCGATTTACTTGATGTTGATAGTGAAACGATTGATACGCATTTAGCGCTCGGAAATCTGTTTCGTCAACGTGGCGAAGTACAACGTGCAATTAAGATCCATCAGAATCTCATTGCTCGACCTTCATTGACGCATGAACAGCGTAATCTTGCTTTATTACAACTAGCACGAGATTATCTTGCTGCGGGCCTAGTGGATCGCGCAGAAGAATTATTTTTGAAATTGATTGATGAACCTGAGCATCGTCAAGTCGCGTTAACGCAACTCATCATTATTTATGAACAAACCAAAGAGTGGGAACAAGCGATTACGATCGGCAATAAGCTGAAGAAAATGGGTGATGCAAAAATTGAACGTAAAATTGCACATTTTTATTGTTCGTTAGCGGCATCCCCAACAATGCTTGATGAACCAAAGAAACGTTTAACGAGTCTTAAGAAAGCCCTACAGTATGACAAGCACTGCGTGAGAGCAAGTATCATGCTTGCCGATTTGCATATTGAGCAAGGTGAACATAAAAAAGCGATTGTTTGGCTTGAGCATGTGTTGATTCAAGATATTGATTTTGTCACCGAAATACTCCAAAAAT
>NZ_ABCQ01000110.1 GCF_000170855.1 Moritella sp. PE36 | reverse complement strand
ACTAAAAGTATTTACTGGCATTGTCCATCGTGTAAGCGCTGGGGAAGTGTTAAACCAATTCGTGGATTAGATGGCGAGTAACTTTACTTAATAAGCCAACCCTAATCGCTATACGTAATAATAAGAATACGATAATGAGTAACGGGACCTAGGAAGAGATATGTTGCAAGATAGTAAAGTAGTTGTCGCACTTGATTATGCTGATGAAGCAAGTGCATTGAATTTTGTTGATAAGATTAATCCTAGCCAATGTCGTCTGAAAGTAGGCAAGGAAATGTTCACATTATTTGGGCCTGAATTTGTGCGTAAATTAGTTGCGCGTGACTTTGATGTGTTCTTAGATCTTAAGTTCCATGATATTCCTAACACGGTGGCGAAAGCCGTCGCCGCAGCTGCAGAGCTTGGCGTATGGATGGTGAATGTACATGCCTGTGGTGGCCAGCGTATGATGGAAGCGGCTAAAGCGGCATTAGTACCTTATGGTGATAAAGCACCAATCTTGATCGCAGTGACTGTGCTAACCAGTATGGAGCAAGAAGATTTAGCACAAATGGGCGTTAATATTACCCCTGCTGAACAAGTTATTCGTTTAGCGACGTTAACACAAAAAAGTGGTTTAGACGGTGTTGTTTGTTCTTCACAAGAAGCAGCAATGCTTAAAGAAGCATTAGGTAAGTCATTCCAGTTAATTACGCCAGGTATTCGTCCTGCAGGCAGTGCTGCGGGTGATCAACGCCGTATAATGACGCCGGTTGAAGCGGTAGCTGCGGGTGCTGACTACTTAGTGATTGGTCGTCCAATCACACAAGCTGAGTCACCAATGCAAGTATTAACTGAAATCAACGACAGTTTAGCAAGTTAACCGCTGCTTAGATTTTAGTTGGTATCGATAAGAGCGCTCAGGCGCTCTTTTTTTTGTTTAGATAAACATAGAGTGGGGCAATGATTAATCCCGTCACAAGGCCATATAGGTGCGCCTCTGTGAGCACTTTAGCTTCAATTAATTGACTTATTTCTACTGGACTATTAAATAGTTGCTCATTGATTACTTTGATCACAGTGCCAATAATCAAAACATAGCCTGAATAATATTTCTTCGTCACGTCAATGACGGCACCAACAATTATAACGCCATGTAAAATACCGGATAAGCCAACGTATAAATGCGTATTTGGGGATAACCACAGAATGCCCACTCCGACGCCGATTGATAAGAGTAAAATCAAGCTTGTGTAAGCGGCACTATTATAATAACGGTAATGTAAGCCGCCTATAACAGCTAAAGCCCCTAAGTTTAAGAGCAGGTGATAGATATTCGTATGGTTAAAATTACCACTGATCAAGCGCCAGTATTCACCATTAATAATTGATTCCCTGTTATAATCTAGCACGGTTATATTTTCGGCTGAAATCGCATATATAATTAGGCATAATAGCCCGAGAATAAACCAGTTTAACCACCGATGTTGAATTAGCATATCTTATTAATCCATAATATTTAGGTTTGTTGTGAGCAAAAGAAAAAAGTGTACTGTATGTGATAAAGCATTAGCCGCGTGTATATGTCAGCACATAACAGAGATCGATTCTGATATTGAATTAATCATATTACAACACCCAGGCGAAGTTAAAAATGCGATCGGCACTGCTCGTATTCTCAACCTTTCATTACCACAATGTCAAATTATAATTGGTGAGGATTTTACTGATAATGCCCAGCTAAATGAGATATTAAATGATCTGACAAGACAATGTTTTTTGCTTTATCCGAGCGAAGAAAGTATTGCTGCGGAGTATTTAGCAATTAATGAAAGTAGTCATCGAGACACGGATATTAAACGTACATTTATTTTACTTGATGGTACGTGGCGTAAAGCGTTTAAAATGTATCAATCATCAATAAATTTACAAAAACTGCCAGCTGTGCGATTAAATGCAGAACAAGAAAGCCAATATACAATAAGACAAACGTCTATTGAAGGCGGTTTATCGACTGTTGAAGCTGGTTTTTTATTGCTTTCAACCTTAGACAAAGATAAAGAGAAATATCAGCCTCTACTGACTGCATTTGAATATATGATTAATTTTCAAATAGCGAAAATGCCAGCCGGTTTGTTTAACAAAAATTACAAATAGCTACGTAATCATCTAATGGTTAGCTTACCTTATCGAAAGGTATATCAGTTTTAACTAAGTTATTAATTAATATTGGATTTAATATGTCACAGCAAGCATTGATTGAAGCAATTAATACCATAATGCCATTTGGTAAATACCGAGGACGGTTATTACTTGAGTTACCTGAACCTTATTTAGTTTGGTTTCACAGTAATGGCTTTCCAGATTCTAAACTAGGGCAACAACTTGCACTTATGTATGAGGTGAAGTTGAATGGACTGGAGTCAATGCTCGCGCCATTATTGAAACGACCATCAGTGTATTTGAATAATGAAGGGAAATAAATCGCAATGACGTCAAGCATCAGATTGGAATAGATACTTGAC
>NZ_ABCQ01000111.1 GCF_000170855.1 Moritella sp. PE36 | reverse complement strand
CTGTGATCTGGGGCATTTCAAGCCAGGTAATGCCGGTGCCCGTTCGCCCCACTTACCAGTGGCAAGTACCGACACCAGCTCTAATTTATGTTTAATAATATTATCAAATAATGTCAGTGCAAAAGTGGGACTCCACACCGACAGGAAGCTTAATGACTTATCCGCGAGCAAATAGCACAAGGTGGCAAACTGAGAATCTTCCGATGTATCAGCTAAGGACACACCTTCAGGCACTGAACTCGTCAGTCCCATGAATAGTCTTTTCCACCAAGGCAGTAATTTCAAGTCATCATTAACTGCGCCAGAGATGGTACGTCTTAATTCTGTCGGCATCCAGGACAAGGACCAATAATGCGTCCCTTTTAACATCCCTGGATGATGCATATACATATCCATCATCCAGGGCGAAATAGCGGCATCGAGTTCATTCAAAAATGACTGTGTATAAGGGATCCATTTTATTTTAGACGTTGAGCCGCTCGTTGGTTGAAATCGCTCATTCGCTTCGATACTCAACTCTTTACTACTACCAGCCCTCGCTTTGTCAATTTGTTCAGCCCAATCACTGTATTCAGTGATCGGGACTTTACGAATAAACTCTTCATAAAATAGCGAACTCGATAAATTATATTTTTTACCCGATACACTGGGTGCAATCACTTTAAGTAACGAACTCAATTTTTCACGTTGCACAGCTTGTGGTTGCGCTAAAGCCTTACAAAACTGTTTGTATCCACGCGAGCTCAGGTTCTGTGCGACTTTATGGGTAAATTTATGTGCTACCTTACGAGTGATGCCATTTATTAACGCCATAATATCTCCCTACTTCACTAAACGGCGAGTTAAGTTTATAAGTCCTAGATCCCAATTGATATTGTTCTTTTGTAATACTTTACGTAATGATTTACGTGCAAAAAACGTGAACATTGACGCGTTAATCTCACCAATGCATGGTAGCTCTTTACCCTCACGCCACTGTGGATTACGCTCTTCAAAGAATTCGATTTTAGGCACATTTCGCTTCAATTCAGTGGTGATTTCGGCAACTTCACCACGTAGCTTTTGGTAATTGCCACCAAAGTCGAGAATTTGTTGTTGCTGGTCAAAGTAACTTGGATACAGATGTTGACAGTATTGATCGACAACAGATGATAGCTCATCAAATTTGCCTTGATGGTGAGGATAATGTTTAGGGAAATTATTCGCTAATAATAAATAAGTTTTATAACCTTTAGAAATCAGTAGCCAGAATAATGGTGTGAGTGGTTCTCTTAGTTTTTCTTTCAATAGCAGCTTAACAAAACAAATCATCGGTTTATGAGTTCCCCAATATTTGCGCTCTAAAATAGTATCACCACTAAAGATACCTTTGACCTCTTTGCCTTTAAGTGTAAAGCGCAATGTTTTTAAGGTACTAAAACCAACTATACGCTTTGATTTACTCTCGCGGATCAAAATCAAACCGTCTTTTTCAGACAAGTCATCAATGAATGTTGAAAAGTCCGCATTGTGATAGTACTGAATAAAGAGGTTGTGCATTTCCTTTACTTGCTGGATAGAAATGCGATCTAATGTGATGTAGTCTGCTGATATTTTCTGTTTTTTAGTTTCCATTTGTGACCCAATCCTTGGCAAATGTGAGAGAGTAAAATGTACTCTCATTCAATCTCAAGCCATCCTTAGCTTGACTGTCTTTCCTGATTCATAAGATAAATCTGAAAGTTAAAGTAATGTATCACTAAAATATGCTCGCTTGAAGCAAGTGGAACAACCTTGTTTTCACAAATTAATCAGACATAAATAGGTTTTAAGCATTAAAGTAACATCTAATCACGATGTAATACTTCAAGTTTAACTGGCATTGAAAACGAATGAACCATCATTGAAAATTTAAAGACTGTAGATCTGATAATTATATCTGTGGAAAAGTGACAGCACTCACAAGAAAACATGTATCGGTATAGAATAAAGGATCTAACTTTTAACCTATTAGCATTAGTACCTAGCAGTACTTTTTAGCAAGTAGTTATAATTAGTTAAGTCGTTGTAATGAATGGTTCATGACTGTATATCTCCATACACTTTCAACATAGTTCTTCCTTAACTAATAGGTAATCGGTTCATCTATTATGATTAATGCTCGCTTTGACAATTCCAGCAAACATCAAATGAGGCGTCGTGTTCTTCTGCACATTGGTTACAATACCACTCAGGTTCATCCGCTTTACTTTGCATCGTCGAAATAATGTCGAGTGCACGTTCAAGGTCTTTATCATTGAATACCCAAAGTTCCATCCAAGCATCAAATGCGGACACTTCGCCTACTGCGCCAGATGAAAACTCATTTTTAAGTACCGTTTCAATACCATTTGCTTCAATAATATTTTTAACATTATTTACAATAAAACCATTCTCGTGAGTATAAATTAATTTCATCCGACTTACTCCATCTTGG
>NZ_ABCQ01000112.1 GCF_000170855.1 Moritella sp. PE36 | reverse complement strand
AAGTCGGCTCAATGAATTCTGTACTTCAACAATAAAACCGAAGTTCCATTGTTTATAAAACCAAATCTTTCGATTTAATTTAATGTTCACAATTACATTGATATAATATTTGGTCATTATATCTCTGCAAGTGCTCACACAGATTGCTTGAATAAATTGTTAAAGAACATTGACCTTGACGTCTTTCGTCGTAGTCAGGCTGCGTATTATACGCAAACCAGATTCGAAGTAAAGCATATATTTACACTTTATTTCAGGAGATTTAAAAAGTTACTTTCGAAACGCTTAAACACCTTTACTTAGCGGCTATTGCCGTGTCAGTGAGGTCGAATTATAGAGATTTAGTCGTTCCAAGCAAGTACTTTCTATCATTGATGATGAAAACGTACAAAACAAAAAGGATACGTGTCAAAACACAGCTTTATGTACAACAAACAATCTACCTGGTGTTAATTTCATTAAATACGTACTGCATTCCAGGTGTTGCAATGCCTTGCACTCGTTTATGTTGGGCTAGATATCAATGACAGGAACATGTCCTTCGACAATATAACCATTAACAATTGGGTATGAAGAATTCGAAGATTATGAGGAACCCCATAATGATAACCATTTCAGTGCAGGTAAGATCAATTACGTTGCGAGGGACATTGCCGTAAGCACACTTTTGTATTCACTTATATATCGTCGACTCATATGAAGATAATTGAATTCATGCATGACACGCTCATAAGCAAAGGTAGTTTTAATCTGGCTTTGATTTTGGACAAGACTTTTTGAAATTGCAATTTGTAATGCTAATGGATCTTTAGGCGGCACGATCCAGCCTCCATCGCCATGCGCGAGCATATGAGGCATACCTCCCACGTTAGTAACAACACAAGGAATTTTTGCTTGCATCGCCTCAAGTAGGGCGATAGGAGTACCCTCTGTAATAGAAGGCATTACAAAAACATCAAATAGGTTAAAATAACTCGATAGTGACTCTACAAAACCAAACAATAGAACATGTTCATTTAAGCCCAATAACCTAACTTTTTCACGTAATCGATATTCTTCACTTCCCGCACCAAATATAACAAGTGCAGTATTCAGATCACGTTCAATCAACTTAGGTAATGCATCGATAAGCGTATCAAAATTTTTTTCAACAGCAAGACGGCCAACGGCCATTAATCGTGTCGTTTTATCATGAAGAAAAGTGACTAAGCGCTCTTCAA
Source organism: Moritella sp. PE36 (assembly GCF_000170855.1). Classification (GTDB taxonomy): domain Bacteria; phylum Pseudomonadota; class Gammaproteobacteria; order Enterobacterales; family Moritellaceae; genus Moritella. The sequence continues at coordinate 1,117 of NZ_ABCQ01000112.1, read as the reverse complement.
TTTCACAAGTTGGCATGTAACCACCGATACCATTCTCAATAACTCTGTATTGACTGGCTTCTAATCCTTGGAGACTTGGTATATTGGTCATGTGCTGACTAACAAGAAAAATTCTATTTAATCGCTTTAACGAGTACTTATCTAGATATTGATACAATGCCATTTTACTAAATTTAGGTGCAGAGACATAACCATGTACTGTTGAACAAAAACATTTAAAACTATTTTTTTTCGACATTAAGCCAAACAGTATGTTGAATTTATAACCGTGAGAATGCACAACATCAAAATTATGTTTATCTACAAAATCTTTTATGTAACGAATAATACAAAAAGATTCCACTTTATTCACTCGAATAGAATTTACAGCGATACCATGTTGACGACAAATAATTTCAAACTCTTTTTCTTCTTGTCCCTTATAGCCAAAACTAAGCAAAGCAGTTTCATGACCGAGTTCCTTTATTCCTATCATCAATTCAATTAATACTCTTTCAGCACCATAAAAACCACCACTTTCTATCACATGCAAAATTTTCATTTCCATAATATCCTTATTATTAACTTACACAGCGCCCTTTCCTTTTTTTCATACTGTTTAACTGTAATACTTTATGTAGATATATATCGCTGACGGTTTGCCAGTCATATTCAGAAAATAATTGGTGTAGAATGAGGGGCGTCTCACGAATGTGATAACCATGTAGCCATTTTTTGAATAAACTATCGGCTCGAATATTAGGCTGCAGGTTATCCATAACCCAAGTTGATATACAACCTAGCACCGGTGTTCTAGTCTCCTCTATAAAACACGCCACAAGCTTACGACTTAATTCATATTTTCTGAGGCGGATACTATTAGTATTAATAATTTCATACTGTTTCGTGAGCACTTTATGAGTCGATACATTTAAATGCTGAAAATGATCAACAACACAATTTATGACGCTCTCCGATTTATCGACCTTATTTGGACCATTAGCGCTACTATATTCATACCCGGCTAGCACTAACTCTTCTTCTAACCATGCCAAAGTTGCACAGCATAGTTGCATATCACTCCGATAACCGACACCCCACGACCCGTTACTTGTGATAACTGATCTTTATAGCGGTT
>NZ_ABCQ01000113.1 GCF_000170855.1 Moritella sp. PE36 | reverse complement strand
GTCGGTATGTTACTCGCTGTACCGCTAACCATGATTGTTAAAATTGGCTTAGAAACCATTAATGATCAGAACTGGATGTCGATACTGATCAGTAGTGATGTCGACGTGAAGAAGAGTAGTGATGTCGACGTGAAGAAGAGTAGCGATGTTGACGTGAAAAAGAACAGTGATGTTGACGTAAAAAATAACCAAGAGGCTTGATCGCAATTTAGTGCTAATCGAGTATAATGCGGTGAATTGAATAAAGGGATGTACAGTGTGCATCCCTTTTTGTTTTGTAAGATTAATTAAGGTGAATAAGATTGTGACTGTCGCTATGTCCGAGGTTGATGTGAAATTTCCGCTTGAATTTATTGATTTTTCTGCTGTTGCAGAAGATGCTTGTCGCTTGTTCCATGGTCGTGGCCATACGTATGCTGGTTTCGAGCACATGAACATCGACTGGTTGCCACCAGTTGCTCTTATTACGCTATACAAAGAAGAAGAAAACGATTACTTATTATTGTTAGCAGAAGCGCTTCAAGCACAATTTGGTGAGCAATGTAAAACCGTACTGGTGCAATTCCGTTGTCGCGAACGTGCGCCAACAGCACTGTTCCTTGGCGAAGAATGTCACCGTACCGAGATCACTGAAAATGGCATGATCTTTAATCTTGAATTTGGTCGTGCGCAAAACACGGGTCTGTTCCTAGATATGGCCAATGGCCGTCAGTGGGTAAAAGACCACGCAGAGAATGCGAATGTATTAAACTTATTCTCCTACACTTGTGCCTTTTCTGTTGCTGCTTTAGCGGGTGGCGCAGACAAAGTGTTGAATGTTGATCTTAGCCGCACATCATTAACCGTAGGCCGTGATAATCATCACAGTAATAGCCAGGATCTTAAGCGTGTTAAATTTGAAAGTATTGATATCTTTAAATCATATGGCCGTTTACGTAAGCACGGTCCTTATGACCTGTTGATCTCGGATCCACCGTCATTCCAAAAAGGCAGTGTTGATATTAAACGCGACTACAGCAAGATCATTAAACGGATCCCACAGCTAGTGAAGCCGGGCGGTAAAGTGATGTTATGTTTGAATGCACCAGAGCTCGGTGAACAGTTCTTATTTGATAATGTTGCCGAGCATTGCCCTGATTGTGTATTCCAAGAGCAACTTGCGCCGCCAGCCGTATTCAAAGAAGCAGAAGACGGTAAAGGTCTTAAGGTATTAATCTTTACTTACTCGCCTAAAGCGGAATAATCGACATTAGCTGATAATCACTGTTGTTATGCCGTGATTATCAGGATTAATTTTTGATACTAGTTTAATTTTTTTCATCAATCAAGATGAAATGATGCGTTATTCTAGTCATTTTTACTCTAGTTAGTGTTAACACCATATAAATCCCCTCTCCTTATAAGCTACCTTGTTGTGTTCATCTTTCCTTAGATATTTACTCGTTTGCTGTTTTTGGCCTCAAAACTACCTATATCACTTTTAGTTATAACTTATACTAAGTTGTTCTATTTTGTTTATTATTGTTCAGTTTTAGTCAAGTTGTTGTAAGTTGAGGTAGTGCTCCCTTTGTTATTTAGTTAGTTTGCTTTCATATGAAGAGCTGATAATCAAAATGTTGATAAATAATTACAGAATGGATTTATTGACGAGGATCAATGTTTTCACCGAGATCAACAAATATTGCGGACTGAAAAATGCTGTGTTAGGATTAATACATGAGCTGAGCAAAGGGTTGTTCGGAGGAGTGTGATAAACGGGTTATCGATTATCGACATATTTTAACGATGTACTGTTAAGTACTATTAAGGTGATTATGATGGACTATAATGAAAACGATTTATCGTATTATCAACTTCAAGACGAATTACAACAAGAATTGGAAGCGGAATTACGCAAACAACTTGAAGATGAGTCAGGCGTAAACTAATCAGCTTAAACCGAATAGTTGACGATATATACTGATGATAAAGAAGCCTCGTGTGAGGCTTTTTTTATGCCTGCTATATACATCAACAGTGTTTAATTTTGTATATTTTTATGTATTTATATTGCTTTCACGACACCTACTATTAACTTATTTTGGGATTTATTATTTTATACACAAAAATGTCCGTATTGTGTATACATCTCCTTAGTATTACTTCACCTGTGTATAACTTTAAGTGTAAAAACGGTGTTGTGGACAAATAAGTTATATAATTGAATTGTTTTCCCCATAATATGTGTTTTTTTTAGGTT
>NZ_ABCQ01000114.1 GCF_000170855.1 Moritella sp. PE36 | reverse complement strand
GTTTTCAACTTTAGACATTTCCTACTCCTGACTAGAACTGAAGGCCAGCTTCACGAGCGGCATCAGCTAATGCTGCAACACGACCGTGATATTGGAAACCTGAACGATCGAAAGCAATTTTAGTAACGCCTTTTTCGATAGCTCGCTCAGCAACCAATTTACCGATTACTTTAGCTGCTTCAACGTTACCGCCATAGCTGATCATTTCACGAACTGCTTTTTCTGTCGTTGTAGCAGAAACCAATACTTCCGCATTCGGTGTAATAACCTGTGCATAAGTATGGTTTGGAGTGCGGTTAATCACTAAACGTGTAGCACCCAATTCTTGCATTTTCTTACGTGCGCGAGTTGCGCGACGAAGACGTGCAGATTTCTTATCCATAGTATTACCCTACTTTTTCTTGGCTTCTTTACGACGCACAACTTCATCAGAATAACGAACACCTTTACCTTTATAAGGTTCAGGCGGACGGAAAGCTCTGATATCTGCTGCAACTTGACCAACATTTTGTTTGTCAGCGCCAGTAATAACAATTTCAGTTTGGCTTGGGCAAACTGCAGTTATACCTTCTGGAAGGTTATAAGCTACAGGATGTGAGAAACCTAATGTTAGATTCACAACAGAACCTTTAACATTTGCACGGTAACCAACACCATTTAGTTGAAGAGTTTTAGTAAAACCTTCAGCTACACCTTTAACCATGTTATTAACGTTTGCACGAGCTGTACCAGCTTGAGCCCAAGCATCTTTTACGCCTTCAACAGGACCAAAAGATACTTTTTCATCAGCTATTGCAAGAACAACAGATGAGTTAATAACAGAAATTAAAGTGCCTTTAGCGCCTTTAACAGTGATTTCCTGACCATTTAGAGAGATCTCTACGCCTGCAGGGATGGCTACAGGTGCTTTAGCAACACGAGACATATATAAACCCCTTAAGAAACGTAGCAGATGATCTCGCCACCGATGCCAGCTTTGCGAGCTGCACGGTCAGACATCATGCCTTTAGAAGTAGAAACGATAGCAACACCTAAGCCACCCATCACTTTAGGAAGATCATTACTTCCTTTGTAGATGCGTAGACCTGGGCGACTAACGCGCTCAATTTTTTCAATTACGTTTTTGCCTTCGAAATACTTCAAAGTCACTTCAAGTTCAGCTTTCACTTCACCTGAAACAGCGTAACTATTAATGTAACCTTCTTCTTTAAGCACAGCTGCTAGTGCAACTTTTTGCTTAGAACAAGGCATTTTAACTGCAACCTTAGAGGCTGACTGACCGTTACGGATGCGTGTTAGCATATCCGCAATAGGATCTTGCATGCTCATTTTCGTATACTCCCGAAATTAGTGATTTACCAACTAGCCTTTTTAAGACCTGGAACTTCACCACGCATCATGTGCTCACGTAGTTTAATACGGCTTAAGCCGAATTTACGTAGGTAGCCATGAGGGCGGCCAGTGATGTTACAGCGGTTACGCTGACGACATGCACTAGAATCACGAGGTAACGATTGCAATTTAAGAACTGCATCCCAACGATCTTCGTCTGAAGTATTTACACCAGAGATGATTGCTTTAATTTCAGCACGTTTCTCAGCGTATTTTTTTACTAGCTTCGCGCGTTTTACGTCGCGCGCTTTCATTGATTGCTTAGCCATGACCCTACCTTACTTACGGAATGGGAAATTAAAGGCAGCCAGCAGAGCGTGACCTTCTTCATCAGATTTCGCAGTAGTAGTGATAGTTATATCCATACCACGAATTTTATCGATTTTATCGTAATCGATTTCTGGGAAGATGATTTGCTCGCGAACACCCATACTATAGTTACCACGACCATCGAACGATTTAGGGTTCAGGCCACGGAAATCGCGGATACCTTTCCAGCACACTGGACTGGCCGTCGTTTTACAAGGTCTAGTCCGACCTAGACTCAGGGGTACCGAGCTCGAATTCTGGCGTAATAGCGAAGAGGCCCGCACCGATCGCCCTTCCCAACAGTTGCGCAGCCTGAATGGCGAATGGCGCCTGATGCGGTATTTTCTCCTTACGCATCTGTGCGGTATTTCACACCGCATATGGTGCACTCTCAGTACAATCTGCTCTGATGCCGCATAGTTAAGCCAGCCCCGACACCCGCCAACACCCGCTGACGCGCCCTGACGGGCTTGTCTGCTCCCGGCATCCGCTTACAGACAAGCTGTGA
>NZ_ABCQ01000115.1 GCF_000170855.1 Moritella sp. PE36 | reverse complement strand
TACTGAGTTTTATAAATAGGTCTGCTGACTAAACTGGGTTGTCTATATCAATAAAGGTCACATCCAGCCCTTTCTCTTGTGCTAACCATTCCCCTAACGCTTTAATACCATAGCGTTCTGTTGCATGATGACCCGCTGCAAAAAAACTCATACCGGCTTCACGGGCTAAATGAATTGTTTGTTCCGATGCTTCACCACTGATGAATGCATCAATTCCCTGTTCAATTGCTAATTCAATATAACTTTGACCACCACCGGTACACCAAGCCACCGATTTAATTGGTTTACCCGCATCAACAACCAACGGTGCACGGTTAAGTTGAGTTTCGATACGTTGTGTAAGTTCTTCAGTTGAGATCGCTTCTTCGAATTTCCCCACTAAAGCAACACTGGCTTTATCCCATGGTTCTAAACCACGACGTACCGTAATACCTAATAACTTAGCTAATTCAACATTGTTACCCAATTCAGGATGTATATCTAACGGTAAATGGTAAGCATATAAGTTGATATCATTTTTAATCAGCGTTTTAATGCGGTTGTATTTGATACCCGTGATGGCTTGTGATTCATTTTTCCAGAAGTAACCATGGTGAACCAAAATTGCATCCGCTTGTTGCGCTACAGCAGCATCTATTAAAGCTTGAGAAGCAGTTACACCCGTGATCACTTTTGTCACCGTGTCTTTACCCTGGACCTGCATACCGTTGACCGTAAAGTCACGTACACGGTGAGGTTGCATAAATTCGGTTAAGATATTTTCAAGTTTTTTATTGTTCAGAGAGGCCATGCCCGCTCCTCATATTTGTGAATGCAGAAGATAAGGCTATAGGTATACGTGAAGTTAAACAATGAAGCAAATATAAAAAACCGCGCGTATTGAATTAGATGGAAAATCTAATAACACGCGCGGTTTATACAATTACAGTTCAATTTTTCGCTATTTTATCGATTAATACTGGCGTTTACTTTAGCGCTAAACTAATCAAGTGTAATCGGTGTAAAATCAACAATTGGATTAGCGTCGGCATCATAATCAACGCCTTCGATACCAAAGCCAAATAATGCTAAGAATTCATCTTTATAATACTGATAATCAGTCGTTTCAAATAAGTTATCATCGGTCACTTCGTCCCATAACTTCACGCAAGTCGCTTGAATGTCATCACGAAGTTCCCAGTCATCCATGCGTAGACGATTTTCGTCATCAAATTTCGCACTGCTTACACCTTCCGGGTAAAGTGAACCACGGAATAGACGTGAAATTTGCTCTAAACAGCCTTCATGTAAACCATGTTCTTTCATTACACGGAATGCCATTGCAATATAAAGTGGCATAACCGGAATTGCAGCACTTGCTTGTGTCACAACACTCTTAAGTACCGCTACGTTTGCACTGCCACCTTTTGCTTTAAGATTTGCATCAATCGCATGCGCGGCACGATCAAGATCTTGCTTCGCCTTGCCTAATGCGCCGTCCCAATAGATAGGCCATGTTATTTCGGTACCGATATAACTATAAGCAACGGTTTTACATCCGTCAGCTAATACGCCAGCCTCTTCAAGTGCAGACATCCATAATTCCCAATCTTCACCACCCATTACAGTAATGGTATCTAGGATCTCTTGCTCTGTTGCAGGTTCAACGCTTGCTTCAAATATTTTATTTTTATTGGTATCAACCGCTTTCGCTGTATACGTCTCACCAATTGGTTTCAGGCAAGAACGAACAACTTCACCTGTGCTTGGTAACTTACGTACTGGAGATGCTAATGAATAAACAACAAGGTCAATTTGACCTAGATCTTCTTTAATTAGGTTAATTGCAGTTTGCTTTGCTTGGTCAGAGAATGCATCGCCATTAATGCTCTTTGCATATAGGCCTTCTTCTGCTGCATATTTTTCAAATGCAGCACTGTTATACCAACCTGCTGTACCAGTCTTTCTCTCTGTTGCCGGTTTTTCGAAAAATACACCAATAGTTGAAGCGCCACCGCCGAATGCAGCGGTAATACGAGACGAAAGCCCGTAACCACTTGATGAGCCAACTACCAATACACGTTTTGGTGCATTTTCAATCACACCTTGTTCTTTATTATACTGTATCTGTTCTTTAACATTAAAATCACAACCAATAG
>NZ_ABCQ01000116.1 GCF_000170855.1 Moritella sp. PE36 | reverse complement strand
AAATTTGAGACTGTCTCGTCAATTGAGTAGCATCGCGATATCAGCAACGATTTCTTGAGGTACTGAATAATAACCACGCAGCCGTTTTATTTGAGAACCTCTTCTTGGTTTATGTAGTCAGTACTGCTACAACCGAACAGACTTACACTGCTTAGCGTAAGCAACGATAGTGATAAAACCATCTTAGGTTTCACATTAAACATACTTTTCAATTTCATTTTAAACATCAAGCTATCTCTCATTACGTGGTAAACCATAGTGTAATACCAATTCTAAATCACGGAAGATTTAATGTCAAACCATTGTAAGAATTGGCTTCGTATTACAAAGGTAACAATTGACCTTGAAGCTAGGTATACAGTTAAACTAAATCAATTAACACCCAACCATATCAGCTGTATCGAAACAGGTTTACAACCTACCTGTATAACAACTTGCTTTGATATGGAACCTAATTGCTATATCAGAACGATAAGGCTATTATCTATATGTATTATTTCTGCATCCCAATATGCGAACCTTTGGATAAACATAAAATGACTGATACTGCTCCCGATAATGTTACTAAACCATACAATACGACAACAGGTCGTTGTTGGGTCGCAATGCGACTGTTACAAAACCACATCCAAGCTGAAATACAGAAAAAACACAAAAAAATAAACGTTGAACAATTACTACTTTTAATGGAGCTGGATTATGAAGATGGTCAGCGACCTTCTGTTTTGGCAGAACGCATGCTGCGAAGCAAAGGCACAATTACCAGTTTAATCCGCCATGCCCAGCAAAGTGAATATATCGCGTCCGCCGCAGATCCTAAAAACCGCAATGCCAAACGCCTGTTTTTAACTTTACATGGCAAAAAAACTTAGACGAGCTGGCCCCTATCGTTAATAACGCCTTGGCTGAGTGTTTAGATCATGTTCCAGATGAGAATATTGCAATTGTTAATGATGCTATGAATGGTATTATTCGTAAATTCAATCCAGAATGGTTCGAATTTGAAGAAGCTGAAAAAGGTTAATTCTGATAATTACCTATGTAGTTCAGTGAAACTGTAGATACATTGAAAAACGGCCTTGAATCGTTTTATGATTAAATTCTAAGACCGTTTTGATGACTGCGTACAAACGCTATGTTATCAGTTTATTAAAGCTAGATTAGCGACTGTACTTTACAATAGATATAACTGCACCTTGTGGATCTTTTATCGCAGCTACTGTACCAACTCGTTCGATCTGCATTGGCTCCAGTATTATTTGAGCGCCCAGATTTTGAGCTTTAACAATAGTTTTTTCTACACTATCAACAGTGACATAAGTTTGCCAGTGGCTTGGAATACCACGCCCCTCAAAGGCCTTTGGCATAGATAAAATACCTGCAAAAGGTTCTGATGAGCTTTCATTAATAATAAGAGCATAGCGAGAATCACCTCGCCCTGGGACTTCTCTTAGTTTCCAGCCAAATAGTTGTTCATAAAAAGAAAATGAACTATCAAAATCTGTAGTCATTAATTCAGACCAGCTAAATAATCCATGATCTGCAAAAGGGTTATTCATATTTAACCTCCAAAATTAATTTAAGCGCTAACAAAGTCGCCATACCGAATTGTTTACAAAGGCGTTACCACTAATTTAATATTAGAAGGTATAGTTAACGCCAACTTTAAATAGGTTATCAGCTTTCAGTTTTTGATTACCAAAAACAACTTCAGTTTGGTCTAGAGTATATTGGACATACGGTTTGATATCGCCAAAGGCATTAACAGTTGCTTTGAACTCGTAATAATCAATACGTGAACTTTTCTTTTGAATGTCTAATATTAACGACCCCTTGTTTTTTAATTCTTTGTGGACCCAGTTTGTAGAAATATCAACCATTTCCATTGAATAACCAAACGTTACATCGGTGCGGTGCACATTTTTATCAAATTCAACCTTAATGCGATTGCCAGTTGGTTTATTGTTATTATCAAACTCAGTGAGCTTTAATGTATCAGTTGCCATTTCATAACGGTAGCGGCCTGATAGGTACAAACCATTATCAAAGTTGTAACCCGTTTTAAGGCCAAATTTAGCAGTGTTACCCAC
>NZ_ABCQ01000117.1 GCF_000170855.1 Moritella sp. PE36 | reverse complement strand
GTATTACTTGCAGATATCGAATTGAACGTGCTTGAAGATATCGTTAAGGCTTCTGCATTTTCTCATGCAACCACAAGTTTGTTTGATGAAGTAGGTACGATAATTGCGTCTACAGATACCATCGACAACCCTGGGAAATCAAAACTTGCCGATAACGCTGCATTTACACAGTTACAGCAACAAATGTTAGCGGAAGAAAAAGGTAAACTCGCTCTTTCAGTCGATGGAAAAGAAAAGATCAGCTATTTTGAATCTGTTAAGCTTGATAGCCAATTAAGCTGGCATATAGTGGTAACACTGGATAAAGACGCGCACCACGCCGTCATTACAGACAGCTTTAATGATTCATTGATCACAGCTGTTATTTTAATTCTTATCGTGTCGATATTAATATATATTTGCCTTAATAAACTTTACCAGCCAATCATTGCATTAAAATCAACAATTCAAGATCTCGCGCAAGGCAACGGCGATTTAACTCAGCGATTGGAAGTAACAAGTAAAGATGATTTAGGCCAAATAGCCGAAGGCGTAAATACCTTTATTAGCAACCTACAGTCAATCATGTTAGAAATATCCCAATCAACAACCCATATTTCTACCGGGATTGAACAATTACGCACTCAAACAGAGCACAATAATACCGTATTAATTGATCATGCAAGTGAGACCGATCAGGTTGTTGTTGCTGTAACTGAAATGAGCTCGACGGCAGACAGTGTTGCTCAAAGCGCAGCACAAAGTGCGACCTTCACGCAGAAGTCTAGCGATGAGGCGCACCAATCTAAAATTGTGGTTCAAGGTGCAGTTAACGGCGTTGCAGACTTAGTTAATGAAGTTGAAGCAATGGCGTTAAACATTCAAACGATGAATGAAGATACCAATAAAATTAGCAAGGTATTAAGTGTAATCGGTGAGATTGCAGATCAAACTAACCTACTTGCACTAAATGCAGCGATTGAAGCGGCACGTGCTGGTGAACAAGGGCGAGGCTTTGCGGTTGTTGCCGATGAAGTTCGAACGCTAGCAGCAAGAACTCAGCAAAGCACTTCAGAGATTAACGAGATGCTAACCCGCTTACGCAATGGCGCTGATACCGTTGTAAAAGCAATGGACGCAACGAAATTGAGCTGTCAGCAAACAGCTGATACAACGGCAAGTGTCAATGTCAGTCTTGATTCTATGACAAATTCAGTGATGCAGATTAATGACCTGGGTATTCAGATTGCGACGGCTGCTGAAGAGCAAAGCTCAGTAACAGAAGAGATAAACCGTAACATGACAATGATTCAAAACATGGTCTCTCAGTTAACTGAAAATGGCAAAAAAACCATGGACAGTACGCATACGCTTGCAAGTTCTAATGAACAATTAGTCACGATTGTTGGACAGTTCAAACTAAAATAAATTGATTTAATGTAGGTCTTTATCGCTTTAAAGGCCTACATCTTAGCCAATCTTCCCACTAAATTAATCCCAGCAATATTTATTTTCACTCGTTGCTAACAGATTCAATTTTATGACGATTATTTCATAAAAAAGAGCCTTTAAACTGCAACCTATCAAAAAAACCCCTAAACTTTAAAATTTAGTTATATACAACAAGTCCTCACGCCTATATTATCCGCTAGATTTTACATACCAGTGAATATTTACATTCAGCTAATTTGTATTTTTTATCATTAAAATACAATAAACAATCACTTCAAAGGATTTTATTTGTGGACTTTTTGACGAGTTTTAAAGGCCGAATCATCTCCGTCGTTATTTTATTATTGATAACATCACTGACAATTGCGAGTTTCATCTCTTATA
>NZ_ABCQ01000118.1 GCF_000170855.1 Moritella sp. PE36 | reverse complement strand
ACATAGCAGAACTTTAAAAGTGCTCATCATTGGAAAACGTTCTTCGGGGCGAAAACTCTCAAGGATCTTACCGCTGTTGAGATCCAGTTCGATGTAACCCACTCGTGCACCCAACTGATCTTCAGCATCTTTTACTTTCACCAGCGTTTCTGGGTGAGCAAAAACAGGAAGGCAAAATGCCGCAAAAAAGGGAATAAGGGCGACACGGAAATGTTGAATACTCATACTCTTCCTTTTTCAATATTATTGAAGCATTTATCAGGGTTATTGTCTCATGAGCGGATACATATTTGAATGTATTTAGAAAAATAAACAAATAGGGGTTCCGCGCACATTTCCCCGAAAAGTGCCACCTGACGTCTAAGAAACCATTATTATCATGACATTAACCTATAAAAATAGGCGTATCACGAGGCCCTTTCGTCTCGCGCGTTTCGGTGATGACGGTGAAAACCTCTGACACATGCAGCTCCCGGAGACGGTCACAGCTTGTCTGTAAGCGGATGCCGGGAGCAGACAAGCCCGTCAGGGCGCGTCAGCGGGTGTTGGCGGGTGTCGGGGCTGGCTTAACTATGCGGCATCAGAGCAGATTGTACTGAGAGTGCACCATATGCGGTGTGAAATACCGCACAGATGCGTAAGGAGAAAATACCGCATCAGGCGCCATTCGCCATTCAGGCTGCGCAACTGTTGGGAAGGGCGATCGGTGCGGGCCTCTTCGCTATTACGCCAGAATTCGAGCTCGGTACCCCTGAGTCTAGGTCGGACTAGACCTTGTAAAACGACGGCCAGTCCAGTGTGCTGGAAAGCAGTGAGTTCTTGTTCAGTTGGTTGACGCTCAGATACAACCGCTAGATCGTCAACGATTGCCGACACTGGCTCTGTTACGCCGCCGATTGTTAATGACTTTCCAGCACACTGGGGTCATAGCTGTTTCCTGATCTAGGTGACCATCCTAGCACAGGGGGATCGATCCTCTAGAGTCGACCTGCAGGCATGCAAGCTCTGCATTAATGAATCGGCCAACGCGCGGGGAGAGGCGGTTTGCGTATTGGGCGCTCTTCCGCTTCCTCGCTCACTGACTCGCTGCGCTCGGTCGTTCGGCTGCGGCGAGCGGTATCAGCTCACTCAAAGGCGGTAATACGGTTATCCACAGAATCAGGGGATAACGCAGGAAAGAACATTCGGGCAGCGTTGGGTCCTGGCCACGGGTGCGCATGATCGTGCTCCTGTCGTTGAGGACCCGGCTAGGCTGGCGGGGTTGCCTTACTGGTTAGCAGAATGAATCACCGATACGCGAGCGAACGTGAAGCGACTGCTGCTGCAAAACGTCTGCGACCTGAGCAACAACATGAATGGTCTTCGGTTTCCGTGTTTCGTAAAGTCTGGAAACGCGGAAGTCAGCGCCCTGCACCATTATGTTCCGGATCTGCATCGCAGGATGCTGCTGGCTACCCTGTGGAACACCTACATCTGTATTAACGAAGCGCTGGCATTGACCCTGAGTGATTTTTCTCTGGTCCCGCCGCATCCATACCGCCAGTTGTTTACCCTCACAACGTTCCAGTAACCGGGCATGTTCATCATCAGTAACCCGTATCGTGAGCATCCTCTCTCGTTTCATCGGTATCATTACCCCCATGAACAGAAATCCCCCTTACACGGAGGCATCAGTGACCAAACAGGAAAAAACCGCCCTTAACATGGCCCGCTTTATCAGAAGCCAGACATTAACGCTTCTGGAGAAACTCAACGAGCTGGACGCGGATGAACAGGCAGACATCTGTGAATCGCTTCACGACCAC
>NZ_ABCQ01000119.1 GCF_000170855.1 Moritella sp. PE36 | reverse complement strand
AAAGTGGCTATCACAGTAGACAAGTCATCTCACTTTTCGAAATGAAGAAGGCTTAGACAGCGCACTTATCACTGGACTAATCCTCGTTATTCTAGCGTCTATTATTAGCTTATTTTCGTTAAACCGTTTATATCGCCCTATCCTCACGCTAAAAGAAACAATTGTAGATCTAGCACAAGGCAATGCTGATTTAACCCGTCGTATCGATGTTCACAGCAATGATGATTTAGGTCAAATCGCAGCAGCAGTGAACAAATTCACACTTAATTTACAAGAGATGATGTTAGACATATCTCGATCGACCGAGCATATTTCAGCGGGCATTGAACAATTAAGAACGCAAACTGAGCACAATAATACGGTATTAATCGACCATGCAAGCGAAACAGACCAAGTCGTTGTCGCGGTAACTGAAATGAGTTCAACCGCCGATAGTGTAGCCCAAAGTGCCGCACAATCAGCCACATTCACACAACGAAGTGCCGATGAAGCACATAAATCAAAAACGGTGGTTGAAGGTGCCGTACACGGTGTGGCTGACTTAGTAAATGAAGTAGAAGCAATGGCATTAAACATTCAAACAATGAATGAAGACACCAACAAGATCAGTTCAGTATTAAGTGTCATTGGTGAGATTGCCGATCAAACAAACTTACTGGCGTTGAACGCTGCGATTGAAGCCGCTCGTGCTGGAGAACAAGGACGTGGATTCGCGGTGGTTGCCGATGAAGTACGTACATTAGCAGCAAGAACGCAACAAAGCACCTCTGAAATTAATGAAATGTTAACCCGTTTACGCTCCGGTGCTGATACTGTCGTTAAAGCAATGGACGCAACCAAGTTGAGTTGTCAACAAACTGCAGATACGACTGCCAGTGTCAATGATAGCCTTGATTCTATGACCAATTCAGTCATGCAAATTAATGATCTCGGTATCCAGATCGCGACAGCCGCAGAAGAACAAAGCTCAGTTACCGAAGAAATAAACCGTAACATGACCGCAATTCAAAGTATGGTTAATAAACTTACCGAGAATGGCGATAAAACTATGGATAGCACACGTGATTTAGCCCGCAGTAATGAACAATTAATGTCCATTGTTAGCCAGTTCAAACTAAGATAAATAATGAGATAACTTCAAATATGCGTTGTTCCTCATTCAACTTTTGAGCAACGTATTAATTCAATCCCCCCGCTAAAACCGCATAAGTATATCCACTCTAAATCGAACAAGACTACACCTATCCAGCCCAATAACAGTAATACTTAATGAATATATTCATTGTATTTACGTGACGCAGATCACTCATCAATCATTAATAATGCGATATCAACATTCCCTGCCGATAAGCTAATAACAATGTAATTGCGATAGTTTTATCGCTGTGTAATGCGAGTATTTTCGCGATTCTAATTATAATAAGGATGTACCCACGTGAATTTCTTATCAAGTTTTAAAGGCCGGATAATTACAGTAATTATGTTACTGCTTATCACGACGCTTGCAATATCAAACTTTCTTTCTTTTCGCCAAATGTCCGCGTTAATGAAAGATGATATAGATAAGTACTCAACCCTGAAAGTCAGTAGTACATCCGAATCTGTTAACGCTTGGTTTCAAACTATCAAGGACGGTTTGATCGGGACGGCTCCCGATTTTTCTGTACCACGTGACGATGACCAGGTTATTTTAATGGTGCAGCAAATCAATGCATCAACAAAA
>NZ_ABCQ01000120.1 GCF_000170855.1 Moritella sp. PE36 | reverse complement strand
TTTTTTCCTGTTTGGTCACTGATGCCTCCGTGTAAGGGGGATTTCTGTTCATGGGGGTAATGATACCGATGAAACGAGAGAGGATGCTCACGATACGGGTTACTGATGATGAACATGCCCGGTTACTGGAACGTTGTGAGGGTAAACAACTGGCGGTATGGATGCGGCGGGACCAGAGAAAAATCACTCAGGGTCAATGCCAGCGCTTCGTTAATACAGATGTAGGTGTTCCACAGGGTAGCCAGCAGCATCCTGCGATGCAGATCCGGAACATAATGGTGCAGGGCGCTGACTTCCGCGTTTCCAGACTTTACGAAACACGGAAACCGAAGACCATTCATGTTGTTGCTCAGGTCGCAGACGTTTTGCAGCAGCAGTCGCTTCACGTTCGCTCGCGTATCGGTGATTCATTCTGCTAACCAGTAAGGCAACCCCGCCAGCCTAGCCGGGTCCTCAACGACAGGAGCACGATCATGCGCACCCGTGGCCAGGACCCAACGCTGCCCGAATGTTCTTTCCTGCGTTATCCCCTGATTCTGTGGATAACCGTATTACCGCCTTTGAGTGAGCTGATACCGCTCGCCGCAGCCGAACGACCGAGCGCAGCGAGTCAGTGAGCGAGGAAGCGGAAGAGCGCCCAATACGCAAACCGCCTCTCCCCGCGCGTTGGCCGATTCATTAATGCAGAGCTTGCATGCCTGCAGGTCGACTCTAGAGGATCGATCCCCCTGTGCTAGGATGGTCACCTAGATCAGGAAACAGCTATGACCCCAGTGCTGGAAAGAAACCTCCTTGAACCTATAGTAACTATAGGTTCAAGGAGGTTTTAAATAAATATGCAACAATTCTCAATCGGGCAGACGCCGACGCAAGCTAATCCAATTAACTTTCCAGCACACTGGACTGGCCGTCGTTTTACAAGGTCTAGTCCGACCTAGACTCAGGGGTACCGAGCTCGAATTCTGGCGTAATAGCGAAGAGGCCCGCACCGATCGCCCTTCCCAACAGTTGCGCAGCCTGAATGGCGAATGGCGCCTGATGCGGTATTTTCTCCTTACGCATCTGTGCGGTATTTCACACCGCATATGGTGCACTCTCAGTACAATCTGCTCTGATGCCGCATAGTTAAGCCAGCCCCGACACCCGCCAACACCCGCTGACGCGCCCTGACGGGCTTGTCTGCTCCCGGCATCCGCTTACAGACAAGCTGTGACCGTCTCCGGGAGCTGCATGTGTCAGAGGTTTTCACCGTCATCACCGAAACGCGCGAGACGAAAGGGCCTCGTGATACGCCTATTTTTATAGGTTAATGTCATGATAATAATGGTTTCTTAGACGTCAGGTGGCACTTTTCGGGGAAATGTGCGCGGAACCCCTATTTGTTTATTTTTCTAAATACATTCAAATATGTATCCGCTCATGAGACAATAACCCTGATAAATGCTTCAATAATATTGAAAAAGGAAGAGTATGAGTATTCAACATTTCCGTGTCGCCCTTATTCCCTTTTTTGCGGCATTTTGCCTTCCTGTTTTTGCTCACCCAGAAACGCTGGTGAAAGTAAAAGATGCTGAAGATCAGTTGGGTGCACGAGTGGGTTACATCGAACTGGATCTCAACAGCGGTAAGATCCTTGAGAGTTTTCGCCCCGAAGAACGTTTTCCAATGATGAGCACTTTTAAAGTTCTGCTATGTGGCGCGGTATTATCCCGTATTGACGC
>NZ_ABCQ01000121.1 GCF_000170855.1 Moritella sp. PE36 | reverse complement strand
AACGTCTTCGGGCGAAACTCTCAAGGATCTTACCGCTGTGAGATCCAGTTCGATGTAACCCACTCGTGCACCCAACTGATCTTCAGCATCTTTTACTTTCACCAGCGTTTCTGGGTGAGCAAAAACAGGAAGGCAAAATGCCGCAAAAAAGGGAATAAGGGCGACACGGAAATGTTGAATACTCATACTCTTCCTTTTTCAATATTATTGAAGCATTTATCAGGGTTATTGTCTCATGAGCGGATACATATTTGAATGTATTTAGAAAAATAAACAAATAGGGGTTCCGCGCACATTTCCCCGAAAAGTGCCACCTGACGTCTAAGAAACCATTATTATCATGACATTAACCTATAAAAATAGGCGTATCACGAGGCCCTTTCGTCTCGCGCGTTTCGGTGATGACGGTGAAAACCTCTGACACATGCAGCTCCCGGAGACGGTCACAGCTTGTCTGTAAGCGGATGCCGGGAGCAGACAAGCCCGTCAGGGCGCGTCAGCGGGTGTTGGCGGGTGTCGGGGCTGGCTTAACTATGCGGCATCAGAGCAGATTGTACTGAGAGTGCACCATATGCGGTGTGAAATACCGCACAGATGCGTAAGGAGAAAATACCGCATCAGGCGCCATTCGCCATTCAGGCTGCGCAACTGTTGGGAAGGGCGATCGGTGCGGGCCTCTTCGCTATTACGCCAGAATTCGAGCTCGGTACCCCTGAGTCTAGGTCGGACTAGACCTTGTAAAACGACGGCCAGTCCAGTGTGCTGGAAAGGCAAGAAAAAGCAATTAGATTGGCTTGATAGTATGGCTATCGAAAGTGAATGTGGTGAAACGCTTGAGCTTAAAGATGTGCATGATGCATCGGTATCTAATCCTGCTAATCGCCGTTATGAGTTAATGACTCAACTTAGTGGTTGCTGAAGAAGAGAAAGAAGAAGTAGTTGTTGACGCTTCTATTGAAGAAAACGCCTTTCCAGCACACTGGGGTCATAGCTGTTTCCTGATCTAGGTGACCATCCTAGCACAGGGGGATCGATCCTCTAGAGTCGACCTGCAGGCATGCAAGCTCTGCATTAATGAATCGGCCAACGCGCGGGGAGAGGCGGTTTGCGTATTGGGCGCTCTTCCGCTTCCTCGCTCACTGACTCGCTGCGCTCGGTCGTTCGGCTGCGGCGAGCGGTATCAGCTCACTCAAAGGCGGTAATACGGTTATCCACAGAATCAGGGGATAACGCAGGAAAGAACATTCGGGCAGCGTTGGGTCCTGGCCACGGGTGCGCATGATCGTGCTCCTGTCGTTGAGGACCCGGCTAGGCTGGCGGGGTTGCCTTACTGGTTAGCAGAATGAATCACCGATACGCGAGCGAACGTGAAGCGACTGCTGCTGCAAAACGTCTGCGACCTGAGCAACAACATGAATGGTCTTCGGTTTCCGTGTTTCGTAAAGTCTGGAAACGCGGAAGTCAGCGCCCTGCACCATTATGTTCCGGATCTGCATCGCAGGATGCTGCTGGCTACCCTGTGGAACACCTACATCTGTATTAACGAAGCGCTGGCATTGACCCTGAGTGATTTTTCTCTGGTCCCGCCGCATCCATACCGCCAGTTGTTTACCCTCACAACGTTCCAGTAACCGGGCATGTTCATCATCAGTAACCCGTATCGTGAGCATCCTCTCTCGTT
>NZ_ABCQ01000122.1 GCF_000170855.1 Moritella sp. PE36 | reverse complement strand
CGAAATCATTATCCAGCATATCTAATACACTCTCATAACCATATTTCGGCTGCCACCCTAATTCTAATTGCGCCAAACTAGAGTCATAAACTCGGTCGAGACTTTTAGGTAAATGCCAAGTTCGATCTGCGAAGTCTTTTGCAAGCTTCGCGGCATACTCTTTTACGACATCATCAGCGTTTAGATAAAGCTGCTCACAACATGTCTTATTAAATGGTGTTTTTCCAGAAATAATATAACGTCTGAACCCCGAAAGACGTTTTTCGATGGCACAAGCATGAGCATTCGCTACATCTCGAGCATCAATGCCACGCGTAAGACGATAGAGAGCCATTAAATTTGCAGGTTCAGGAAAGCAGCGAGACATTTGAAGTACAGTGACAGGTAAATTAAACAAGTTTGAGATATTTTCCAAAATCTGTTCTGCTTGTATCTTGGATTTGTGGTAAATCGTTTTAGGTCTAGGAGTAACCGTTTCATTGACCCATCCTGAAACGCCATCAGGCGTTGAAGAAAAACCATAGAGGGCTGTAGTGCTCGTAAACACAAAATGTTTAACCCCTTTTTTTACTGCTAATAGTGCTAGCTGCTCCGTTGCTTTTATGTTGATATCTTCGAATTCGTGGTCAGATACCAAGCCTACATGCGGCGCATGCAATGCAGCAGTATGAACAATGACATCCACATCCTCTACAGCCTCAGTTAACAAACCAATATCACGAATGTCTCCAACATAGTCTACTGTAGAGCAAGGAGTTTTATCTATTCCTACGACTTTGTGAGTCTTCATCAATTTTATATAAATTGCACGTCCGACTCGACCAGCTGATCCTGTAACTAAAATTTTCAACTTTTACTACCTGTTTGAATCCAAGAGCCTATTCTATCAGTTTACGAATGGTATGGTCTTCCTCTTCGGTATTGCATTGACCAAAAAATACCGCAAACAAGTATTTATGAATTAGAAAAATTCAGTCAAAATGCTGTTACTGGATAATGTGTGAGTTTTAACCCTATACAAAAAGGGGCAAAAACGGCTCAGGCCTATCATTCTAATCGATAATCAAACTAAGATATAAATATCCGCAAGAACAGAATAACGACACTTGTCTCAATGATGCATATCAGTTTAAATCATAAGGGGGTGATTTGTTAATTCGACTGATGAATGGCATCATTATTTCGCCCATGAATGTACTGCTCACCGTAGAGCAGCAGGTGCTCAAACCTGCGGTCTTAAAGTGCTTTTAACATCCAAACGTCACAACCATTGTGAATAGTGCCTGCTAATGACTTATCGAGATGTTTAAATCCGAGCTTTTCATAGAGTGAAATGGCCGATTGCATGCTTTTTAATGTATCCAAATAGCATTTTGTATAGCCTTTATGTTGAGCATATTTGAGGCAATCTTCTGTCAGTTTTTTACCCAGTCCGAGCCCGCGACTTTCTGGTAAAAGAAATAATTTACGTAATTCACAGACGTCATTACTGCCATTAAACGCCGCGATACCACAGCCTCCAACGATATTTCCCTTTATAGTCGCAATAAAATAACGGCTCGCATTTTCATCGGCATAGTGCTGACTCATGGCGTTGACTTCAGCATCA
>NZ_ABCQ01000123.1 GCF_000170855.1 Moritella sp. PE36 | reverse complement strand
GCGTGACACCGTCAGTACTTGATGCACCGCCGGTTTAGGACGTGATGCATTTGTATTAGCATCTTAGGCTGTAACGTGACGATGTTGGAACGTTCACCTATCGTTGCGGCATTACTTGAAGATGGTTTAAAGCGAGCAGAGCAAGATGAAGAGATCGGTAGTTGGATCACAACACGATTAAAATTGGTATTTGCATCGAGTTTATCCGAGTTAGAAGGTTTGGGCATTTCTCCTGATGTGGTTTATCTTGATCCTATGTACCCACATAAGAAGAAATCAGCGTTAGTGAAAAAAGAAATGCGCGTATTTCAATCATTAGTTGGCGCAGATTTAGATGCAGATGGTTTGTTTGAACCGGCAATGCGTGTTGCTACGAAGCGTGTTGTTGTTAAACGCCCTGATTATGCTGAATATATCGCAAATGCGGAACCTAGCATGGCGATTGAAACAAAGAAAAATCGCTTTGATGTTTATATAAAGCAAGCAATGAAATAACTCATTTTATTTGCTAAGGTAGTTATTAATATCGGATAGATATTTTATTTTAATATAATATATGGAATCGGGCTCAAGGTTTTTAATGTTTAGCTATGCTAACTTGGCGACCCAAATGGGCCTAACTATAGACGAGGGATAGTTGTGCTACTTGAACTAGATAGTATTGAGAATGAATTGACAAATTCATATACGTTTACAGATGAAGATCATCGTCTTTTAAGATCATATGATGGTGTTATCGAAGGTATTGCTGCTTTATTTGGTAAGCAATGTGAAGTGATCCTACACTCATTAGAAAGTGTAGATCGTTCTGTTATTAAGATTGAAAATGGTTTTAATACAGGTCGTGTTGAAGGTTCACCTATTACCGATTTAGCACTTAAGATGCTACAAGATATATCTGCACAAAATAAGCAATGTTCTAAAGCGTATTTTACGCAGACGAAAGATGGCCAAATGATGCGTTCTATGACGATCGCAATCAAAAACCGTTCAGAAAGAACAATTGGCTTAATTTGTATTAACATTAATATTGGTGCATCGTTTATTGATTTTGTTCAGGAGCTTTTACCTACGCCTGAAGCAAGAGAGACTGAACTATCTTCTGAGAACTTTGCGACAACAGTCGAAGAGTTGGTTGACCGCTCTGTAGAAGAAACAATTACTGATATTAACAATCGTACTGATATCGCGAATAATGCTAAAAATAAGCACATCGTTATATCACTACATCAGCAAGGTATTTTTGATATTAAAGATGCGATCAATATGGTTGCTGATAAACTTAATATTTCAAAACATACTGTGTACTTATATATACGCCAAATAAAATCGGATGAAGCAGAGCTGTAACAAGCCATACATTTAGATTGTTTATATAAGAAGATGTATATACGAGTTGTAGAAGGTGATTATTGTATGAATAATCACCTTTTTTTACTTTGGTTTTGTTATCCGATACTTAATACACTCCGTGTGCATGATTATCATACAGAACAACCATTATGAATTAATACGACATATAAAACTTGCCAACCAAGTCAAGATCTCTATAATGCGTCCTCACTGACACGGCAACAGCCGCTAAGTAAA
>NZ_ABCQ01000124.1 GCF_000170855.1 Moritella sp. PE36 | reverse complement strand
ATTAGAGCAAAATTAGACTTGAGAAATGAGAAGATAGGCTTTAAATCCGCGAACATACTTTGAAACGTGTGCCGTATCTTTTGGTTATCGGCGATAAAGAAGTCGAGTCAGGAGAAATAGCAGTACGTACTCGTAAGGGTGTTGACTTAGGTACTATGAAGTTAGATGACTTCATTAGTAAATTACAAATAGAAGTCAACAGTCGCGGTAAAATAACTTTGGAGGATTCGTTATAAAAGGCGGAAAAAAAGGTCAACAACAAACGGCCAGACAACATCGTATCAACGAAGAAATTCGTATACCTGAATGTCGCTTAAACGGTGCTGATGGTGAAGTGATTGGAATCGTATCTATAAGAGAAGCTCTTGCTATAGCAGAAGAAGCAAATTTAGATCTTGTAGAAATTAGCCCGAATGCCGAGCCTCCTGTTTGCCGTGTCATGGATTACGGTAAATTTATATACGAAAAAAGTAAATCTGTTAAAGAGCAGAAGAAAAAGCAAGTTCGGGTTCAGGTTAAGGAAATAAAATTCCGTCCTGGAACTGACATTGGCGATTATCAGGTAAAACTACGCAACCTGACTCGCTTCCTCGAAGAAGGTAACAAAGCAAAAATTACGCTGCGTTTCCGAGGTCGAGAAATGGCGCACCAGAGCCTAGGCTTTGATCTTTTAAATCGTATTAAAGAAGATTTAAAAGAAATTGCAGTCGTGGAAGCTTTCCCGAAAATGGAAGGTCGCCAAGCTGTAATGGTGTTAGCCCCTAAAAAGAAATAGTAGGTGCTTCCAAGTAATATGAGTACGTAAGTATTCATATTCGCCTTACTATTATTCATTAATATTCAACAATGCGGAGTTATAATGCCTAAGTTGAAATCGAATAAAGGCGCTGCAAAGCGCTTTAAGAAAACCGCTAATGGTTTTAAACGCAAACAGTCTCACCTACGTCATATTTTGACCAAGAAGAGCACTAAACGTAAACGTCACCTTCGTGGTACGGAAATGGTTGCAAAGTGCGATGTTGCATCCGTTAAACGTATGCTTCCATACGCTTAATTTTAGATATAAAAGAGGAAAATAGTTATGCCTAGAGTTAAACGCGGTGTTGTTGCACGTGCTCGTCATAAGAAAGTTTTAAAACAAGCTAAAGGTTATTACGGAGCTCGTTCACGAGTTTACCGTGTTGCTTTCCAAGCAGTTACAAAAGCTGGTCAATATGCTTACCGTGACCGTCGTCAACGTAAACGTCAATTCCGTCAATTATGGATCACACGTATTAACGCTGCTGCACGTCAAAATGGTATGTCTTACAGCCGTTTCATTATGGCCTTAAACACGCCTCTA
>NZ_ABCQ01000125.1 GCF_000170855.1 Moritella sp. PE36 | reverse complement strand
TCCTCTCCCTGCAGCCCAAAAGTTTGAACGATGTAATAGGGCTGATATCCTCGAGGGCATCCAATACTTCATCACAGTAAAGCGCTTGCAGATCGTCTGCAGGATACAGGCCGCCCATCTTTCCCACGTAGCGGCTAATAGCGTTAGATTGAGTTATCTGAGCGCCATCGATGTCAAGTACAGGTACTGAATTAAAGCGCGTGTCCGAACGCATCTCGCCAAACTCGGGAAACGATATGCGCTTGTCTTCAAAATTGATTCCCGCCGTGTGAAAAGCAATGCGGAGTGGTTCAGCACGCCCACCATCGATATCGAAATAAGTAAGTTTATACTTAGGCATTATGTAATCTCCATACTTTCTACAAATATATATTGTAGACTGGTAGCGAATATTTGTGACAATTTTGAAACTTTACCAACCCCGCAATAACCAGCTATGCCCAAAACATAACGCGAGGGCACCACCAATACGGTCAAGTCAGTTTACAGACGAACTTGAGCAACTTGTCATGCATTAATTTAACTAAACTCAGCTCGCTTTATTGTTGAAGGAACTATCAATTTATGTATTGGCTCTACAACCAGCATATATGCCTTTCCAAGCGCGTTATGAACATGGACAACCGTAGATATTGTAATAAACTCACTATCATTAATCTCTTTAAAAACCGATACTTTCACATCCAAGTGTTTATCTGAATCACCTAAAACAATTTCATTATCGCTCAGTGATAATATGGTAAATATCCCTACTCTATCACCAACTCGGTAATTATTAATTGGCTTTCCTTCATCCACTGCACCTAGGTGTCCAAGGTTTTTTAGACCCAGAGCTGATACTAATTTGTTTCGTGCGGCCATTAAAAAGTTTACCCAAGCAGGCACAGTTGAAACATGCGCTAACCAAATTTGAAGTGATGTTCTTTCCCTATATTTTGTAGGAAAACAATAAGCATCAGAATAGTAAGCGCCACTCAAACTTTTCGATATTTGGCTACTGTTTGGAACATTACATTTCTCGATTTTAGCTTTCATAGTTGCACATTATTCCCTTGATACAACGCCTAATTAAACGGCCCAGAGTGCAGGCGCAGTTTTTTGCGGCTCTTTTGCAAAAAATACGACCGTACTAGGCGTCCGCTTTGAATTGCTTGTTAGAACAATTTCACCTCGAGTTCATCTTCTTGGAAATTACCTTGCGAATCGATCGTCAGTTCATAAACTCTACTTACAGCCCTTGTTTGTAAAGGTCCATAGAGATGTGGGTATAAGTTACCATCATTTTCGATTCCAGCTGGGGCTTCATTTTTAACTTCAAAGTTTAATTTATTTGG
>NZ_ABCQ01000126.1 GCF_000170855.1 Moritella sp. PE36 | reverse complement strand
CTATCTGCCGTGGGCGTTTGAGAATTGAGAGGAGCTGCTCCTAGTACGAGAGGACCGGAGTGGACGAACCACTGGTGTTCGGGTTGTCATGCCAATGGCATTGCCCGGTAGCTAAGTTCGGAACTGATAACCGCTGAAAGCATCTAAGCGGGAAGCAGGCCTCGAGATGAGTTCTCACTGGAGCTTTAAGCTCCCTGAAGGGCCGTTGGAGACTACAACGTTGATAGGCAAGGTGTGTAAGTGCTGTGAGGCATTGAGCTAACTTGTACTAATTACCCGTGAGGCTTAACCATACAAATTAAAGTATGATTAATTGAAATTTGACTTAAGAATAGACAGAACACTTTAGGTTTTAAAGACTTCTTTATTTATAGCTTTTCAGATTTACAATAGAAATTAATTTTTCTTATAGAAAGCAAACCAGATTTGCTTGGTGACCATAGTGTTGCGGTACCACCTGACTCCATTCCGAACTCAGTAGTGAAACGTAATAACGCCGATGGTAGTGTGGGGTTTCCCCATGTGAGAGTAGGGCATCGCCAAGCGCCAAACAACGTCGAAAGACTATAAATTAAGACTGATGGAAACATTAGCACAGATTGTGCGGAGTGGTAGTTCAGTTGGTTAGAATACCGGCCTGTCACGCCGGGGGTCGCGGGTTCGAGTCCCGTCCACTCCGCCAACAATTCTCAAATAGCATTCTATGAGTGTTATTTTAAAATTGTAGTGCGTAAAGCACACAATCAGACCGTAAGGTCAATGCTCTTTAACAATTTATTCAAGCAATCTGTGTGAGCACTTGCAGAGATATAATGACCAAATATTATATCAATGTAATTGTGAACATTAAATTAAATCGAAAGGTTTGGTTTTATAAACAATAGAACTTCGGTTTTATTGTTGAAGTACAGAATTCATTGAGCCGACTTAATTGCTTAGGCAATTAGTCAAAAACTTTTAATTGAAGAGTTTGATCATGGCTCAGATTGAACGCTGGCGGTAGGCTTAACACATGCAAGTCGAGCGGAAACGAAGAATAGCTTGCTATTCTGGCGTCGAGCGGCGGACGGGTGAGTAATGCTTGGGAATCTGCCTAGTCGAGGGGGACAACAGTTGGAAACGACTGCTAATACCGCATACGACCTACGGGTGAAAGGGGGCCTCTTCTTGAAAGCTCTCGCGACTAGATGAGCCCAAGTGGGATTAGCTTGTTGGTGAGGTAAGAGCTCACCAAGGCGACGATCCCTAGCTGGTCTGAGAGGATGATCAGCCACACTGGAACTGAGACACGGTCCAGACTCCTACGGAG
>NZ_ABCQ01000127.1 GCF_000170855.1 Moritella sp. PE36 | reverse complement strand
CGCTGTATAGAAGAAACAGAAGAAGATAATTGCTGCTGCATAAAGCATTACATACAAAGGTTGTCCTGGCTGTAGAGCCAAGGAAATGTCAGTAAGGAAAGATAAACCTTCATTCTGACCGAACCATTGTGCAAGCGTTCCAGGAAACAAAATTATACTCGAAGCAAAAATAGCTGGAATAACACCGGCCATATTAAGCTTTAACGGTAAATGCGTGCTTTGAGCTGCAAAAACACGTCGTCCTTGTTGGCGTTTTGCGTAGTTTACCACAATTCTACGCTGACCGCGCTCTACAAATACAACAAAGTATGTAACAGCAAAAACAACACCAGCTAACACTAACAATAACAGACCGTGAAGGTTACCATCGATAACCTGCTCGACCGTTTGTCCGATAGCTGGCGGCATACCAGCAACAATACCTGCAAAAATTAATATTGAGATACCATTACCAATTCCGCGTTCGGTAATTTGTTCACCTAACCACATTAAGAACATAGTACCAGTTACTAAACTTACTACAGCAGTAAAGTAAAAACTCAACCCTGGATTATGGACAAGTCCATCAACCATGTTAGGTAAGCCTTTTGCAATACCAATAGCTTGGAAAGTACCTAAGAACAATGTTCCGTAACGGGTATACTGGCTAATTTTACGTCGTCCTGCATCACCGTCTTTTTTCAATTCGGCAAGTGTAGGATTAACTACAGTTAATAACTGTATGATAATAGAGGCCGAAATATACGGCATAATACCCAACGCAAAAATAGAGGCACGCTCAAGCGCACCACCAGAGAACATGTTAAACATTTCTAAGATGGTACCCTTTTGCGAGTCAAACAGCGTAGCAAGTACAGAGGCATCAATACCAGGGATCGGAACAAAAGAGCCAGCGCGAAATACAATAATTGCACCTAACACGAACCATAAACGACTTTTCAATTCTGATAAGCCACCTTGAGATTTATTCGTTTCCAATCCTGGTTTTTTAGCCATTTGTACTATCCTTCGATTTGACCGCCTGCAGCAACAATCGCTTCAACAGCACCTTTCGTAGCTTTAATGCCACGAATAGTAACTGGTCGAGTGATTTCACCAGATAAAACAACTTTAACAAACAGGATGTTTTTTGTAACAAGACCTGCTGCTTTAAGTGTGTTTAAATCAACAACATCGCCTTCAACTTTAGCGATTTCATTTAAACGTACTTCAGCTGTTACTAGCTGCTTACGTGAAGTGAAACCGAAT
>NZ_ABCQ01000128.1 GCF_000170855.1 Moritella sp. PE36 | reverse complement strand
CTAAGCCGGGTGAACCACGCTGGGTATCTCCTTGGGGTGAAGGCCGCCCAGGTTGGCATATTGAATGTTCAGCAATGAACAATAAAATACTGGGTGAAGTGTTTGATATTCATGGTGGTGGTTCTGATTTGATGTTCCCACACCACGAGAATGAAGTGGCACAATCATGCTGCGCACATAATGGTGAGTACGTGAATACCTGGATGCATTCGGGTATGGTGCAGATCGACAAAGTGAAAATGTCTAAATCATTAAATAACTTTTTCACTATCCGTGATGTATTAGAGAAATACGATGGCGAGTCTGTGCGTTATTTCTTAATTTCCGGTCATTACCGCAGTCAGCTAAATTATTCAGAAGATAACTTAAAACAAGCGCGTGCAAGTTTAGAGCGTTTATATACTGCATTACGTGGCGTGACAGTTGCCGAGATTGATGGTGTTGTACCAGATTGCGAAGCGTATGTTGAAACGTTCAAAGCGGCAATGGATGATGATTTCAATACCCCTGAAGCGTTCCCTGTGTTATTCGAGTTAGCGAAAGAAATTAACCGTATCAAAGAAACTGATGAAAAACGCGCTGGCGAACTAGCCGCGCAGTTAATTACCTTTGGTGAAGTATTAGGTTTATTATCACAAGATCCTGAAGCTTTCTTGCAAGGTGATACTGGCGCTGATGATGAAGTCGCAGAGATTGAAGCGTTAATTAAACAACGTAACGATGCGCGTGTAAGTAAAGACTGGGGCATGGCAGATGATGCGCGTGACAAGTTGAACGCACTGGGTATTGTATTGGAAGACGGTGCTAACGGGACTAGTTGGCGTCGTAAATAAAGGCTCGAATTGATTTAAGTGCTAATGACTCATACTTTTAGTTTTAATTTAAGTAGTCATTGGCATT
The DNA here is from genome assembly GCF_000170855.1 of Moritella sp. PE36. Taxonomy (GTDB): domain Bacteria; phylum Pseudomonadota; class Gammaproteobacteria; order Enterobacterales; family Moritellaceae; genus Moritella. The sequence goes on along the minus strand of NZ_ABCQ01000128.1, from coordinate 329 downwards.
TTATTTACTTAATAAAGAGTTAGATAAAGGATTAATCATGTTAAAAATTATTTCAGTGATCATCGGTTGTGCGTTGATTTTTTTCCTTATGCAACGCATGGGTGGTAATAAGAAACAAGCGGCTGAAAATATTGAAGCTGGTAAGTTGTTTTTAGCTGCGAATCTAGAAAAAGAAGGCGTTGAAGAAACGGCTTCTGGTTTGCAATCAACAGTATTAACAGAAGGTACCGGCACTGCTCACCCTACGGGTCGTTCTAAAGTGACGGTACATTATCACGGTACATTATTAGACGGCACTGTGTTTGATAGCTCTGTACAGCGTGGCGAGC
>NZ_ABCQ01000129.1 GCF_000170855.1 Moritella sp. PE36 | reverse complement strand
CATTTAGTTGACATTCGTTATTCTCATCATGTGCGTGTAGTTTAGTAGTACGCTTGATGAACTTACCGTATAACGGGTGTTTCACTTTACGTTCTACTGCAACAACGATAGTTTTATCGCCTTTGTTGCTAACAACACGACCCTGTACAGTACGAATAGTGCTCATATTATACACCCGCCTTTTCGTTCAGGATGGTCTTAACACGCGCGATATCGCGACGTACATTTTTGATTAAATGCGTTTGTGCTAGTTGGCCAGTACTTAACTGCATACGTAAGTTAAATTGCTCACGTAGTAGGTTAAGTAACTCAGCGTTTAGCTCTTCAACATTTTTTTGTTTAAGTTCGCTAGCGTTCATTACATTACCGTCTTAGTTACGAAAGTTGTAGAAATTGGAAGTTTCGCATCAGCAAGTTTGAATGCTTCACGAGCCAATTCTTCAGGAACTCCAGCCATTTCATAAAGGATTTTGCCAGGTTGTACTTGGCAAACCCAATACTCAACGCTACCTTTACCTTTACCTTGACGTACTTCAAGCGGCTTTTGTGTAATAGGCTTGTCTGGGAACACGCGGATCCAGATTTGACCTTGACGCTTAACGTGACGAGTCATAGCACGACGAGCTGCTTCGATTTGACGAGCAGTAAGTCGACCACGACCAGTAGCTTTAAGACCGAATTCGCCGAAAGTTACGTTTCCGCCTTTTGCAAGACCGCGGTTACGGCCTTTGTGCATTTTGCGGAACTTCATGCGTTTTGGTTGCAACATATCAGAGTCTCCTATTTAGCAGCTTTAGGGCCACGACTGCGACGTTTAGGCTTCGAAGGTGCTTCAACTTCTTGAGTAAGTGGTAACTTACCTAGAACTTCACCTTTAAAGATCCAAACTTTCACACCAATGATGCCGTAAGTTGTAAGAGCTTCTGCAGTCGAGTAATCGATATCAGCACGGAAAGTATGTAGAGGCACACGGCCTTCACGATACCATTCAGCACGAGCGATTTCTGCTCCGCCTAAACGTCCGCTTACTTGAACTTTAATACCCTTAGCACCTAAGCGCATTGCATTTTGTACTGCACGCTTCATAGCGCGACGGAACATAACACGACGTTCAGGTGGAGAAGCGATACCTTCAGCTACTAATTTAGCATCTAGTTCAGGCTTACGGATTTCTGCGATATTGATTTGTGCAGAAG
>NZ_ABCQ01000130.1 GCF_000170855.1 Moritella sp. PE36 | reverse complement strand
TTGTCGTTTTAGGTGGGGATATCCAACAAAGCGAAGTTAAAGTTTCCGGTGTAATTAACGCTCTAGTAGCTGCAACCCTTTATGCTATATCGACAATTTACACAAAGAAAATCACAAAATTAAAACCCACATTTATAGCCATGTGTCACTTGTGCATTGGATGCGTCGTATTCATAAATTTTGTTGATGTTGATAATTTCATTGCGAATATACCGACTGGCCACAACCTGATAATTTTAGGACTAGTACATACTGGATTTATGTACATATTTCTTTATGGTGCTTATGAAAAATCAGATATTTCCAGTTTAGCGATCATGTCATTTGTATATCCGATAGTAGCTCTTTCGTTAGATGTAATTATTTATGATTTGAAACTGACCCACATTGAGATATCTGGTGTGATAGTGATTTTACTATCTTTAATTACCTACAATTCAATCAATTACATAAAAGGCAATATGAAAAATGCTTAGTTGGTTAATAGGTAAAAAAGTAACTATTACAATGAACAAAAAAACGTTTGAGACGACCTCTAAAAAAACAATATTACAGTCGCCACTGACATCAATGTTTCGATGGCAAATGGGGTACCCGAACGGGCTAATTTAATCGAGCGGTTAATAACAGGAATAACGCCAAACACACTCGCAAAGGTAAATAACCACTGACTGGCATCACTGTTAAATTGCGTCAGAATAGCAGCAATAACAATCGCACTGACTAAGGTGATGGCATGCCAATGCTCGCGCAGGTTTTGCTGTAATGAAGCGTCGTCGTCAGTGTTTATGGGCTTTTTACCCACTTGTTGTAACTTGAAACCGACATTAACGACGGCATCATTGACTTGCATTTTGATGCTATCAACAGCAGTACTACTATTGTCGTGGTCGATATCAACAAGTAATTTTTCGGTCGCGAATGCAACACGGCATTGCTTAACTTGGGGTAAGGCTTGAACGGCTTTTTCTACTTTACGGGCACAACTTGGGCAATCCATGCCAGTCACTAACCAGGATAAACGGGCAGTTAAACTTCTGGACTCGGGTTCCTCATCATCAGCAATAAGTTCATTTGATGCTGTGTGTGCGCAGCAAGAATCACTGCTACTGCTTGCAGATGTTGAATGGTGTTCATCACTATGTTGGT
>NZ_ABCQ01000131.1 GCF_000170855.1 Moritella sp. PE36 | reverse complement strand
TCCGCGTTTCCAGACTTTACGAAACACGGAAACCGAAGACCATTCATGTGTGCTCAGGTCGCAGACGTTTGCAGCAGCAGTCGCTTCACGTTCGCTCGCGTATCGGTGATTCATTCTGCTAACCAGTAAGGCAACCCCGCCAGCCTAGCCGGGTCCTCAACGACAGGAGCACGATCATGCGCACCCGTGGCCAGGACCCAACGCTGCCCGAATGTTCTTTCTTGCGTTATCCCCTGATTCTGTGGATAACCGTATTACCGCCTTTGAGTGAGCTGATACCGCTCGCCGCAGCCGAACGACCGAGCGCAGCGAGTCAGTGAGCGAGGAAGCGGAAGAGCGCCCAATACGCAAACCGCCTCTCCCCGCGCGTTGGCCGATTCATTAATGCAGAGCTTGCATGCCTGCAGGTCGACTCTAGAGGATCGATCCCCCTGTGCTAGGATGGTCACCTAGATCAGGAAACAGCTATGACCCCAGTGTGCTGGAAAGAGTGGTGGAGAGTGTAGGGCCACCTGCCACCCCTCCGCAGCAATGGAGCGTATAATAGAGATACAGCGCCCAGTTGTAAAGCAAAAAGACCAAACCTTCAAACTTCGCACAAAATAAAACCAACCTGCTCGACTTCCTAGCAACAGCGTAAAACAAGTGCTTAAAAAATATCAGATTCGATATGTTTATCAGAAAAATAGCGGTGACTATCAACTACACTGAAGAAGAGCCGCTAAATTGCAAAGACACAGTGGTGTGATGAAGAAAGATTAAAGCTTAGATGCAAAAAAGGCGCTACCTTTTCAGATAGCGCCCTTCTCTATATAGATGGCGGAGGAGGAGAGATTTGAACTCTCGAGGAGCTATTAACCCCTGCTGGTTTTCAAGACCAGTGCATTCGGCCACTCTGCCACCCCTCCGCAGCAATGGAACGTATAATAGTGATATGAGGCCGGCTTGTAAATATCTACACGCTAAAAGATCACAGCAAACCGTTTAAACGTTTACTTTTCACTCGCTTCGCACTGTAATCCGACAA